>CACJWS010000032.1 GCA_902596975.1 uncultured Pelagibacteraceae bacterium | reverse complement strand
AAACGGGATTTAATCATTTTTTTAAAGGTGGTGATGAAGCAGATTTAATTTTTTATCAATCACAATGTACAACTGGGATATATGCAAGATCATTTTTAGAGGGAAGATTAACAAAAAATCATCTAGAACATTATAGACAAGAACTAAATGAGCAAGGACTATCGTCATATTGCCATCCGTATTTAATGAGAGATTACTGGACATTTACCACTTCATCGATGGGAATAGGTTTAGTTAATGCAATATACCAAGCTCGTTTCATGAAATATTTAGAAAATAGAAACTTATTAAAAACAAATAAAAGAGTATGGGGTTTATTTGGAGATGGCGAAATGGATGAACCTGAAAGTTTGGCTGGATTATCTATCGCCTCAAGAGAAAAATTAGATAATTTAACTTTTATTATAAATTGTAATCTCCAAAGATTAGATGGACCTGTAAGAGGTAATGGACAAATAATTCAAGAACTGGAGACAATCTTTAAAGCTAATGGTTGGAATGTTATAAAAGTCCTGTGGGGATCTGAATGGGATAAGATTTTTCAACAAGATAAAGATCACTTGTTATTAAAACGTTTTGCTAAAACTGTAGATGGAAAATATCAAACTTTAGGGGCAAGAGATGGTGAGTATAATCTTAAAAACTTTTTTGCAGAGGACCCGGAAGTTTTAAAATTGGTTTCTTCACTCAGCAAAGATGAAATTGATAAACACAAAATCCAGCTCCTTCATTAGATGTTGCATGATGACTGCCTCCCGCAGTATTACATGCTATGCCATAATTTAAAGCTAGTTTTGTAGCAAGGACTGTACCTCCAGTTGCAATAAAAGACCTTCTAACTACGCTGTCAACTAAAGGAAAACCTATTTTTCTAATTCCGTTTTTATCTAAAGTTTTATTTTTTATTTTATTTATATAGTCTTCTGTATGCGCTTCTTTTAAAGTTTCTACTGAACATGGTTCTGGAATATAGAAATTTTTAACTATTTTATTTTTAATTAATACTTTAGCTAATTCCCCAAATTTTTTTATTGGAAATTTATTGTCATCATTTAATTGAGCTTCATAATCTTTATGATTGACGACAGGTAATTCCATAAAAAATTAGTAGGGATTATATTTCCCAAGGATTAATTTTGTTATTGTTGAGATTATATTTCCCAAGGATTAATTTTGTTATTGTTGAGATTATATTTACTAATCGCTTTTTCTAGTGTTTGTAATGGAACTTTCTTATCTTCATAAAGCGTATACAAAGTACTAATAACTATATGTTTGCTATCTACCTCAAAAAAGTCTCTTAAATTTTTTCGAGTATCACTTCTTCCAAAACCATCTGTACCCATGGCTAAAAACTTATTATTTATGTGGCTAGAGATTAATTGTGAATATGCTCTTACATAATCTGAAGTAGCAATTATAGGGTCGTCATTAGAAATTAGCTGCTGCAAATAATTTTGTTTTTTATTTGCAGGAGACAATGTGTTTTGTCTTAAAACTGATTTAGCATTTTTTTCTAACTCTGAATAACTTGTTATGCTGTACAATCTTGAACCAATTCCATATTCATCTTTAAGTATTTTAGAAGCTTCAATGCATTCTCTGAAGATTGGTCCAGATCCTAATAAATTTATATTAATTTTATCATTTGAATTATCTTTAAAAAGGTAGCCACCTTTAATTATTCCATCTTTATTTTTTATATCAATTTTAGGATGTGAGTATTTTTCGTTATTTACAGTAATATAATAAAATTCATCTTTACATTCTGTCATCATTCTTTTCATTCCTTCATCAAAAATTATTGCCAGTTCACTTGCAAAACAAGGATCGTAAGATTTTAAGTTAGGAAATGTTGAAGCAATTATATGACTTTGTCCATCTTGATGTTGCAATCCTTCTCCAGCTAAAGTTGTTCTCCCAGCTGTAGCACCAATTAAAAATCCTCTCGGCATTTGATCGGCTGCAGCCCAAATCAAATCTCCAATTCTTTGAAAGCCAAACATGGAATAAAAAATATAAAAAGGCATCATCGGAAAATTATGATTGCTATATGAAGTAGCTGCTGCAAGCCAAGAAGATATAGCTCCAGCTTCATTAATTCCTTCCTCTAATAATTGTCCTGTTTTT
>CACJWS010000031.1 GCA_902596975.1 uncultured Pelagibacteraceae bacterium | reverse complement strand
AAATTAGATAAAAAATATCTCAAAAAAGCTTTAGTGAATTTTTAATTAATGCTTTCAAAATCAAAAATATTTTTTAAAGGTACGGTTGCTGTTTTACCTCATATGTTATCAGTAATTCCTTTTGGAATTATAACTGGAGCTATAGGCGTTGAATTAGGTTTTGATCCAATTTTAGTTTATGCAACTTCCTTGATTATTTTTGGCGGCGCTTCACAGATAATATTTATGCAACTTTTGTCAGGTGGAGCTTCATCATTAGTAGCCATTACATCAGTTGGAGTAATAAACTCTAGACATTTATTATATGGTGCAGTTTTATCTGAATATCTTGAAAAACTAAGTTTTATAAAAAAATTATTTATATCTTATTTTATTGTAGACCAAGGTTTTGCAGAGTCTAACAAGTACATTAAACAGAATAAAAATTTATCTAATCCACATTATTATGTTCTTGGCACGGGAGTAACACTTTGGTTTTGTTGGCAGTTATCCACAATTAGTGGAATTATATTGGGCTCATTTATTCCTGAAGAATTGGGTTTAAAATTTGCGATCCCTCTCACTTTTTTAGCAATTATTGTAAATGACTTAAGAAAATTAGATCATGTTTTTGTGATGTTGATATCTGGATTTGCATCATTAATTTTATTTGATGCTCCATTTAAATCTTACATAATATTATCTCCTATAGTCGCTCTATTTGCAGCCTTTATAATGTTGAGGTTTAAAAAATGACCTGGTTTTCAATTGTAGTATCTGGAGTTATAACTTATTTTTCCAGAATGGCGATGGTAGCCTTAATTGATAGAGAAATGCTTGGAACAAAAGTTAAAGAAGTTCTTAATTATGTTCCAGCAGCAGTATTCCCAGCAATAATATTTCCTGGAGTTTTTTTTAATGATTTTGGTTCATTTGTAGAAATCACAGATCCAAAAATTTACGGTGCCACTGTTGCTTTAGTTGTTGGATTTTACTCAAGGAATGTAATCGCTACTATTGTTTCAGGACTATTATCTTATTGGTTTATTATTTTTTTCTTATTAAGATAGATCTGTGTATTTATATTCTAAACTTCAAAATTTAAAAAAACCAATTAGAGTTGCTTTTGTTGGTTGTGGGAAATTTGTTTCAATGTTTCTCGCTCAATATAATCAATTAAACAAAATCATTTTAGATTCTATAATAGAGCTTGATATAGATAGAGCAAAAAAAAATTGTTTAAGTAGTGGATTGTCTAATGAAACTATACAAAAGATTAATTTTGCAGATAATCTAGACAAAGTTTTAGATAGAGAAATTCATGTATTTATTGAAGCAACGGGGAATCCTATTTCTGGCACTATTCACGCCAAAAAAATAATAGAAAGTAAAAAGCATGTAATAATGGTAAATGTCGAGGCAGATGTTTTGTGTGGAAAATACTTATCTGATTTAGCCAAAGAAAATAATGTTATCTATTCAATGGCTTATGGTGATCAACCATCATTAATATTAGAACAAATTGAATGGGCAAAATTAAATGGGTTTGAAATTGTATGTGCAGGCAAAGGAACAAAATATCATCCATCTTTTGAATATTCCACACCAGAAACTGTTTGGGGACACTATGGTTTAACTAAAGAAAGAGCAGAAAATGAATCTGGCATGAACCCCAAAATGTTTAATAGTTTTTTATGTGGAGATAAATCATCAATTGAAATGTGTGCAGTTAGCAATGCAACAGATCTAAAATGTCCAGATAATGGATTAACTTATCCTCCTTTAGGAGTTTATGATATTGCTAAAAAATTAATTCCAAAATCAGAAGGTGGTTTATTAGATCATGCTGGTCAAGTAGAAGTTATCTCAAGCATTGATTTAGATAAAAAAGACATTCCTAACGATCTTAGATGGGGGGTTTACATTGTTATTAAAGCTCAAAATGAATATGTAGAAAACTGCTTCAAAGACTATGGAATGGTTACGGATTCTTCTGGAAGTTATTCAGCTATTTGGAGACCTTATCATTATATTGGATTAGAATTGGGTCAATCAATTTATTCTATAGTTCTTGATAATAAGGCAACAGGGCATACAAAAAATTTTAATGCTGAGATAGCTAGTGTTGCAAAAAAAGATTTAAAGGCAGGACAAAAACTTGATGGAGAAGGGGGTTATTGCGCAAGAGGAAGGTTGATTTCCTCTAAAAGATCCAAACAAGAAAGAATTTTACCGATGGGTTTTACTGACAATGCAGTTTTAAAAAAAGACATTAAGAAAGATGACTTTATATTTTTGGACGAAGTTGAGCTAAATGTACAAAAGGAAATAATTGAAGCTAGAGAATATCAATTTAATTTAATTTAAATTTTTTTTTTAATCTCTCATATATTTCGTCAGTTACATC
>CACJWS010000030.1 GCA_902596975.1 uncultured Pelagibacteraceae bacterium | reverse complement strand
TACCATTACCAATTCCTCTTTGTGTAATTTGTTCACCAAGCCACATCAAAAATATGGTTCCAGCAACAATAGTTGTAACTGTTGAAATTTTAAAATATATTCCAGGATTAATAACTAAATCTGCTGACGACTCTAATCCAACTGCCAATCCGTATCCTTGTATAGTTGCTAATAAAACTGTTCCATATCTAGTTATTTGTGTAATTTTTTGTCTGCCTATTTCACCTTGCGCTTTTAAATTTTTAAAATAATCAGAAACTCCTGTAAGTAACTGGACAATAATTGAAGATGATATATATGGCATTATTCCAAGAGCAAATATTGCCATTCTGCTTACGGCACCTCCCGCAAAAACGTTAAACATACCCAGTAACCCTTTTTGATTACCTTCCATCATTATTTGAAGTTGTTCAGGGTCAATACCTGGTAAAGGAACAAAAGTTCCCAATCTATAAACTGCAAGTATAAATAGTGTAAATAGTATTCTGTTTCTTAAATCATTAGATTGTGTTGAAGCACTCATGACTTAGATTGATTTTTAATAATAATTTGTCCACCAGCTTTTTCAATTTTTTCTTTGGCAATTTTAGAAGAATAATCTACTTCAATATCAATTTTAGAATTAAAATCTCCATTTGATAAAACTTTAAATTTATTAATTGATTTTCTAAATAATTTAGATTTTTTTAAAGTATCAATATTTATCTTCGAGTCTGGACTAATTTTCTTATTATCAATTAGTTTTTGTAAATCACCTAAATTTATTATTGCTACATCATTTTTGCTTATAGGGTTGAAACCTCTTTTAGGTAATCTCCTGAATAATGGCATTTGACCACCTTCAAAACTTTTTATTGCAACTCCAGATCTTGATTTTTGGCCTTTTACTCCTCTACCAGAAGTTTTGCCTTTACCAGATCCTATACCTCTTCCTACTCTAATTTTTTTTCTTTTAAGATTTTTTAATGAATTTAAAGATGTCATTATCCTCTTTTCTCAATTATCTCAGAAATTTTTTTATTTCTTAAATTTGAAATATTTTTTGGTGAATTTTGTTTTGACAAGGCTTTTATACATGCTCTAATCACATTATGTGGGTTTGCAGTACCTAGAGATTTGGCTACTATATCTTTTATACCAAGCACTTCGCATACAGCCCTAACTGGACCACCTGCTATTATGCCTGTTCCTTTAGGCGCAGATCTTAGTTTGATTTTTCCAGCACCATCTTTGCCATAAATATCATGGTGAATTGTTCGCCCATCTCTTAATGGTATTTGTATCAATTTTCGTCTTGCTAATTCATTTGCTTTTTTGATCGCATCTGGGACCTGTTTTGCTTTTGCGTGTGCAATACCAATTTTTCCATTCTGATTACCAACTACAACTAATGCGGAAAAGCCAAATCTTCTTCCACCTTTAACGACTTTAGTTATTCTGTTTATGTGAACTAATTTTTCAACAAATTCTGTATTTTTTTCCATATTTTAAAATTCCATCCCATTTTTTCTTAATGTCTCTGCAAAAATTTTAACTCTTCCATGATATTTATAAATTCCTCTATCAAAGTAAATTTTTTTTATATTTTTTTCATTTGCTTTCTTTGCAAGTGTCTCAGCAACAATTGTTGATATTTCTGATTTATTTTTTTTTAGATCTTTAATTTCTTTGTCTATAGATGAGGCTGAAACTAACGTGATATTTTTTACATCATCTATTATTTGCGCACTTATATTTTTTGTAGATCTTGAAACACTTAATCTGTATCTATCTTTAGAAACATTCTTAAGTTTTTTTCTTACTCTAAATCTTTTTCTTTCTATTGTGCTTAATCTCATTATTTTTTCTTACCCTCTTTTCTTAAAATATATTGACCCTTTTCTTTTATGCCTTTTCCTTTATAAGGCTCAGGCGGTCTAATGCTTTTGATTTGTGAAGCAACCATACCAACTTGTTGTTTATTTGAGCCACTTATTTTTAATGTTGTTTGTTTTTCGACAGCTATTTTTATACCTTCGGGAATATTGTAATTAATGTCATGACTAAATCCTAGTTGCATATTTAGAATATTTCCTTTTAAAGCTGCTCTGAAACCAACTCCTGTAAGTTCAAGTATTTTTTCATAACCACTACTTGCTCCAATAATGGCATTATTAAGTAAGCTTCTATTCATGCCCCATAATCTTTTAGATGTATCATCAAGTTTTTTTGGTTTTATTGATAGGTCTTTACCCTCATTAATATTAAGATCAAACATTTCTAAATCTAATTTTATTGCTTGTTTACCTAGTGGACCTTCAATATTAATTACATTGCCAGATAATAAAACTTTTACTTTATCTGGAATTGGTATGTTTATTTTTCCTATTTTAGACATTAAAATACCTTACAAATAATTTCTCCGCCAAGTTTTTTCTTTCTTGCATCGACATCTGTCATTACACCTTGTGGCGTAGATACA
>CACJWS010000029.1 GCA_902596975.1 uncultured Pelagibacteraceae bacterium | reverse complement strand
CGACAGTGATGAAAATAATGAGTCAGTTAAAATATCAATTAGATTTGTAAGTAATGAAGTTAGATCTGATGCGTTAATAGTAAAAGTTTTTTATAAAAACTGTTCAGTGCAACAAACATGTAAAATTTCAGATAGATCTGGAGTATTATCAGATGAGTTAACTAAAAAAATTTTAAGTAAAGCAGCACTTTATGAACAAGAAAATAAATCAAAGAAGAAAAAATAAATTCAAAAAATTTTGATCATTTGAAAAATAGCCATTAAAATTAAGACCGTGGAAAGATATAATTTCAAAGAATTTGAAACAAAGTGGCAGAAGATTTGGGAAGATAAAAAAACCTTTAAAACTAGGATAGATAAAAAGAAAAAGAAATTTTACTGCCTAGAAATGTTTCCTTATCCTTCGGGAAAAATTCATATGGGCCATGTAAGAAATTATACAATAGGAGACGTGCTCTCAAGATATAAAAATCTCAAAGGTTTTAATGTTTTACATCCAATGGGTTGGGACGCTTTTGGGATGCCTGCAGAAAACGCAGCTAGAGAAAATAAATTAGATCCAAAAGATTGGACAAATAAAAACATTAGCACCATGAAAAATCAACTAAAAAAACTTGGTTTATCAATAGATTGGGATAGAGAAATCTCTACCTGCAGCGAAGATTATTATAAACATCAACAAATTTTTTTTCTTGAGTTATTAGACAAAGGTCTTGTTTACAGAAAAGAAAATTATGTAAATTGGGATCCTGTTGATCAAACCGTTTTAGCCAATGAGCAAGTTATAGATGGAAAAGGTTGGAGATCGGGCGCAATTGTTCAGAGAAAAAAATTGAGCCAATGGTTTTTTAATATTTCTAAATTTTCGCAAGATCTTTTAAATGGTTTAGACAATCTTAAAACTTGGCCAAATAAAGTAAAAACTATGCAAAAAAATTGGATAGGAAAATCTTTTGGATGTGAAATAAATTTTGAAATTGAGGGTGATTTGCCAGTTAAGAATATAAAATGTTTTACAACTAGGCCAGATACACTTTTTGGTTTCTCTTTTTTAGCTCTATCTGTAGATCATGAAATTTCAAATTTTTATAAAAATGATGAACAGTTTTTAAAATTTAAAGAAGACTGCTCAAAAACTGGCACTACAGAGGAAGCTATTGCAGTTGGAGAAAAAATAGGTTTTAAAACGAATCTTTTTGCAAAAAATCCATTAAAACCTGAGCAAAAAGTTCCTGTTTATTTTGCTAATTTCGTACTTATGGATTATGGATTTGGAGCTGTTTTTGGTTGTCCAGCACACGACCAAAGGGATTTTGATTTTGCAAAAAAATATAATCTTGAAATTAAAACAGTTGTGAGACCTCATGATGAAAAAGATGATTTTAAAGTTTCAAATGAAGCTTACCCAGGACCTGGTGTTCTAATCAATTCAGATTTTTTTAATGGAATAGAAGCTCCAGAAAATTCTGTAATTAAAGCAATCGAGGTTTTAGAAAATAAAAAATTAGGTAAAAAACAAGTAAATTTTAGATTAAAAGATTGGGGTGTATCGCGTCAAAGGTATTGGGGATGTCCAATTCCAATTATCTATGATGAAGATGGCAATGCAAAGCCTTTACCAAAAGAAATGTTGCCAGTGAAACTTCCAGAAAATATAGATTTATCGGTTAAAGGTAATCCATTGGACAATCAAAAAAAGTGGAGAGAAATCACTATTGAAGGAAAAAAATATACGAGAGAAACTGACACTTTAGACACTTTTGTATGTTCATCATGGTATTATTTAAGGTTTTGTTCACCAAATGAAAAAGAATATGGTTTTAATAAGGATGATATAGATTACTGGATGCCCGTGGATCAATATATTGGTGGAGTTGAGCACGCAATATTACACTTATTGTATTCACGATTTTTTATGCGAGCAATAAACTATGAAAATGAAAATTTTGATATCACAGAACCTTTTGAAAGCTTGTTTACACAAGGGATGGTGTGTCATGAAACTTATAAAGATGAAAATAATAATTGGTTAAGTCCTGACGACATTGAGAAAATAGGTAATAAAGTTGTTCAGAAAAAAAACAAAACTAAAATTGTTAAAGTGGGTCCCTCAGAGTCAATGTCAAAATCAAAAAAAAACGTTATAGATCCTGAATATATTATTAGTAATTATGGTGCAGATTCAGTTAGATTATTTATTTTATCAGATAGTCCTCCAGAAAAAGATGTTCAGTGGTCTGAACAAGGCATGGTATCATCATATAAATTTATTCAAAAACTATGGTCTCTCCATAAAGAAATCAAAAATAAAATTACCATAGAAAATAAAGAAGTATCAGATACCGAGCTTGAAAAGTTTACAAATCAATTAATTGCAAAAATTACAAATAATCTGGAAAAATTTAATTATAATGTAATCATAGCCAATATGTATGAAACTTATAATTATTTATCAAATTATATAAAAATTAAAAAGAATATAAAAAACCTAAAAGATAATTATATCAAAATACTAACTTGTTTTAATCCAGTGATCCCACATTTCACAAGTGAATGTTTAAACGAAATTAGTGAAGATGACCTTGCTTGGCCAGATTATGATAAATCTTTCCTTGAGTTAGAAGAGTTGAACTTAGTTATTCAAATAAATGGCAAAAAAAGACTGA
>CACJWS010000028.1 GCA_902596975.1 uncultured Pelagibacteraceae bacterium | reverse complement strand
ACTGTGTAATTGTCTGCAAATACTATGGTTGTGGAAAACTTGATAAAAACTAAAATGAAAAGTAAAAAAAAAAAGTATAAGTAAATATTAATTTTATTTTTGATTAAAAACATAACTTAAACATGGGATCGAAGAATTTTACATATAAGAAAAGTGGTGTAAGCATAAAAAAAGCAGATAAATTTATTAAATTTATATCCTCAAGCACAAAAAAATCAAAAAAAAGTGGTCATTTTGAGAATATTGGAGGATTTGGAGCACTCACAAAACTTCCAAGTAATTTAAAGAATCCATATCTTGTATCTAGCACAGATGGAGTTGGTACAAAAATTGAAGTTGCAAATATGCTAGGTAAATTTGATACAATTGGAGTGGATCTTGTGGCAATGTGTGTAAATGACATTATAGTTCAAGGAGCAAAACCTTTGCTTTTTTTAGATTATATATCTGTCGAAAAAATCGATACTAAAAAACTGAAAAGTATAATTAGAGGAATTATTAAAGGCTGCAAATTAGCTGACTGTGAATTAGTTGGTGGAGAAACTGCAGAAATGCCTGGAACATATTCTAAAGGAAAATTTGATATTGCAGGATTTTCTTTAGGCTTAGTTGAGAAAGACAAAATATTATTAAATAAAATAAAAGAAAAAGATTTACTACTGGCAATACCTTCCAGTGGTCTCCACTCAAATGGATATTCCTTAGTAAGACATATTATAAAAAAAAAGAAAATTAATATAAATAAAAATTCATTTTTAAAAAAAGAATTATTGGTACCAACTAAAATATATGTAATGCATGTATTAGAATTAATTAAAAAAAAGTATTTGAATGCTTGTGCAAATATCACTGGTGGTGGATTAAAAGACAATATTGCAAGAATAATACCAGATAATTACTGCGCTGAAATAAATTTAGAAAAAATAAAAACATTAAAAATATTTAGATGGCTTAAAAGTCAAGGTGTTAGCGATCAAGAAATGTTAAAAACTTTTAATTGTGGTGTGGGTTTTTGTTTAATAGTAAAACGTTCAAACTACAAAAAAGTAATTAGATTATTTCCAAAAAAATATAAACCATATGTTATTGGAAAAATTACAAAAAATTCACAAAAAGTAAAATTGAGTGGAAAAGTTATCTGGTAAAAAAAATACAGCAGTTTTAATAAGTGGAAGAGGTAGCAATCTAAGATCACTAGTTAAATATTCAAAAACAAAAAAATCTTTAATTAAAATTGTTCTAGTTGTCTCTAATAATTTTAGTGCAAAAGGATTAGATTATGCAAATAAGTCTAAGATCAATAATGACTTTATTAAAGATTCTAATAAAAAAAGTTTTGAAGATCGTTTATTAAAATTATTAAAAAAAAATAATGTTGATTTGATTTGTTTAGCTGGATTTATGAAAATACTATCAGGTAATTTTATAAGAAAATTTAACAAACCTATACTTAATATTCACCCTTCTCTTCTTCCTAAGTATAAAGGTCTAAATACTCACAATAGAGCAATTCAAAATAATGACAAATACTCTGGAGCTACAGTTCATATCGTCAATGAGAAATTAGATTCAGGTAAGATAATATTACAAAAAAAAGTAAAAATTCTAAAATCTGACAGTGGAAAAAGTTTAGAAAAAAAAGTTTTAAAAATCGAGCATAAAATATACCCAAAAGCAATTATTAAATTATTAGCTAGTGATTAAAAAAAAAATCTAATTCAATCTTAGCATTTTCAGAGCTGTCTGAACCATGAACAGAGTTTTTATCAATTGAAATACCATATTTTTTCCTCAAAGTGCCCTCTTCTGCATCAACTGGATTTGTCGCCCCCATTAACTTTCTATTTTCCGCAACTGCATTTTCTCGTTGTAGAGTCATCACAACAATAGGACCTGATGATAAATAAGTACACAAATCGTTATAAAACGGTTTGGACTCATGTACTTTGTAAAATCTTTCGGCTTCTTCTTTTGATATATGAATTTTTTTTTCTTTTATTATTTCAAATCCTTTATTTATAAATTCCTGCTTAATTTGATCTTGAAGATTTCTTTCGACTGCATCTGGTTTAATTATCGATAGAGTTTGCTCAATATTACTCATAATAATCCTCGATTAATTTATTTAACAATCTAACTCCATAACCAGTTGCACCACCAGAGTTAAGTGCTCCTCCATATTTTGAAAATGCCATGCCAGCAATATCTAAGTGAGCCCAAGGAGTTTTGTTTATTATGAACCTCTGTAAAAATTGTGCTGCTGTAGTCGAACCTGCTCCACCCACATAATTAATATTTTGCATATCTGCGTTTTTTGAATTTATTAATTTATCAAAGTTTTCATTTAAAGGCATTCTCCAAAGTTTTTCCTCAACACTTTCACCTGCATCAATTAATTGTTTTGATAATTTATCATTATTTGAAAATAGACCTGCATATTCTGATCCAAGAGAAACAATTATAGCTCCAGTTAATGTTGCTAAATCAACAATAAATTGTGGCTTAAATTTTTGTTCTGTAAATGTTAAAGCATCTGCTAAAACTAATCTTCCTTCAGCATCAGTATTTAAAACTTCAATTGTTTTTCCACTATAAGATTTAACAATATCACCAGGTCTTTGAGCATTTCCACTTACCATATTTTCTACAAGACCAACTACTCCTACAGCATTAATTTTTGATTTTCTTAATGCAAGAGTTTTCATTAAACCAACAACTGTGGCAGAGCCTGCCATATCATAGGTCATATCTTCCATAAATTTTGCCGGTTTTAAAGAATAACCTCCAGTATCGAAGCACACACCTTTGCCAACAAATGCTAATGGTTTGGATTTATTTTTTGTGCCTTTCCATTCTATAGTTACTAAGTATGATCCTCTGACACTTCCTTGGCCTACACCCAATAAGGCATTCATACCCATCTTCTTTAATTTTTTTTGATCATATACAGTAACTTTTAAACCAAATTTTCTTAATTTAACTATACGTCTTGCATATTCATCTGGATGAAGAACATTTCCTGGCTCCGATACAAGGTCTCTTGTAAGGAAGACACCATCTAAAAGTGAATTTAATTTTTTTCTCAACAGATTTGTTTTTTTTGATTTATTTCCAA
>CACJWS010000027.1 GCA_902596975.1 uncultured Pelagibacteraceae bacterium | reverse complement strand
CACCGTATGGTAACGATGAAATTTCAGGTGTGTTACAAGAAAAATTTTCTAAAATTTTTGAAAAGGATGTGATTGTTTATCCAACTGCATCAGGAACCGCATCAAATGCTTTAGCACTTTCTGCTATATCTCCATCATTTGGAAATATTTATTGCCACAAATTTTCTCATATTAATGTTGATGAGTGTGGAGCCCCTGAATTTTATACAGGTGGAGCAAAACTTGTTCCATTGCACGGTAAAGATGGCAAAATAACAGTTGATGAGCTAAATGATAATATTGGAGGGTTTGGAATTGTGCATCACACTCAACCATCTATTGTTAGTATAACTCAAGCAACAGAAACTGGTGAAGTTTATACTTTAGATCAAATTAGAAATATTTCTGAAATCGCACATAAAAAAAAATTAAAAGTACATATGGATGGTGCTAGGTTCGCTAATGCGCTTGTTTCACTAGATGTTACTCCCGCAGAAATGACATGGAAATCAGGAATTGACATATTATCTTTTGGAGCAACGAAGAACGGATGTATAGCAGCCGAAGCAATTATAATATTTAATAAGGAATTAGTTGGGAACTTACCATACTTGTTAAAAAGATCTGGTCATCTATTGTCTAAAATGCGTTTTGTTTCTGCACAATTAGATGGATATATCTCAAATAATGTTTGGTTAAAAAACGCAAGACATGCAAATCTAATGGCAAAAAAATTAAGTGATGGTTTAGTTTCTAGCAATCAAGTGAAACTAGAATATCCGACAGAAGCAAACGAAGTTTTTGTGAAACTCCCAAAAAAAATGGTCGAACATCTTAATTCAGAAGAGTATATGATGAGCAAAGATGAATTGACTGGCAAAACAGTTAGATTAGTCACTGCTTGGAACACTAAAGACAGTGAAGTGGATGAGTTTTTGAATACTATTTTCAATTAAATATACTTGAAATTAACCCTTTCAAATTATAAAAGAAGTTAATGGAAGCTGTGGCAGTATTAGTAATAATAATATTATTTGCGACTGGCAGCTTTAATTAAAAGGAGAAATATGGAAGTTGTAGCTGTATTAGTTCTAGCTTATTTAGCATACAAACAATTTTTAGATTAATTTTATTAATTAGTTTGGGTTGTTTTTAATATCTTCGATAAAATTTAATACTTCATTAAATTTATCGTCTTCGATATCTTTGTAACTAGCATTAAATTTATTTTTTACACATATTGCTACATGCGCGTATGGATTTCTTCCTTTTGGATGATTTGGGTGATCAGGCAATTGACCATTTAAATAGTCGCCTGCCTCCTGAATAATTTTCCAGAGTTTACTGGCATTGTCCTTGTTCATTTTTTTTTATTTTAAATTAACCTAAAAGAGAATCAACAAATTCCCAATCAATAAGATTTTCAACAAATTTGTCTAAATATTCAGGTCTTCTATTTCGGTAATCTATATAATAAGAATGTTCCCAAACATCACACCCAAGTATTGGCTTCATGTTGTCAACTAATGGATTTGCTGCATTAGCTGTTTTTGTAACAACCAATTTATCATTATTTAATGATAACCAACACCAACCTGATCCAAATTGAGTTATACCTGCTTGTTTGAATTCATCTTTGAATTTTTCAATACTTCCAAAATCTTCAATAATTTTTTTCTCAAGTTTTGACGGAATATTCCCACCACCTTTTGGCTTCATGCACTTCCAAAAAAGATTATGGTTCCAATGCTGGCTTGCATTATTAAATATTCCAGTTTTTGAGTTATCTTTTGAGCTTTTAACAATTATATCTTCCAATGACATTTCAGCCATGTCTGTATCTTTTATAAAATTGTTAAGATTTGTTATGTAGGTTTGGTGATGTTTTCCATGATGTAATTCTAATGTTTCTTGTGACATTATTGGAGATAAGGCGTCATTAGAATAATCTAGTTTTGGTAATTCAAATGTCATAATTCTTCTTATAATATTTTATATTTAATAAACTTACTTAAGTTGACGCAACTTAATTAGAAATTAATTTTCAATCGCATTTTCTTCTTTCATAAGAATAGGTCTACCATCATGAGCAGTGTTTAATGGTATAATTTTACCATTATATCTAGCACATAAAGTAGGTGCACTTCTCACCTGTTCTCCCAAATTTACCTCTAAATCTGCTATAACTAATTCAACTCCTTTTAATATACTCAATATCTTCATTACTCCTCCATTTTATGATGATGGCTTAAATATTAAACATAAGCCGTTATTACAATATCTTTTTCCAGTAGGTCCAGGACCGTCTTCAAAGACATGACCGTGATGGGCACCACATTTTGCACAATGATATTCAATTCTTTTCATGCCAAAGCTGTAATCAACTTTCGTTTTAAAAGCTCCAGGAAGTGCTTCTGTAAATGATGGCCAACCAGTTCCACTATCAAATTTTGAGTTAGACTTGAAAAGTTTAGCTCCACAATTTGCACAGTGATAAAAACCTTCTCTTTTCTCCTGATTAAGAGGGCTTGAGAATGGTCGTTCAGTTGCCTCTTCAAACATAATTTTTTTTTGGGCTTCTGTTAAATTTTGATTAATTATTTTTTTGGTTTCAGCTAATGAAATTTTGTAAGGAAAAATACTATATAGTAACGAGCCAAATATAGATAATTTTATAAATTTTCTTTTGTTCATAACTTTCTTAATAAATCAATATTACTTTATTTGTATGAGATATTTTGACAGCTTCGATTTTAAATTGGTAGCTTCATAATTAATGAAGCTACCATTAAGATTATTGTCCAGGCACTTTATACCCACTTGATACTTTTGTTGCATGATTTGCAATTTCATTCATTGGGGTTTCCTCGCAAATAGCAATATTTTTAAGTGCACCACTTCCCTCAGTAGCCATTTTAATTGCAGCCATTTGCTCAAATGTACCATGGGTTTCAACTATAAAGTCATAAGGTCCTCTCAAATACGTGTAAGATTTCATTTCAGCTCCAACACTTTCAGAACACTTTCTAGCAACCTCAGATCTATCTGATCCAGGATCTTTTAAAAAGCCTGCGAATGCTTTCTCTGTAAAATTTCCCATTAAAAAAAATTTAGCCATAGATACCTCCTTTAAATGTATTATAGCACTTAAAATAATTTTTTTAATATTTTATTGATTTATAAAAAATTTATTCTCTTCCAATTCGTAATAATTGTGGTGGTTCAAATACTCCACTTTGTATTTCACTGTTTGATATATTTATCATGGATTTAGCAACTATTTCTGCATTTATCGATTTATATTTTTTTAAATCTCCAACTAAAAATGGCGATATACATTTCATGGCGAAAATACCTATTTTTTCTCCCAATCTTTCCTCTATTCTTTTTCCAATTAAAAATGAAGGTCTAATTACAATAAATTTTTTAAAGTTTAGTTTTCTTAATTCTTCTTCAGCCATACCTTTATTTTTTAAATACAAATTTGTTTTTTTTGGACTGGCACCCAATGAAGAAATATAAGTAAAATTTTGTACATTATTATCGCTACAAATTTTTCCAATTGTTACAGGTAAATTGTACTCGGTATTTATATAATCTTGTTTATTAGGCGTTTTTTTTC
>CACJWS010000026.1 GCA_902596975.1 uncultured Pelagibacteraceae bacterium | reverse complement strand
CTGCTCTATCGAGCAATTCCATCACAAAAGCTTCATCCTGAAAAATATAAAGTTGAAGCCACGAATGACCCTCTGAAAGTTCATACATTTTTTCTAAGGTAGTTGTGGAAGCCATCGATACACAAGTTGGTATATTATTTCTTGCACTCTCTTTTGCCAGCATTGAGTCTGCGCCCGGCCACGAAAGATTTGTCATACCCATTGGGGCAAAACCAAATGGATAGTCATAGTTAAATCCAAGAATATTTTTTTTTAGTTTTCTTTCCTCTACATTTCTTAGAACTCTTGGCTCAAGACGTATTTGATCTAAAGCAAAACTATTAATTTCTGATAGCTTTTCATCTCCAGATGCACCGTCAATAAAATCATAAACTATCTTTGGCAATCTTTTCTTTGATAGTTTTTTTGCGTCTTCAATGCTAAAAATTTTTTTACTGGCTTTAATGTTATCCATTTAAATTTTTTATATATGTTTTTAAACTTATCTTATCATGTCTAGTCACATAATAAGCGTCATGATTAATTCTTGAAGAATAAACCTCTGAAGGAACTCCGTCAATAAAAAGCACAGCTACACCATCATCAATGGCTATTCCATTTGGCAAATTTCCGTCTTTAATTTCTGAAATAAATTGTCGAAGTCGATTATTATCTGAAGAATGCGGTGTGCAACTCCCATCTAAAAAATTTATTCCTTTTAATGGACTTAGTTTTTTATCGACTGAGTCTGATAATATCCAATCAAACCAACATACGGCTCCTGCGCTTATTCCACACAGAATTATTCCATTTTCATATGCATCTTTAAATACTTTGATAAGATTATGTCTTTTCCAAATATTAATCATGTTAGAGGTATTACCACCCCCTACATAAATTATATCTTTGTTTAACAGCCATTCATTAAAACCTTCCACACTTGAACATAGATTAAAATGAGATAATTTAAATTTTTGTGATTTAAATCTTTTATAAAAAAGATCAGTCTTTTCTTGATTATCATTGCTTGCTGTAGGTAAAAAACCGATATTGATTTTTGATTTATTAACTTGATTTATAACATATTCATCCAAGTCTTCGTCAGACGAATTTGTAAATCCACCACCACCAATAGCTATTATTTTTTTATTCCTGACCACGGAGAAGGACCTGTTGGAATATCAATTTTTAAACCTCTTACAATTTCATTTTTAAAGTCATACATTGGTAAGGCGCATATCTCACCTTTGTGAATTTTATTATCATTGCAACTAACATCCACTATTAATCCTGGTTTATGTTTTGTAGAATTCATTAAAACTATTCCAACACCGCATTTTTGAAAAGGAGACCAGGTACTTGATGTAATTTTTCCAATTACTTCATTATTAAATTTTATGTAAGTTCCTTTTAAACCTGTTCCATTCTCTACACGTATTCCCCAACATCTTTTTTCTTTATCGGCAGTCATCAATGCTGATTTTCCAATAAAATAATTTTTTTTTAAATCGACATACTTACCTAACCCGACATCATATGGATTTGTTTCATGGTTAAAGTCTTGCCCAGCTGATAATAATCCAGATTCTATTCTTTTACATCTGAAACCAGGGGTCCCTGTAAGTATCATTCCCATTTTTTTTCCTTCCTCAAGTATGTAATCCCCAACTTTTTCAGTATTATTATTTTTTCTAAAATAAATTTCCCAACCAAGTTCATTACTAAAACCCGATCTACTTATGATTACCTTTTCATTTAGTATAGTTATTTCTTTCCAATCGAAATATTTCCAATTATCAGGAAAAGTTTCTTTACTTAAAACTTTTAAAAGATCCATAGATTTTGGTCCCTGAATTTGACTTACCCAAACATCTGGGTCAGAAATTTTTACATTAAGACTATCAGTGTGAGCTTTATACCATGAAAAAAGATCACCATCAGCTTGAACAAACCAGAATTTATTTTCTTCAAGTTTTAGTAAAACTCCATCTGTAAGCATGCCTCCATCGTTGTAGCAAGCAAATTGGTACGAACATCTTCCTACTTTTACTTTTGAGATATCTCTTGTGAAAATTTTTTGCAAAAGTTTTTCTGCATCAGGACCAGATATTTCATATGGATGTTCTCCAGTATGACGAAATATTACTTCTTGTCTTACTTTCCAATACATTTCTTCAGCTGTTGCATGTGAAAGCACTTCTGGATTTAATCTTCCAGCATAAAAAGAATACTCTGGATCGTAAGGAAGTTCTTGATAAGCTAGAGGATGAATTCCGACAGTTCGTGCTAGTTCAACAACTTTATTATCATTGGATTTTAAAGGTTTTACTGAAAATCTGACTTTGTTTAATTCGTTTTGCATTTATAAATATGGAAAAAGTGTATATTAATTAAAATATCTATTCAATTAGTAGATGAATCACTACATTTTGCATGTTGTTATCTAGTTCTGGAATTGTTATCTTTTTAATTATTTAAACAACTAAAGAAAAAGAGGGAACTTATGAAATACATGCTTAAAGTTTTTTCAGCGACTTTTATGTCTCTGATATTATCTTTTTCTATTGCCAATGCATCAAGTGGAGTATTTAAAGTATCACATGATCTTGGATTTGGAAAAGATACTAACTTAGATGCCATAACAAAGGGGCGTTTGTTTCAAGTTGTCATCAAAACACAAAATAGATTAGTAAGACCTGATATGAATGGTGTTCCATCACCTTCATTATCAACAGATTGGAGTGCTAATTCTGATGCAACTGAATGGACATTTAATTTAAGAAAAGGAATATATTTCCATGATGGATCTGCATTTGATGCTCCAGATGTAAAATATTCTTTAATGAGAGCTAAAGATCCTGATATCGGATCTCCAGTAAGAAAAAGTTTAAATGTAGTTGAAGATATTGAGGTAGTTGATCAGCATACTGTTAAAATGAAGTTATCAACTTCATTTGCTGACTTTCCGTTATTATTAACTGACTACAGATTAAGAATGATACCTGAAGGATCAGGAGATACTATTGGACAAACTGGAGTTGGTACTGGACCATTCATGGTTGATAAATTTGATCCAGAAGGAACTACAATTCTAAAAGCTAACCCAGATTATTGGGAAGGTGCACCAGGAGTTGCGGAAGTTCATGTTATTGCGATACCAGATGCTCAAGCAAGAATTCAAGCTCTTTTAACAGGTCAAATTGATATGAACAGATATGTTCCTTTCAATCAAAAAAAGATATTTGATAGTAATTCTAAATTTACAACAACTGTAATTCCAACTGGAAACTGGAGAGGTGTGGTTATGAGAACTGATACTGCTCCATTTGATAATCCTAAAGTGAGAAAAGCTTTTAGGTTAGCGGTTGATAGACAAGAACTTGTAGATCTAGTTATGGGTGGTGCAGCAACTGTATCTTGTGATACACCTGTAATGCCTTCTGATCAATATCGTTTACAAATGGATTGTCCTCAAAATATTAGTAAAGCAAAAAATTTACTAAGAGAAGCAGGATTTCCAAATGGAATTGAATTGACTGTTTATCCAGCAACTTTAGAACCGACTTGGCCTACGATTGCAGAAGTCGTTCAGCAGCAAGTTGCAAAAGCTGGTATTAAAGTCAACATTGAAATGGTACCATCTAAAGGTTACTGGAATGAAGTATGGATGAAAAAACCAGTTTCAATGACACGTTGGAACCAAAGACCAGCAGATACAATCTTGCACGAAGCTTATCATAGTGGAGCTAAATGGAATGAGTCTTACTTCAAAAATGCTGACTTTGATAAAAATTTAGCTGATGCTAGAAGTGAGTTGGATTTCAATAAAAGAAAAAAAGCATATCAAAATGCTCAAATGACTTTATGGGAACAAAGTGGAACAATGATCCCATACCACGTATCTAGACTTGTAGTTACTTCATCAAAAGTTAAAAACCTTGATGCTGTAGATCACTTTTCTATACAGTGGCATAAAGTTAAAGTTGACTAAAAGTATTTAGATAAAGGCCGCATATAAGCGGCCTTTATTTTATTTCTATTTAAATTATTTTTGTTACAAAGTTCTAGTTAATCATATGCTTTTATTAATTTTAAAAAGAATTGGACTAGGGCTTATCACTTTATTTATAGTTTCATTGATTACATTTGTAGGTGTTGAAGTTTTACCTGGGGATGCATGCACAACATATTTAGAGAGAGAAGCTTATGGAGCAGCTCTTGATGCTTGTATAAAAAGACTTGGTCTAGATATTCCTGCTTATGAAAGATATTTGGACTGGGCATCAAATGTTGTACGAGGTGATTTTGGTTACTCCTTAAGTGGAGAAATGCCAATTAATGAAGTACTAGGTCCAAGAGTTAAAAACTCCTTAGTTTTAGCCTCTGTTTCAATACTTATAGGAATTCCTTTAGCAATCGTATTAGGAATTATAACTGCTCTTTGGAGAGATAAGCTTCCAGATATTATGATCTCAACTATCACAATTTTTTCAATGACTATTCCTGAGTTTATTAGTGCTACTTTACTTATTTTAATTGTTGCAATTTGGCTTGGTTGGCTACCAGGCATCGTGATTATACCATCGGATGCAACTTTTTATGAATTACTCTCGAATATAATTTTACCTGTTGTTGCAATTTCAATGATTATGACCGCACACATGGCAAGAATGGTACGTTCAAGTGTAATTCAAGTAATGGCTAGTGATTATGTGCAAATGGCAATTTTAAAAGGTGTTCCATATTGGAAAATGGTATTTAGACATGTATTACCAAATGCATTATTACCAGCAATAAATGTAGTGGCGTTAACAATTGCTTGGTTGCTAGGTGGTGTTGTTGTTACAGAAGTTGTTTTTAATTATCCAGGTTTAGGCAGACTGGTAATTGAGTCTATATCAAATAGAGATTTACCTGTTGTTCAAGCATTAGCAATAATATTGGCATCAATCTATGTGGGAATAAATTTAATAGCAGATTTAATGACACTCATGCTTAATCCAAGATTAAAAAGTTTACAGATAAGAAAATAAAATGGAGAGTAATTTAATTACAGAAGATAAACAAAAAAATAAGCTAGAAAAGGCTTTTGAAATTTTAAAGACTATGGCCTCCAAGCCTTCTGGATTAATTGGTTTAACAATTGTTTTATTTCATGTAGTCTTAGCATTAATAAGCCCCTACATTGCACCATACGATTATAAAGCAATTAGCCCAAATACCATGTTACTTGC
>CACJWS010000025.1 GCA_902596975.1 uncultured Pelagibacteraceae bacterium | reverse complement strand
CAATATATGAAGGTGTTTATTTGCTTGGAACCTCAATTGCTAGACCTTTAATAGCAAAAGATCAAATTAGAATTGCTAAAAAATTTAATGCCTATGCTGTATCTCATGGATCAACAGGAAAAGGAAATGATCAAGTAAGATTTGAGTTAGGTTATCATTATTTTGGACCTAAAATAAAAGTTATTGCGCCTTGGAGAATTTGGAAGCTGAAATCTAGATCAGATCTAATTAATTATGCAAAAAAAAATAAAATTGAAATACCTAAAGACAAGAAAGGAGCGCCACCTTTTTCAGTAGACGATAATATTTTTCATACATCAACAGAAGGAAAGTTGTTAGAAAATCCAAAAAACTCTGCGCCTGACTTTATCTTTCAAAGAACGGTATCTCCAGAAAAAGCACCTAATAAATCTTCAATTGTAAAAATAGACTTTAAAAGTGGAGATCCGATTGCAGTGAATGGGAAAAAATTATCGCCATCTAAATTGCTTGGAAAATTAAACGACATAGCTGGAAAAAATGCTGTTGGAAGAGTTGATCTAGTAGAAAATAGATTTATCGGTATAAAATCAAGAGGTGTATACGAAACACCAGGCGGAACTTTATTAATGCACGCTCATAGGGCTATAGAGTCTGTTACACTTGATAAAGATACAATGCATAAGAAAGAAAAAATTATGCCTAGATATGCGGAACTGATTTACAATGGATATTGGTTTTCTAAAGAGAGATTTAAATTACAAAGAATTGTTGATCTTAAGAGAAGTAAAGTTAATGGATCAGTTAAATTGAGGTTATATAAAGGGAATGTTATTATTCATTCAAGAATAACTAAAAGTTCAGCTTATTCTATGAAAAAAGTTTCATTTGAGGAAAATAAAACTTTTAATAAATCAAATGTTGAAAGATTTATTAATTTTCATAAGAAAAAATTAAAATAAAATATCATGAATTTTGAACCAAGTCGGGCGCAAGCCACTAATAAACTAGATAATTTTATTGAAAATAATCTTTCTGAATATTCAAGATTGAGAAATTTTGATTTTGGTCCAGATAAAAGATCAAATATATCTTGTATTTCTCCATATATATCTCATGGAATATTAAATGAGTTAGAAGTTATAGATAAATCCTTAAAGAAATTTTCATTTTCTAAAAATGAAAAATTTATTCAGGAGGTTTTGTGGCGTACTTATTGGAAAGGATGGTTAGAATTAAGACCTAATGTATGGACAGATTACATAATAGAACTAAAAATTATAAGAGAAAAATACAAAGATAATAAAGATTATTTAAATGCCATTGATGGAAATACAAATATAGAATGTTTTAATGAATGGGTTAAAGAATTAAAAGAATTTAATTACCTTCATAATCATACAAGAATGTGGTTTGCCAGTATCTGGATTTTTACTTTAAATTTACCTTGGCAATTAGGAGCTGAATTTTTTATGAAGCATCTCTATGATGGAGATGCAGCATCTAATACATTGGGATGGAGATGGGTTGCTGGGATACAAACACAAGGTAAGCATTATTTGGCAAGTGAATGGAATATAAAAAAATTTACTAATAACAGATTTAATAACATTAATTTAAATGAAAATGCACCACCTAAAGTTAGCGAGAAAATATACAAGGCTGTCTTAAAAGATTTTAGTAATCCAGTAAGTTTGGATGAGCAAAATTTAATTATTTTTGATAATAATCTTTCTTTTGAGTTGACTGATTTCAAAGACCATAAATTTAAAAAGATTTATTTAGTTAATAATAATATCGACAGTAGAAATATTAAACTTAGTGAAAAAACAATGAAATTTAAGACTAATTTAATTCAGGATCAAAAAAGAAGGTTGGATGAAAAATCTTTGGATTGTGAAATTATTGATATTGGTAACCTTAAAACAATTGAGAATAGTTATTTTTTATATCCTTGTGTTGGAGAAAACTTAGATTTTTTAACTTCTCAAGGAATAAATAATATAAAATTTCTTTATCGTAATTTAGACCGAAGTTCTTGGAAATATTGCAATAAAGGTTTTTTTAATTTCAAAAAGTATATACCAACTATAATTAAAGAATTTTTTTAAAGAACTATTGTAAATTATCAAAATTATGAGATAACAATAGTATGAATAACCCGCAAGTTCTTGAAATTATTGAAAATCTTAAAGGCAGAAGGAATTACGAAGAAAAGAAAGCTTCAAAATTAGGTTTCAACTCTCTTTACGCATACATTGAAAATAAAATATTAAAAGAGAAAGAAGCTGAAGCAGCAAAAATTCTTGAACAATCAGCCCCTAAAGAAGAAGTGATTGAAGAAAAAAAACCAGAGAAAAAGAAAAGCTGCTCTTGTTGCTAATTAGTTATTTTTTGAACATTTCTTAGAACAATATTTCACTTTATCCCAGTTTAATTTCCATTTTTTTCTCCAAGTAAAAGGTCTCTTACATACAGGGCAAATTTTTGTGGGTAAATTTTCTTTTCTCACTATGCAGTATTTTGCTTAATAAATTTTTCTGCCTCAGCTAAAATTAATTTTTTTCTATCAGGTTTCATTTTATCGAAAATTCTAACCATCATAGAAAGTCTAGGATTTTTTAAAAAGAAGGCTCTATTTCTATTAATGAATCTCCAATAAAGACCATCCATGGTATTGCACCATTCTCCTTTTTTAAAATCCATCATTTTCATGAAATAAGCGGAGCCGCAAATATATGGTTTTGTTGCAAATATTCCTCCATCACTGAAAAGCCCCATTCCATAAACATTCGGGACCATTACCCAGTCTGAGGAATCCACAAACATTTCCATAAACCATTTGTAAACATATGTTGGCTTAACTTCACATAAATTCATTATGTTTGATAAGATCATTAACCTTTCAATATGATGTGACCAACCATAATTCACTGCATTTTTAATAGCATAATCTAAAGGTGGTAATCCTGTTGTTCCTTCGTACCATGAGTTTTTCATTTTTCTATTTTGTTTAAAAAAATTTCTAGTTTCCATTTCTTTTGAATAGCTTTGATATATTCCCCTCATAAATTCTCTCCATCCGATTACTTGACGAATATAACCTTCTAAGGAATTTAATCTTATTTTATTTTTGTTGTGAAAATCTAAAACTTTTTTAATGATAAATTCTGGAGTGATAAGACCTAAATTGATGTAAGGACTTAAAGCACTATGAAATAATATATTGTCTTTCTGATCAACTGCATCTTCATAATCCCCAAATAAATTTGATTTCTCTTTAATAAAAAAATTTAATAATTTAATTACATCATCATATTCCGTAGCAAACCAAAAATCTTTCGTATTACCTGGGTGACTTTTAAAATTTTTATCAATTAAAATTTTTAGTTTTTTCGTATGAACAGTCTCAGTAATTTTAGGAAATTTGGGTATAGATATATTTTTTGGAAGTTTATTTCGATTTTCTTCGTCAAAACTCCATTTGCCTCCTTCTGGATTACCATCTTTTTTCATGAGTATATCCAAATCTCTTCTAGTCTCTTTATAAAAAACTGCCATAAAAGGTTTTTTTGATTTCGATAAATAGTTTTTAAATTTTTCTCTAGAATTTAAAAACATTGGTGTTTGAATAATATTCCATTTAATTTTTTCCTTTTTTAAAAAATTGGCAATTTTATTTTCAAAAAACTTATCCTCAATTTCGAAACTTGAAATTTCTTTAATTTTTTTTGCTTTAATTATTTTTTTTAATTTTTCTGTGTAATCCAGCTTGAAAGATTTATCCTCGATCGAAGAATATTCTAATTTAAATTTATTTTTTTTTAGTCTATCTGCGTGAGATCGCATGCAAGATAAGAACAATAATATCTTTTGTTTATGATGCTTTTCGTACGTACAAAGCTGATAATCTTCAGCCATAAAGAAAAAGTGGTCTTTTCTGTACTTTTCTAGATATTTCTCTGAGAAAAGCTGATTTCCAAGTAGAAAAAATAATTTCATTAACTATATATAACTCTTTAAAAATTTATGTCAGAAAAATATTTAGTAGTAGGTGCGACAGGATCTATCGGATCTAATTTAGCCGAACAGTTATACGCAGCCGGGAAAGAAGTACATTTAATCGGTAGGGATGAAGAAAGAACAAAATCTTTGTCTGAAAAACTAAATTGTAAATATACAGTCTCTGATGTTTTAGAAAATGGTTTTGTTGAAAAGATTAAGTCCGAAATAGATGATATCAAAGGTATAGCTTATTGTGTTGGTTCAATTGATTTAAAACCTTTGAGAATGGTTTCAGAACAAGATTTTACAAAATGTATGAAACTAAATTTATATTCTGCAGTAGATTTAATTAAAGGTTATCAAGAAAGTTTAAAAAAAAATAAAGGATCGATTGTTTTGTTTTCAACTGTTGCCGCTCAAAGGGGTTTTACAAATCATGCAATTATAGCTTCAACTAAAGCAGCTGTTGAAGGATTAACTGTTTCTTTAGCAGCAGAATTTGCTCCTAATATAAGAGTAAATTGCATTGCTCCAAGTTTAACTAATTCAAAAATTGCAGAGCCAATGCTTAAAAATAAAGTTTTAGCTGATGGTATAGCAAAAGCCCATCCGTTAAAAAGACTTGGAGAAGGTAAAGACTCAGCTTCGCTTGCAAAATTTCTAATAACTGAAGAAAGTTCTTGGGTTACAGGACAAATTATTGCTGTCGATGGTGGTAGATCAAAACTTTCATAGAGTGAAGAAATTATTATTTCTTTTATCATTAATACTATTATCAACTAATTCATTTAGTAAAAATTTTAATTTTAATAAAATTATTGAATTAGAAGCACCTTGGGGTTCGTCGTTCGTTAATGATAATGAAATGATTGTTACCGAGAAAGGTGGCAAAATAAAACTTGTTAATATTTCGACAAGAGAGACGAGTGAAATTGGTCATAACTTAAATTTTGTAGAATATGGACAGGGAGGATTATTGGATATTCTGTATCATGAAGATTACATTTACATCTCATACACAGAAAATAGAAATAATTGGAAGACTAGTACTTCAATTGCACGTGCAAAATTTAATAAAAACAAATTAAATTTTAAAAATATTTTTCAAGCCAATCCACCAATTGACTCGCCTTATCACTTTGGTTCAAGACTGGTAATTAAAGACAATTATTTATTTGCTTCTGCAGGTGAAAGAGGCGGGGGAATGATTGCTCAAGATGGAAATAAACATCCAGGGAGTATAATTAGAATTTATCTAGATGGTGGCATTCCAAAAGACAATCCTCGTTTTGAGGGGAAATCAGACTGGCTGCCTGAAATATATCAAATTGGTGTAAGAAATCCTCAAGGTTTAGCTTTATCACCTTTCGATGGAAAAATTTATATGAGCAATCATGGTGCAAAAGGAGGCGATTGGTTTGGTGAAGCAAAGAAAGGTGAAAATTATGGTTGGAAAATTCTTGGATGGGGTGGAACAAATTATTCAGGTATACCAATAGGGCCAAAATGGAAACCTGGCTTTACAAAAGCCATTCAATATTGGGTTCCATCAATAGCCACAAGTGCAATCACAATTTATAAAGGTAATGAATTTAAAGAATGGAATGGTCATGCACTAATTACTTCTCTTAAAGATAAGTCTTTAAGAAAATTAGAGTTTAATGATTTATCAAACGTAAAAGAGGAAATAATATTTAAAGATAAAATTGGAAGAATCAGAGACATACAAATTCATCCTATAAATGGTAAACTATATTTTTTAAATCAAGATGGATTGTGGTTGATGGAAAATTCTAGTTAGTATCAAAAAGCTCATTAAATAATTTAAATTCACCAATTTTAAAAATAATTGCATCATCTTTTTTAAATCCAAATTTTTCTGCATTTTGCTTAAACCTTAAAGGGGGCTCTAATATTGGTTCAAGTGATAAGACAAAAGTTCCCCAATGCATTCCAATTACTTTTTTACTTTTTAAATCTTTAGCAAGTCCAAGGGCTTCTTCAGGGTTAGTGTGGTAAGCAGAAGAATCTTTAATTGAAGCCATAGGATAAAAATTATATGCGCCAATGTTAATAAATGTTAAATCAATTGGACCATACTTATTTCCCAATTCTTTATATATTTTTCCAACACCAGTATCACATGAAAATAATATTTTTTTTCCTTTGTATTCAATCAAATAGCTGCCCCATAAAGTTTTGTTAGTATCCGTTAAACTCCTTTTTGACCAGTGGACTGATGGCAAAAAAGTAATTTTTAAATTCTGATTTATTCTTATTTGATCATACCAATCCATTTCATTTACATACTTAAATCTATTAATTTTAAAATATTTTCTGAGACCTAAAGGTACCAGGACTTTAGATTCTTTATAAGGAAATCTCATAATTGTTTTCATGTCTTGATGATCGTAGTGATTGTGAGTTAGTAAAAAAATATCTGTTCTTGGTATCTCATTAAGTTTTAATGCTGGTTCGGTAAATCTCTTTGGCCCAAAAAATAAAGGTCCTGCATTTTTTGAAAAAACTGGATCTGTTATTATTGTTATTTCACCTAATTTTAATAAAAATGTTGCATGACCTATCCACGCTACGTAATCTTCTTTTTGTAAATTATTTAAATCCAATAAAACTTTTTCTTTTTTAATGATATTACTTTCAGGAAAAGTCATATCTAATTTTTTTTTTTCTTGGTTAAAGACCTTAAACGACCAATTGAAATTCATATCAATCACCTTTGATCCTTCAGGATTACGAAATGTGCCATTTGCTAAATGATGATATTTTTTTTTCATATCCGATTAATAATTTTTTGAAATAATATCTTGAATTGTATTACTTATAACTATTGTTCCAGCTTTGTTAGGATGTATTCCATCTTGTTGATTTAGATTTGGATCGAGAGCAACACCTTCTAACAAAAATGGAATTAGAGGTAAATTATATTTTTTTGACAATTTAGGATAAATAGCATCAAAATTTTTTTTATATTTAGTTCCATGAGTTTTTGGCGCAACCATCCCAGCTATTATAATTTTTATTTTTTTACTATTGGCAATTTTAATTATTTCTTCTAAATTTCTTTCAGTTTCATCTGGTTGAATTCCTCTAAGCATATCATTTGCCCCAAGACCAAGGATGATTAGATCAATACCGGGCTCTGATAAACTCCATTCTGCTCTATTCAATCCGCCAGAAGAAGTGCTTCCTGACACACTTCCATTTATTACCTTAATATTTAAACCACTCCTAACGAGATTACTTTCTAAAACCAAAGATAAGTGTTGTTCTTTAGGTAGACCATAACCCGCCATTAAACTATCGCCGAATAATATAACCTTTTCTATTGCACTTGCATTTATGTGCACTAGAAAGAATAACAATATTTTTATAAATAAACTTTTATTCATGAACACACTTCTTAAATTAAAAAAAATAAATCTCAAATACCAAACTGGGAAGGACAATATCAATGTTTTAAAAAATATTGATTTAACTATAAAAAAAAAAGAGACTGTATCTGTGGTTGGAGAAAGTGGGTCAGGAAAAACAAGCTTGATTATGCTTATTGGTGGACTAGAACGTCCAACCTCAGGGAAAATTATATTTCAAGACAGGGAAATAACAAATCTTAATGAAGACGAAGTATCTGAAATTAGAAAGCAAAATATAGGAATTATATTTCAATCTTTCTATTTAATTCCAAATTATACAGCTGTTGAAAATGTAGCTTTAACACTTGAACTTAATGAATTTAAAAATCCCGAGAAAGAAGCAAAAAGTTTATTAGATCGATTTGGTCTAAAACATAGATTCAATAATCTTCCAAGTCAATTATCTGGCGGAGAGCAACAACGTGTGGCGATTGCAAGAGCTATTGCAATGAAACCAGATTTGATTTTAGCTGATGAACCAACTGGTAATCTAGATACCGAAAACTCAATAATGATCTCTGAAATTTTATTTAAATACGTCAAAGAAGAAGGGTCTTCTTTAATAATGGTCACACATGATCCAAAATTAGCTGACAAAGCAAAACGAAAAATTAAAATCAAAGATGGAAAAATTAAATAATTCTTCAGAGTTAAGTTTAATATTCAAGTATGCTTTAAAGGATTTAAGCAGAAATTATAAAAAAATTTCAAGTATTATTGTAACGCTGTTTATCAGTCTTTTTATTTTAAGTGCAATCTTTACAATCGAAGATAGTTTAAAAAAAGAGCTTAATGATAATGCAAAAGTTCTTTTGGGTGGAGATCTCGAAATCGATTATAACCGTAATCAGGGGGATATTAATTTAGTCAATAAAGTAAAGGAATTTTCAACTGTCTCACAAATGATAGAATTCAGTACAATGCTTTCAACTACAGGCAGAGAAAAAAATAAATCATTATTTACAAGAATTAAAACAGTTGATGAAAAATATCCGTTATACGGTGAAGTTGTTTATGAGCCAGAAGATGCTTATGAAAGAATGCAAAAGGAACCAAAGACAATTTTGATTAATGAAAGTTTATCAAAAACTTTAAATATAAAAATAAATGACAAAGTTAAGGTACAAGATCAAAGTTTCATAGTTGTTGGAATTATAAAATCTGTACCTGATGTCAGTGGATTTGTAGCTTTTGGAGATTGGGCATTGGCAGGAAAACAAACTTTGGAGATACTAAAACTAAATGGAATAGGTAGTTTTTTAAATTATGAATATAAAGTAAAGTTTAAACCAAGTGATGATCCAGAAAAAATAGAGAATAAGATCAAAGATATTTTTAAAGATGACCAAAAAGTAAAGCTTAGATTTCCAGAAAATTCAGCTAGTGGCTTAAAAAGGATAATTAATAATTTTTCCCAATTTCTCTCTTTAGTTTCAATTAGTGCAATGTTAATTGCTGGAATAGGTATCGCTAATACATTGTTGTCATTTATAAACCAGAATAATATGTCTATAGCTGTAAGAAAAGCTGTAGGATTTTATTCAGGGAATATAAAAACACTTTATTATCTTCAATTATTAATATTATTATTTATTATTACAGTAATTTCTTATGGCTCAAGTTTTTTAATTGTACCAATTGCAGATAAATATTTATCTGATGGGTTGGGATTAAATGTTTATCCTAAATTCTCTTTAATTAATTTTATAAAGATATTTATTGTAGGTTTGTTAGTTCTTATAATTTTTTCAATACCAACAATAAGTTCAATTGATCAAGTTAAAGCATCAAACCTATTTAGAAATGTATTCCAAAACCTACAATTTAATTATTCAAAAAAGTCGGTTATTTTGAGTTTTATCTTGTTATCATTTTTAGTTTTATTGTTTACACTAGGATCTGAA
>CACJWS010000024.1 GCA_902596975.1 uncultured Pelagibacteraceae bacterium | reverse complement strand
GAGTATTTTTCTTTATATTCATTACAATAAACTGATAATTTATTTTTTTGTTTATAAGAATAACAAATAGGTTTTTTTTCTGTTGAGTAATTTTTATTAGAGCAACCTATTAAAAAAAAAAGAAATATAATTTGATAAATTTTTTTCAATTTATTTAAATATTGTAATTAGTAAATTGCCACTTTTTTTTTTTAAAATCATAGCACGCTATATTTGTTTTATCCTTATACTTATACCAAATAGCACCATTAATATTTTTTCTGTTAATTTTTGCTACTTGTTCAATCCAATGTCTACAAACAATATCTTGATCTGAAAAATAAGTTAGAACAATTTTTACTTTTCCAAAAAAATTATTATTTTTCCAATAATAAACTTCGCCGTGTCTATTGTCATTTAGTGCAGAAAAAATTGCAGATGCATGTAATAATGAGGAATCATTATCAAGTGTATAATATTGCTCTATAATAAAATTAGTTAAAGACAATACTAAACTAAATTGATGCTCGCTATTTTTACTTTTATATATAGGATCATTAAAAATTTTAGTATTAGGCTTGTTACAAGCAGTAACTAAAAAACAGATTAACAATATATTAAAAAACCTGAATATATTTTTCTTCATTAAAATTTAAACAATAAATTGCAACCTTATCAATAATTAAATTATCTTTTTTAAATTTATAGTTATATGATCTACAACTTTTTTTATCCCAGCCTTGATTAAAACTTTTTTTGTCAATAGATGTAGTGCAATTTAATTTACTATTAATTACGTCACTATCCGAATTAATTTTATACAAACATCTAAGTTCTTTAGTATCAGATAGGTCAATTTCACCAATTTCCGCATAACCGTTAAAATTAATTAGCAATAAAATTAAAATAAAAAGATTAAAAATATTTATCCTCAAAAATTCTCCATTTATATAATATTATATGTGGTTGAATTATATGACCGTATCTATCATGCGGACCCCACGAATGTTTGTAGTTACAGGCTCTAAATTTTTTAATATTTTCTTTTTTTTTAATCTTAATTTTACTTATATATACTCTGCACAAATCACTCCCGATGCCTTTAGAATTTGTGAATGATGGTTTGTCCATTAATATCTTAATTTCGCCCTCAGTAGAATTTTGAGAATTTTGCCATTTATAACTCTTGAAAGTTATTGGATCATCTAAAGCCATTACTAGTGTCTTAGTATGTTTACATCTATCATCATACGATAATTTTTTTGAAACTATGACTTGTAACGGTTTTATTAATATTAACGGAGATTGAGTTGAATAATTTCTTGTTTTTTTTTTGCATAATGAATTGATTCAAGTTCATAGTAATTAGCATGTGGACTTAAACAACCTTTTTTTTTTGCAGTACTCCAACTGCTACAACTTGTTAAAATTAGTAAAAATACTAAAAAAAAAAATCTCATACAAATGTCTATGTATGAAATTTATTTATTATTTTTAATGAAATTATATTCCTCTGATTTCATTAGATAATAAAAAAATAATTCCTATTTTCAAAATATAACAAAGGGAAAAATGATTAATAAAATAATAATTAGTTTAATAATATTTACAGTATCAATTAAACCTGTAAATGCTGATCCAAAAAAGTTTGATGAATTTAGTCAAAAATTTAATCAACTATTAAAATGTTTCAAAAAAGAATTTAAAGACGAAATTATTGAGACTAAAAATTTTCAGAGAAAAAATTGGGCAGAAGTCAAAAGTAAAACTGATAAAAATTACAAAATTGTAAAAAATAAGCTGAGTGGTTTTTTTTCAGATTTTCCAGATCAAGGTAAATGATAATGAAATTTAATTTTTTTAAAATAATTTTAATAGTTACTTTTGGGCTTTTTTTGACTCAATGCAGCATGTACTCAATTAAAAAAGATATGTCTCAAAAAGGTGAATTAAAGAAGACACCTAAATGGTACATAAAATATGATCGTGAAGATAAGAAATGGATGTATGAAACAGCAACGAGTGTATCCCCTGATATTGAATTAGCTGTAAAAAAATCAATTTTATTAGCAAAATCTAAGTTAGCTGACAGAATTAACGGAAAAATGAACAATCAATCAACTATTAATAAATCTGAGTCAGGATTAAATGAAAATAATACTTTAATGAGTTCTTCAGAGGACACAATAATAAATATTGTTGGAGATACTTTTGTAAAAGATTATGTTGTAGATAAAGTAGAAATTTTTTTCACCCATCATAAGTCTTATAGAGCATACGTAAAAGTAAAAGTTTCTAAGGAAAATATTTCTGAAGTTCTTGAACAAATAGAAAGAGATAAAAAACTAGCAGCTCTTTCAAACAATAAATCAAATGATTTAAACCAAAAGGTAGAAGAGGTTTTAAATAACATTGATTAGAAATTTATTAATAATAGTTTTGGGTTATTTAGTGTGGTTAGCTTATTTTGATCAAGCACACTCAAAAAATCAAGAAAATCAATATTGTGATATTAAAACCAAATTAATAAAAACATTTGATGATAATGGAAAAGTTATAAGTGAAAAAAATGTAGAAGTAGTTGAATGTAACGATGGTTTAAAACATATATTGCAAGATTCGGGTATAGCTAAAGAGTGTAGGTTTTATACTTGGACAGGATCATTGGGTTATGAAACTGTTCAATATCGAACACTTGCATGTGAAAAATTAGATGGAGGATATGAAATTATTCCAAATTACTCTGGTATTGATTAGTTTTTTATTTTTAACAAATTGTGTAGGAGTTGCGCCACAAAAAATTAATATAGATAAAGTAAAAAAAGAAAGAGAGTTACCTGAACCAAATTTTTTAATTCCAGACGCAGTTTATGTAACTTCAGGAAATGGGCACACATGGGACTTAAGGCAATTTATGGATTTTAGATTCTGGTCACCCCCTTTTTTCAATAAAAATGAAGAGAGACAGCACAAAGATGCTGTCTACATGGCTTTAGAAAACTTAAAAGATTTTAAAATTGTTAGCTGGTATAGTGAAACAAGAGATGCTGGTGGAAAGGTAAGACCAATATTTACTTATGAGATTAATTCTAGTTTGTGTCGTGATTACCAAGCCTTTTTATATATAGGAAAAAAAGCTAGATCGAAAACTTTCACAGCCTGTAAATTTGCATTTGGAAATGGTTTTCATTTTAATTACTGGGATTGGCCAGGTGCAGAAAAATATTTGAATTAATATGAATAAATTAAATAAAATTATAATCTTATTTTTATGTTGTAGTTTTTTCTATAGCTGCACAACAACAAATTATACAAAAACCGAAGAAAAAATTTTAGATTATGAAAGCTCTGGCTCTCCTCTTACTGCACTTTCATTAGGTGAACCTAGTGCTGCATTATTGTTTTTAGCAGTCGATATAAATAACTATTTAAAATTTAACCTTAATAAAAAGGAAATTAAATTCCATACTGATGCAATTTTATTAGCACTAAATAACACTCCAAATGGTAAAATTATCTCTTGGCACAATAATGAAAGATTGTCATCTGGAAAGGTTAGAGTAGTGAAAACCTACTATAAAAATGATAAATATTGTAGAATTTATCAATCTTATATTAAATTAAATGGTGCAAAGAAACATAAAACCAAACATGTTTGTAGAATAGATAATGAATGGAAATTTTGAAAAATAAAAATAAAGGTTTTACCTTAATTGAACTTTTAGTAGTTGTTGCAATTATTGGAATCCTAGCAGCAGTAGGAGTAGTGGCTTATAGTGGTTACACGCAAAGTGCGAAAAGAAATGCAGCTTTAGCACAACATCAAACAGCGATTAAATTTATAAAAAATTCTTTAGGTTTGTGTGATGTGCAGGGCGGTGGAACTTTAAAGATAAGTAATAAAAGATCTATAAACTGCAATATTGTTAATAACTCTGGAAATATAAATAATATGAATGATGTATTCATTAATCATTTTTTAGATCTTGGTTGGAAAAATCCGTATGGAGAGAGTGATCCAGTAGTTTACACAGCAAGAAATGGTGCTAATGACAGAGATGGACGAATGAGATTTGACGAAACTGTATGCCCTACAGATTCATCAAAAAAACAAATTGCACTTTGGATAAAGACACACAAAGAATATTATCCAGTATTAATTGCAAAAGATGGTTGGTGTTGAACTACAATTCTTTGATACAACCAAAGAAAGAAATATATTTTTCATTATCTTTAGTATTCATATTTTTTGTAACTTCATGAATCAATTCACCAGTTGATCTATTTAAAAATACTGATTCCGAGTATTTTTTTTCTTTATCTATATTTTTAAATAAAATGGTGTCGTTTTTAGCAATTCTAACATCATCTTTACTAATTTCTGAATAAGTATCTATAAATTCTGATAAACCATTAATAGTAAGTTTACTTGGTTGTGCTGCTACAACTTTTAAAACTTTGTTTTTATCAACTTCAATATTGTTTGCAGTAAAAGTTTGATAATTAAAATCTTTATTTTTGATCATTATTTTTTCTAATTTACAATTAAATGTAATTTTAAAATCATGGATGATATCTGTATTTTTTGAATAGCTAATGGATGTTGAAAAAAGTAAAATTAATATCGAAAATATAATTTTCATTTATTTACCATATCGTATTTTACTGTGTAAATCGTGTGCACTTTGCCACCCATTTTCTAATCTTGGTCCTCTAAAATAATCGCCACATAAACCTAATTTTAAAGATTTATTCCATAAAGATAATTGTTTAAGTGGCTTTGAATTTGATGAATACATCCAGCCATGAATTCTTGAGTGATGAATTTTTTTAATTTTTAAATTTGTTAATTTCTCAAATTTTTTAACAAGCTGTCTTGTATAGTATTTTCTTTTATTTCTATAATCTTTCGTGAATTTATTGCCGTATTTGTAAGTACTTTGAAGTGTCCATAAATCATACTTATAATTAAATCTTTTCTTACTATTCTCGTATGCAGCCCAACCGAGTATCTCATCATTAAAAAAATAACTACTATTATTCTGTTTAAGCTTATTGGTGACAATCATAACTGTTAAATTGGCATCCATTTTAACTTTTTGATTTAAATAGGATTTATTTAAATATTTTTGTCCTAATTTCTTACTTTGAGGAAATGGGCAGGTCAAAATAAGATTTTTACATTTTTGTTTTACATCATTTTTAAATATTAATTCCCAATGTTCATTTAATCTCTTTATATTTGTAAGTTCATGTTCAAAATTACATTTAATTTTCTTTAATAAATGTTTGCTAATAGAGTTATTTCCTTTTGTTCCAATTAATTTTAAATGATTTTTAATTTCCTTAACGGTTTTGTGAAGAAATAGATGGTTACCACCCCATTTTTTTAAAACTTTTTTTTTAATGAGTTGATTAGTGAATGCTTTAAATTTTGTAGATTTTGGAGAAATATATTGAAGGCCATGATCAAATCCAATTTTATCTTTATATTTTTTAAATGAACTTCTTCCACCAAAACCTCTTGCTTTGTCATAAACTGCAACAGAATATTTTTTATTTAATAAGTTTGCAATAGTTGATCCTGAAATTCCTGATCCTATGATGCAAAAATCAATCATGATTTCTAACTTGATTGATTAACTCGGTGTATCGTAAAAAAATTATCGATCTTTAAATTCAAGATTGCCTCGGGTGTCGACACTCTTTTTGACATGCTGATAGTAGGTAGGATTATCGATCAGTCTTGACATATCTATACCTTTATTTTCATAACGTCTTTTTATTGTCATTCTTGGTATTATGACTAGGTTCATATTATCAATGAAGTCTTCGGTCCACTCTTTTTCTATCTTATCTTTGACCAATCTTTTCAAAAATAACCTTAGATCAGAGCAACTAAGATGTTTAATTTTTTCGTTATACAATACCATTTTGATGAATATATAATCTTGGTGTTATCTTGCAAGTTTAATGAATATATCTCCCATACCTGACTGAAGCTGATCTAATGGAGTATTGTTTCTAAGAGTGCAATATCTGCCTGTCACCTGGTGCCTGTCTATGGCATTAACATTATATTGAGTGCAGGTTTTGGCTTTATGCAATAAACCAATGACTAGTTTTCCATCTACTACTGAAACTTGTTTCGTATCTAAATCATTTCCGTTACAAAAATATTTTTTGTTTACCCTTTCAGGAAAATCTGTTTTCCCACAAGGATTTTCAATTGTGAAAACATAAAATTCTTTTTCTATGCCTTTAAATTTATGTTTCATTTTAGTAGTTTTTGAATATTTCATTAAATCGCAGGAACACGGTATGCAGCATCTATAATATTCACCACATATCTTTTTGTCTGTATTGTTTTCAGTTAAATAAACATATTCTGGAACAGCATTTGGACTTATTAAAGAACCTGATACCGCACAGTATAGTTTGTTATATTCTACAAAATCTTCATAAGAGATATCTTTATCAATTATATATTTAAAAAATTTAGGACCTGCTGCATTTCTATTTCTGTCTGGGAAAATTTTATTCCAGTCATTAACAATATCTTGATAATAGTTTTTTTCTTGAGAATTTGCGAAGTTTATTGGAATTGAAAAAAAAATAACAAATATAATAAGACTAAGTATATTTTTAATACTGTACATTAATTAATAATTTAAAAACCCATATTTGACCAGTTACTTCGGTCTTGAGTTTTGCTATTGAATTTTTTTATTTCTTCCTCAGATGGCTCTCTAAAAAGATACATTGCAATTCCTGAAACAAATAATGCCAATAATGATAAAGAACAAATAGTCACAATTTTGATATATAAAAGCTTTAAAATTTTTCAACACTATATAATGAGTAGTATTGTCCTATAATTTTTGTCTAAATTCGTAAGTTTTATTTAATTCATCTATATCAAATGTTTCTATTGATCCATCAGTCCATTTAATTTCAACTTTAAAGTCTTTTTCACCTTGTCTTATTCCATAATGAGCTACGGGCTCCATCTGACAAAGATATCCTGAGCCTGCATCTATCGTTTTTGAGTGAATTCTTTTATTAGATTTCATTGTTACTGTTGCACCTCTTGCAGGAGCTCCAAACTGATTAAGTGGTTTAATACGTAGATAATTAAAATTTTGTATATCTGCTTTATATAAAGTTAAAGGTTGAAAACCGGACTCTCCATGAGAAACTAATAGCTCTAAAATTCCATCGCCATCAACGTCTGCAACAGCCGCTCCAGTTCCAAGACCAACAGTCTCTAAACCATTTTCCATTTTAATTTCTTTAAATACTCCACCTTCTATAACTTTGAAAAGTTTATTTGGTTCTCCAATATTATTCATAAAAATTTCATCATAGCCGTCATTATCAAAATCAGCTGAAATAACGGTTCTAATTTTAGTAGGATCGTTGTATGGAGATGTTGATATATCTTTAAATTTATCTCCATCTAAAACATATGCTCTATGCATTCCATCCCAGTTTGAAGATAAAATATCTAATCTTCCTCTATACAAAAGGTCACTTAGAGCTGTTCCTCTGCCATTTTCAAATCTATCTTGTACTGCATACTCTTCAGCAACATCTTGGAAAGATCCTTTAGAATTATAGTATAAAAAGTTGTCTCCTCTTTCATTTGCTGCAAAAATATCTGATCTATCTGAAAGAATGTGTCCTGAAACTATAGCTCTTCCTCCAGTAATTTTATCAATTGATAATAATTTAGCCTGGTCTTTTATTCGATCTCTAATTAATTCATAAAATCGAGTGGGGCCTCCATAATTTGCAACGTAAATACCATATGCACCATCACCATTTCTATCTACACAAACAACTGACCTTCCAGCTGTTAAGTTTAATTCATTTTGATTAATTTCTTTTTCAAATAAATCCTCAAATTTATTATTATTTAAATCTATTAATCGATCAGAATAAATTTTTGATCCACTATATGTATCAGTATTTAAAAAATATATTTCTTCATAGCCATCTTGATCAATATCGCATGCAGCAACACCAATTGTTCTTCTTTGTTCATCTGTAAATATTTTTTCATTTACAATATTTATTAATTTTCCATTCTTATAAGAAAGTGCTAAATTTTTAAAACCAAAGCCAGTTACTACAAAATCATATTTATTATCTTTGTTAACATCGGTAACAGAAACTCCATAGCTTAGTCGAAATTCATTTTCTGCTATTTGATCGGTAATATTTAAGAAAAAATCTTTAGCGTTTGCATAACTAAATATTGATAAAATGCTAAGAAATATAAAGAAAATTTTTTTCATAATCGAGTTCTTTATTAGAATTTAAAAATTAATATATGAGATAAATTAGCTTACTCAAGTAAGCCTAAAATTGAATAAATAACTAACCCTATAATTGCAGCAAAGAAAATTAAAAATGAAATTTGACTAAAAATATTATTCTTTGATCTAATTTCGCCCTTCTTGTACTTTCTGATCTGAATAATCCCAAATCTGATTACTATTAAACCTAGAATTAGTAATGAAATTTTAAATAAAAATTCAATCATTTTTACTCATATGAAATCGTATTTTCTATATATTTAGTTTGACCAGAACTATTTCCTAAATTTGAGCAAACTTTTATTGTGTTAGCATTTAATTTAAATATTGATAGATAACCACCTTGCTGAGCATGCGAAGGACATGCTGTCATATAACCAGGAGGATTACAATTGGTAACATTAAGTTTACACCAAGATCCGTAAGGTGGATTATTTCCATAAAAAGGACTAGTCCAATTCATGCCATAAACTGTTTGGTTCATATAACTAATAAATGAGTCAATGTTTAAGGGGCAGTTAACAGACTTTTCATTACCACTTATATCTGTATAAGTTATAGGTTCTCCAACACTACACAATGCTGTCTTTGCTGCTACCATATTTGTTATAGTTTTATGATTAGACTTAGTTGCTGAAACTTTTGCAGCATCCGTATATCCACTATAAGCAACCACACCTACTGCAGCAAGAATACCAATAATAGCAACTACGACTAAGAGTTCTATTAAGGTGAAACCTTTATTTTTCATTATTTTTATTTGCTTTGTAATTTTCCATCCATTTTTTAAAAACTACTATAGCATCATTCATATCTTTTGTTTTATTTGGATGATTTTTTGCTCTTCCCAGCATAGTTGCAATAACATTTACTTGATATTTTATTGGTCTTTTTTTTATAGCTGAAACAGTAAACAATGCTTTTTCCTTATCTTTAAAACCTAAACCTTTTAAGGTTGTCTCTGGTTTATAATCTGAAAATAAAGAAAGATTTAAGGGTTTAAATTTTTTATCTTTGATTAGTTTATTCATTGGCATTTTATCAACTATTCCAAAGATTTTTTTTGTATATATTTTATCTAATTCAATTTTTTTTGTGCCATCAAAACCAATTAAAGTAATTTTAAATTCTTTTGATTTATCTAATTTTGTTACTAATTTTATATATCTTTTGTGAAAGCCTTTAATTTCTTTTTGATATATATCTTTTGATCTTTTATAGTCTGGATGGCTGTAATTAGGCGTATTAATAACTAACAATCTACATTTCCATAGATATTTTTTAAAACTCATTAAAAATATTAATTGTAAATTTTGTCTCTTACAAGCTTACTTAACAAACTATATCCAAGTTCATTCATATGTAGTGGATCTTCATCGTAAAACTTATCATAACCAGCATTTATCATTGGTGTTGTAATATCAACATAATCCCACATTTTTAAATTGGTTAAGTGTTTTTTTATCTTTGAATTCGCATCTAAAATTGTTGTCATTAAGTCTCTTCTAAAGGGACTAGGCTTAATTGAAATAAAAAAACATTTTGCTCTTGGCAACTTTTCTTCAACTTGATTAGAAAATAATAAAAATTCTTTCAACAATTCATCGCTATCCATTCCATATCCAATATCATTATCCCCAGCATAAAAGAAAAGATTAGATGGGTTTAAAGGAGCAACCAATCTATCAAAATATCTTCTACAAGATACTAGTGTTGAACCCCCAAAGCCCAAATTATAAAGATTATTTATTGATAAATCGTTTTTGGCATTATCCCACATTTTAAAAGTTGAACTTCCATATAAGGCAACACTGTTATTTGTTTTTGTTTGTTGAAAAGAATTATGTTCTAATTCTCTAACATCTAATTCAAACTCTTCTTCAACTGGACTAACTAAATTAACATTAGTTTTCAAATTCTCTATTTTTTCAATGTTGTCTTGAACATTTTTAGCTAAATCAATAGCTTCTTCTACATAAGATCTAAATTTGGTTCTGTAATTATCTAAGAAGCTTTTCATTTCCTCTTGATTTTCCGGATCTTTGACATGATCACTTATAGTTATTGGCTCCTTAATAACTGCTGAATATATAGTTTTAGAAACTGGGTAATCAAAATTAGCAAGGGCGATTGGAATAAGTTTTGGTTTTGGGTTAAGCTTAAATGCAAGATTAAATGCTCCAGCTTTAAATGGTCCTGGAGATGTTATTGTTTTATTATCCTCTGTTTCTGATGTTCCTTCAGGGGCAATTACAATCGGTTGTTTTTGATTAAATACCTTTTGAGCTTCGACAAAAAGCTTTTGTTTTCTTAATTTCTTTTCCTCTTCACTTTCTTCCAACTTATCAGACTCTGGGGTATGAACAAAAATGTAATCTAAATTTTCATAGTAATTATATCTCCAAAATTCTGTGTTCCGACTTGTTCTAACTATACGTTGGCCTCCATCATTATATTTTGGATGTAATATTTTTGAACTGATGAAATGACTGTCGATTGAAAATGAATGCCCATTTGCAAGCTGATTATCATCTATAGCTGCTAAGTGATTGTAGAAAAAAATATTTGTTGGTTCATCTGGTAAATTTTCCCAACCCTTTATTACATATTTAACATTATCAAAAGCTTTTGTGAAATTAGAATTAGTTAACTCTCTTAATTTTGTTTTATCTGAATTATTAGAGGAATTAGATACTCTATTATAAATAATATTTAATTGGCTGTGGAAACGTGACTCTCTTTCTAAATTATTTAAGGTATCTTTTATTAAACTAGATAATGATTTTTCTA
>CACJWS010000023.1 GCA_902596975.1 uncultured Pelagibacteraceae bacterium | reverse complement strand
CAGTTAATAATAGCTTTTGTTTTTAAGTTAGAATTATTTAAATATATATTATGTCACAATCTTTAAACATAATAAGCAATAAAGCTGAAGAGCTACCAAATAATATTGAGGCTGAACAATCAGTAATTGGCTCAATCTTGTTAAATAATGAAATTTTTGATGAAATAAGTTTGATAATTTCTGCTAAAAATTTTTATGACCCAGTTCATTTAAAAATTTTTCAAGCTTTGGAAAAATTAATTTATGCGGGTCTTTTAGCTAATCCAATAACTTTAAAAAATCATTTTGAAAAAGAAAAAGATGATTTAAATATTCCAGAATATTTAGTTAAAATTACTAAATTTTCTGCTTCTTCAAGACAAGCTATCGAATATTCAAAATTGATATTTGATTTATATGTCAAAAGAGAATTAATTAAAATTTCAGGAGAAGTAATTGATAAAGCAAAATTAAATGATTTAAATACAGATGGGCAAAAAATAATTGAGAATTATGAAAAATCTCTATTTGATTTAGCTGAAAAAGGATCTTTTAATTCATCGTTAATAAAATTTGATGAAGCTATGAGACAAACAATCGAAATGGCATCAAACGCCTATAAAAATGATGAGGGTATTGTTGGTGTTCCAACTGGATTAAAAGATTTAGACGATAGACTGGGAGGTTTGCATAAATCAGATCTCGTTATTATTGCTGGTAGACCATCAATGGGTAAAACTGCTTTGGCAACTAATATTGCATTTAATGCAGCTAAAAAGTTTCAAGAAACTGGAGAAAAAACATCTGTAGCTTTCTTTTCTTTAGAAATGTCATCCGAACAGCTTTCAACAAGAATTCTTGCAGAGCAATCAAGAATAAAGCAGAACGATATAAGAAGAGGTAAAATTTCAGAGGAACAATTTGATAAATTTATTGAAACTTCAAAAGATATTTCTGAGCTGCCCCTATATATTGATGAAACTCCAGCTATATCTATTGCAGCTTTAAGTAACAGAGCAAGAAGGATTAAAAGGCTTTATGGCCTTGATTTAGTTGTTATAGATTATATTCAACTTATGAGAGCCTCTAGTTCTAGAGATGGAAGGGTTCAAGAAATATCTGAAATCACACAAGGTTTAAAAGCTTTAGCGAAAGAATTGGCAGTTCCTGTATTGGCACTTTCTCAGTTATCTAGGGCAGTTGAACAAAGAGATGATAAGAAACCTTTGTTATCTGATCTAAGAGAATCAGGTTCAATAGAACAAGATGCGGATGTAGTAATGTTTGTTTATAGAGAGTCTTATTATTTACAAGGGAAAGAGCCAAGACCAGCAACTGTAGAACATGCGGAGTGGCAAGCAAAAATGAACGAAGTTTCTCATTTAGCAGAAATTATAATAGGTAAACAGAGACATGGTCCAACAGGCAATATAATGCTTGAATTTGAGGCAATGTTTACCAAATTTAAAGATATTCAAAATAATTAAATTAATTTATATAGGCTAATAGTTGATGTTAGCTAAATTGTATCAAAATATTGTTCTAAAAAAACCAAACTTAGTTTTAGTTTCACTATTAATTTGTCTATTTTTTTTTGGATATAATTCAAAAAACTTTAGACTTGATGCTTCCTCTGAAACTCTATTAATAGAAGGAGATCCTGACTTAAAATATCTCAATGAGATTAATGATAGATATGGAGCAAAAGAATTTTTGGTTCTTACCTATACCCCTTATGAGAGCATGATAGATCAAAGTTCAATTAAAAATCTATTAATGCTTAAAGAGCAAATTCAACAACTTGATTGGGTGCACAGTGTTATCACATTATTAGATATTCCATTATTAAGTAGTTCTGACGAACCTCTTATTGAAAGACTACAAAACTATTCAACACTTAAGTCAGAAAGTATTGATAAGGAAAGAGGATTTAATGAAATATTGAATAGTCCTGTTTTTAGAAATTTTGTTATAAGTGAGGATGGTAAAACATCAGGAATTATAGTTTATTTAAAACCAAAAAATAAAATAAAAAAATTTAAAACTAAAAAAGATGAAGAATTATATAAAGATAAATTGAAAAAACAAAATCATGAAAACATCCTAGAGATAAGACAGGTAATAGATAATTTTAACTCAAATAGTAAAATACATTTAGGTGGAATACCTATGATTGCAGACGATATGATGACTTTTATAAAAAATGATATAATCGTCTTTGGACTTGGAGTCTTTTTATTTATTGTAGCTACTCTTTGGTATGTCTTTAGAAAATTTATATGGGTAATTGTTCCAATAAGTAGTTGTTTTTTTTCAGTAGTAATAATGACTGGACTTTTAGGTCTATTAGGATGGAAAGTAACAGTTATATCCTCAAACTTTATAGCTTTAATGTTAATTTTAACTATGGCTATGAATATTCATATTAGTACAAGATATCTTCAACTTTCAAAACAATTTCCAAAATTAAATAAGTCTAAAATTATTTCATTAACAGCAAATAAGATGTTTTGGCCAGTTTTATATACAGCGATGACAACCATTTTTGCTTTTTTATCTTTGGTGTTTAGTGAAATTAAACCAATAATTGATTTTGGTTTCATGATGACGTTTGGTCTGATAATTTCGTTTCTTATTACATTTACTCTGTTGCCAACATTAATTAATTTAATTAAATTTAATAAAGTTACATTAAAAAGCGAAAAAGGATCCCTTATAACCAATTTTTTTAGTAAAATTTCAGTTTCAAATCAAAATGCTATATTTGGAACTACTATTATTATTATATTTTTAAGTATAATAGGTATTTCTAAACTTGAAGTAGAAAATAGCTTCATAAATTATTTTAACAAAAATACGGAAATTTATAAAGGAATGAAGCTCATTGATGAAAAATTAGGTGGAACTACTCCACTTGAAGTAATTTTAAAATTTCCAAAAAAAGTTGAAACTGAAGAAAAATCTGAAGATGAAGAAGATGATTGGGGAGATGAAGATGAAAATAGTGATAAATATTGGTTTACAAAAGATAAAATTAGTAAAATAAAAAAAGTTCATAATTATTTAGACTCTTTAGAGCCAGTTGGAAAAGTTCTTAGCTTTTCTTCAATTATTGATGTTGCCACTCAATTAAACAATAATAAAGAACTAGGTTCTCTAGAAATGGGTGTTTTGTATACGAAAATACCTGACAATATAAAAAAAGAAATTGTAGATCCTTATATTTCGATAAAAGACTCTGAAGCAAGAATAAGTTTAAGAATTAAAGACTCTTTAGATAATCTAAGAAGAAATGATTTGCTGATTAAAATTAATTCTGATCTAGAAAATAAGTTAAATTTAAAAAAAGATGAGTTTAAATTAGGTGGCGTATTAATCCTTTTTAATAATCTTTTACAAAGTTTATTTAAATCTCAAATTTTAACACTTGGATTTGTTATGTTAGGAATTTTTCTAATGTTTATAATTCTTTTCAAAAATTTGAAATTAGCTTTAATTGGTGTTGTACCAAACTTTATAGCAGCTTTTTTCATATTAGGATTAATAGGTCTACTGGGAATTCCACTTGATATGATGACAATAACTATTGCAGCAATAACAATAGGTATAGCTGTAGATAATAGTATCCATTACATTTACAGATTTAAAGAGGAGTATGTAAAATTAAAAAATTATAATCAAACATTAAAATTATGTCATTCAACTGTTGGTAAAGCTATTTTAAATACTTCAATTACAATAGTTTTTGGATTTTCAATTTTAGTAATGTCGAATTTTATACCTACAATATACTTTGGTGTATTCACTGGAATTGCCATGTTGCTTGCAATGGTTTCTGTTTTAACACTTTTACCTTCATTGTTGCTTAAAATTAAACCATTTAATTAATGATAGAAACTATTCAGGATTTTTTAATTCATGTAACGTTATTTGATTATATTTTTTTTGTATTAACTATTTATTTTGTAATTCAAGGATCTAGAAAAGGTTTTGTTTTAAGTTTATTGTCAGCGTCTAAATGGATCTTAGCATATGTTTTAACAATATATTTATTTCCAAAAGTAAAACCTTACTTTGATGGTATATTAGATAGTGAGTACGTTCTTGATATAATTGTAGGTGTAATATTATTTATCTTAATAATTTTTCTTATTCTTTTAGCTAATAAAGCTGTAAGTAAAGTTATTACTTACACTGGATTGGGTTCAGTCGATAAGATTTTTGGCTTTTTCTTTGGAATCGCTAAGAGCTATGTTCTAATTGTATGTTTGTTTACAGCTATAGATGTTGTTTATGATAGCAAAAAATGGCCATTAAATTTAAAAGATTCATTAACATTTCCTTGGGTTGAAAAAGGTAGTATCTATCTTATAAAGGTATTTCCAAATCAAAAACAATATGAAGACGCTAAAGAAAAAGTTCAAGATGCATGACCCTAAATTAAAAGAGGAATGCGCCGTATTTGGAATAAGCAATACACCAGAAGCATCGACCTTAACCGCTTTAGGACTTCATGCACTTCAACATAGAGGGCAGGAAGGTTGTGGAATTGTATCATTTGATGGTGAAAAATATCACTCTGAAAAAAGATTTGGTCTAGTTGGTGACAATTTTAATGATGAAAAAGTTTTAAAAAACTTACCAGGAAACTACGCGATAGGTCACAATAGATATTCTACAACTGGAGGAACTGCTTTAAGAAATGTGCAACCTTTCTTTGCTGACACTAATTCAGGTGGAATTGGTGTAGCACATAACGGTAATCTAACTAACGCCATAACACTAAGAAATAAAATGGTTGAAGAAGGATCAATTTTTTACACAACATCAGATACTGAAACGATAGTAAAACTCATAGCTAAATCGAAAAGATCAAAGACAATCGATAAAGTTATTGATGCTCTATTTCAAATTCAAGGAGGATATGCATTGGTAATGATAACTCAGAATATTCTTATTGGTGTAAGAGATCCTTATGGAATTAGACCTCTAGTTATAGGAAAATTAAAAAACTCTTATGTTTTTGCATCTGAGACATGTGCTTTTGATATTATTGGCGCAAAGTTTGTTAGAGAAGTTGAAAATGGTGAAATTGTTTATGTGGAAAATGATGAATTAAAAAGTATTAAGCCATTTCCTCAAAAAAAAGTAAGACCATGTGTGTTTGAATATATTTATTTTTCAAGACCAGATAGTATTTTGAATGGCAAAACAGCATATGAATATCGTAAAAGATTTGGAGCAGAATTAGCAAAAGAGGATAATTTGGATGCTGACCTGGTTGTACCAGTACCTGACTCTGGTAACGCAGCTGCATTGGGTTACGCAGAGGAAAAAAGAATAAATTTTGATTTAGGTTTAATAAGAAATCATTATGTTGGCCGAACTTTTATAGAGCCATCACAGCAGATTAGAAGTTTAGGAGTTAAATTAAAATTAAATGCGAATATTTCAGTTATAAAAAATAAAAAAATTATTTTAGTTGACGACTCTCTAGTCAGGGGAACCACTTCATCAAAGATTGTAAAAATGTTGTATGATAACGGCGCAAAAGAAATACATGTTCGTATAGCAAGTCCAGAAATAAAATACCCAGATTTTTATGGAGTTGACACACCTACAAAAAAAGAATTATTAGCAGCAAACAAATCAGTAGATGAAATAAGAGAATTTATAAAAGCAAAATCTCTTAAATTTTTAACTCTGGATGGCTTGTATAGAGGAATGGGTTTTGATAAGAGAAATGATGCTTATCCACAATTAACTGATCATCATTTTACTGGTGATTATCCAGTAAAAATAATTGATGAACTTGGAGAAGATAAAGTTACACAATTATCGTTGTTAAGCACAGGATCAAGTAATTAATGAAAAAAGTAAATTTTACTGAAATGAAAAATGGTTCAAAAGAAGATTATGAATTATTAGAAAGGTATGAAAAAAATTTTGAACGTAAAACAGCAGATAGATTAATTAAGTATCTTGCAAGTCAAACTACAACTCTTGAGGGTTATCAAATAACTAGATTAGAACATTCATTACAGGCAGCAACAAGAGCATACAAGAGCGGTGAAAGTGAAGAGATGGTTGTAGCAACTTTACTTCATGACATAGGAGATGACTTGGCGCCTATGAATCATTCTCAATATGCAGCGTCAATTATCAGACCATATGTTTCAGAAAAAACATATTGGATAATTCTTCATCATGGACTTTTTCAAACTTATTACAGTGCTCATCATTTAGGTGGGGATAGAAACGCAAGGGATAAATTCAAGAACCACAAGTACTATCAAGATACGGTTGATTTTTGTGAAAAATATGACCAATCTTCTTTTGATCCTAATTACAAATCTATGTCTCTAAAAGATTTTGAACCAATGGTGAAAAAGATATTTGATAGAAAACCTTTTTATCATCACTAATTTTAATAGAAAACATGTCTAATAAACTTAAGGAAGAGAAAAGTCCGTATTTAAAACAACATAAAGATAATCCAGTAAACTGGTTTGCTTGGAATAAAGAAAGTTTAGAACAAGCAAAAAAAGAAAAAAAACCGATATTTCTTAGTGTTGGGTACGCAAGCTGTCATTGGTGTCATGTGATGGCGCATGAAAGTTTTGAAGATAATCAAACAGCTAAAATCATGAATGAAAAATTTATAAACATTAAAGTTGATAGAGAAGAAAGACCAGATTTAGATTATGTCTTCCAAAGAAGTTTATCTATTTTAACAGGAACACAGGGAGGTTGGCCCTTATCGATGTTTCTTGATGAAAATGGAGTTCCTTTTACTGGTGGAACTTATTTTCCTCCAAAAGAAATGCATGGAAGACCAGATTTTCAAAAAGTTCTAAATAATGTTTCTGACGTATATAATAAGAATAGACAAAAAATTCTTGATCAAGCACCCCAAATGCAAGAAATATTTGGTAAAATTAATCAAAGATCAGCAGTATTAAATCAACCATTAGAACCATTTTTAGAAAAAATTATACAACACCTAGATAAAGATAATGGAAGTTTCAAAGGAGCTCCTAAGTTTCCCCAATTTTATTTGTTTGATGCAATGTTTTATTTTTATTTAAAAACAGGAAAAGAAGAATACTTTAAACCTGTAGAAACTTTACTTTACAATATTTCTTCAAAAGGAATGTATGATCATCTAGCTGGTGGTATAGCAAGATATACTGTTGATGAAAATTGGGTCGTCCCCCACTTCGAAAAAATGCTTTATGATAATATTCAATATATTGGATTGTTAAACAAGTTCTATCAAAAAACTAATAATCTTTATTATAAAGAAAAGTTAGAGCAAACTATAAATTTTATTAATTCAGAATTTAAAAATGATTTTGATCTTTACGGGTCTGCATATGATGCTGATAGCGATGGTGTTGAAGGAAAATATTATGTATGGAATTATGCAGAACTAAAAAATACTCTGGGTTCTAAATTTAATTTATTTGCAAAAAAATATAATTTAAATGAAGAGGGAAATTTTGAAGGTAATAATATTTTAATAGAAACTCATAATAAACTATCAAATGATGAGATTAAAGAAATCTCAAACACAGAAAAAACGTTATTAGATCAAAGAAATAAACGTACTAAACCATTATTTGATGATAAATCTCAAACTGATCAAAATTGTTTTTTATTAGAAACACTTCTTCTTTCATCGCTAGTAACTGATAATGAAGAACTAAAACAAAATACTCTTGTTAGTATAAAGATATTGGAAAAATATTTATCAGACAAAATTTTCCATTGCTATCAAGACACAGAGATTGACGCTTTTTTGGAAGATTACGTATACTATGCTAGTCTTTTGATAACTATTTATGAATTAGATGGTGAAGTTAAATACATCGAAAAAGCAAAAGATATTTTAATAAAAACCTGGGAATATTTCTTTGATAAAAAATCAAGCTTAATGCAGAAAAATAAAATATTAGACAATGACCTATTTGTACAACCAGTAGATCTAAATGACAATAATATACCAAATGGAAATAGCGTATATTTAAACTTATGTAATAAAATATATATAATAACTAGCGATAAAATATGGTTTGAAAAAATTAATATTTTAAAAAAAAGTTTCCACCAAATTTTAAATTCAAACTTTGCACAAATGTTTAGTTTTGTAAAATCATTGGATATTTGTAATGAAAGTATATCTTTTACAATTCATGGAAAGCAAAATTTAGATCCTAATATAAAAAAGTATCTGCAAAAAAAATTTTTTACTAGAGCTACATTTAAATATCTAGATAATGAAGTAAAAGAGGCAAAAATTGTTATATGTAAAAATCAAACTTGCTCTAACAAATTAAGTAATATAAAGGAAATTGAAGAATATCTAAAAAGAAACAATATAACCTAATGATAGAAACAAAGGAACAAATAATAAAACATTTTCAGTCAGGCTCAAAGAATAAATCTAATTTAAAGATTGGAGTTGAGCATGAAAAATTCATTTTTGATAAAAAAACAAATAGGAGAATTGATTATCCCAAAATCAAGAAAATGTTTGAAAATTTATATGAGTTCGGCTGGAAACCTATTTTTGAGGAAAAAAATCCAATAGCGTTAACTAAGAATGGTAAAAGTATTACTTTAGAGCCTGGCAATCAAATAGAGCTGTCTGGAGCAAAATTAAATAATATTCACGAAGCTTGTGCTGAGTCTCATGAATATTTATTTGAGTTAAATCAGGTAATTGAAAAATTAGATTTTAAAATAGTAAGCTTTGGATATGATCCTATATCTAAACTTAAGGATATACCTAATAATCCAAAAAAAAGGTATGAAGTTATGACCAAAGATATGCCTGTTGGAGGAAAACTAAGTTTGGATATGATGTATAAAACTGCAGGTACCCAATTAAATTTAGATTATACCTCAGAAGAAGATTTTATAAAAAAATTTAAGTTGGCAAATAATTTAGTTCCAATATCTATCGGACTTTTTGCAAATTCCTCTATAGTTGAAAAAAGTAATAGTGGATACTTATCTTACAGATCTAAAGTTTGGCAAGAAACATCTAGAGGTGGATTGCCTGAGTTTTTTTTAAAAGATGTAAATTTTGAAAAATATGCAGATTATATTATGAATTATCCAATCTTATTTTTACAAAGTGAAGGTAATTATATATCTGGAAAAAAATATTTATTTAAAAACTTTATGAATGGAGAAATTAAAGAAATTGGAAATAAAATTCCTAGTACTAATGATCTTGATACACATTTAGGAACAATATTTACAGAGAACAGATTAAAACAATATATCGAATTAAGATCAATGGATGCATGCGGATGGGAGTGTTTATGTGCTGGCCCAGCCCTATTTACTGGATTAATTTATGGAAATCTCGAAGAAGCTTTAGATTTAATTAAAAATTGGGAAGCTAATGAAGTGCTATCAGCTTATAAAAATGCCCCTAAAAATGGCTTAAAAACTAATTTGATGGGCAAGGATATTTCGTATTGGGCAGAGAGACTATTAGACATATCAAAATCAGGATTAAAAAAGAGAGACTTTTTAAATAGAAAAAAATTAAGTGAAGCAAAGTTTTTAGATCACTTAGAAAAAATTGTAAAAAATAAAAAAACAAATGCTGATAATATAATTAGTAAGTATTCAAATTCCGAAAATTTGAATGATTTATATGACCAATAAAATTGTTGCTATACAAGGTGATAATTTAAAAAAAATAAATATCAAAACAGATACTACTATTTTTTTAGCTAATGAAGCCCAAAACAAGGGTTATAAATTATTTTATTATTATCCAGAAAATTTATCAAATATAAGAGGAAAAACTGTAAGTGAAGGATATTTTATTAAAATTGATTATTCAAAAAAGAAATTTTATAAAATTCTAAAAAAATCAAAATTAGACTTATCCGTTGCAAAATATATTTTAATCAGACAGGATCCACCTTTTAACTTAGAATATATTTCTACAACATTAATGTTAGATAGAATCAAAGATAAAACAAAAATTATTAATGATCCTACATCAGTAAGAAATATTTCAGAAAAATTTTATTCTTTAAATTTTAAAAATTATATGGCGGATACAATATTTACAAAAGATTTGATTGAAATTAAAAAATTTTTCAAAAAACATAAAAAGATAATAATTAAACCTATTCATAGCTATGGTGGCAATGATATAAATCTTATTTCAGGGAAGCTTAATTTAATTAAAATAAAACAAATATTGAAAAAACACGGTCACATTATGTGTCAAAAATTTTTAAATAAAATTAAGTTTGGAGATAAAAGAGTTTTTATTATAAATGGTAAGGTTTGTGGAGCTATATCTAGAGTTCCAAAATCAGGATCAATATTAAGTAATATGAGCAAGGGTGCAAAACCTAAAATCGCATTTTTAACTAATAAAGAGCTGAAAGTTTCAAATATTATTGCAAAAAAAATTAGGAAAGACGGAATTTATTTTGCAGGAATAGACTTCATTGATGGAAAGTTAAATGGAGATATAAATGTAACTTCACCAACAGGTATAAAAACATATTTTGATTTATCTCGGATAAACTTGGCTAAAACTTTTTGGAAAGGTTTATAGTTGAAAAACTTGTCAAATCAGCAAAAAGGATCATCACTTGCATTTATAGCTGTGATGTTCATCACACCAGATTCACTTTTTATAAGGTTATCTTCTATAGATACTTGGGGATTATTGTTTTATAGAGGTGCGATACCATTTGTAGCTGTATTAATTGGACTTCTTATATTTTATAAAAAAAACTTTATTAAAGCATTTTTGAATGTAGGTTATGCAGGTATTTTTTACATCATAAGTTTTTCGATTTGTAACATTACATTTATAATTTCAATCCAAAATACAAATGTAGCAAATACATTAATAATGATTGCAATGGCACCCATGCTTTCGGCAATCCTTGGTGCAATATTTTTAAAAGAGGTTCCTGATAAGAAGACTTGGATAGCTATAGCTATTACTTTAGTAGCTGTAATATATATATTCTACGACTCTCTAGAGATGGGTAACTTATTTGGTGATCTTATGGGTATAACAACAGCTTTTGGACTCGCCACCAACGCGGTTATAATCAGGTCGGCAAAAGATAGAGATTTGCTTCCTTCAGCAGTTGTTGGTAAGCTTACAGTAGCTCTATTTGCTCTCTTTTTTGTTGAAAGTTATGAGTTAGTTGAAAAAGACCTGATTTATATACCCTTAATGTGTATTTTGTGTGTAGCAATACCATTCGTTTTGGTAACGATTGCTCCAAGATTTATACCTGCCGAGGAAGTTAATCTGTTTTTTCTTCTAGAGACCATTTTAGGACCCATTTGGGTTTGGTTAGTTATCAAAGAACAGCCGAGTATAGAGACAATAGTTGGTGGACTTGTAATTATATTCACTATAGCTGTTCACTCATATCTAAAATTAAAATCCTCTTCTAAATAAAATTATTTTTCTTTTTGTCACAAATTTGTCTTGATTTAAAATTAGATCGCCCATAAACACCGCTAATTTTATGAACAAAATTATAAAAAACTCTTGGGCTCTTTTTATGGGTATGGCATTTATAATGCTAGCTCATGGTTTTCAAGGTACTCTTTTAGGTGTTAGAGCAGTTAAAGAAAATTTTGGTCTATCATCGACAGGTTTTTTATTTTCTGGGTATTTTGTTGGATATTTTATTGGAGCAAAAATTATACAGTCATTAATTCATAGAGTTGGACATATTAGAGTATTTGCGGCTTTTGCTTCTGTCACTTCAATTGTGGTCTTATTACACTCTATTTTTGTAAATCCTATTTCATGGTTTGTGCTTAGAATGATTTCTGGATTTAGCATGGTTTGTCTTTATACAATTGCTGAAAGCTGGTTAAACGATAGATCTACAAATAAGAATAGAGGTAGTGTTTTATCAATCTACATGATTGTTATGTATGCCTCTATGGCGATTGGAATGTTTTTTATAAACTTTAGTAAACCAGAAAACTTTCAACCTTTTATACTGATATCTTTATTTATGTCATTGTCTCTTGTTCCAATATTATTAACGAAAAGAAAGGCTCCAAACTTTAAAAAAATATCAGGCATGAAGCTAAAGGAAGTTTATAAATCATCACCATTTGGTGTTGTAAGTTCGTTTTTAATTGGAATATCACATTCAGCTGTTTTCTCATTGATTGCAGTTTATGCTACATCGATGAATTTTAGTATTTTAGAAGTTTCAATAGTAACATTTTTATTTGCTATATCTGGAGCTATATCTCAATGGCCAATTGGAAAATTATCAGATGTTTTGGATAGAAGAATTGTAATTATTTATACAACATTTGGAGCAGCTTTATTTTGTTTTTTGGCGATTATTTCTTCGGGTCAAATGTATATGCCTGCAGGTTTAGCTACATCAAAATTATTTTTTTATATCTGTATAATGTGTTTTTCTTTTTGTAGTCTACCAATGTTTGCATTAATTTTTGCACACACAAATGATTTTATACCAAAAGAAAAATTTGTAGCAGCAGGAGCAGGATTACAATTTGTTTTTGGTCTTGGTGCAATTTGTGGTCCTTTTATGTGCTCATTATTTATGGAATTTTTAGGAGAAAATGGATTTTTCATTTTTTTAATTATATTTCATTCATTTATTGGTTTATTTGGAATATATAGAATGCAAATTAGAGAATCTGGAGATAACCCAGATTCACAATTTGTACCTATGCCTCAAACGATTACTCCAGCCGGTATAGAACTTAATCCTTCAACTGAATCAATAGATGAAACAAATAATTTGAACGAATTTAAGAAAATTTAGTGTAAGTTCAAAATTATGAAAACAGCATTAATATTCGG
>CACJWS010000022.1 GCA_902596975.1 uncultured Pelagibacteraceae bacterium | reverse complement strand
ATATTTTTTTTGATAAAATTAGTTACGAAATTAAAGGTTGGACTACAACTGACATTTATCTTAATAAAGTTGAAACCAAGTTATCTAATGTAGAAACAAATATAATGATTAATGAAAGAATATTTAGAGTTCAAAATTATATTAATTAATATCTAAATTAATTGTTTCAGATTTAAAAATTTTCATCCCCCGTCCTAGATAGTTTTTTAAGGCATGTTTGTGATCTAAAGAACAAGTATGTAACCAAACTTTCTTAGTATTTTTTCTAAATCCTAGTTTCAAAGCCTCCGATAAAAGATAGCCACCATATTTTTTACCTATAAATTCGTCTAGAATACCGAAATAAGCTACTTCACATTTTCTTGTCTCTGGATGAAACAAAAGCTCAAAAAAACCAATTAAATTTTCATTTTCAGAAAGTATGTAAGTCTCTAAATTTGAATTGTTAGTATAATCCATCCATTTAGTATCATTCCAAACTAATCTATCGATCCAACGATAACTTTTACCAATGTTCTTATAAAAAAATTTATTGATTTGAAAATCTGGGGGATTTTTTTTTTCTATCTTACATGAATTTTGAGGCTTTTCAGATAAATTAATTTTATCTGGTGAATCTATCTCTAAATATTTTCTATCAACCTTTGTTATCACGAAACCATTTTTCCAACTTTTTCACCACCAAATAAATGGAAATGCAGATGCGGGACTTCTTGACCACCATAATCACTTATATTAGCCAGAGCTCTATAACCTTTACCGTCTATGGACGAGATACCTAATTTTTTTGCAACAGTTGTAACACCTTTCATTAATCCAATTATTTCTTCATTGGATGCATTCGTGCTGAAGTCGTCTAAGTCAATATATTTTCCTTTTGGAATTACTAATGCATGAATTTTTTTTTGTGGGTTAATATCATAAAAAGATAAAACAAAGTTATCTTCATAAATTTTATTACAAGGAATTTCACCTCTTAAAATTTTAGCAAATATATTATTTTCATCATATTTCATAGATTATCATTTATCTCCTAAAGGTTTTCCAGTTATATCTGTTGTAAAGTATTGATAAAACATGACAGATATAACTTCAATATTTTGCATCATTCTTACAATATCAAAACTTAAATCAGTTTTTTTGCAATTTAATTCTCTAAAATAATATACTCTCGTATTTCCCAATGAAATATCAATCTCTTTAGTCAATTCCTCAATTATATTACTTTTTTTTTTAATAACATAATTATAACTGCATACATTAGCGGTAGCCCAAGTAAGTATACTAAATATTATTGCAGCTATGATTAAAGACAACTTCAACATTTATTATTTTATTGTAATATCTTTGCTGCAAAGATGATTTGGAATAGTACACATGGTTCCTGTGCAAGGAGTTGTAATACAAGTCATAACTTTAATAGTTGTTCCAGGTGACCTCATCCTATTAAATCCAACATCGGTGTCGTTTGAAACACCGCCCCCATGAGTTACTGATGTTTCTGAACTATTGTATGGATTTTTAAAATCAACAAGTGCCTTTTCGGTTGCTTTTGCAACAATATCTTTCCAGTCAGCTTGGCTTTGTTTTGAACAATCTAATTCACCACTCATTGCATTAGCTTCACCCAACGAACATTTCATTGACTCACTCATAATATATTTAACAATAGCGTTGTGATTGGACTTTGCCGCAGATTTCTTTGCACCAGAAGTGTATCCACTATAAGCAACAACTCCAACTGCTGCCAAGATACCAATTATTGCTACTACAACTAATAGTTCGATTAATGTGAAACCATTACGCTTCATTTTAAGATTATATTCTATTAAAATATTTAAAATTTTGCATTGTTAAAATACATGCAACTAATAAGATAAATTTTTAAAAAAAGAGAGGAAAAATGAATAAATTTAAATCAATTTATAAAGCTATTATTAGCTTAACATTTATTTTTTCATTTGTTCTTACTTCAACAGCTGCTTTTTCGGAGATAGTTGGACGTTTATCTGTTCACTGGAGCCCGAAGCACCACAGTGCAAAACATGCACAAATATTTGCAGATGAAGTTAATAAAAGAGCAAAAGGGAAATTAAAAATAGAAGTTTATCCGTCCAAACAATTATTTGGAATTAGAGAAGTGATGGGTGCTGTAACTTCTGGCGCAGTTGAACTTGGAGGAATTGTTGGTGTGGTAAGCTTTCCACCAATAAACAAAAACTTTAATGTTGCCTCATTTCCAGGGCTATTTAATTCTTGGGAACAACAAAGAGGTTTTTTCCAAAACTCACCTAAAGGAAAAGAAATTTGGGGTGAATTAACTAAAAAAACTAATTCAACATTAGTTATGTATAACCCAGTTGGACCTGTAATGACTTTTTCAAGTGCAAAAGAATTAACAGGCATTGATGCTATGAAAGGTCTAAAAGCTAGAAGACTTTTAAAAAGTGAAGAGCCTATGTGGGATGCTTTAGGAGCAAATAGAGTATCTTTGCCTACTGGTGAAGTTTATACTTCATTACAAACTGGAATGATTGATACGATTAACAGTCCTCCAGGAAGTATCGAAGCATATAGCTGGTGGGAGTTTTTGAAATACGCTCAAAAGCCTTATCAATATTATGCTGATGCATATATTATGGCAAACTCAACTTGGTTTAATAGTCTGTCTCCAGACTTACAAAAAATCATAATGGATGTTGGTAAAGAAATAGGAAAAAGATCAACTGACTTAATTATGGATACTGGAGAAAGCACTCTTAAAAAATTCCAAGAAAGAGGTGGAGTTGTTACTACGCTTTCAGGAGCTGAAAAAGCTAAGTTTGATAAGCTTATGAAAGATGAAGTAATGCCAGCAATGGCTAAAATGATTGATGCTGACGCTTTAGAAGCAGCACAAGCATATGCTAAAAGTAATTAGAATAAGTTAAACTTTTTCTATAAAGATTATGAGGGCATTGCGAGCTATTAATAATTTGCTAGCAAAAGCTGCAATTTCGCTCGCAATGTTCATTGTCTTTTTAATGGTGGCAGCTTTAGCTTTAAGCGCCACAACAAGATTTATTACAGGTACAGGATTTGCATGGTTTATTGAATTACCACCTGTAATGGTGAGTTGGTTAGTATTTCCATTACTAGGTCCTTTATTAAAACAAGGACAACATATTAAAGTAGATTTCTTAAGTCACTATTTATCTGAAAAATCAAAAAATATTATTGGAACAATTGTAAATTTAATAGCTTTAATTTCCGCATGTGTTTTCTTTAAGGCGGGAGTTGATGCAACAACAATGTATTACAATTTAGGACAGATGATGGAATTAGAAATTAACATTCCTATCTGGTGGATGTTTTTAGCATTTCCAGTTGGTTTTTTAATTTTAGCATTAACTTCGTTAGAGCTTATTTTAGATAATTTAAAAAAACTTTTAGGGAAAGAATAAATGTTTGGATTGGCTTTTATTATTTCTCTTGTAACATTAGTTATTTCAGTTCCAATTTTTTTAGTGTTTGGTTTAGGAAGTTCATTAGCAGCTATTGCAGGGTTGAATTTACCTTGGTCAGTTCTAATTCAGGTTTCATTTGGTGCATTAACTAAACATGTTCTTATTGCAGTTCCACTATTCATATTTACAGGAATGGCAATGTTAAAAGGTGGAGCAGCATCAAGACTAGTAAAGTTTACAACAACACTTGTTGGACATTGGCCAGGTGGATTAGGTGTTGCTATGGTTATCGCGATGGGTTTCTTTGCAGCTTTTTGTGGTTCCATACTTGCAGCAATTACTGCAGTTGGAACAATTATGATGCCAAAGATGATTGAACAAGGTTATCCAACTCCATTTGTTGTAGTTTTGGCTGCCTCTGCTGCTCTATTAGAGGCATTGATACCTCCATCCAATGCAGCAATACTATTTAGTGCTCTAACGAACGTTCCGGTCTCAAAAACTTTTGCTGCAGGAGTTATTCCTGGTCTTGTTCTCCTTGTTTTGATGGTCCTTCTAGTTTTGTTTAAATGCAGGCATATTAGAACAGATGAGAAGGCATCATTGAAAGAAAGAGTAAGTTCTTTCATCGCAGCGTTACCAGCATTGATCACCCCAGTGATAATTTTAGGTGGAATTTATGCAGGTATACTAACTCCATCAGAATCTGCGGCAATTGCGGGTGTTTATGCAGTGCTTATTGGATTTTTAATTTACCGTGAACTTACATTTTCATCTTTGATGAGCTGTTTAAGAGAAACAGCAATTATAACCGCTGTAATTTTTGCAATTATAGCAACTGCAACATTCTTAAGTGTGGTTTTAACTTACACTCAAGCTCCACAAAAAATTATAACATTCTTCACAGATAAAGGTGTGAGCGTAAATCTATTTTGGATAATGCTTGGAGCAATTTGTTTAATTCTTGGAACATTTATTGAAATTGTTCCTGTGTTTTATTTAACTGTTCCAATTTTTGCAGCAATCACATTATCATTTAATCAAAGCCTACTTCATCTTTATGTAGTGTTTGTTGCTTTTGCAGGTATTGGAATGATAACACCTCCCGTATGCGTTGGTATTTATACAGCTGCAGGTGTTATCAAAGAAAATCCAGCGAAAGCTTTCAAAGAAGTTCCTTTATTTACAATCGTAGGAATAATTTATGGAATACTAATGATACTATTTCCAATATTCTCAACATGGTTACCTGGTAAATTATAAAATTATTTTTTTCTACTATTTAATTCATCCATCACTTCTTCAATTTTTATACCACTTTTTTCTAGATACATAATTAAGTGATATAAAACATCTGCAGCTTCATGAATTTTATTTGAGTCTTGCTCTACAGCTTCTATCAGTTCATTTATTTCTTCTAAGACTTTTTCTTTCGCTAAAGATTTATCTTCTAAAAGCCTATTGGTATATGAGCCCTCAACAGGATTGCTTTTTCGCTCTCTTGCAAGGGTAACGAGATCTTCTAATATTTTTAACATACTAAATTCTAACAGGTATATCTTTTGAAGCCAAATATTGCTTAGCTTCATTTACTGAATAAGTGCCATAATGGAATATAGATGCTGCTAAAACAGCACTTGCACCTGATTTTATTCCATCAACTAAGTGATCTAATGTTCCAACTCCACCTGATGCAATAATTGGAATATTTACTATGGATGATATCTTTTGCATTAATTCAATATCATATCCTGACTGAGTTCCATCTTTATCCATCGATGTCACAAGAAGCTCTCCTGCCCCACATTTCTCCATTTTAGAAGCAAATTCTAAGGCATTTACACCTGTAGGATTTCTTCCACCGTGAGTGTAGATTTCCCATCCAGTGTCTTTTCTTTTTGCATCGATTGCAACAACAATGCATTGTGATCCAAATTTTCTAGAACTATCTTCAACAACTTTTGAATTTTGAACTGCAGCTGTATTTATAGAAACTTTATCAGCTCCACTATTAAGTAATTTATTAATATCATCTATACTTCTAACTCCTCCACCAACGGTTAAAGGTACAAAACATTTCTTAGAAGTTTTCTCTACTACTTCATAAATAGTATCTCTATTTTCATTTGAAGCAGTAATATCTAAAAAGCAAATCTCGTCAGCACCGCCATCACTATAAATTTTTGCCTGCTCGACAGGATCTCCTGCATCTTTAAGATCTACAAAGTTAATTCCTTTTACAACACGACCATTTTTAACATCTAAACAAGGAATAATTCTATTTTTAAGCATCTATTTCTTTTGCAAGCTCATCTAACTTTATATCTCCATCGTATATAGCTTTCCCGACTATTACACCTTCGATATTATTTAAATTTTTAGCTTTCTTAATATCATTAATTGATGAAACACCTCCAGATATAACTACTGGACAATTTGAAATATCTGCCACTTTTTGTGTTTCTTCAAAATTCGGGCTTTGCTTAGTTCCATCTCTATTAATATCTGTGTAAATAATCCTGCTAACTCCATAATCATTTACCTTTTTTAAATATTCAGTTGTTAATTTATCAGATTCTTCTGTCCATCCAGAAATTGCAAGATGACCATCTTTTGCATCTAAACCTAATGCAATTTGGTTTTGAAATTTATTACAAGCATCTTCCAAAAATCTTCTATCTTTTATAGCAGCACTTCCCAAAATTACTTTTTCAACACCAGCATCAATATATTTTTGAATAGTCTCAAAATTTCTTACACCGCCTCCTATTTCAATATTAAGATCAAATTTTTCAACAATATCTTGAATAATATCAATATTAATTGGCTCCCCAGTTAAGGCACCGTCCAGATCAACAATGTGTAAATTTTTAAATCCATTTTGTTTATATTTTCCAGCTTGTTCAACAGGAGACATTTCATATTCAGTTTTATTTTCAAAATCTCCTTTTATTAATCTAACACATTTTTTATCTTTAATGTCTATTGCCGGAAAAATTTTCATTTCAATTTAGGATTTTTTTCTTTGCTTTTTCAAATTCTTCTTTGGTTAGGACACCTGATTTATATAAACTATTTAGCTGCTCTAACTGCTCAACAATATTAGAATTTATATCATTACTATTATTTATATTTACATTATTGATTTTAATATTATTAAAAGAGTTTTTTTTCATTTTATCAAATTTAGAATTAAATTTTGAGCAATTTACATAACATGCTGAAATTAACATAATTGCCTTGTCATTATGCTCAGTTAAAAAAAGATTTAAATCTATATCTAATCTCATAGGACCAAATATATAAATAAAATCACCAGCGGATCTTAAATATAATTGATTATTTTTATTTTTTGATATTTTAAATTTTGATAAATTTATTGTCATATCGTCATTAATTGGAATACTTTTATTATTACCAGATAAACTTGTAATCATTTTTCTAATCTCTTTTGTTTGTTCAGCCAATTCAGAAGAATTCATCTGATTTAATTCATCTATAATTCCTGAAAAATCGTTGTCTGAAAATGTGTTTTTTAAATTTTGGTCTGAAAATATTACATAAGATATAAAATCAATTTTCTCTTTTTTCATTATTTTTTTTACTTCAGACATTACCCACTTAGAGGCTTGAACCTCATCTTTAAAATTCTTTTTTTCCATTTTTTTCATGATTGACTTTGCATATTGATTATTCATAACATCTTCACCATTTAAAATGGCTCGTTCTAAATCAACATATTTTTTGGGTCCCATAAGATACAATTTGATATTTGCTGAATTCATAAACTCCTGAAAAAAATCTTCAACTTCATCATTCGTATACTCAATGTAAATATGGCTTTGAGGAACATCAAAATTAATATCTTGAATGTTAATATTTTTAGAATTTGCACTACTAATAATTAGGATTGTCAGTAAAGAAATATAATAAATAAATCTCATTTTTTTATACAATTTGCATTAAATCCAATTAAATCATCAATACCTGACTTGGGTCTTTTACGTAAATAAGTTGAGTCTGTTTCTAGTTTTACACCAGTAATCATTTCCATCAAAGTATCAATTGCCAATGCATCTTGATGGGTATGCATTCTTGCATTTTTCTTTTTGTATTGGTTATTATTTTGATCTCCATCAAACTTTCTTGAGGCATATTTCTCGTAATCAGTAATTCCTAAATTTAGGACCTCTGCTGCTTTCGTTACCTTTTTAATAATTTTTTTCGGAATTTTTGCACCCCATAAATGAGCTAAATAAATATATCCCAAAGCGGAATTTAATCCATAAGAGTGATACCATAAACCTCTATATCCTCTAAAAGAATTATTGTTAATATAACCATCATCGTAAAATACTTTATCTATATAATTGAGTCTAAAATTTATTTCTTTAGCAGCTAATTTTTTATTATTTGTCCAGCTCGCATAAACTAAATTTGGAATTCCTCCATTTCCCATTGCATAAAAGCCTCTTTTTTTATTTGCAAATTCCTCTGGTTTTATAAATTTTTTATGCATTTTTTTTATATATTTATTTACTATCTTTAGTTCTTCTTTGCTTAACTGATCCTTTAAATAAATAGCAATGATCATGTAATTTGCGAAAGCATCTCTTGCAAATTCATAAGCATGATACCAACAAGGTGCTTCTGGATTACCATCTTTCCAACATCTAGGCTTTTTTTTTAATTCTTCTCTTCCTATTGTGTCATACAGGATATTTGCCTTTGCCATTTGAATTAGAACATTTTTAGCTAAATTAATTTCATCTTTATCGTTATTTCCAACTGCTGTATGCGTGGTAACCGCAAATAACGTCATTGGACCTGTCAAATTTTCGTGATTTACACTTCTTGAGTTTCCTTTTGCCCATTCACTCATCCAATCCAAATTAATTAAGCTTTCAATTCTGCTTTTAGTGTAGTTAGATTTAAAACTTTCATTTCCTGCTGCAAAGCAAACTTCTATCTGTTCAGTGTAAAAATGTTTTGGAAATGTTATATTTTCTGATTTAACTTGTGCATTACCATAGTTTAAAAAACATAAAAAATTTATAATAATCGCTAAAATAATTTTTTTCATTTTATAAATTTATAAAATTATCAATTATTTTAAGACCAGTTTTATCACTTTTTTCAGGATGAAACTGCGTTCCAAATATATTTTCTTTTTCTACTGCACAAACTATATTTGATGCATAATCTGTTGTTGCGGCTGTGACTGAATTATCATTTGGAATAAATTCATAACTGTGAACAAAATACATATGAGAATTGTTTTCTATATCTTTAAAAATTTTACTTTCTTTAACAATATTTATTTGGTTCCAACCGATATGAGGTAGTTTATATTTTCCATCTTGATTATCAATTTTAGAAACTTTACCAGAAATCCAACCTAATCCCTTAGTCTCAACTTCTTCATAACCAACATCTGCAAACATTTGAAGACCTACACAAATACCGAGAAGTGGTTTTTTATTATTTAATGCAAATTCACTAAGAGTATCTATTAAGCCATTTATGCTATTTAAACCATCTATACAGCTCTTAAATGAGCCCTGCCCTGGCAAAACTACTTTATCGCTTGATTTAATTTTATTTAAATCTGAAGTTACTTCGATATTAACTTTATCTTTAGCAACTTCCTTAAAGGAGTTAATTACAGAGCTAATATTGCCCGATTTATAGTCAACAATTGTGACGTCCATTAATCTTATAAAGAGCCCTTTGTCGAAGGAATTGTACTTTTGTTTCTTGGATCCAATTCTAATGCAGCTCTTAAAGTTCTGGCTAGTCCTTTATAGCAAGACTCTATAATGTGGTGACTATTATCACCGTAAATATTTTCAACGTGCAATGTAATTCCTGCGGCTTGCGAGAATGCTTGGAACCATTCTTTAAATAATTCAGTGTCCATCTCACCAAGTTTTTCAACTTTTAATTTTACATTCCAAATCAAGTAAGGTCTGTTTGAAACATCTATTGCAACTCTTGTCAGTGTTTCATCCATCGGTAATAAAATGTGAGCATATCTTTTAATACCTACAAATTTTTTTGAAGCTTTCTTTAAGCATTCTCCAATAGCAATTCCAGTGTCTTCTGTTGTATGGTGAAGATCAATGTGTGTGTCGCCTTTGGCTTTAACAGTTAAATCCATTGATGAGTGTTTAGATAACTGCTCGAGCATGTGATCTAAGAAACCTATTCCTGTGTCAACTTTGTACTTACCTTTTCCATCAATATTTAGGTCAACACTGATATTGGTTTCTTTTGTTTTTCTAGCTATTTTTGCTTTTCTTTTCATAATATAAATTAGGTATATAGGTATTTTTGATTATATCAATAATACTAAACCTGGGCTTGAACTATTGAAATTCATATCCATCTATAGTCCATGACAACAATTGTGCTTGTAAGAAAAAATAATGACGTAGTTGTGGCCAGTGATGGTCAAGTTAGTATGGGTAATACTGTAATTAAGAAAACTGCTAACAAAGTTCGTAAAATTGAGAAAAGAAATGTGATAGCAGGATTCGCGGGGTCAACCGCTGATGCACTGACTTTATTCGAAAGATTAGAATCTAAGCTAGAGAAGCACGCAGGAAATTTAACTAGAGCAGCTGTTGAGTTAGCAAAAGATTGGCGTACTGATAAATATTTAAGAAGATTAGAGGCCTTAATGGCAATAGGTGATAAAGAAAAAAGTTTTATAATTTCAGGAACTGGTGATGTTTTAGAGCCTGAGGGTGATGTTATAGGAATTGGCTCTGGGGGAAATTATGCTTTAGCAGCAGCAAAAGTTTTAATTGATACAGAAATGTCTGCAGAAGAAATTGCGAAAAAAGCTATTAAAGTTGCGTCTGATATTTGTGTATTTACTAATGATAATTTGAGTATGGAAAAAATATAATGGAAAACTCAAATGTTACATCATTTCCAAAGGGGAAAGTTACAAAACAGAAAACTACAATTGCAAATTCATTATCACCAAGAGAGATTGTTTCAGAATTAGATAGATTTGTTGTTGGACAAAACAAAGCCAAAAGAGCTGTTGCAATCGCTTTAAGAAATAGATGGAGAAGACAAGCATTGGAAGATGACATGAAAGATGAAGTTCTCCCAAAGAATATCTTAATGATTGGACCAACTGGTGTTGGTAAAACTGAAATCTCTAGAAGGCTTTCAAAATTAGCTGAAGCACCATTTGTAAAAGTTGAAGCTACAAGATTTACAGAAGTAGGATATGTGGGACGTGATGTAGAGCAAATTGTAAGAGACTTATTAGAAATTGCAATTGCAATGGAAAAAGTAAAGATGAGGAAAGAAGTTCATGCTCTAGCTCAAAAATTAGCTGAAGATAGAGTATTAGATGCTTTAGTTGGTAATAAAGCAAGTGTTGCTACCAGAGAAAGTTTTAGAAAAAGACTAAGAGATGGTGATTTAGATGATAATGAAATTGAAGTTGTAGTAAACGAAACTAATCAGATGCCATCTTTTGAAATACCAGGAATGCCTGGTGCAAATGTTGGAATGATAAATATTTCAGACATGCTTGGGAAGTCTATGGGTCAAAAGCCTAAAAAAAAGAAAATGACAGTTAAAGAGTCTCATGAAATTTTGATAAATGAAGAGTCTGACAAACTTATTGAACAAGATAAAATTATAAAATCTGCGAAAGATTCAACAGAAAATAATGGGATAGTTTTCTTAGACGAAATAGATAAAATTTCTGCAAGAACAGATAGGGTTGGTGGTGATGTATCAAGAGAGGGAGTTCAAAGAGATTTATTGCCACTAATTGAAGGAACAACCGTTAGCACAAAATATGGACCTGTTAAAACAGATCATATTTTATTTATTGCTTCTGGTGCTTTTCAATTGGCAAAACCCTCTGATCTTTTGCCAGAGTTACAAGGAAGGCTTCCTATTAGAGTTGAATTAGACGCACTAAATAGTGAAGATTTTATAAGAATACTAAAAGAACCTGACAACAGCTTAATTAAACAATACAAGGCCCTTTTAAAAACTGAAAATGTAGATTTAGAATTTACTGAAGATGGGATAAATACAATTGCTCATATAGCAAGTGAAGTTAATTCATCAGTAGAGAACATTGGAGCAAGAAGATTACATACAATAATTGAGAGAGTGTTAGATGAAATTAGTTTTACAGCAACAGATAGAGCTGGAGAAAAAATTACTGTCGATGGCAAATATATAAAAGATAATATTGGCGAATTAGTAAAAGATACTGATCTTTCAAAGTTTATTTTATAGTTTTCAAAAATATATCAAAATTCCCTTTTGAAGGACTATTAACTGAATCAAAATCAATATTAATAATTTTACTCATCAATTCAGGACTATTTTTTATATATTCTGGTACTGAATGTTTTAAAATACTTAGATCTTTAGATTGATATGGATCATCTAAATTTTTAGATCTCATTCCCTTACCAGTAATTACATTAATTTTTTTTACTTTATTTACGTAACAATTCTCAATAAATTTTGAAATTTTTGTGTTAGCTTCTTCTAGAGTATATCCATGAAGATCGATTGATCTTTCATAAATAATATGACTATTTACTTGATCAACATCCTTGTTATGAAGTTTGTCTGAACTTTTTAAGAATTTTTGCCAATCTTTTTTATCTTTATCTGATAGCTTATTTGTCAAGCTTGAGTATCTATTAATAACCAATTAGGATTTGTAGATCTACTATCCTTTGAAAATTTCCAGGTATCTAAAACTTTTTTTATTTTTTCTGGATCCCCAGAGATAACTTTATTTTCTTTATCTTTAACACAGGAAATTATTTCACTTACAAATTCAACTGTGACCTCTAACATATTTTTATTTTGTTCATGTTGCTTTATTTCTGCAGAACTTATTCCAATAAATGTTGTTTCAGATGAAAGTTCTTTACTGTCCCTGTCTTTGATTGCGTCTTCAAATTGTTGATAAACACTTTTATCTAAAAGAGATTTAATATCTTTTAAAGTTCCATTAGCAAAATTTGTAATTATACTTTCGTAAGCAATTTTAGCTCCTTTTACAAACTCCCTCTTCGCATTATCATCAAATGTGTTAGCATTTAGGTCAACGGTTGGTTTTGTTGGCGGCGCCTCATGTGCGAAACTAGATTCGATATCTTCTTCAAAACCTGTTTTTTTTCCTAAAATTCCTCTCAATCTTAGAAAAATAAATCCTGCAATCATTGCAAGAAGAATGATATCAATGTATTCAAAGCTATAACTCATACATGTATAATATTTACTATGTTGCTAAATTTCAACCTGCTAATTAAATAATAGACAAATGAACACACTATTAATTTTAATTATTGGCATTCCGCTTATTGAAATTTATTTATTTATTAAAATTGGTTCACAAATAGGGGCATTTAATACAGTTTTGCTAATATTAGTTACAGCCGTAATCGGAGTGGCATACGTGAGATATGAAGGATTAAATACTCTAAAGTCTGGAATTGCACAATTAGTAAAAAATGAAGTCCCAGTTTATGAAATTATATCCGGAGCAACATTAGCATTTGCAGCCTTTCTTTTAATATTACCTGGATTTGCTACAGACATTATAGGTATTATGTTAGTAATACCTATTACAAGGAAAATTATACTAAGCGGATTTGTAAAAGATAATTTTAGTAAAAATAAAAAAAAAAATAATTATATTGATGGTGATTATGAAGATATAAGTGACGATAATGACAAAAAAATATGAAATAATATTTAAATATATAAAAGATCTT
>CACJWS010000021.1 GCA_902596975.1 uncultured Pelagibacteraceae bacterium | reverse complement strand
TTAAAAAATTCATTTATAAAAGATAAAGAATTTTTTAAATACATCTTACATTGATCTTAGCGTTTCTATATTTTTTTTAATATCGCCATTATTTTCATTAAATACAGTTGTTCCTGAAACCAATATATTTGCTCCTGCTGATATAACTTCCTTTGAATTAGAAAAGTTAATTCCACCATCAACTTCAATATCAAAGTTTAATTTATTATCTTTTTTTATTTGATGAAGCTTTTTAATTTTCTCAATTACCTCTGGCATAAATTTTTGGCCACCAAATCCTGGATGTACACTCATGATTAAAACTAAATCAATATCCTTTAAAAGTTTTTCTATGATATTTATTTCCGTATTTGGATTTAAAGATATTCCTACTTTTTTCTTTAATTGCTTTATAAGTTGAAGAGACTCAATTAAATTATTAGTTGCTTCAGGATGAATTGTTATTATATCAGATCCTGCTTCAGCAAAATTTTTAATATATTTATGAACTGGTGAGATCATCAAATGTACATCAAAGGGTAATTTTGTATAATTTCTTAAAGTTTTTATCACTGGAGGGCCTATTGTGATGTTCGGAACAAAATGTCCATCCATTACATCAACATGAATCAAATCTGCACCACCATCCTCTAGTCGTTTAATCTCATTACCTAACTGACTAAAATCTGCCGAAAGTATTGAAGGTGAAATTTGTATATTTTTCATTAACAATTAAAAACTAGTACTATCAATTTTTAAATATATTTGAATTATTATTTACCAAATACTTTGTAAATTTCTGCTGCTATTTCACTTTCTAATGGAAACGATAACATTCCCATAACAGAATAACCCATTAAATAAGGCATTAAATAAAATCTAAACATATAAAAAAACCATGCAACATAAAGTGGCACTAGCGGTCCTATAATGAAGCTAGGAGTTATGAACTTAAAAATTTTGATTATTGGATTTGTATATTTTACAAAGACCTTCATGAAAAAAAATTCAGAGTCTTCTTTTTGGAAAATATTCATTGCGGATCTTCCAATTAAAGTCCACATGATTATACCCAAAATGTAGTCAATTACTAAAATATATATTGGCATTTTGCGAAAGATGGGGGCGAATATCGCCCCCAATAAAGTTTATTTAGTGTTGCTTACCAAGTATTGTCTTTCCTGATGGAACACGAACTTCGTCTACCATTTGCTGTGTAGCTTTATCTGGTTCTTCAGTCATTAAACTTACTACAACCATTACAACTAAACAGACCGACGCTCCGATTATACCGAAACGTAAATGGTCAATACCTAACCAAGGTGCATTACCCATAAACTTAGGATACACATAAATTAGATAAGCCGTTCCAGATGCAAGACCTGCTATCATACCTGCTATTGCTCCTTGTCTTGTTGCTCTCTTCCACCATACACCAAGTATTAATGGGAAGAACAATCCTGACATTGCAAAGTCAAATGCCCAAGCAACTGCACCAAGGATACTAGTGATCCTCATTGATGCAATGTATGCTCCAGCTGCACCAATAACTATTAAAAGTGCTCTAGCAACTAACAATCTTTTTCTTACATCCGCTTTTGGATCAATGATTTTGTAATAGATATCATGTGATAAAGCGTTTGCGATAGCAAGAATTAGACCATCAGCAGTTGACATCGCAGCAGCCATTCCTCCTGCAGCAACTAGTCCAGAGATTACGTATGGTAATCCAGCAACTTCAGGAGTTGCTAGTACAACTACGTCACCTCTCATAAACCATTCATTTAACTGAAGAATACCATCTCCGTTAAAGTCTGCTATGAAGGCTTGTTTTACATTAATCCAAGCATTTACCCACTCAATTTGCATAATTTCAGCAATTGGTTTTCCAATAATACCTGTTGGTAAGTTTGGATCTATTAGTGAGATTTTGGATAATGTTGCAAGCATTGGCGCTGAAGTATAAAGCAATGCAATAAAGAATAGTGACCATGCCACTGATTTTCTTGCAGCTTTAACACTTGGAGTAGTGAAGTATCTCATTAAAATGTGTGGTAAAGAAGCTGTTCCTACCATCATACATAGTGCTAATGAAATAAACTTCCATGCAGCCATTCCACCTTCTGGCACACCTGCGTGTGATACAGCGATAGATTTTAGACCACCTGGTACACCTGCAGCTTTGACGTCTGCAGCAGCATTTTTGACTAATCCAAATTGAGCTTCAAGATCACCTAATCTAGCCACTTCCTCACCTAACATAAAGTGTGGAAAGAAACCAAATCCTGATTTGTTACTAATCCAGAATACTGGAATTAGATAAGCAATAATCAATACTATGTATTGAGCAACCTGTGTCCAAGTTACTGCTCTCATTCCGCCTAGCATTGAACAAAGTAAAATACTTACTAGTCCAACCCAAACTCCTAATTCAAATGGAATACTTAGTGCTCTTGATGCGATTGTTCCTGTTGCGTTAATCTGAGCTGTTACATAAGTGAAAGATGCCAATGTTAAAACAACTACAGCACAGAATCTTGCAAAGTTTCCGCCGTATCTTGTTCCAATGAAATCTGGCACAGTATAACATCCAAATTTTCTTAAGTATGGTGCTAAAAGTGATGATACTAAAACGTATCCCCCAGTCCATCCGACTAAGAAAGCCATATAAGTATAACCACCAAAATAAATACCACCAGCCATTGCAACGAATGATGCACCTGACATCCAGTCAGCTGCAGTTGCCATTCCATTAAATACTGTTGGCACCTGTCTTCCAGCAACATAATAAGCATCAACCTGAACAGTTCTAGATAAATACCCAATTAAGGCATATATACAAACTGTAAAGGCGACAAACAAAATACCAATCGTTTTAGCGGTCATGCCTGCTTGCTCCGCTATCGCCATCAATATGATGAATACAATGAAGCCCCCAGTATATGTTCCGTAAATTTTTGGTAGGTTGTCAATAAAATTGCCTTTAAACATTAATCATCCTCCTTTTCGGTAAAACCAAACTCTTCATCGATTTTTTCCTGTCTATTTGCAAACCAAAAAATTAGGACCACAAATGCAATGATGGAACCTTGCGCACACATGTAATACGCTAATGGATATCCCATAAAACTTGAAGTGTTTAGGTCAGAACCAAACATGAAGATCAGATAACCGAAAACAAACCAAATAATTAATGTAATAATCATCAATCCTTTGGTTTTTTCCCAGTGCTTTTCTTTGTTTGACATTATTTTAATCCTCCCTATAGGTTAAAGATATAATTCATACTCATTTAAAGTAATATTTAAAGAGTAAAAAATGGCATATATTTAAAGAAAAAGTTGTAAATTAGACTCTAAATGGGCATCAAATACAAATTAAAGCTAAAAGATTTAAAATTTGAGTATCTAAAGGAATATTTTATTCCATTCTTAAAATATTTCAAAAAAACAAAAAAAATCGAAAATTATTCTGATTTAAAAGAATTTATTCAAAAAAAATCTGCTTGGGTAAGCCAAGTTACGCTTTATGGTTATCTAAAAACACGAATGGGAGCAAAATACGTATTGATGTTTGAAGACGAAATATTCTTGGGATCAATTAATAAGGCAAAATGGAATATTTACTCTGTTGCTTTGCAAGATTTGACTTTTTACACAATTTCTTTTTTAAAAAATATTAGAAATCAACATGATACTGAAAAGGCATATGAAATATATTTTGAAATTTTAGATAATGAACTTCAAAAAAATGAAATGCCAAAAGAAATTTATGAAAAATCAAAAAAACAATTTTTAGATCGCTACGAAAAATTAAATTGGGAAGAATATCATGAAAAACTTCCATTCAATACTAGCGCTCTCTCGCTCTATGAATGGTCACCCATCGCAGAAGAATTAAAGTCATTGGATAAACAAATTGTTTTAAACTCAATGATACTAAAATGGGATAATGTTAAAAAAGAATTTATTCAATTAATAAATTTTTAAGTATTTTTTCTATTTTCAACTAAACTTTTTACAACACTCGGATCAGCTAAGGTGGTTGTATCACCTAATTGGTCATGTTCATTTGCAGCAATTTTTCTTAGAATTCTCCTCATAATTTTGCCCGATCTTGTTTTTGGTAAACCAGGTGAAAATTGGATTAAATCTGGTGTAGCTATCGGACCAATTTGTTTTCTAACCCAAAGTTTTAAATCTCTTTCTAAGTCGAGTGTAGATTTTTCACCTACATTAAGTGTTACGTAGCAATATAATCCATTCCCTTTTATATCATGTGGATATCCTACCACTGCCGCTTCAGCAACTTTTGGATGAGCTACAAAAGCACTTTCAATTTCAGCTGTTCCAAGATTGTGTCCTGAAACAATAATAACGTCATCGACTCTTCCAGTGATCCAGTAATATCCATCTTTATCTCTACGACAACCATCTCCGGTAAAATATTTTCCATCAAACTGAGAAAAGTATGTATCAATAAATCTTTGATGATCTCCATAAACAGTTCTCATTTGTCCTGGCCATGATTGAGCAATACATAATCTTCCCTCTGCTTCTCCTTTTAAAACTTTTCCTTCTTTATTTACTATCACTGGCTTAATTCCATAAAACGGTTTTGTAGCAGAACCAGGTTTTAAATTTATTGCTCCTGTTTGTGGACTGATTAATATCCCACCAGTTTCTGTCTGCCACCAAGTATCAACTATAGGGCAGTTAGAATCTCCAACTGTTTTATAATACCACTCCCAAGCTTCTGGATTAATTGGTTCACCAACAGTTCCTAATAATTTCAGTGATTTTCTAGATGTTTTTTTTACAGGTTTATCCCCTTCTCTCATTAATGCTCTAATTGCCGTTGGTGCTGTATAGAAAATATTAACCTTATACTTATCAACTATTTGCCACCACCTTGAACTATCTGGATAAGTTGGAATACCTTCAAACATTATAGTTGTTGCTCCATTAGATAATGGACCATAAATGATATAGCTGTGGCCTGTTACCCATCCAATATCGGCGGTACACCAATAAATATCTTTGGGCTTGTAATTAAATATATATTGATGGGTCATTGAAGCATAAACCATGTATCCACCAGTTGTATGCATAACACCCTTTGGTTTTCCTGTTGAGCCAGACGTATATAAAATGAAAAGAGGATCTTCTGCGTTCATCTCTTCAGGATCACATTTGTTAGAAACTTTTTTAGTTAGTTCATGATACCAAACATCTCTTCTTTCATCCCAGTTAATACGATTCCCTGTTCTTTTTACTACAACACATTTTTTTACATTAGGGCAATTTACTAAAGCTTCGTCAGCGATCGATTTTAAAGGAATAATTTTTCCTCCTCGAACACCTTCATCTGCAGTTATTAAGTAATCAGACTCACAGTCATTTATTCTTCCTGAAATACTATCAGGAGAAAATCCTCCAAAAATAATTGAATGAACAGCACCTATTCTTGCACAAGCTAACATAGTATATGCTAACTCTGGTATCATTGTTAAATAAATTGTAACTCGGTCACCTTTTTTTACACCTAATTCTTTAAGACCGTTAGCTGCTTTTGAAACTTCTTTATGCAACTCTTTATAAGATATTTTTTTTTGCACTTTAGGATCATCACCGACCCAAATTATAGCAGTTTTATCTTTATTTTTTTTAAGGTGTCTATCTATACAATTTACAGATGCGTTTAAAGTTCCGTCATAAAACCATTTTATTTTTACGTCTTCCTTACTGTATTTTACGTCTTTAATTTTAGTATAAGGTTTAATCCAATTTATTCTTTTACCTTCTTTTTTCCAAAATCCATCATTATCTTTTATAGATGCCTTATATTTTTTTTCGTACTGAGATTTATTTACTAGTGCTTTGCTAATCCAATCTTTCTTTGTTTTATATATAAGTTCTTTTTCAACTTTAGAACTATTTTTAACATTCTTTTTTTTTATAACTTTTTTTGTTTTCTTTTTTTTTATTTTTTTTTTCTTTTTTTTAGGCATGGATTTTTTTTCTTAGATACTACCCATCTTCAAAATAATTTTCCAGCATTTAGTATCTATAGGCATAACAGAAAGCCTACTTTGTCTTATAAGCGCCATATCTTTTAATTCTTTCTTTTGTTTAATATTTTCGAGTGAAACAGCCATTTTTAGTTTACTTTTGTACTTAACTCTAACTGCTACAAATCGTTTTTGCTTGTCTGTAGGATCTATAAATGCGGTTTTAATAACTTCAACAATTCCAACAATTTCTTTTCCAATATTTGAATGATAAAAAAAACAAAGATCGCCTTTTTTCATCTTTTTAAGATTATTTGCTGCTTGATAATTTCTTACACCATCCCAATCAGCTCCTTTTATTCCAGCTTTAAATTGCTGATTAATTGACCAAACATTTGGCTCTGATTTTAATAACCAATACTGCATAATTTACTTTATTATAACTATATTCTGTAATTAAATTAATATTTAGAATAATTTGTTACAACTATTTATATAGAATTTATTAATAAATGAATAATTTATTTAAAAACGCTATTAATTTTTACGAAAACAAAGAATACTATAAAGCGAAAAAAGTTTGTGAAGATATCCTGGAAATTCAGCCAGATGATTTGAACGCAACAAATCTGTTGGCCATTTTAAATTTTCACAATAAAGATTTTGCTCAATCTATAAAATTTTTTGAAAAAGCCATTAAAATTAATCCCAATATATCAGAAACATATAATAATTTAGGAAATGTTTATTACGAATTTAAACAGTTCAATATAGCAATTGAAAATTATAATAAAGCACTAAAAATAAAACCAAATTTTGCGTTATCTTATTACAATAGAGCAAAGGCTTTACAAGAAATTAATCAAAAAAAAGAAGCGATATCTGACTATGATAAAGCAATTAGTATAAATAATAATTTTTCTGCAGCCTATAAAAATTTAGGAAATTTATATATGGAACTAAAAATTCTTGATAAATCAATTTATAACCACGCGCAAGCTTTAAAGATTAATCCAAATATGAGTTATTTAAATGGAACTATAATTCAATCAAAATGTGGATTATCTGAGTGGGCAAATTTTAAAGAAGATAAATTATTTTTAAAGAATAATATTTTAAATAGGAAAAAAACTACCAGTCCTTTTCCAACAATACTGATTTATGATTCACCATCATTGCAAAAAAAAGCTATAGAAATTTTCGTAAAAAATGAATTTGAAAAACCAAAAAAAATTGAATTTAAAAAAATAAAAAACGAAAAAATAAAAATCGGTTATTATTCATCAGACTTTCATAATCATGCAACCATGTATTTAATGGCCAATCTTTTTGAACTCCACGATAAAAACAAATTTGAGATATACGCCTATTCTTTTGGGCCAGATGATGGCTCGAAGATTAGAAAAAGAGTTATGAAAACTTTTGACAAATTTTTTGAAGTAAAATTAAAAACCACCAAGGAAATTGTGCAACATTCAAGAGAGCTAAATTTAGATATAGCAGTAGATTTAAAAGGTTTTACAAATAACAATAGATTTGATTTATTCATTGAGAGATGTGCACCAATACAAATAAGTTACTTAGGTTTTCCAGGCACAACCAGTTCAGAATGTATAGATTACTTAATTGCAGATAAAATTGTAATTCCAGAAGAAAATAAAAATTATTACTCAGAAAATATTATTTATCTTCCTAACTCCTACCAAGTTAATGATAGCAACCCTGATTTATCTGAAAAAATTTTTAGTAAAAAAGATTTTAATTTGCCTGAAAATAAATTTATTTTTTGCTGCTTTAATCATAATTTTAAAATTTTACCTGATATGTTTGAGATATGGATGAAGATTTTAAAAAAAGTAAAAAATAGTGTTATTTGGCTACTTATTGACAACGAAACAGCACAAAATAATTTGAAAAAAATTTTAGTTTCTAATGATATTGACCCAAACCGTATGATATTTGCAGGAAGATTACCACATTCAGAGCACATAATAAGACTTGGTTTAGCAGACTTATTTCTTGATACTTTTCCTTGTAATGCTCACACAACAGCAAGTGATGCTCTTAGATCCTCTTTACCTATAATTACAATTAAAGGTAACTCATTTGCAAGTCGTGTTGCATCAAGTTTATTGTCATCAGTGGGTTTAGAGGAACTTATAACAAAAAGTGGTAAAGAATATGAAGAACTAGCAGTTAAAATTGCTGAAAATAAAAATTTTTATAAAGAGATTAAGGATAAATTAAAAAAGAATATTATAGATATGCCTTTGTTTAATTCAAAACTTTTCACAAAAAAATTAGAAACGGCCTACATAGAAGTATACAAAAATTATAATGAAAATATAAAACCTGAAACTATACGAATAAATTAATTTTTTATTTTATAATTTTACTCCAGCGCCTTTCAAAAACTTTGCATTTATATCAAGAGGAAGCCTGGGCGTTGCCTGTAAATCTAACTTATCAAATTGATTAATTTTAAATTTTTCTAATCCAACCATTGCTATCATTGCTGCATTATCCCCACAAAGCTTAACATCAGGATAGATTACTTCAAAATTATTTTCTCTACTTACTTGGCTTAATTTATCTCTTATTCCTTTATTTGCTGCAACTCCACCAGCTACAACAAATTTTTTTTTTATTTCTCCAGAAACTTTTTGAAACTCATAAAAAGCTATTTTTGTTTTTAAATACAATATTTCTTCTATGGTTTTTTGAAATGATGCAGCTAAATCAAATCTGTCTTGATCAGTCTTAATCTCATTTGTAATTTTTAAAATAGCAGTTTTCAGTCCAGCAAATGATAAATTGCAACCTCCTTTATTAATAATTGGTTTCGGTAGCTTAAACCTTTTTGGATCACCTTTTTTTGCAAAAATTTCTATTTTGGGACCACCAGGAAATTCTATTCCTAAAAGCTTAGCAGTTTTATCAAATGCTTCACCTAGGGCATCATCAATTGTTGTTCCTATTCTATTGTAATTACCCAGTCCATTAACAATCAAATATTGACTGTGTCCACCAGAAATTAAAAGAAGTAAATAAGGATAGTCTATATGCTGCTGAAGTTTTGGACTTAGCGCATGACCTTCCAAATGATTTATTCCTATAAAAGGAATTTTTAAAGATGATGACAAAGCTTTAGCAAAATTTAACCCAACACTTAAACAGATTATAAGTCCAGGCCCAACGGTTGCAGCAACTGCAGAGATTTTATCTAAACTAACTCCGCTTTCCTTTATTGCTTTGTCTGCAATTAAATTAATTTTTTCTACGTGAGATCTTGCTGCAAGCTCTGGTACAACACCTCCAAATTCTTTATGAACATCAAACTGACTAGAAACAACATTAGATAATATTTTTGGAACACTATTTTCAGTATCCTGGATCAATGAAACTGCAGTTTCATCACAACTGGTCTCAATACCTAATATTATTGGTTTTTCAGTCATAAATTATTTTTTATAATTAATACAATTAATCTATAAGAATGTAATAAAAATAACTTTTATGAAAAGAGCTAATCTTTTAATTGGGACACGTGGAAGTAAGTTAGCAATGATTTACGCAGAAAATGTGAAAAATGAACTAAAAAAATATTTTTCTAAAGAGATTGAATTGATAAAAATAGTAACAACAGGAGATCAAAAGAAAGATGAGAGATTATCTGAAATAGGAGGCAAAGGATTATTTTCAAAACAAATTGAAAAAGATTTATTGAATAAAAATATAGATATAGCAGTACATGCCTTCAAAGATATGCCTACTGAAGAAACTAAAAATCTTCTAACTAATAATTTTTTAAAAAGAAATTCTCCTAATGAAGTTTTAATAAGTAAAAATAATATAAAATTTGAAGATTTAGAGCCAAACTCAATTATTGGCACATCATCATATAGACGAGAATATCAACTTAAGAAAAAAAGACCCAACTTAAAATATAAACTTATCAGAGGAAATGTTGATACTAGAGTTCAAAAGTTAGAAAAAGGCGAATATGATGCAATAATTCTCTCAAAAGCAGGAGTAGATGCTTTAAATTTACAACATAAAATTTCACAGGAATTCAGTGTTGATGAACTTGTACCTTGTGCAGGTCAAGGAATTATAGCAATTCAATGCAGAGAAGATGATAATGAAATTAAAAAATTACTTGAAAACATTAATGATCAAGAAACAAGGACTGTTGCAAAAGCAGAAAGAGAGGTCTTAAAAGTTCTTGAAGGAGATTGTGACACTGCAGTCGGTGTGTTTGCAAAATCAAATGGTAAAAAAGTAGACCTATTGACCGAATTGTTTTCTGTCGATGGAAAAAATAGATATTTCATAAAAAAAAGTCTTCAAAAAGATAATATTGAGTCTAATAGTAGAATGGTGGGAGAAGAGCTTAAATTAAAATCAAAAGGTTCTTATAAAAGTTAAAATGCATATTTTATTAACCAGACCATTAGATGATAGCAAAGAATTAATTTTAAAATTTACTTCCATGAAACATAAAGTTTCTCATTTACCTTTATTACAAATAAAAAAAATAGAAATACAAGATATAGATTTTAGCCAATTCAAAGGTGTCATTTTCACGAGCGCTAATTCTTTAAAAAATCTAAATATTTCAAAAATAGATAAAAAAATAATTTGTTTTTGTGTTGGTCTTGCAACAGAAAGAAAGGCAAAAGAATTAGGCTTTCAAAATATTTTCTGCGCCGAAGGTAACGTAAATAATCTTAAAGAATTAATTTTACAAAATTTTGACCCAAAGATTGGACCAATGGCCTATATTAGTGGAGAAATTGTTTCTTATAATCTTGATCAAGACTTAATTTCAGAAAACTATGTCATCAAGAGAATTATAAATTATACTGCAATACCCAATGAAAATTTAAGTGACGATTTTTTAAAAGATATTAAATCTTCTGTGCCAGAAATTGTTTACATATATTCTGAAAATAGTGCGAAGGCATTTTTTACGTTAATAAAAAAATATAATTTAGATAATATTTGGATGGAAACTAACCTAATGTGTATTGGCGAAAAAGCATCATCAGTATTGAATGACATAAAATGGAAAAAAATTTTTCTTTTTAACCCTGGTGAAGAGGAGTTTTTGCTATATAAAATTTAAAAATGGACGTTTTAAATAAACTAAATGAGTTATTTTTATCTGTTTGGAAGCAGGGAATTCTTGGGGTAGATTTCTTTCAGATAATAGTAGGTCTAGGAATATTTGTATTATTTTTAATATTTAGAGGTCTAATCAGCAAACTTGTAATAAAAAAATTGGAATTAATTTCAAAAAGAACAACCAATAAATTAGATGATACTTTTGTAAAATCTATGGAAGGTCCTGCAAGGTTTCTTCCAATTGTTCTTGGTGTCTTTTTTGCCAGTTACTATATGTCATTTGATAATGAGACTAGGGGTTTCATAGATAACGTTAACAGAACTCTAATAACAATTTTAATATTTTGGATAATACATCAGATAATTGAGCCTATATCATATATTTTAAGTGGATTAGATAAAGTCCTGACAAAAGAATTAATAGGCTGGATTATAAAGTCTCTTAAAATTTTAATTTTTATTTTAGGTGCAGCTGCTGTTCTTGAGTTATGGGGAATTAAAATTGGACCAATAATTGCAGGGTTAGGTTTATTTGGAGTAGCAGTAGCATTAGGCGCTCAGGATTTATTTAAAAATTTAATCTCCGGAATTTTAGTTTTAGTTGAAAAAAGATTTAGAATTGGTGATTGGATTAAAGTTGAGGGAGTTATCGAAGGGGTTGTTGAGAACATTGGATTCAGATCAACTGTTATAAGAAAATTTGACAAATCACTGGCAATTATCCCCAATTTTCAATTTGCAGAAAATGCAGTGATTAATAACACAAGAAAGACTAATTGGGCTATTAGTTGGATAATAACTCTTCAATATGACACCACTATTGATCAATTAAAAACAATAAGAGACGAAATTGAAAATCACATAAATAAAGGTGACGATTATGATCAATCTGTAGGAGTCGCCGTAAGAATAGATAAGTTTTCAGATAGCTCGATTGATATGTATGTTAGATGTTTCACAAAAACAAATAGTTGGACTAATTATTTACAAGTAAAAGAAAATTTGGCACTTGAAATAAAAAAAATTGTTGAAGGTAAGGGAGCTGCCTTTGCATTCCCAAGTCAGTCCATCTATGTTGAAAAAAAATGATTGCTATATTTTATTTAGCTCTTCAAATTTTAAAACTTTATTCATATGTTGTAATTGCCAATGTTGTTATAAGTTGGTTGGTCGCTTTTAATGTACTAAATACAAGCAATCGGTTTGTATATTTGATATTAGATTTCACTTATAAACTGACAGAACCGATTTTAATGAGAATTAGAAGATTTTTACCTAACCTTGGTGCTTTTGATATTTCTCCTATAGTACTTCTTTTGTTGATATGGTTCATAGAAATGTGTATGAAACTCTACATTGCACCACTAATATTTTAATAAATGATTTTAATTGATGGAAAAAAAGCTGCTGCTGATTTAAGAGAAGAGCTCAAGAAAGAAGTCTTATCTTTAAAAGATAAGCATAATAAAGTACCAGGTTTAACAGTCATATTGATCGGTGATTTAGCACCTAGTCAAATTTATGTTAGAAATAAAGAAAAATCTGCCTCTGAAGTAGGTCTTAAATCAGAGGTGATTAGATACCCTGACAGTGTTGAAGAAAGTGAAGTTTTAAAAAAAATTGATGAACTTAATAATGACGATTCCGTTTCGGGAATTTTAGTTCAGCTCCCACTTCCTAAACATATTGATAAACAAAAAGTTATAGAGGCAATTATGCCAGAGAAGGATGTAGATGGATTTCATCCCATGAATGTTGGTAATCTGTCGTCAGGTTATGAAAGCTCTATTCCGTGCACTCCTTTAGGTTGTTATTTATTAATAAAAAAAATTGAACCAAACCTTAATGGAAAAAAGGCTGTAATTGTTGGAAGATCAAATTTAAATGGTAAGCCAATGACACAGTTGTTGTTGAAAGAAAATTGTACAGTTACAATTACTCATTCAAAAACAAATGATCTTAAAGGAGAATGTTTAAAAGGAGACATTATAGTCGCTGCAGTTGGAATCCCTGAGCTTGTAAAAGGTGATTGGGTAAAAAAAGATGCAATTGTGATTGACGTTGGTATTAATAAAACTGAAAACGGCCTAGTTGGCGATGTGGCATTTGATGAAGTATCAAAAGTTGCAAAAGCTTTAACTCCAGTTCCGGGTGGAGTCGGACCTATGACTATTGCATGTT
>CACJWS010000020.1 GCA_902596975.1 uncultured Pelagibacteraceae bacterium | reverse complement strand
ATTTAATTTAAAATTTATTAAATTTTCTGATGCGAATATGATATCTTGGTTTTGAAGACTAAAGTTTTTAAATTTAACAAATTTTTTAAATTCTTTAGAGTTTATTTTGCTTTTTGTATTACTTAAATCTATATTGACTGTAGCATCTTTGTTTTGTTTTTTTTTATAGAGTATGTTAATTAAATTTTTTGTTTTATTATTATTGTATTTATTATTTTGAAATAAAAACTTGCTATTTAAATCAATTTTTAATTCTTCTTTAATGTAGTTAATTAAAATATACCCATCTTTTAAATATATGAAATCTTGATATTTTGACTTTGTAAATAATTCGTCAAAATTTAATTTTGATGTAATACTTAAATCTTTAATATTAAATTTGTTATTGACTTTAAATGACAATTCATTCTCTGAACTTAAATTTATAGGTCTATCATGTATTAAGTCTAAATTAATATTTATAAATTTTCTGTAATTATTTAGATTAATTTTAGTCTCATTTGTTTTAAAACTTCCAGAAATTTGAAAATCATTATTAATTTTTTTAATTTTTATTTTTTCTGAAGTAACGAAAAATTCATTAAATGCTAATTCTATTCTATTTAAATTTATAACATCCTTATCTACAAAAAAATCAAATTTAACATTTTCAATTTTAGATTGGTTGAGTAATATTATCTCTGCGTTTTTTACTGATCCATTTATAGTATATTTGATATTTTTGGGACTTTTTTCATCAAATAATATATTGGAAATTATTTTTACTTTACCCTTTTTAATTTGTTTTAAAATTAAATTTCTTGCTAAATTAAACTCATATTCATTTATAAAATCAATAAATTGATCAATATCGTTTTCTTTGGAAATTATTGATATCTCAGAAATAGGGTTTTTTCTGTTTATATAATCAAAAATATTTAGATCAGACTTTATAATTTCTAAGTCAATATTTTTTTCATTAATTTCTATTTGAGGGTCCACTGTGGAAATCTCAAATTCAAAATTAGAAGGATTTAACTTAAAATTCACTTCATTTAATTTTAATTTTATCTTTGGATTAATCTCTTTAAGTTTTCCATTGATCAAGCTGTTAAAATTATCTGTTTTAATTCCTGTTGTTGTTAGGAATATTAAAATCGTAACAATTATAGTAATTATTGAAATTATAGTTATAGAAATTAATTTACGCATTTAATTTATATAAAGAGCTTTCTAAAAAATTATCTATATCTCCATCTAATACTTTTTCGGGACTAGAACTTTCAAAATTTGTTCTATTATCTTTTACCATTTTATATGGATGCAATACATATGATCTGATTTGATGACCCCACCCAATCTCTGATTTAGAATTTTGAAGATCTTGATTATCCTTTTCTTTTTTTTTCAATTCATAGTCATAGAGTCTAGCTCTTAACATATTAATACAAGTTTCTTTATTTTTGTGTTGCGATCTTTCATTTTGACATTGTACTACAATTTTTGTTGGTAAATGTGTTATTCGCACAGCACTGTCTGTAGTATTAACATGTTGGCCTCCTGCACCACTAGATCGATATGTATCAATTCTTAAATCTTTATCTAAAATCTCAATATCTATATTATCAGACACTACTGGGTAAACCCAAACACTTGCAAAGCTAGTATGTCTTCTTGCTCCAGAGTCAAAAGGTGAGATTCTCACAAGCCTATGTATTCCAGATTCATATTTTAATAAACCATTTATATAGTCACCTTTTATTTTTATTATTGAAGATTTAATTCCCGCTTCATCTCCTTTATGTTCACTTATAATTTCTATTTTATGGTTTTTTTTATTTGCCCATTTCATATACATTCTTCTCAATATATCTGCCCAATCTTGACTTTCAGTTCCTCCAGCTCCAGCATGAAATTCTAGATAACTATCAAATGTATCATTCTCATTCGAAAGAAAACACTTAATTTCAATTTGTTTAACTTTATTAAATAATATTTTAATATTATTTATAGTTTCCTCAATCATCTCATTATTATCTTCTTCTAAAGCCAGACTATAAATATCAAATAGATCCTTGCTTTCTTGAGCTGTAATTTCAAAGCTATTTAGTAATTTTTCTAAATTTGTTTTTTCTCTAAGAATTTTTTCAGCATTTTTTTTATCTTTCCAAAAATCTTCTTTTTCTATTTGTTTTGAAATATTTTTTATTTTTTGTGAAATATTACTTTTTTCAAAGAAACTCCTTAATTCTTTGATTTATTTTTTCGATTTCTGATTTAATATTTAATATTTCCTGATCCATTAATAAAACTTTAATATATTTGTTGAATTTAATCTACTGTCAAGATTATTGAATAAAATGTCAGATTTATCGTTAATTTTTTTAAATGATTCTATTATTGTATTTTTGGTATTGGGATTAGCTTTTTCGCCTGTTTTTGCATCAACTACCATCATTTTTATATTCTCTGCAACTTTAAATGGTCTAGCATTGTATGTGTTTGCAGTCTTTTTTATGAAATCTTTAAATACTGGCATCGCAGTTTTCGATCCAGTTTCAAATTTTCCTAGACTTTGTGGATTGTCATAACCTATGTATACGCCCACTACTATATTTGAAGTAAAACCAATAAACCATGTATCTGTATTTTTATTAGTTGTTCCAGTTTTGCCAGCTATCTCAAGCTTTAAATCTCTGAGACCTTTTCCAGTTCCTCTTTCAATAACACCTTTTAACATTGAAGTTATTTGGTATGCAGTTTGTGGTGAGAAAATCTGCTCATATTTATTTTTAATTATTGGGCTACTTGTTCCATCATAAGAAATTAGATCACAATTTTCACAATACCTCTTTTCGTTATTAAAAATAGTTTTTCCTTCACTATCTTGGATTCTATCAATCAGTATAGGATTAACTAATTTTCCACCATTTAAAAAAGAGCAATAAGCACTAGTAATTTTTAATAGAGTAGTCTCTGCAGAACCCAGAGATATAGACATAAGTTCATCAGGACTTTCATAAATATTTAATTTTTTTGAAAAGTTTACAATTTTATCTATTCCTAAATCTTGTGCTATTCTTACAGTCATCAAATTTCTAGATTTTTCAATCCCTGTCCTAAGAGTCGATGGTCCATAAAATTTTTTACCATAATTTTCAGGTTTCCACATTTTTAAGTTATTTCCTTGATCCAATACAATGGGGGCATCCAATACTAGTGTGGTTGGTAAAAAATTATTTTCTAAAGCTAATGCATATATGAAAGGCTTAAATGCAGACCCAGGTTGACGTTTGGCTTGTGAAGCCCTGTTAAATTCACTTTTTTTGAAACTAAATCCACCTGATAAAGCCAAAACTCTCCCACTATATGGATCCATCACGACAATCGCACCATTAGCCTTTGGAAGTTGTTTTAAATTATAATTACCTTCTGATATTTTTTTTACATAAATTATATCTCCTTTTTTGAACAACTTATTGAATTCTTTGCGCGTCCAATCAATATCCTTGAAATTTATTACGCCATTATTTCCTTCAAGAGTTTCAATAACAGTTTCAAATTTATCAATTCTATTAACAATGGCTAATTCCCATCCTAAAGAATTTTCTAGATTATGTATTGAAAGATCCTTTTTCCAATTATTGTGTTTTTTTTTATTTGATAACGGACCTCTCCATCCTTTTCTTTTGTCGTATTCTTGAAGTCCTTTTCTTAGTGATTGTGTTGCTATTTTTTGCAATTCTAAGTCTAAAGGTGTTTTAATATTAAAGCCCTGTTTATATACTTTATCAAAACCATATTTATCAATTACATCTTTTCTAACATCTTCAACAAAATATCTAGAGTCTTCTAAGTATATCCTTTTTCTTTTCTTTAATATGATTTTAGAGTTAATTAATTTTTTATGTTGAGCTTTATTAATGAAACCATTATCTAGTAAATTATTCAAAACTAAATTTCTTCTAAATTTTGCTAATTTTATATTTTTATATGGATTATATTTACTTGGTGCCTTAGGAAGAGCTGCCAATAGTGCAGCCTCACCATAATCAAGTTCACTAATAGGTTTGTTAAAATATCTTAAACTTGCTGAGGCTATGCCGTAACTACCTTCTCCTAAATAAATTTGATTTAGGTATAATTCTAATATTCTTTTTTTTGTTAAAACTCTTTCAATTCTGAATGCCAATATGGCTTCTTTAATTTTTCTGTCAATACTAACTTCATTAGACAAAAGAAAGTTTTTTGCTACTTGCTGTGTTATTGTAGATGCGCCCTCTAATCTCTTTGAATAAATTAAATTAAAAATATTATTTTTGATAGCTCTAATTACTCCTTTTGCATCAACACCCGGATGTTCAAAAAAGTTTTTATCTTCAGCTGATAAAAATGCATTTATAACAGTTTGCGATATAGCGCTATAAGGAACAAATATTCTTTTTTCAGATGAAAAATCACTCACTAATGTACCATCTCCTGAATACAACTTGCTTGAGACAGGTGGTTTATAATTTTGAAGATATTTGTAATCAGGTAATTTGTTAGAATATGTCCAAAGAACTGATATAATAACTATTAAAATTAAAATTAAAGACAAAAGTCCAAATATTGCCAATCTTTTAATTATCTTTAGCATTTTAGTTTAATTATCTTATGAATTTGTTATTGTTATGGCACAGAATTTATAAAATTAACTTATGAAAAAATCACTTATATTATGTCAAAAAATTTATATATCGATGCATCGCATCCTAATGAAACTAGAGTTGTTCTTAAAAATGACAATCATATCGAAGACTATGAATATGAAAGTATAAATAATACTTTAATAAAGAATAACATTTATCTAGGTAAAGTAAGTAGAATAGAACCTTCGTTACAAGCAGCATTTGTTGATTTTGGGAGAGAAAGACACGGTTTCTTGTCATTTAATGATATTCAGTCAGATTATTATCAACTTCCGTTAAGTGATTTAGAAAAAATTAAAGAAGAAGAAGAGAAAGTAAGAGAAGAATTATCAAAAGAAAGTGAAAATATAGAAGATAAAATTCTTGAAGGCAAAGAGGAGATAAAGATTAATGATGCAGTTGAAAAAAAAGAAGATGATGAAAAAGAAAAAACAAATAAAGAAAAAAAATTTCCATCAAAAAGATATAAAATTCAAGAAGTAATAAAACCTAATCAAGTTATACTAGTGCAAGTGCTAAAAGATGAACGTGGTTTAAAAGGGGCAGCTTTAAGTACTTTCATATCTATTGCGGGAAAGTACATTGTCTTAATGCCAAACACTGCAAAAGGTGGTGGTATATCTAGAAAAATTTTCAATCCCGGTGAGAGAAAAAAAATTAGAAATATTTTAAATGAAATTACGATTCCAAAAGAAATGGGAATTATAGTAAGAACTGCAGGATCAAATAAAACAAAAAACGAGATAGAAAATGACTTAACTAACCTAATAAAAGTTTGGGATCAAATTAAGGAGAATGCTTTAAATTCTATCGCACCATCTCTTATACATCAAGAAAGTGATATTATAAAAAGATGTATTAGAGATATGTATGATGATGATACTCAAAATATTTTTGTTGAGGGTAATGAGGGATATCAGAAAACAAAAAATTATTTAAAATTCATGATGCCTAATCAATTAAAAAAAGTTAGAAAATATAGAGATAAAATACCATTATTCTACAAAGAGAATATTGAAAAAAAATTATTCGAAATTTTTGAGACAGAAGTAAAACTGACATCAGGTGGATATTTAGTAATAAACCCTACTGAAGCATTAGTCTCTATTGATGTAAATTCAGGAAAATCCATAAAACAAAAAAATGTAGAAAGTACAGCTTTTGATACAAATATCGAAGCAGCTGAAGAAATTGCAAGACAAATAAAAATTAGAGATTTATCAGGATTAATTATTATTGATTTCATAGATATGCTTAATTTCAATAACAGAAGACAAGTTGAGAGAAAATTAAAAGAGAAATGCAGAAATGATAGAGCTAGAATTCAAATTGGTAGAATAAGTAATTTTGGACTTCTCGAAATGTCTAGACAAAGATTGAGAGAAAGTAATGTTAAATGGCAAATGAAATTGACTGATGAAACATTTGTATTAAAAATTCTTAAACTAATTGAAATCAGGTCATTAGAATATAAAGCCAAGCTGGTAGATTTAACTGTTAATTACAAAATCGAGAAACATATTACTGATCATTATGAAGATGTGGTAAAATATTTTGAAAAAAAACATAAAGCAAAGATTAATTTAAATACTAATAACGATCTAAATTTAGAAGATTATATAATTGAATTTAAATCAAAAACAAAAAAAGTTTTAGATAAAATTGAAAAAGTTGAGAAACTTGAGGCTATAAAAATTGAAAATAAAAAGGAGGATGATCTTATTAAAAATAAGAGTAGAAAAATTTTTAAAAAAAGAAAGTTTAGAAAAAAATTTTACAAAAAAAAAACTAAATAATACCTTTATTAGTTGTTGATGCCGAACCAAATAAATTTGGATTAATTCTTCCTGATAAAAAAGATTTTCTTCCAGAAAGAACTGCAAGTTTCATTGCTTCAGCCATTTGTATTGGGTTTTTTGCCTTTGCTATTGCTGTGTTAATTAAAACGCCGTCGCAACCTAATTCCATAGCTATACTGGCATCTGAAGCTTGGCCTATTCCAGCATCTATGATTAAAGGTAATTTGGTTTGACTTCTAATAATTTTAATATTAACTCTGTTTTGTATTCCTAGTCCCGAGCCAATAGGAGCTGCAAGAGGCATGATTGCAACAGCGCCAGCATTTTCCAATCTTTTTGCCATTAAAGGATCATCGTTACAATACACCATTACTTTAAAACCTTCTTTAGTTAATAATTCTGTAGATCTCAATGTCTCTATCATTTCTGGGAAAAGATTTTTTTTATCACCTAAAACTTCTAATTTTACTAATTTCCATCCACCTATTTCTCTGGCTAATCTTAAAGTTCTTATTGCATCTTCAGCATTAAAACATCCCGCGGTATTTGGTAAATAAGTTATTTTTTTTGGATTTATATAATCCATAAGTCTTGCTTTATTTTTATCTGATATATTTACTCTTCTAACTGCAACAGTTACAATATCTGCTCCTGAAGCTTTAATTGCATTAGCACATTCTCTAAAGCTTTTATATTTTCCAGTTCCTACTATTAAACGTGATTTAAAGTTTTTATTAGCTATCTTTAATTTTCTTTCAACCATTAACCGCCTCCAATAAAGTGAACTATTTCTATTTTATCGTCTTTTTGTAAATTAATTTTTGAAATTCTTTTTTTATCAATTATTTTTTTATTTAATTCTATAGCAATTTTATTAAGTGGAATTTTCAATTTTGTTATCAAATTCTTTAGTGATAAATTAGGAATAACTTGAATTTGTTTGCCATTTACTGTTATTTTTATTTTATTTTTATTTTTCATAGATTATAAAGACAACGTGAGTAAAATATTAATAATCAATGGTCCTAATCTTAATCTAATAGGTGAAAGAGAACAATCACAATATGGTAGCAAAGATTACAAATACTTAGAAGATATTTGCAAAAAAAAATCGACAGAACTAAATTTAACTCTTGAAATAAAACAATCAAATATTGAAGGAGAAATTGTTAATATTATACAAAGTGCGAGAAAAGAATATAATGGGATTATTATTAATGCTGGTGGATATAGTCACACATCAGTTTCTATAAGAGATGCTCTAGATGTATTTAATGGCAAAATAATTGAGCTTCACATATCTAATATATATAAAAGAGAGGAATTTCGTCATAAATCTATAATAAGTGGAGTAGTCACAGGAATAATTTGTGGATTAGGAATAAATGGATATATTTTGGCCATAAATTCTATGCATGAAATGTTGAATGAAAATAAATAAAAATATAATTAAAGAACTCACTGAATATTTAAATGAATTTGATCTTACTGAGATAGAATATACAGAAAAAGATATAAAAGTAAAAGTATCAAAATCAACCGGATCAAATATAAGTAAAGTCAAAGAAATAAAATCAGAATTAAAAACAGAAAATGCTAAACTAGATAATATTATTGGAACTGAAGTTCCATCACCTATTATTGGAACAGCTTATTTGGCTCCTGAGCCAGGTGGAAAAAAGTTTGTAGAAGTCGGTAAAAAAATAAATAAAGGTGACACAATAATGATTGTTGAAGCTATGAAAACAATGAATCATGTTCCGTCTCCTATAGCTGGGACTGTAAAAAAAATTTGTGTTGAAGATGGTCAGCCTGTTGAATATGGACACACCATAGCAATAATTGAATAATAATGTTCAAAAAAATTCTAGTTGCTAATAGAGGTGAGATAGCTGTTAGAGTTATTAGAGCCTGCAAAGAATGGGGTATACAAACAGTCGCTATTCATTCTGATGTAGATAGAGACAGTATGCATGTAAGATTAGCTGATGAAAGTATTTGTGTTGGACCTCATCAAGCGTCAAACAGCTATTTGAATATTCCGGCTATTATGTCGGCTATTGAATTGACAAATTCTGAAGCTGTTCATCCCGGATATGGTTTTTTATCTGAAAATTATGAATTTGCAAAAATCCTTGAACAAAATAAAATTAAATTTATTGGCCCATCATCTTCATTGATTAAAATGATGGGTGACAAGATTGAAGCAAAAAAAATTGCAAAAAAATATGGTCTTCCAGTAATTGAAGGTTCTGATGGAGGAGTATCTGATTTTGATGAAGCAAAAAAAATATCTAAACAAATTGGATATCCAGTTTTGATAAAGGCAGCTGGTGGCGGTGGTGGAAAAGGTATGAAAGTCGTTACAAAAGAAGAAGAATTTGAAAGTTTATTTTTGACTGCAAAAACTGAAGCAAAAAAATTTTTCGGAAATGATGAAGTATACATTGAGAAATTTTTTCAAAATCCAAGACATATAGAAGTTCAAGTATTATCTGGAAAAAATAGAACCATACATCTTCATGAAAGAGATTGCTCTATTCAAAGAAGACATCAGAAATTAATTGAAGAAACACCCAGTCCTTTATTGAATGATCAAATAAGGAAAGATCTTTTTAATAAGACAGTAAAAATGGTAACCCAAATTGGATATGAAGGAGCCGGGACTGTAGAATTTATTTTTGAGGATGGAAAATTTTATTTTTTGGAAATGAATACAAGAATACAAGTTGAACATCCTGTAACAGAAGTAGTAACAGGAATAGATTTAATAAAAGAACAGATCTGGATAGCGTACGACGGTAATACTGCTTTAAAACAGGAAGATATTAAGCCAAGAGGTCACGCGATTGAATGTAGAATAAATGCTGAAGATGTTAGTAAAAATTTTCAACCTTCACCAGGAGAAATTACCATGTGTCATCAACCATCAGGTTTTAGAACAAGAGTAGATGGAGCAATATTTCAAGGATATAAGGTTACTCCATATTATGACAGCATGATTTGTAAAGTAATATGTCATGGAAGAAATAGAACTGAAGCAATTCAAAGAATGCGAAGATCATTAGATGAATTTGTTATTGAGGGTATCAAAACAACAATAGATTTACATAAAATACTTTTAAATCATAAAAAATTTTTAAACTCAGATTTTAATGTGAGTTGGCTTGATAAAGAAAAATTACTTTAAGAGTAACATTTTTTTAACCATATATCGTAAACAGGATGATCAAAAGGTCTAATAGATGGAGATGAGGCAAATGTCCAATCGTTGAAGATGTATACTTTATTCTCATCTATATTAACTATATCCTTTACTTGCATATACGCTGTAACTTCTGGATCATCATCAAATTTGGAATTATTACATTTAAGAATATTTATAGAAAGATTTTTAAATATATATTCTTTACCAATTTCAATTTCAACAATATCACTTTGAGAATTTATTTTATCCAATACTGTTAAAACTGCAAAATTTTCAGTTTTTTTTTGATTTTCACTAGAAGAATTAATTGTTAACAAATGATAAAAAAATAAAATAAGTATATACGCCTTAGCTTTTCCAAGAAGTGTATTTTTTATTTGTTGCATTTTTAATTTTATTTTTATTTGGATGATAAGAATTTTCAGTTCCTGTTTGATTTGGCATATGCTCTTTCTGCCATTTATATTTGTCAAATTCATGACTATTTTCTATTTTATTTCCTGTACGATGTATCCACGAATACCATTCAGTAGGTATTTTTGATGCTTCGACCTCTCCATTGTAAATAACCCATCTTTTTCCCGATTTGCTTTCATAATATTTGTTGCCTGAGGTATCTTCGCCAACTAATTTTCCAAAAAAAATTGTATTTATTCTTGTGCCAAATGTTTGTTTATTCCACCAAGTAAAAATTTCTTTAATCATTTTAAAAATTATTTTCAATTTATAATTGTAAAATTACAATTAGACTATAATTGAAAAATGTATATACATAATTCTTATCAAGATTCAATTTACAAATAGGATTACAATGGCGAAATATTTAGTAGAAACATATTATACGTGCAGTTTTAAAGTATCTCATTATTTAGATAACATAAATGAAGAAAATCTTAAAAACTTAGAGAATAAGGACGATGGGAAATTTGAGATTATTGATGTTAAGCTAGATAATAGAAAAACAAAAAACCTTCAAGATACTAAAAGCAGTAAAGTTGAAATGGTTTCGCAGTCAATTAGTGGTAAAGAAATCAAAAATAGCCCTAAATCCAAACCAATTGATGAAGGTTTTAAAAAAAATATCAAAGATAATATAGGCAAAAGATTTAGTATGCCAGATAGAAGAAAAGGTTATATCCAAAAAGCTTCGATAGGTGATCACAAAGTATATTTGCATACCGGCGAGTATGAGGATGGTAAAATAGGAGAAATTTTTATCGATACCAGTAAAGAAGGTGAGTTAGTAAAGGCTCTTATGAATAATTTTGCAATAGCAATATCATTAGGCCTTCAATATGGAGTTCCGCTAGATGAATTTGTAAATGCTTATTTAGATACAAAATTTGAACCTTCTGGCAAAGTTTACGGAAACGATCGAATTATGAGTGCAAGTTCAATATTAGATTATATTTTTAGAGAGCTAGCTATTTCTTATTTAAATAGAGAAGATTTAGCTCACACACCATCTATAACTGGCATTTCCGACGCAAACGAAAGTCAAGAAAGTGAAGATCAGAATCAATTAATTAAACTTGTGAAAGATATTACAAGCAAAGGTTTTGTTAGAAACGACTATAAAAAGAAACTGGTAGATTTGTCAGATATTAGAATAAACCTTAAAGGAAAAAAATAATTAATTTTTTCTTTTTGAAATATTAAGTTCTTTAAGTTGATTATCATCTACTTCAGATGGTGAATTCATCATTAAATCTTGGGCATTTTGATTCATTGGAAACATTGTTACCTCTCTAATATTTTTTTCTTCTGCTAGTAACATAACAATCCTATCTATACCTGGGGCAATCCCCCCATGGGGAGGTGCCCCATAGCTTAAAGCATTAATCATGCCACTAAATTTCTCATTCACTTTTTCTTTTGAGTAGCCAGCGATTTCAAATAATCTATACATTAAATCTGGTTTGTGGTTTCTGATTGCTCCTGAAGATAATTCAATACCATTACACACAATATCGTATTGAAAAGCTTTTAGTTTCAGGGGTTCTGAAAGATCTAAATTATCGGCATCACCTTGGGGCATAGAAAATGGATTATGACTAAATTCGATCTTTTTAGTATTTTCATCTATTTCAAACATTGGATAGTCCACTACCCAACAAAATGAGAAAACATTTTCATCAATTAAATTCAACTCATTTGCTATTTTATTTCTCGCATTACTTAATAATTTCTCAACTTCAGATTTATTTCCGCAAGACATAAATATTGTATCACCTACTTCACCATTCATTTTTGTCATTATCTCTTTTAAGGACTGCTCAGAAAAAAATTTTCCCACAGGTCCTTTAGCGCTCAATTTCTCCGAATTTTCTATAGAAAAATATGCAAGACCAGATGATCCTTCATCTTTTGCCCATTTATCAATTCCGTCAAAAAAACTTCTTGGTTTTTGAGATGTATTTTTTGTAACTATTCCTCTAACTATCGATCCTTTACTTACTAATTTTTTAAATATTTCAAAGTTAACATCATCTCTTTTAAAAATTTCAGTAATATCAGCTATTTCCAAAGGATTTCTCAAATCTGGTTTGTCAGAACCGTATTTAAGCATAGCCGTATCAAAAGGAATTCTGGGAAATTTTTCATGGAGTAACTTCTTAGAGGAAAATTTTTTGAATAAATTTACAAATAACTCCTCAACTATTTTGAATACATCCTCTTGTTCTACAAAAGACATTTCCAAGTCAAGTTGATAAAATTCTCCAGGACTTCTGTCAGCTCTTGCGTCCTCATCTCTAAAACACGGTGCAATTTGAAAATATTTATCAAAACCAGATACCATGATTAATTGTTTAAATTGTTGTGGCGCTTGAGGTAAAGCGTAAAATTTACCAGGATTTAGTCTGCTTGGTACTAAAAAGTCTCTAGCACCCTCTGGACTAGATGAAGTTAATATAGGTGTTTGATATTCTAGAAAACCATATTTTTGCATTTCAGTTCTAATAAATGAAATAATTTTGGATCTTAAAATAATATTATTATGAATCTTATTTCTCCTTAAATCTAAGAATCTGTATTTTAATCTAATTTCTTCAGAGTACTCTTGATCTGAAAAAACAGGTAGTGGTAATTCCTTAGTTCTTGCAAGTATTTTAAATTTTTCAATTCCCACCTCAATTTCTCCAGTATTTAAATTTTTGTTAATTGTATCTTTTTCTCTAACTAAAACTTTTCCTTCAACTTGTAGTACAGTTTCTAATGGAAGTTTTTCTATTTCTTTGAATATTTTTTTACCCTCGTCAATTACACACTGGGTTAGTCCATAGTGATCTCTTAAATCTAAAAATAATAGATTTCCATGATCTCTTTTTTTATTTATCCAGCCTGATAACTTTATTGTTTGATCTTTGTTATTTAAAGTTAGTTCTCCGCAAGTGTGTGTCCTATATTTACTCAATTTATTATCTCTTTAATTATTTTAAAGTTAATAGATTTCTTTTTCTTTAAACTCAATTCATCAATCTTATATATAAATTCATGCATTTTGCTATATGATCTAGCAATTCTTTTTATAATATAATCTATAATTTTATTATCCAATTTAATTTGTCTATCGGAGAAGCTTTTTAAAATTATTGCATAAATCAACTCATCGTCTGGCTGTTCAATTATAGCAATAATGCAGTTCTTTAATCTTGATAATAAATCTGGGAGTGTGAATTTGATTGTATCTATTGGTTTTTTTGACGAGATTAATAAATATTTATTATCCTGTTCAACTAAATTGAATATAGAATAAAGAAGTTTTTCGTCAAAACTTTCATCTAAGTCTTCAATTATTATACTGTTTGAAAGTTTAATTTTTTTTAAAATCTTATCGTCGATATTCTTGCTATATAAATACAATGCATTACTTTTTTTTTTAAATATGTTTGATAAATGTGTTTTGCCAGAATATTTTTCTCCGGCTAAGTTAACAATTTTTTTTTCCCATTTAGGCCAGGCCTCTATAATATTTTTTGCAAAATAATTACTTTTAGACACATAGTAATCATTTTCATCAAAACTTTCAGTAATTCCAAAGTCTAAGAGTTTTTGATCTAATTCTCTCATTCTATATTCCAAATATTACT
>CACJWS010000019.1 GCA_902596975.1 uncultured Pelagibacteraceae bacterium | reverse complement strand
TTGAAGTAAGTGATTTAGCTGATCAATATTTATGCAAAAATAAAAAAAATATATCTAAAATTCTTAATGAGAATAATTATACTGATGAAGATTGTATGTTAATTTTAAGAACAATATTAAATAAATCAAAAAGACTATTATCCATTATTAAGGTTAACGAGGAAATCAATGACGTTGATAAAGTTATAATGCAAACAAAGCCACCAATTTTTTGGAAAGATAAGGAAAATGTAAAAAAACAAGTTAAATCTTGGGCTATAGAAGATTTAAAAAATAATATCTATAAGATTAATGAAGTAGAAACTTTAATTAAAAGCAATTCTAAAAACACTTTTAATATAGTTTCAGATTTTATAATTAATTGTTAATAATTTTTCTTAATAATAGATATCAGTCTATCTAGTTGATCAAAACCTTTGTACTCAAAAGTCAAAGTACCAGACCTATGTTTTTTGGTATTTAAAAATACTCTCATACCGAGCTTATCAGCTAGTTCTTTTTCTGTTGCAATAATATTTGAGTCTTTTAGTTTAATTTTCTTTTTGAAACCATTTTTTAACATTCTAACAAGGTTTTCAGTTTGCCTTACTGATAATTTTTTTTTAATAATCTTCTCTGCTATTAATAAGGAATTCTCTAAACCAATTAAGATTTTAGCATGTCCTTGTGAAATTTTTTCATTTCTAATCATATCAACTAATTTTATAGGTAAGTTTAATAAGCGTAATGAGTTTGAAATATGAGATCTACTTTTGCCAATAAATTGTGATACTTTTTCTTGATCATATCCAAAATTTTCTATTAAATTTTTATAACTTTCAGCCTCTTCAATAGGATTTAGATCTTTTCTTTGGACATTTTCAACGATTGCAAGTTCCAATGATTTTAAATTGTCAGCCTGAATTATTACTACTGGTACTTCATGAAGACCAGCAGATTGAGCTGCTTGCCATCTTCTTTCGCCTGCAATAAGCTCATACTTGCTATCATGATCATCCGAATGTCTAACTATTAATGGTTGAATTATTCCTCTCTCCTTAATTGATTTTGATAATTCATCTAAAGAATCTTTTTCAAACTTTTTTCTTGGTTGATTTTTATTTGGGATGATTGAACTAATAGAAATTTTATCATTTGTAGTTTTTACCTCAACATCACCTATCAGTGAGGATAGGCCTCTACCTAAACCCTTCTTGCTTTTAAAAGGATTTATCATGCTGCAGTCTCCACTTTTTTATCTTGTTCTAAAAATTCCTCTGTAAATTTAAAATATGCTCTACTACCAGGGCAAATCTTATCGTATAAAAGAACTGGGATACCGTGGGATGGTGCTTCAGATAATCTTACATTTCTAGGAACAGCAGTTAAATAAACTTTATCTTTAAAATAATTTCTTGCTTCTGTTTCCACCTGTCCTGATAACTTATTTCTTTTGTCAAACATTGTAAGGAGGATGCCTCTAATTTCCAGATCAGGGTTTAATTTAGATTTAATCCTATCAATTGTTTTCATTAGCTGAGAAAGACCCTCCAATGCAAAAAATTCTGTCTGAAGTGGTACGACTAGAGCATCAGAGGCAACTAAAGCCATAATTGTAAGAAGACTTAAAGAAGGAGGGCAATCAATTAGTATATAATCATAAGGTGCTCTAGAATCATTTAAAATAGCACTTAATTCGTCCTTTAATTTAAAGGCTCTTCGACTATCGTCAGCAGTTTCAACTTCAAGACCAGACAAGTCAACGTTTGATGTTACTAAATTAAGATTTTCAAAGTTTGTTGATTGGATTACCTCATAAATTTTCTTTTTTCCGTTTAAGACATTATAGATGGTGGCCTCTGAGGCTATGTTGTTTGACAATCCAAGGCCAGTTGTTGCATTACCTTGAGGGTCAAGATCTATCACGAGGACTTTTTTACCTTTCATTGATAATCCAGCAGCTAAATTGATGACAGTAGTTGTCTTTCCCACTCCACCTTTTTGATTAATGACTGAAATTATTTTTTTATACATTTTTTTTTTTTAAATTTGAAATTTTAACAATAAAAGAGTCGGCATTTGTTGAACTTTTCTTTTCTTCACAATCAAATTTCCAAAACTTGCGAGCATGGTTTAAAATTTTTTTTCCGCTTTTGCCTAAAAAAATAATAATATACTTAAAATTTTTAAAATTTGTTTTCGCTATTTGAAATATTATAGGCAAAGGTTTAAATGCTCTCGAAATAATTACATCTGTTCTCAAATTTTTTTCGTTAAAAATATTTTTCTGATGGATTTCAGAATCTAAATTAAATTTTTTAGTCATTTTTTTCAAGAACTTGCTCTTGTGGTAACTCTTTTCATAAAAAATTACCTTAAATACTGGTTTTTTTGATTTCATCAAAATACCTAAAACTATACCAGGTAAGCCAGCTCCAGATCCAATATCAGTACAAATACTTATGTCATTTTTATTAATAAAATCAATGGTTTGTGCACTATCCTTTATATGTCTTGTATTTATTGACTTTTCAGTACTCTTGCTAATCAAATTTATAGTATTATTTCCTTGAATTATCTCTTTTGAATAGTCATCAAGCTCTCGCAAGGTTTCACGTGAAACATTTGGAAGTGATAATTTTTCTAATTTTAAAATTTTCGAATCAATCAAGCTATATGTTTAATAGACTTTCTTTTGAGGTGAGACAACAAAATATAAACCGCAGCTGGTGTAATTCCATCGATTCTTAGCGCTTGACCCATTGTTTTTGGCTTAATTTTTTTGAATTTTGATTTAACCTCATTTGAAAGGCCAGAAAACCCGTCGTAATCGATATTTTCAGGTATAATTAGGTTCTCATCCCTTTTAAAAGCCAATATATCAGCTTTTTGTTTTTTTAAATAACCTTTATAATGAGAACTGATTTCTAGTTGTTCGTCAATTTCACGTGAAATATATTTTATTTCTGGCCATATTTCTCTTATTTTTTTCATATTTACAGATTTCTGACCTAATATCTGATGAGCTGTACGACTTATACCATCTTTTGCAATATTAACTCCAAATTTTGCAATTTTTGACGGTGTAATCGTTAATTTTTCCATTTTAGTCTGAATTTTGATTAATTCATTGTTTTTATCTCGAAACTTTTTCATTCTTTCGTCTAAAACCAGTCCCTTTTTTATTCCTTTCTCAGTTAATCGAATATCTGCATTGTCTGACCTTAGAGAAAGTCTGTATTCTGCTCTAGATGTGAACATTCTATAGGGTTCTGCAACACCTTTGGTTACAAGATCATCTATCATAACGCCTATGTATGCTTCTGACCTATCTAAGATAAAAGGCTCTCTTCCTTTTACAGCAAGAGCTGCATTTGCTCCAGCAATCAAACCTTGAGCTGCAGCCTCTTCATAACCAGTTGTCCCATTAATTTGTCCAGCTAAGAATAGATTCTTAATTTTTTTTGTTTCTAAAGTTATAAAAAGTTCCCTTGGATCTACAAAATCGTATTCAATAGCATATCCAGGCCTTAATATTTTTACATTCTCTAAACCATTGATTTTACTACATATTTCATGCTGGATATCTGCGGGCAACGAAGTAGAAATCCCATTTGGGTAAATTGTGTGATCATTCAATCCCTCAGGCTCTAAAAAAATTTGGTGTCTTTGCTTATCTGCAAATTTATTTATTTTATCTTCAATTGATGGACAATAACGTGGGCCTACACCCTTTATGCTTCCTGAGTACATTGCACTTCTTTTCAAATTTTTTGAAATAATTTTATGAACCGCTTCATTAGTATATGTCATTCGACATGAAATTTGTTTGTTGAAATTCTTTTTTGTAAGAAATGAAAAAAAATATGGATCATTATCTGCTTGTTGCTCTTCTAAGTTTTCAAAATTTATTGTTCGTGCATCAAGCCTTGGAGGTGTCCCAGTTTTCAATCTTCCTATCTTAAATTCATATTTTTTTAATTGCTCACTTAAACCTGTTGAGGGTTTTTCATTATATCGACCAGCTGGAGTTTTATCTTCACCTATATGTATTAAACCATTCAAAAATGTTCCAGTTGTTAGAATTATCTTAGATGATTTTATTTCTCTACCAGATTGTGTTATAAATCCCTTTATATCATTATTTTTAAAAATAAATCTAATTACAGGATCTGAAAAAATGTATAAATTACAATAGTTTACAAGTTTTTCTTGCATAAATTTCTTATATAACGATCTATCACTTTGAGTTCTAGGTCCTCTAACAGCTGGGCCTCTACTTCTATTCAGTAATCTAAATTGAATACCAGATTTGTCAGCTACTTCACCCATCACACCGTCTAGGGCATCTATTTCTCTTACCAAATGTCCTTTACCCAATCCTCCAATGGCAGGATTACATGACATCTCTCCAATTGTATCAAAACTATGAGTAAATAGTGCGGTATTAACTCCTAATCTTGCTGACGCTGCTGCGGCCTCACATCCAGCGTGACCTCCACCCACAACAACCACATCATAGAATAGTTCATTTTTCATAGATGTAATTTATTATTGATCTTAAAATTTACAAGAAAACACTCAAAATTGTTAAAAAAGTAAGCATTACCAACAATTATTTACCTATGCAAAAATCATTGAAAATTGATCCTAAGACCTCTTCAACATCAACTTTACCAACTATCATACCGAGGTATCTTGTTGCCAGTCTTAAATCTTCTGCTCCCTTATCAAAGTCTTGCAGGGATTTTTTTTCTTGGAAATTTTTTAAATGTTCAACACAATTTTTAAGATTTGATCTATGTCTTTCTCTTGTTATGTAAATATCATCAGATGAGATAAATTTTTTTTTCAAACTTTCTTTAATCAGGTCAATGAGTTTATCTAAATTTTTTTCTTCCTTTACTGATATAAAAATTGGATTATATTTTTTGATCTCTTCATTAATTTCGTTAAAAACTAAATCTGATTTATTTACAACCAAAATTGCCTTGTTAATCATGGATTGGTTTAAAAAGTCAGTAAAATCAATACTTTTAGGCTCTATAACAATTATATTTAAATCAGCATTTTCGGCTTTCTCTAATGCTAATTTAATTCCTTTTTTTTCTATTTCATCTTTTGATACTCTTATTCCAGCAGTATCAGATACTATAACCGGGAAGCCATCTAAATTTAAATGAGCCTCAATTACGTCTCTAGTTGTCCCAGCAATTTCTGAGACTATTGCAATATCCCTTCTTGATAAATAATTTAAAAGTGAAGATTTGCCAGCATTAGTAGGGCCAACAATTGCAATTTTAAAACCCTCCCTAATTCTTTCACCTACTCGTTGGTCATTTAATATTTTTTCTATTTCATTTTTAATGTTATCCGTTTCAATATGAATGTTTTCTAAAATATCATTAGGTAAATCATCTTCTGGAAAATCAATTTTTGCTTCAACATTGGATAATATTTTTATTAATCTTGATCTTAAAGAATTAAATTTATCTGAACTTTTGCCAGACATAATTTTGATAGCTTGCTGTCTTTGAATCTCTGTTTCAGATGAAATTAAGTCAGATATACTCTCGGCTTGTAAAAGATTTATTTTACCGTTTTGGAAAGCTATCTTAGTAAATTCACCTGGATCTGCTAATCTACAACCATCTATTTTTGAGATTTCTGCTTGAATAGAATCTACAACCGCTTTACTACCATGAACATGAAATTCAGCCATATCCTCACCTGTGTAGCTGTTTGGACCAGGAAACCATATTAATATTCCTTCATCTATAAGCTCATTATTGTTGATTTTATTGAATTTTCTTAATGTTGCTACTCTTGGCTCTAGTTCTTCTTGTTGAGTTAAATTAATAATAACATCCTTTGTTTTAGAGCCAGAAACTCTTATCACAGAAATTCCAGCAATACCTGAGCCTGAGGATAGAGCATATATTGTCATTAAATTAATTATAGCTAGTATTGAATTTAAATATATAAATTTTTCTATGATAATTTGGATTGCATCTTACCCAAAATGTGGAAACACTTGGGTTAGATCACTGCTATCAGCATATTACTTTTCTGAAGATGGAGAATTTAACTTCGATCTCTTAAAAAATATTAGACAATTTCCAAGTCCATATTTTTTTCCTAATAAAATTAATACTGTTGAGGAGGCATCAGCAAGTTGGATACCTGTTCAAAGAAAAATTAAGGAAACAAAAAAAGTTTATTTTTTAAAAACGCATAATGTTTATGGTGCATACCAAGGTAATAATTTCACATCTCCAGATTATTCATTAGGAGCGATAAATATAGTAAGAGATCCAAGAAATGTGATTACATCATTGATGAACCATTTTTCAATTAACGAAGAAGAAGCATTTAAAATGATTAGTAATGTTAACAGAAACCTAAGAGATCGTAATGATAAAGATAATTACGCCACTTATTCATTTATAAGTTCTTGGGACAAAAACTATAGATCTTGGAAAATAACAAAAAATTTAAATAAAATTCTCATAAAATATGAAGACTTAGAAAACGATATAGAAAATACTTTCTTAAAAATTATAAAGTTTACAAATGAAATAATGAGAAAAACTGATGAGATTGATGTAAAAAAGCTAAAGAAATCTATCAAGACAACACATTTTGATTTATTAAAGAAAAGAGAAGAAAAAGAAGGTTTTGAAGAAGCTATTTCATCATCAGATGATGGAAAAACCAAAGCATTTTTCAATCTAGGTAGAAATAATGATTATAAAAAGCTACTGAAAAAGGAGACGATTAAATCTATTGAAGAATTATTTGGTGAAGAAATGAAGGAGCTTGGCTATATTTAATTTTAAGAAGGCTTATTCATAGAATTAAAAAAATCAGAATTATTTTTTGTTTCCTTCAATTTTGAATTAATAAATTCAATTGCATCCATAGATCCCATAGGAGCAATAATTCTTCTTAGAACATTCATTTTTTGAAGATCATTTTTCTCAAAAATTAATTCTTCTCTTCTAGTTCCAGATTTAGTTATGTCTATAGCTGGGAATATTCTTTTTTCTGAAATTTTTCTATCTAATATGGTCTCGCTATTACCTGTTCCTTTAAATTCTTCAAATATTACTTCATCCATTCTACTCCCCGTATCTATAAGGGCTGTAGCTATAATAGTTAATGAGCCGCCCTCTTCAATATTTCTAGCTGCACCGAAAAATCGTTTTGGTCTTTGCAATGCGTTTGCATCAACTCCACCAGTCAATACTTTTCCTGAACTTGGTACGACTGCGTTGTAAGCTCTACCCAATCTTGTTATTGAATCTAAAAGTATTACTACGTCTTTTTTATGTTCCGTTAATCGTTTGGCTTTTTCTATAACCATTTCAGCGACTGCAACGTGTCTTTGTGCGGGCTCATCAAATGTTGAGCTTATAACTTCTCCTTTAACAGTTCTTTGCATATCTGTTACTTCTTCTGGTCTTTCATCGATTAATAAGACCATCAAGTAACACTCTGGATGATTTGCGGTTATTGAATTTGCAATGCTTTGCAAAATCATTGTTTTCCCAGCTTTGGGTGGTGAAATGATTAGTGATCTTTGTCCTTTTCCAATCGGGCTAACTAAATCAATCAATCTTGGTGTGAGGTCTACCTTTTTCTCTACCTTCACAGCTTCAACCTCCATTACTAGCTGTTTGTTTGGGTAGAGTGGCGTTAAGTTATCAAAAGCAATTTTATGTTTAAATTTTTCAGTTTCTTCAAAGTTAATTTTACTAACCTGCAGTAAAGCAAAATATCTTTCCCCTTCTTTTGGCGCTCTAATTGGTCCCTCGACTGTATCACCAGTTCTTAGTCCAAAGCGTCTAATTTGATTTGGGCTCACATATATATCATCAGCTCCTGGTAAGTAATTGGACTCAATCGCTCTTAAGAAACCAAACCCATCTTGAAGTAATTGAAGAACACCACCTCCAGTGATTTCTTCTCCTTTTTCTGCAAGTTTTTTTAAAATAGCAAAATAGATTTCTTGTCTTCTAAGTGTACTAGCATTTTCAATTCCTAAATTTTCAGCTTCATTAATTAGCTGTTCTGAACTTTTTTCTTTTAATTCTTGTATATTCATAGTGGGAGATTTTAATTAGATATTATTAATATAGTTATGTGTTTAAAAGATTTCAACCCTATAAAGGCTTAAAAACAACAACAAAAACAATCAAAATAAGCAACAAAGTCGGTATTTCATTAATAAATCTATAAAATTTGTGACTATATACATTTTGATCTATTTTAAATTGGGCAAGAATTTTACCAAGATAAAAATGATAAAGTGTCAATATAATAACAAAGATTATCTTTAATATCATCCAAGTTTGCCCTATTTCTTGAAATCCAATACTGTGAATTAATATGACACCAAAAATCCAAGACAAGATCATTGCTGGAGTCATAATGTAAAAAAATAATTTTCTTTCCATTGTTTTAAATATTTCTGAGGTTTTTTTTTCCGAACTATTTTCGGCATGATAAACAAAAATTCTAGGCAAATATAGAAGTCCAGCCATCCAAGATATAACAGAAATTAAATGTAGTGATTTAAATAATAAGTATGAATTCATTAATATATATTTTTTTCAATCAAATTTTTTAATAAAAGTATATGATCATCGCTATCATTTAAGCAAGGAACCATGTCAAAATTTTCTCCACCAGACTCCATGAAGCTTTCTTTACCTTGTATAAGTATTTCTTCTAATGTTTCAACGCAATCAGAAGAAAAGCCAGGGCATATAGCTAGAACATTTTTTTTCCCATCTTTTGGAAGCTTTTCTAAAGTTTTATCGGTGTAGGGTTGCAACCATTCTTGCGGTCCAAACCTCGACTGAAAAGTTGTTTTAATTTCAAAAGAGTTTAACTTTTCATTAATGAGTCTTGTCGTTTTATGACAATAACAATGATAAGGATCACCTTTATCAAAATATTTTTTTGGGATCCCATGATAAGAGGCTAATATTAAATCTGGTTTCCAATCAATCTCACTAATTTTTTTGTTTATAGATTTTACTAATGCATCTATATATAATGGATTAGACTCATAGTGTGGTATTATCTGTAAAGATGGCTGCCATCTCATGTTCATAAGTGTCCTGTATACTTCATCACAAACTGTAGCTGTTGTGGCTGCAGCATATTGAGGGTATAAGGGTAAAATTACTAAATTTTCACATCCTTCTGAATGTAATTTTTTTATTTTGCTTTTAATACTTGGGTTTCCATATCTCATTGCAAAATCTATAATTAAATTTTCATCTTTGAAATAGCTAGAAGTCTTCTCCATTTGTTTCATTGTGTAATAAAGCAGTGGAGACATATTTTCACTCTTCATCCAAATTTCTTTATATGCTTTAGCTGTTTTCGAGGGTCTAAAAGTGAGAATAAAAAGATTAAGAATTATTTGCCAAATAATCGGGTTGACTTCAATTACTCTTCTATCGGACAAAAATTCCTTCAAGTATTTTCTTATGTCAAACCAATTTGTAGAATCGGGAGTTCCCAAGTTAATCAATAAAACTCCAGTTTTTCCAAATTTTATAGTTGGATGTTGTTCGTTCATTTGTAATTTCTCACTATATTTACTAGTTCGTAGACCATATCAACACGCGTATCTGGTAAAATTCCATGCCCTAAATTAAATACATAAGGATGATCTTTAAATATGTCTAAATATCTTTTAATTTCTTTTCTTAAACTTTCTTTATTCGACAGAAGAGCTTCTGGATTTAATCCGCCTTGTATTGGTATGTCTAAATATTTTATTAAATCTTTAGGATCTACATCATAATCTATGTTAATCATGCTAGGCTTAACAATTTTGCTGAATTTAACATAATCAGAAATACCTCTTGGAAAACATATAACGGGTACACCTAAATTTTTTACATGGTTTACTAGAGATAATGTTGGACTATATAAAAATTTATCGAAATCATTTTGTATTAAGCCAGCCCAACTATCAAAAATTTGAATTATTGTAGCGCCTGCTTTTATTTGGTTTTCTATGTGAATTTTTATAAATTTATCTAAAAAATTTAAAATTTCGTTGATTAAAATTTCATCTTTGAAAAAAGCTTCTGTCAATCCTTTTTTAGGTGAAACTTTATTTATCATATATACTAGCAATGTCCATGGGGCTCCAACAAAACCTATTAGGTCTTTGTTTTCAAGATCTTTACTATTATTAAGATTGGATAACAATTTGTATACTGGTGATAATTTTTTTATAAAGTTATCTTCGGTTACGATCTGGAGTTTATCTAAGTCTAGGCTTCCTAGATTAGGACCGAAATTTTTTTTGAATTCAACAGTTTGACCCATTCCATAAGGTATCATTAATATATCTGAAAATATTATGGCAGCATCAAACCCAAATCTTTTTATTGGCTGTAATGTTATTTCTTCAGCCAAAGTATGATTTAAACATAATTTGATAAAATCTGGATTTGATTTCCTTATTTCTCTAAATTCTGGTAAATATCTTCCAGCCTGCCTCATCAACCAAATTGGATTGGTTTTAGTACTTTTATTTAGCAAACATTCTTTTATTGGTGTCATCTATATTAAGATAATTATATTTAGTATTTATTATTAGTATGTATTGTTAATTACGTAAATTACTCAATTTCAACATTTTGTTAACTTTTTATACATTTTATCATCTAAAAAACCTTATAAATTCAAGCCTATTTAATTATTTTATAAAACTTTAAAATTGTTAATAAGATATTCACATTAATTTTATATGTTAATTAAATGAGCACAAAAATTGCTTTTATTTGAATTTTATCAGATGAGAATTATTTTTTAAATTAAAATTAATTTATAAACAATTTATACATGAAAAATACACATCAAATATTCCTAATTTCGGACTCTACTGGTGAGACATTAGATAGAATTTTCATGGCTCTAAAAGCACAATTTAACAATTTCAATTATGAACTTAACCAATTTTCCTTTACAAGAACGGAAAGTCAAATATCAACCATTCTTAAAAAAGCAAAGATTCAAGATAGCCCCATTATATTATACACTGTAGTTAATAGTAAACTTGCAAAGTTCTTGGCAGAAGAGGCAAATAAAATTAATATTCCCTGTTTTGGAGTTTTGGGTGATCTAATTTTAAACTTTTCAAAAATTTTAAATCAAAAAGCCACTCACAAACCTAGTGGGCAGCACGTATTAGATGAGGAATATTATAAAAGAATTGAAGCAATTCAATTTACAATGAATCATGATGACGGTAACCAAGCAGACAATATACTAGAGTCTGACATTATATTAATTGGTGTTAGTAGAACGAGCAAAACACCAACATCTATTTATTTAGCAAATAAAGGTTTAAAAACTGCTAATATACCTTTAGTAAATGAAATGGAAATTCCAAAAAACATAATTGAATCAAAAAAATTGTGCGTAGTTGGTTTAGTAACAGAAGCAGAAAGATTGTTTGATATTCGACGAAATAGGTTAAATTCTATTAAAGAAAGTGAAGCGTCTGATTACACGGACTTAGAAAAAATAAAGATTGAAGTAGAGAAATCAAGAAAAATTTTTAAAGTGAATAAATGGCCCACAATAGATGTAACAAGAAAATCTGTCGAGGAGACTGCTGCTTCAATAATAAAAATATATGAAATAAAAAATAAAAATGCATAAATTGGTTTTAGCCTCAAAAAGCAAAGTGAGATATGAAATTCTATCAAAGTTTAAAATTAAATGTAAAGTTGAACACTCTAATGTTGATGAAGAACCAGTAAAACAAAGTTTATTGAATGAAGGTGCAACTCCAGAAATCATCTCAAAAAATTTAGCTGAATTAAAAGCAAACAAAGTTAGCCAAAAATTATACGATCAGTTGGTTTTGGGCGCTGATAGTGTTATAGACTTAAATGGCGAATTAATCTCTAAACCTGAAAGTAGAGAACAAGCTTTTAATATTTTGAAAAAATTAAATGGAAAAATGCATAATTTAATAAGCTCTGCGTGCATATCAAAAAATGGATCAATGGTATGGAATTACACAGATAAAGCAAGTTTAACAATGAAGGAGTTTACCGACAAAGATTTGAAAGAATATTTAACTAAAATAACAGACCAGGCTCTATATGCTTATAATGTCTATCAAATTGAAGGAGAAGGAAGAAATCTATTTTCTAAAATCGAAGGAGACGAAAATACCATAATGGGCCTTCCTGTTGATAAAATTAAAAAATATATTGAGAGTTTGTAGTGAAAAAATATTTGGTTGTTGGGAATCCTATTGAGCATTCATTGTCTCCTAAAATTCAAAATTACTGGTTAAATTTAAATAATATAGATGCAATTTATGGAAAATTACTGGCATACGATGATGATTTGAAAGAATTGTGTAATAGTATCAAGAACGGTCAATTAGATGGTCTTAATATAACAGTGCCCTTTAAAAAAAAAATTATACCACATTTGGATGTACTAAACGGTCATGCTTTAAGGACGCAATCTGTAAATACAGTTTGCCTTAATAATGGAAATCTTACTGGTTACAATACTGATATAGATGGATTTGAGCTTAGTATAAAAAAATTGGATTACGATGTTAGTGATAAAAAAATAGTCATATTAGGAGCAGGAGGTGTTGTTCCCTCAATCATTTATGCTTTAAAAAGAATGAACGCTCAGCAAATTTATTTGAGCAATAGAACTAAAGACAAAGCACAAATGTTAAAAAATTTATTTGAAGGGATAGAGGTTATAGATTGGGGAGCACTTCCTGACTTTGATATGATTATTAATGCTACTAGCTTAGGATTAAAGGAAAATGATAAATTTGGAATTGATTTTTCAATATCCGGGAATAACAAACTATTTTTCGATGTTATTTACAATCCATTTAATACTGATTTTTCAGAAGCTGGAAACAAATCAGGAAATATAATCCAGAATGGTCTAAGTATGTTCTTATTTCAAGCGCAAAAAGCATTTAGTATATGGCATAATATTGAACCAGAAATTAACAAAGAAGTAATAAAATATTTGGAAAGTTAGAATTAGTGAGACTCAATAATAAAATCGTAATAATAACAGGCTCAGCTTCTGGTTTTGGTAAAGGCATAGCTAAGAAGTTTACAGATGAAGGTGCCAGATTAATACTGGTCGATATTAATTCTAGATTATTAAAAAAAGTTTCTAAAAGTTTATCACAAGATTATTTTGTTGCTGATGTATCAAAGTCTACAGATTTTAATGCTTTACAAAAATATGCTTATAAAAACTATAAATCTATCGATATATTCATAAATAATGCTGGTGTAACCCACAAGCCAAAAACAATGGAAATGGTAACTGAAACAGAATTTGATAAAGTATTTAATGTTAATGCAAAATCAGTTTATTATTGTGGAAAATATTTTGTCCCAAAAATGAAAAAAAAGAAAAATGGAGTAATTTTAAATATTGCATCAACTGCTGGATTATCTCCAAGACCGAAATTGAATTGGTATAACGCAAGTAAAGGTTGGATGATTACAGCAACAAAAGCAATGGCAATTGAATTGGCTCCATTTAAGGTAAGAGTAAATGCTCTAGCCCCAGTTGCAGGAAAAACACCGTTATTAAAATCTTTTATGGGTGGTAATACACCTAAAAAAAAACAAGCTTTTTTATCAACCATTCCAATAGGAAGATTTTCTAGTCCACAAGACATGGGAAATGCTGCGTGTTTTTTATGTTCTGATGAAGCGAGTATGATAACAGGTGCAGTTTTGGAAGTTGATGGTGGAAGATGTATTTAATTATTTATGATTAGAATAGGAGTTATGGGAAGCATAGGTTCAGGCAAATCTTTTGTAGCCAAACTTTTTAACACGCCTGTTTTTAATGCCGATAGAGAGGTCAACTCAATTTATAAAACTAACAGAGAATGTTTTAAAAAATTAAACAACAAATTTCCTCTATTTATAAAATCTTTTCCAGTTAAAAAAAAAGAACTAATTGCAACCATTAATGACAATAGTAAAAATTTGAAAAAAATATCCTCAATTGTCCACCCTCTTGTAAGAACAAAAATGAGAAATTTTTTAAAAAAAAACAAGAAGAGTAAAATAATAGTTTTAGACATTCCTTTATTAATAGAAAACAAACTTTTTAAAAAAAAAGATATATTAATATTTGTTAATTCTAAAAAAGAGAAAGTGATAAATAGACTCAAAAAAAGAAAAAACTATGATAAAAAGGTCCTTAAGAATTTAAAAGAAAACCAAGTTAATTTGTCAAAAAAGAGAAAACTTGCAAACTATATTGTCGATAATAATTTTAGTCCAAATACAATGAAAAAAAAAATAAAAATCCTTAAATATAAAATTTTAAATGAAAGAAATAGTATTAGACACTGAAACAACTGGTTTATCTGTCCGAGAAGGACACAGAATTGTTGAAATTGGCTGCATAGAGATAGAAGATTTAATTCCAACTAAAAATGTGTTTCACTGCTATTTGAATCCACAAAGAAAAGTATCAGAAAGTGCATTAAAAGTTCATGGTTACACTGATGAATTTTTAGCGGATAAAAAAAAATTTGTTGATGTAGCAGATGATTTTTTAAAATTTATAGATGGAAAAAAAATAATTATTCACAATGCTGAATTTGATATTGGACATCTTAACAATGAGCTTTCATTAATAAGTAAACAAAAAATTTCAAAAGATAATGTGATAGATACACTTGAACTAGCTAGAAACAAATTTCCTGGATCTGGAATAAGTCTAGATGCTTTATGTAAAAGATTTAGAATAGATAACTCAAAAAGAGAAAAGCACACTGCTTTAATAGATTGTGAGTTGTTATCTAAAGTTTATATAAACTTAATTGACCAAAAAGAACCAATCTTCAAATTTAAAAAAGATGAAAAAAAATTGGTCGATAAACATAATGACTTTTTAAATTATTCAAAAAAAATAATAAAGCCGTCTAAAGATGAATTGGAGAAACATAAAAATTTTTTAAAAAAAGAATTTAAAAGAAATTTTTTTTAATTTAACTTTTGTTGATAAAGTTTTTCAAAATCTATTTTTTTTTCTAGTTTCATATCTGGAAAACCCGAATCTTTTATTGTTTTTAAGAAAATTCTTTCTAAATCCGGATATATTTCATTTTGTAGGTCGCAAAGTATGAGTCTTTCTAATTCCTCTTTTTTCATTTCTTTGTCATTCAA
>CACJWS010000018.1 GCA_902596975.1 uncultured Pelagibacteraceae bacterium | reverse complement strand
AAACTAGACATATAACTTATATCATGAGTTCCTGGAACACCTCTTGTTAATAATAATGGATGAATTTTTTTAGATAATTTTATTCTATCTTTCTTAGTTTTGTAAATATCATCAATTGATATTTTGAAAACTTTTAACTTAAAATATTTCTTTAAAATTATCATTAAGATTGAGCTTATAGTAGTTTTTCCAGTTCCTTGTCCTCCTGTTAAACCAACAATATAAGGTTTCTTTATATTTGTTTTTTTTGCAATCCAAAAACTCATTGGAACAAGATAATCTTTTAACATCTTGTCTTTGTTTTTAAATTTATCTGAATATGTTTCTTGTGTTTTAATAAACTTATAACAATCTTTTTTTACTTTATTTAAACAATCCTCAACTGAACTCATTTAATCTATTTTTGGTCAAGTGGATGGTTTAAACCATCAAAGAAAACAACGTCTTTTAAATCATCGACTTTAACTTCATCTACACAACCTAAATTGAATCCAGTCATGGCGGGTGCACTTCTTGGGTTATGATGTGTGTAAATTCCACATTCAATACAAAAGTAATGATTAGCAACTTTCGTATGGTACTGATAAAGTTTTAATTTATCTTCTCCCTTAGTAACTTTAAAATCTTCATTTTTAACCATTCCCATTGTTGCATTTTTTCTTTTACATATAGAGCAGTTACATCTTACAATTTTTGGTAATTCATTAATTGGAACATTAATTTCTGCTTCTACACATCCACAATGACATGTTAGTTTCGGCATTAATTATTCTCCCCATTTTCCATGAAACTCATAAACAACTGCTGGCTTATCACCAACTACCCAGCCGTCATGACCTGGGTCAATTGAATATGCATCACCTGCTTTATATGTTAATTCTGTTCCATCATCATGTTTGGCGCAAACTGCTCCTGAAACTATTACTCCAAGATGTTTTGCTTTACAGCTATCAGTTCCTACAGTTGGTTTAATATCTTGTGACCATTTCCATCCTGGCTGCAAAACTAATCTCATTACTCTTTGATCTCCCACTTTTACGATATCCATTTTGGCATTGTTGAAACTGGTATTGCTTTCATCTGGATTATCAAAACTTTTAACTTCAATTGAACTCATGCTTCTCTCCTTTTATAATTAAATTAGGATTATAGACTACTAATGGTTTAAGTTATCCACAATAGCACAAAATATGGTTTTGGATGTTCACGTTTTGATTCACTTTTGATTCACTTACAGACTCAAAATACAACCTAATTGACACTATTGTATAACTCATGTACTAATAAGAACAAAACAAGAACACTTATGAAGCTAACAATACCTTATTATTTACATAAAGCAGGAGCTGGTTTTCCTTCCCCTGCAACTGACTACATAGAAGAAGATATAGATTTAAACGTACATCTAATCAAAAATGTTCCAGCAACTTTCATCATAAGGGTTCAAGGAAAATCAATGGTGGATGTTGGAATAAATGATGGTGATTTATTAGTTGTAGACAAAAGCTTAACTCCGAAAAATTTTTCAACTGTCATAGCAAATGTTCACGATGAACTCGTTGTTAAAACTTTAGTTAAGGAAAAAGATAAACAATTTTTAACATCAGGCTCTAAAGAATTTTCTGATCGAATTTTAATAAATGAAGAACAAGATATTTTTATTTGGGGAGTGGTTACCTATGTCATACATTCAGTACACTAAAAAATTAGCACTGGTTGACTGCAATTCTTTCTATGTTTCTTGTGAAAGATTATTTAATCCAAAAATAAGAAAAAAACCTGTTGTAGTTTTATCTAATAATGATGGCTGTATAGTTTCACGATCCACCGAAGCAAAAGCTTTAGGAATTAAAATGGGTGAGCCCTACTTTAAAGCAAAAGATATTATTATAAAAAATGATGTACAAGTATTCTCATCAAATTATTCTTTGTACGGAGATTTATCTAGAAGAGTAATGAGAACTTTAAAAAGATTTAACTCTGATATTGAAGTTTATTCAATTGATGAAGCATTTATTGATTTATCAAATTTTTCTGACAATGAAGTAGAGCAAGTTGGAAGAGAAATTAGAGAAACAGTTTTAAAGTGGACTGGTATTCCAACAAGTATAGGAATAGCTAAAACTAAAACTTTAAGCAAGGTTGCAAATCATATAGCTAAGAAAAAACAATCAGGTGTTACAAGTCTAATTGGAATAGAAAATCTTGATCCTATTCTTGAAAAAATTAATATCAATGATGTTTGGGGTGTCGGAAGACAAATGACAAAGTTTTATCAAAAAAATGGAATTTATAATGCCAAACAATTAAAAAATAAATCAAACACTTGGATTAAGAAATCCTCAAATGTTCTAAGTTCAAGAACTGCAATGGAACTTAGAGGTGTACCTTGTATTGATTTAGAAAAAACTGCATCGAAAAGAAAAAGCTGTGTAGTATCAAGATCATTTGGAAAAAGAATAGAAAAATTTCAAGAACTTGAAGAAGCTGTTGCTAGTTATTGTTTAAATGCATCAGAAAAGATAAGATCTGAAAACCTCGTTGCAAAAGCAGTTATGGTATTTGTTAGAACCAGTCCTTTTCAAAAACAATTTGGTTTTTATTCAAACTCCAGAACTGTTGATTTTCCTATAGCAACTAACAATAGTATAGAGATCGTAAAAAATGCTTTATCTGTCTTAAAAGTAATCTTTAGGAAGGGACATCGTTATCAAAAAGCAGGAGTGATGCTAACTGGATTAACAGATGCTGAAAATAATGAAAACCTATTTTCATCAGCAAAAGACGAGAGAATTAATAGATTAATGAGATCAATTGATAATACAAATTATAGATATGGTAGATCTACACTAAGTCTTGCAAGCGCTGGTGTTAGAAAATCATGGAGCATGAAAAGGGATTATAACTCAAAGATAGATACTGCTGATTTCTATTGTTTGCCGACAATTAGAGCTTAATTAAAAAGGTTTAGGGTTTCCTGGATAGCCGAGATCTTCACAAGTACCCTCTTTATCCTCGTCAGCTGGTTTACAGAGAGCAACACCAATTACACCATGAACTTGAGATTGATTTTTTAGTTGTCCTTTTACTTCGTCACAGCCACTCCATAACTCATCACAGGTATCAGCTTTACCAACGTTAGAATAACGAATAATTGCATCTTTTATTTTTAAACCTTTATCTGTGGCAGCAGTCATATAATTTCTGTACGGTCCAAATTTAAATCTCACACTAGAAGCTCCACCTAATACATCTCCAAAATAACTAGATCTTAACTTTCCATCAATCCATAAATGTAAAAATCCATCTTTTGCCCATTTAGCATTGACTAAAATATTTACCCATTTTCCTTTTAGTGGTTTAAATTTTTTATCAAAATGAACAACATAATGTTCAAAGTTATATTGCTCGCCAACTTCATTTTTAGTAACTCTATAATTAGGACCATTAAATAACCAAATAAATTTATTATTGTTATAGTTGAAACTAGGTCCTACTGCTTTTTCAGGTTTTCCATAAAGCATCTTAAAATCAAATAAAGAAATATTGTGTTGGTCAGTATCTATTTCATTAGAAATAAAATAAGCAATCCTATACCATTTTGTTTTGTCTTTTTTTGTAGTTTCTTTGTAAGGCTCCATAATTTGAAACCTTTGAGCAAAACCAGGTTTACCCCATCTGGCCCAATCATTCTTATCACCTATGTCTGAATAACTTAAATTAAATTCAATTCCTTTTTCAGAGACACCCATATTATCCTCGAATTTATCAAAAAACTTATACAGACCTTCACGATTAGGTACATTTCTTTTAGTAAAAACCATTTTATTATCTAATTGGGCCTTAAGCACAAAATGTGCAAAGTCTTTTTTCTCTTTTTTTTTCATTTTTATGTGTTGTTTTTCTGCGTATGAAAAATTTGAAAATAAAAACAAACATGCAGATAATATTAGTAAAATTTTTTTCATAATTTTTTATATTGATTTATTTTATAGTATCTATACTTCCAATATTATTTAAAGAATCATTTAATTCCTCTAAATTTTCTCTTCTTCCAATCATTACAACTGATAATCCAAAAGCGATGACTAGAGCTAATGGAATAGCTGTAACAAAGCTTATGTAATCAGCTATTAAGATTAAATAAATGGCATAAAATAAAATTGATCGAATGATAACTGTAGATTTAAAAACAGCTATGATTGCTAAAGAATGCTTAATTAAATTCTTAAAACTCATTTTAGAAGGACCAAAATATCTTGCTCCTCTTTCTGAAGGAGATGAAGATCTATCTTTTTCTAATTTTGCCAATGCTCCAGAAAAGCTACACCAAGTAGATTTATCGTTTATTAATTTCTCAACAGTTGATTTTGGAAGACATGTATAATTTCCAAATTTTATCGAATGACCAGTAAATACATAAGTGATTATTTTATGTAAATGGTAACAAGTTTTAAAAATGAAATTTTCAGATCTTTTTACTCTTTCTCCAACAATTGGTTTTTCTTCGTCATATTTTATGTATTCTAGAAAACTTTTGATTTCTTCAGGTCTATCTTCACCATCTGAATCCATTGGAATTACGTAATCAAATTCTTTATTTTGAAATATATGTTTAAGTCCTGTTGCAATACTTCTTCCATGTCCTTGGTTGTTTTTAATATTTAAAATTTCAACAGATAATAGGTTTTCTGTATTGGAGATAGAAGTCGGTTTTTCCTCACTTGATGCATCATTGACAATAACAAGAGAAAATTCTGCATCTAAGTCTTTTATAATTGTATTTATTTCTTCAATTAATTTTGAAGCTGATTTCCAGTCATTATAAACTGGTGTTAAAATAGTAATTTTCATTTATTTAACTTGCAAGCAACCTCATCAAAGAGGCTACAATTCCATGTCCAGATAACTCTATTACTACAACAATAAAGACGATGAAAAGTATGTTTTTATTGAATTTCATAACTATGACCCAACACAAATCTTATCAATACACATATATTTATCAAATGAATTCAATTTTTGGTTAGTAACAAAGCCTTTCCAAATAGGCCTTGAATTAATGTGATATGATAAATTTCCAGCTGCCCATTCATCGCCAAGGACATATTTAATAGGTTCGTCATGTTGCTCATGCCATGCCATTTGAACCTTTATAGCTATATCTTGTCCAGGATAATCAGTCCTTTTATCAGTCTGAGATATTGAGACGTAACCATATAAAATTGGGGATAACAGAAATAAAAAGATAAATCCTATTAAAAAGGAATTTAGTTTCTTAATGTTTATTTGATCTTTCAAAAGGTAAACAAATAAAGTTCCAAAGAATAGGTAAAAAGGGGTCATCCACATAGTTCTAATTTTTGATCCGGTTATTAAAGCTGTCATAAAAACTAGAACAATTGGGACCACATTAATAAATATTAAAAATAAAAGTTTTTCATCTTTTAAATTAAATTTTTTTGGAATTTTTTTTATTAGTAGCCAGACTAAAATTAAAAATGGCACTAAAATACCAATTTGTTTTAATGTGAATATCAATGGATATTTAAGATGATTTATCATCTGCCCTTCATCCAAACCTGCTCTGGCAAAACCATACTTGATAGTAATAAAATCATTATTGAATAACCAAATTATATGTGGGATTAAAATTACAAAAAATACTTCTAAAGAAACTAAATATTTAAAATCAAACTTTTTTGATTTTTTAAAAAATATTAAATATGCAAACAATAAATCTATTGCGACTAATAAATATATAAAAAGATATTTTGATAAAATACCGAAGGCTGCTGCAGCTCCTAATAAAATACAATCATAGAGCTCAATTTTTTTACTATTGTATATTTTCCAAGTATAATAAACTGTCAAACACCAAAAAGGTAATTGGCAAATATTTACATTAAATTCTGGAGTTGTGAAATTATAGAAGTATATCCCTTCAATAAGAAAAACTGATAACAAACTCAAAGTGCCATCATTAAGAATTTCCTGTGATAATTTAAAAATAATGAAAAAAGATATCACTACAAAAATTTGACTTAAAAAATAATAAGCCCAATCTTGTGGTCCAAATATTTGAAAAAAAACTTCTGGAAAAAACGCACTTAACGGAGGATGTTTGTTAAATCCCCAGTCTAAATTACTACCCCAAGCCAAAGCTTCAATTGTATCCAAAGGTAAATTTGAGTTTGTGATAGTTGGAACAACTGTCCATAGAATTAAGTGAGTCGTTACAAAAATATAAAAAATATTATTTATATTTCTTTTGTTTAAGGCCATTTTCATTAATCTATATGAATAAACCGTTCTTGACACTCATTTATTCATGAATATATTCACCAACTCAAAATAGCTAAGCATGGTAAGAATTTCAAAAACTTATACTCCAAAAGAAAAAGAGAAATACATGTGTGCTAAACATTTAGCGTATTTTAAGATGAAATTAATGGAGTGGAAAAAAGATTTAAAGAGATCTAACAATGAGGCAATTTTTCAAGCGTCCATGGATGATAATAGTGCATCAGCTGACATAGTTGATCAAGCAAGTTCATACACTGAAAAGAATGTAGAAATGAGAGCTATTAATAGACAAATCAAATTAATTTCTAAAATAGACAGTGCATTAAAGAAAATTCAAGATGGAACTTATGGATTTTGTGAAGATACTGGTGAGCCTATCGGTTTAAAAAGATTAATGGCAAGACCAGTGGCAACTCTTTGCATTGCAGCTCAAGAAAAACACGAAAAAGACGAAAAAGTTTACGCTGACGATTAAGGGAAATCTATTTCAGCATCTTTGTTTAATGCTTTAAATCCTTTTACTACAGCTGGACGTTCAGCAATTTCAACAAACCACCTAGATAGGTTTTTATAATTATTTAATCCAATATCGTGTCTTTTATGTCTTGCAATCCACGACCATGTAGCAATATCAGCAATAGAGTATTTATCATTTGCTAAAAATTTACTTTGAGCCAATCTAGCTTCAAGATCTTCATAAATCTTTCTTGTAATTTTGAAGTATCTTTCCTCACCCCACTCACTTTTTCCTTGATGATAATAATGAAACTGATGATGTTGGCCTATCATTGGACCTACAATAGCCATTTGAGCCATCAACCACTGATTTATCTCTAGCCTGTCTGCTTCAGGATAGAGTTTCTTACTTTTCTCACCTAAATACATAAGTATAACTCCAGACTCGAATACGGTCTTATCGTTCTCATGATCTATAATCACGGGAATTTTATTAAAGGGACTTATTTTTTTAAATTCTGGTTTAAATTGATCTCCACTTAGATTAACTTTTGTGAGTTTGTATTTAAAATCAATTTCCTCGAGCATTATGCTAATTTTCCATCCATTGGGAGTATCAGCAGTAAAGAGTTCAATCATTCTTTTACACCCAACCTATCTTTGATAGTGCTAGATGCAGTTGTAAATTCAAATCTATATTTTTCATTAGGTCTTGCATATTTAAAGCAGCCTCTTGCAGCTAAAGCTCCCTCATGAAAACCTGAGAGTATTAACTTTAATTTGCCTGGGTAGGTACAAATATCCCCAATTGCAAATATCCCTCTTTTATTTGTTTCAAAATTTTCTGTATTTACTGGAATTGTTTTTTTATTTAAATTTAATCCCCACTCTGCGATTGGTCCTAATTGCATTATTAATCCAAAAAAACCTAAAACATAATTAGCTTTAATAACTTTGCTTTCGCCTGACTCACTTTTTATTTCTACACTTTCTAATAATCCATTTCCTTTGACATCTTTAATTGAATATTTGGTTATTAAATTAATAGTTTTGTTATCACTTAATTCTTTTATTTTTTTAACACTTGCAGGAGCTCCTCTGAACTCATCTCTTCTGTGAACAAGTGTTACTTTTGATGAGTTAGATAATTCTATAGCCCAATCTAGAGCACTATCTCCACCTCCAAAAATAACTACTGATTTATCTTTAAAAATAGTTTTGTCTTTTATTGAATATAAAACTGATTTTCCGTCGTACTTCTCAGCACTTTTAGTTGGGAATTTTCTAGGCTCAAAAGAACCTACGCCACCTGCTATGACAATATTAGGTGTTTCAAATTCTTTACCATTTAATGTTTTAACTAGCCATTTATTGTTTTCATTTTTTAATTCTTGAACTCTATCACTTAAATGAAAATTAAAATTAAAAGGTTTTATTTGTTCAATTAAATTATTTGTAAGTTCTTCTCCTGTGCACTTAGGAACTGCAGGAATATCATAAATTGGTTTATCAGGATAAAGCTCAATGCATTGTCCTCCAATTTTATCTAAATTGTCTACAATTTCACATTTTAATCCAATTATACCTAATTGGTGTGCACAAAATAAACCTGTGGGTCCAGCACCAATAATTACTACATCTGTTTTAATCATTAAACTTGTTTCTCCGGCATATGTACAGTTAAACCATCTAAATCGTCTGAGATTATTAATTGACAACTTAATCTGCTATTAGATTTAGGTTCAAAGGCTTGATCTAACATATCATCTTCACCCATTTCTTTTTCTGGGAGTTTTTTGAACCATTCATCATCATTAATATATACATGACAAGTTGCACATGACATTCCACCTCCACAATCTGCATCTATGCCTGGAATATCATTTTGTATAGCGCCTTCCATTACACTAAGACCATTAGCAACATCAGCCTCATGTTCAGTGCCATTGAATTCTATATATTTGATTTTTGCCATATTTAATAAATAATTCTTATAAACTAATTTGCGACTGCGGCAAATTTTTGAAATTAAGCATTTTCAATTTTTTGGGCCAAAAAAAAAGGCAGGTATGTTTTAGCATACCCGCCTCTTTTTAATATTAAAAGCTAATTATCTAGCTCGTGCTCCACCTTGTGAAACTGCTGCTGACCAGATTACTAGACCAAAAGCAATTTTGTTGATGAAGTCTGCTAAGTTGTAAATCACGTTCAATGAGTTAGCGTCTACTCCACCTACTAGGTAACCAAAAATGTAACCTAATGGGTAAATAGCCCAACCGATTGTTACGATCATTCTCATAGCACCCCATGCAGTTGCTAATGGCTTGTTTCCAGTTTTAGCTGCAATTTTTCCAGCTTCACCAGAGAATACTTCATATAAGATGTAGATCCATCCAGCCATACCGACTATGAAACCAAGCATAGCATTGATGTAACCTGCTTCTCCTAAGTATCCACCAATTAACATCACAAGCGAACCAATTAATAATCTCCAGAAGATTGCTCCTGGGATTTTCTTAACTGCTGCTAGAATTAAGTAAAACTCGATCATCTGTAATGGTACAGTGATTAACCAATCAATATATCTATATACTGTTGGAGAATCTCCAGTCATTACCCATACATCTCTCATGTACATGTAGTGAATGAATGCAACACCAGTTACAAGACCAGCTACTGTTACTGAAGTTTTCCAGCCTGCTGCAACAGTATTTCTTTCCATGAAGAAGAATACTGTAGCTGCTGCCATACCCATTGCGATTACCCAAAATGAAATCCCAACAAAGTCGTCAGAAGCTAACATAGCAGTTGCTGCGTTTGCTGCACCAGTAAGACCAAACAAAGCCACTGCTGCTAATGCAAACATTTTAAGTTTTTTCATAAAAAACTCCCTCTCGTTAGTTTTTTTTAGTTTAAATTTAAACTACGGACAAACCACAAAGGTTTCTCCAAAGTTAGGGGCTTAATATCAAATTAAATTAGTTTGTTGAAGACTTTTTGCCGCGTTATAAGTGTTGATTTTACTGACTTTTTAAAATTAAATACAACCTGTTGCATAAATTCAATAGAAAAATGACACCAAAAAGCAAATCAAAATGAATAGAAATTATAAAGAAATTTACGACGAATCTCTAAAAAATCCTGAGGAATTTTGGCAGAAAATTTCTGAAGATGTGTTTTGGTTTAAAAAACCAAACAAAATTTTGAACAAAAATAACCCTCCTTTCTATAAATGGTTTGAGGATGGTGTAACAAATACATGCTACAACGCCTTAGACATTCATATTGATCAAGGCAGAGGTGATAAGACTGCTTTAATCTATGACAGCCCAATTACAGGCAATAAATCAAAGTTTACTTTCAAAGAATTAAAAGAAAAAGTCTCTAAATTTGCAGGAGCTCTAGATAAACAGGGAGTTAAAAAAGGAGATCGAGTAATAATTTATATGCCAATGATACCCGAGGCAGTGGTGGCAATGTTAGCATGTGGGAGAATTGGAGCAATTCACTCTGTTGTATTCGGTGGTTTTGCATCAAATGAATTAGCTAGTAGAATTGATGATAGTAAAGCTAAAATTTTAATCACAGCATCGTGTGGATTTGAACCTGGAAGAACAGTTGAGTATAGACCACTTGTAGATGGAGCTTTAAAATTAGCAAAGCACCAAGTTGAAAAAGTAATATTATTTCAAAGAAAAAAACACGAGGTAAAATTAAATAAACCATTAGAAATAAGTTGGGATGAAGCGCTGTCTGGAGCAAATGATAAAGATTGTGTTGAGATGGGCGCTAATGATTATGCTTACATCCTTTATACTTCAGGGACTACAGGTATTCCGAAAGGGATAGTTAGAGATATTGGTGGTCACATAGTTGCTCTTAAATGGACGATGAAAAATATTTATAACATCGATAAAGACGATGTATGGTGGTCAGCAAGTGATATTGGTTGGATAGTAGGACACTCTTATATTATTTATGCTCCATTATTCAAAGGTTGTGCAACTCTTTTATTTGAAGGTAAACCTGTGGGCACTCCTGATGCTGGAGTATTTTGGAGAATTATATCAGAATATAAAATCAAATCCTTATTTACAGCTCCCACCGCATTCAGAGCAATAAAGAAAGAAGATCCAGAAGGTAAGTTTTTTTCTAAATATGATTTAAGTTCATTTGAATCATTATTTTTAGCAGGTGAAAGAGCAGACCCTGATACTATTAAATGGGCTGAGAATTTACTTAAAGTTCCTGTAATTGACCATTGGTGGCAAACTGAAACGAGTTGGGCGATAAGTTCAAACTGTACAGGAATTGAAATGCAAAAAACAAAATATGGATCCGCTTGCAAAGCAGTCCCGGGTTATGACGTAAAAGTAATTAAACAAGATCAAACAATAGCTAAACCAAATGAGATGGGAGATATTGTAGTTAAGCTTCCTCTTCCTCCAGGTACTTTTCCAACACTATGGAATGCAGACGAAAGATATAAAGAAAATTATATGTCAAATTATAATGGTTACTATCAAACTTACGATGCGGGACATATTGATGATGATGGATATATTTGGATTATGTCTAGAACAGACGACATAATAAATGTTGCAGGGCATAGACTTTCAACTGGTGCAATAGAAGAAGTTTTGTCTGAACATCAGTCTGTTGCTGAATGCGCAGTGATAGGGATAAAAGATCAACTAAAAGGACAATTGCCGATTGGTTTAATTGCACTAAAAGCGGGAGTTTCAAAGGATAATGAGACTATTTCAAAAGAGTGTGTGCAAATGGTTAGAGATAAAGTCGGACCTGTTGCAGCTTTTAAAATAGCGATTGTTGTTAAAAGATTACCTAAAACTAGATCTGGAAAAGTTCTTAGAGGAACAATTAGAAAAATTGCTGACAAAGAAGAATATAAAATGCCTGCAACTATTGATGATCCTGCCATCCTTGATGAGATAAAAGAAGACTTAATAAATAGCAATATTTTATAATAATGCTTAAAACATATCTTTTTTTAGTAGGAGCAATTATCTGCGAAGTTTGTGGAACAATGCTTCTTCCTGTTACTCAAAACTTTACAAAAGTAGCACCAACAGTATTTTTGGCTGGATTTTATTTATCGGCTTTTTATTTACTTACGTTTGTTGTTGACAAACTACCTATAGCTATTGTTTACGGAACATGGAGTGGACTTGGTATTTTTACTATTGCAATATTGGGATATATATTTTTTAAACAATCTTTAAGTTGGCAGGCTATATTGGGTATGTTTCTAATCGTTGTTGGAGTAACACTTGTAAACATGTATTCAACTAAAACTATATAACTCAATCAAAAAGAATTGGTTTGCCAGATGGATCTCCTAAAATTTCATCTTGTTTCATTTTAATATCCCCATTAATTATTGTATAAACAGGTGAACCTTTAAATTTATAACCATCAAACGGGCTCCATCCACATTTACTGTGTATATTTTCGTTTTTTATTTCAATTGTTCTATTCATATCTATTATTGTAAAGTCTGCATCATAATCTTTTTTGATAAATCCCTTATTTTTAATACCAAATACTGAAACTGGATTTTCACAAAGAAGTTTGATTAGCTGATCTAAAGTAAGTTTTTTGTCATTCACATGATTTAGCATTACGGGTAATAATGTTTGCACACCTGGCATACCAGATGGTGATTGAGGATATTCTTTTAATTTGTTTTCTTTTAAGTGCGGTGCATGGTCTGAACCGATAGTATCATTATAGTTATTTCGAATAGCGTACCACAATCTATCATAATGAGACTTGTCTCTCAAAGGAGGGTTCATCTGCGCAAATGTTCCAAGTTTATCATAACAATCTGGTGCATATATTGTTAAATGCTGAGGTGTAATTTCAAAAGTTATGTTTCCTTTATTTTGAGAGAGGAAATCTACTTCTTCTTTTGTTGTAACATGCAATATATGTGCTTTTTTATTAAGTCTTTTTGCAATCCTAACAATCCTTCTCGTAGATGACATTGCACATTCTTCATTCCTCCATACAGGATGAGTATGAACATTGCCTTTTTCAATTAATTTTTTTCTTAAATTAATTATTTCTTCATCTTCAGAATGTACCGCAACTATTTTTGAGGTATTTTGAAAGACCTTCTCAATATCTTCTTCTTTATCAACCAAAAGATTTCCAGTTGACGATCCAGCAAAAAGTTTTACTCCGCAACAACCATCTAAACCTTTAAGATTTGCTAAATCGGATGAATTATCTGGAGTTGCTCCAAAATAAAAAGCATAATTTGAATACATTCTATTTTTAGCAAGGCTTAACTTGTTATTAAATTCTTTCATATTTGCTGTTGGGGGATTTGTGTTAGGCATCTCAAAAACACTCGTAATACCTCCGGCAATAGCTGCTTTGCTTCCAGTATGTAAGTCCTCTGCATTTGTTGATCCAGGCTCTCTAAAGTGAACCTGGGTATCCATGCAACCAGGTAAAACTAGTAAATTACTTGCATCAATAGTTTCTTTACTCTGTTCTTTATTTAAATCACCAATTATTGAGATTTTTCCATTCTGAATACCAATATTAGTCTTAGTAAGCTTTCCTTCAATATAACAATCTCCATTTTTTATAATAAGATCTAACATTTTGAAAAATTGTTATTATATTATTATTAATTATCTATCAATCATGAAAAAAAGTAATGTTTTTATTTTAGAGGACAGAGGACTTTTATACGTTTCAGGTGAAGACTGTAAAGAATTTCTACAAAATATAGTTACAAATAATATCAACAAAGTTGATGAAAATAATTCATGTTACTCTGCTTTACTTACTCCACAGGGAAAATATTTGTATGACTTCAATATATTAAAACATAAGTCTGGGTATTTTTTAGATTGTGAGAAAAAAAATATCGATAATTTATTTAATCAATTAAATTTATACAAACTTAGATCAAAAGTAGAAATTTTGAATTTAAGTAATGAATTTGTAATTGCAGTTATTAGTAAAGAAAGATTTTTAGATATGGAAAATTCTAATTCTAACGCTGGTTGCACGATTAAATTTAGGGAGGATAGTATTTTTTTAGATCCTAGAAATATAGAGCTTGGAGCAAGAATAGTTACTAATTTAGAAAAATTATATTTATCATTAAAAAAACTTGGGCTTCAAAGTGCAGATAAAAATGAATATTACAAATTGAGTCATGAAATTGGTATTCCACAAAATAATACTGAGAAACTTCAAAATAAACTTTTTGGCATCGAATGTAACTTTGATGAATTAAATGCAATAGATTTTAAAAAAGGTTGTTACGTAGGACAAGAAAATACTGCAAGAATTAAGTTAAAAGATAAATTAAGCAAACGTCTTCTACCAATTGAAGTAATAGAAGGTAATTTAGAAAATGAAATTATATCAGTCGAGAAAGATGAAATAGGAAAAGTATTAATAAATGATGATTATCCCTATGCTCTTATCAGAGTTAAGAGTGAAAAATTTGATTTTGGCAGAACTTTTAATTGTGGTTCAGCTAAAGTTAGAATAAAGAAACCTGACTGGCTACAAATTACTTAATAAATTTAGATAAATCTGGTTTAAAATAATTTGGACCTTTCATAACCTTACCCTGATCATTGTAAATAGGTTTTCCATCATTTCCTAACTTACTCATATTAGAATTTTGAACCTCTTCAAAACAAGCATCTAAATTGATACCAAACGCATGCCCAGCGCCGTATGTAACATATAATATATCAGTTAACGCATCTGCAACCTCTAAGAGATCATTGTTGTCTAAGGCTTGTTTGAATTCATCTAGTTCTTCTTTAATTAGATTATATCTTAGCTTATTTATTTTAGGAGAGCTGAATGATGCTGATGATTTTACCTCTTGCCCAAAAGTCTCCATAAAATTTTTTACTTTTTGAAAATTTGTCATTTTACTCCTGTAAGATTAATAAAAACTAGTATATAAATTATTTAGTTATTTATTCAAATAAATGAAAACAAGAAAAGAATATGACAGCATGGGTACTATAAATGTACCAAATGATAAATATTGGGGCGCTTCAACGCAAAGATCTAAAAAATTTTTTAACATAGGAAAAATATTAGTTCCATCTTCAATAATTAGATCAATTGCAATTATTAAAAGAAGTGCTGCTATAGTACACAAAAAAGATAAATTAATTCCATCAAAAATTGCAAATGCAATAGTAAAAGCATCAAATGAAGTTATTTCAGATAAAATGATACAACATTTTCCTCTTAAAGTATGGCAGACTGGATCTGGAACACAAACTAATATGAATGTAAATGAAGTCATAGCAAACAGAGCCATAGAATTTTTAAATGGCAAAAAAGGATCAAAAAATCCAGTTCATCCAAATGATCATGTAAACAAATCTCAGTCCACAAATGATGTTTTTCCTACCGCAATGCATATTTCTGTCGCTACTGAAACTCTAGTAAAACTTCTCCCCAACTTAAAATTATTAGAAACTTCATTAAAAAAAAAGAGCATTGAATTTAAAAAAATTGTAAAAATTGGTAGAACTCATCTTCAAGATGCCACCCCTTTATCCCTAGGTCAAGAATTTTCAGGTTATAATCAACAAATTAAAAAAAGTATTGAAAGAATAAGATATTGTTTAAACGATATTTATTACCTTGCTCAAGGCGGAACTGCCGTAGGAACTGGTATAAATACAACAAAAAATTTTGATAAAAAAATTGTAAAAGAAATAAAAAATTTTTGTGGAATAAAATTTAAACCTGCACCAAATAAATTTTCAGAGTTAGCAGCACATGATGCAATAGTTAATTTTTCTGGATCATTAAATTCATGTGCAGTGGCTTTAATGAAAATTTCAAATGATATAAGATTTTTAGGATCTGGGCCAAGAGCTGGGTATGGTGAACTAATATTACCAGAAAATGAACCGGGATCTTCCATAATGCCTGGAAAAGTAAACCCTACACAATGTGAGGCCGTAACAATGGTGTGTGCTAAGGTTATAGGCAATCATACAGGAATTACAGTTGCAGGTAGTCACGGACATTTCGAATTAAATGTATTTAAACCTCTTATTGCATACAACATTTTACAGTCAATTGATATTTTATCAGACAGTATAAAAAATTTTAGTATCTATTGTGTAAAGGGAATTAAAGCTAATAAAAAAAGAATTAAAGAACATTTGGATAACTCATTAATGCTTGTTACTGCTTTGGCACCCAAGTTAGGTTATGACAATGCTGCAAAAATTGCAAAAAAAGCATTAAAAAACAATACTACATTAAAAGATGAAGCTCTAAAATCAGGTTTAATAAACAAAAAGGATTATGAAAGAATTATTAATCCAATAAGAATGATTAGTCCTGATTAATCAATAATGTTTCTTATATAAGCTCTAAGGTTTTGAATATTTTTTACTAAATAAAATTCATCTGATTTATTGTTTTTTATTTCCATGTCATTAACTCTGACATTAGATATGATAACATCTGTCTCGCCGATATTTTTCTCTAAATTAAAATATATACTTTTAATATTTTTTGTTTTTTTAGTTCCTATTTGAAAAACTTTAGCAAACTCTATATGATTATTGACAATCAAATGGTTTTTTGAAAAAAATTTAGTTTCACCTTGGTGTTCAATAAAACTGATATTTGACTGAATTATACCAATTTTACCTAAATTAAAATTAGCTTTTTGTAAATTTATTTTCTT
>CACJWS010000017.1 GCA_902596975.1 uncultured Pelagibacteraceae bacterium | reverse complement strand
GTATTACATGCCATAATTCTATCAAATTAGTAAAAATTGCAATATTAAATCGCGCAAGCTATGTTGCAATTGGAGCTTTCTTTAGAACAAGTACAAAGAAAGTAACTTTTAAAGCTAACGTTAAAATACTGAGAAAAATTAAATTATCATTTAAAACACCAGTTGTAGCAATAGGAGGCATAAATCAAAAAAATTATAAAAAACTATTATTGAATAAAGCTGATTTTTTAGCTATCTCAAGTTACATCTGGAATAATAAAAATTTAAAACCAAATGAAGCGATAAATTATTTAAAATGAAAATTAATGCTACAGAAATAAGAGTTGGTATGATCTTGGAATTTAAAGATGACTTATGGGAAGTATTAAAAACTAACCATGTTAAACCAGGCAAAGGTGGAGCTTTCGCCCAAATTGAAATGAAAAGTCTTCTAAAAAATACAAAACTTAATGAAAGATTTAGATCTAGTGAAACAGTTGAGAAAGCATCGCTTGAGGAAATAAAGTATAATTTTTTATATAGTGATGAAGACGACTATTACTTCATTAATCCTGAAAATTTTGATCAGATAAACATAGATGGAAACTTAGTAGGTGAGAAAGGTAAATTACTAAGTGAAAATCTTGAGGTAACAATAAATTTTCACAATGATAAACCTTTAAGTGTAATTCTGCCAAATCAGATAACTTGTAAAATAGAAACTACTGATGTAGCCTTAAAAGGTCAAACAGTTTCATCATCTTACAAACCTGCTGTGCTAGATAGCGGTCTAAATATCCAGGTTCCTCCTTTTATAGAAAGTGGAGATAAAATAGTAATAGATACTAGAACAATGGAATATGTAAAAAAAATATAAAATGAATTCAATATCTCCAAACTTAAACTTGATGATAAAAGCTTGCGAGAAAGCATCTAGAGTTATTATAAGAGATTTTGGTGAATTAGAAAATTTACAAGTATCAAAAAAAGGTCCCAAAGATTTTGTAACAAAAACTGATAAAAGGGTAGAAAAAATTTTAATAGAAGAATTGTCAAAGACAAAAAAAAATTTTTCTTTTATCTCTGAAGAAACAGGAAAAATTAATAATAAAAATAAAGATGCTTTTTGGATAATAGATCCAATTGATGGTACAACAAATTTTTTACATGGAATTCCACACTTTGCAATATCTATTGCTTTGAAAATAAAAGATGAAATAATAATTGGACTAATTTTTGATCCTATCAAAAACGAAATTTTTTATGCAGAAAAAAATAATGGATCATTCTTTAATAATAATCGTATTAGAGTATCTAAAAAATCAAATATAGACGAATGCCTCTTTGCATCAAATAATGATGGTGTAAAATCAATATATCCTAAACTTAATTTAAGAAATACAGGTTGTGCAGCATTAGATTTGGCATACGTTGCATGTGGACGATTAGACGGATATTTTCATAATAAAATAAATTTGTGGGATATAGCTGCTGGTAAATTATTAATAGAAGAAGCTGGTGGAAAAGTAAATGATATTAATAATTTCAGAATAAATAAAATAAATATTAGGGCTGCAAATCCAAATATCTATGAAAAAATGTTAAAAAAATTGGATAACTTTTAATTGTTTTTAAAATAATTTTTGCTATAAGGCAGCCCATGAAAAAAAATATACATCCCAAATATCATACAATTAAAGTTGAAATGACAGACGGCTCTCATTTTGAGACAAAATCTACATGGGGATCTGAAAATGAAACTTTAAAACTTGAAATTGACCCAAAGTCTCATGCAGCATGGACTGGTGGAAAACAAAAAATTTTAGATAAAGGTAGAATAAGTAAATTTAATAAAAAATTCCAAAACTTTAGATCAGAGAATAAAAATTAATGTCAAAAGCACCTCTAATGCCAATGGCTACTGCAGTATGGCTCGTGGAAAACACATCTTTAACTTTTAAGCAAATTGCAAATTTTTGTAAATTGCATGAAGTTGAGGTACAAGGTATTGCTGACGGTGAAGTAGCAAAAGGGATTGTAGGTTATAATCCAATTATTTCAGGTCAATTAACTAATGAAGAAATTGAACTTTCCTCAAAAGATGAAAATAGACAGTTAAATATTATAGATGAAGAGGTTGAAGTAAAAAGTGCAGAAAATAAAATTAAAAAATATGTACCATTATCAAAGAGACAAGATAAACCTGACTCTGCATTGTGGTTATTAAAAAATCATTCAATATTAAAGGACTCACAAATTGCAAAACTTGTAGGCGTGACAAAAAATTCTGTGAGCTCTATAAGAAACAAAAGTTATTGGAATTATAACAGTTTAAATGCAAAAGATCCTGTTGCGATGGGTTTGTTTTCACAAAAAGAATTGTTGGCAGCAATTGAGAAAGCTGAAAGAAGAATACTTAGAGAAAAAAAAGAAAAGGAAAAACTTGCTTTAGTTAATAAAACTGGAATTTGAAATATATAGACAAATATTATTTAAAATGCTAACTAAGCACACTTTTTGGAGGTTGTTATTAAAATAGAAGTTAAAGATAATAATGTTGAGCAAGCACTGAGAGTTTTAAAAAGGAAACTTCAGAGAGACGGCTTTTTTAAAATAATTAAACTTAAAAATAATTATGAAAAACCATCTGAAAAAAAAAAAAGAATACTTCAAGAAAACATTAAAAGAGTAAAAAAACTTAACAAACTCAAAAATAGGATTTAATTATCGCGGGGTGGAGCAGCCTGGTAGCTCGCAAGGCTCATAACCTTGAGGTCGGCGGTTCAAATCCGTCCCCCGCAACCAATTTAGATTTTAAATTTTGATTTCTTGCTATCTATTAAAAAACCAGTGACCGTGTCAGTTGTAAGTTTTTTGAAACTTTTTCCGAAATTTTCAATTTTTTGAATTATTTGAGGTGGTGCAGTAATTATTTGACATCCTAGTTTTTTTGCTTGTAGATAGTTATATGCCTCCCTTGTGCTAGCCCAAAGTATTTCAACATTTTGATAGTTTTTTGAGATTTTTATACTTTCTCTAATCTCAGGAATTGGGTCTTTCCCAGCATCAGCCATTCTTCCTGCAAAAATTGAGATTATAACTTTTGTTTTTTTATCGATATTTTGTAAAATTTTTTTTGTTTGAGTTGATTTATAAACAGCCGTAATATTTAATTTTATTCTACTTTTACTTAACGTTTTAATAACTTTGCCCATAAACTTACCTTTTGAATTTAAAACAGGTACTTTTACATAAACGTTTTTGCCCAATTTATTAATTATATATCCTTGTCTTATCATTTCCTTTTCATCGTCTGCAAAAACTTCACATGAGACTGGTTTATTTGTAATATTAAGTATCTCTTTAGAATAGGTTAAATAATTTTTTGCCCCAGCCTTTCTCATTAAACTTGGATTAGTTGTAAAACCTTTTACTAATTTTTTCTTGTTAAAAGATTTGATGAGTTTGATATCAGCAATATCGCAGTAAATTTTGGTCAATTATAAGCTCTTTACTATTTCTTCAGTCATTTTTTTTGCATCTGCAAATAACATTAATGTGTTATCCCTATAGAAAAGATCATTATCAATTCCTGCATAACCAGGAGACAAACTTCTCTTCAAAAACAATACCGACTTACTTTTTTCAACGTCTAGTACTGGCATACCATATATTGGACTTTGAGGGTCTGATTTAGCAACAGGGTTTGTAACATCATTTGCTCCAATAACATAGGCAACATCACAATTTGCAAAATCATTATTTATTTCCTCTAATTCAAAAACTTCATCGTAAGGAACATTTGCCTCTGCTAATAAAACATTCATATGGCCTGGCATTCTTCCTGCAACAGGATGAATGGCATATGAAACTTTTACTCCATTTTTTTTTAAAGCATCAACCATTTCTCTTAATGCGTGTTGAGCTTGTGCAACAGCCATGCCATAACCAGGAACAATAATAACTGAAGATGCATTTTTCATTAAGAAAGCTGCATCATCTGCATTTCCACTTTTGACTGGTTTTTGTTCTTTGTCTCCAGATTTTGAAGTTTGATCAGTAGCTCCCCATCCTCCAAGGATAACATTAAAAAATGATCTGTTCATTCCCTTGCACATAATATATGAAAGAATTGCACCTGAAGATCCTACTAGAGCGCCAGTTATTATTAGAGCAGTGTTCTCCAATGTAAATCCTATGCCAGCAGCTGCCCATCCTGAGTATGAATTTAACATTGAAATAACTACAGGCATATCTGCTCCTCCTATTGGAATGATTAGTAAAACACCAACTAAAAAAGATAAAATTACTAGCGTCCAGAAAAAATTAGAGGATTGAGATTTACACAAATAAAAAATTAAAAATAGTATTGAAATGCCTAAGATAAGGTTTACAAAGTGCTGACCTTTAAATGTAATTGGTGATCCTGACATTATACCTCTTAGTTTTAAGAAGGCTATTATAGAGCCTGAAAATGTGATTGCTCCAATTGCAGCTCCTAAAGACATTTCAATTAAACTGGCGAGTTTTATGTTTCCTAGAGTCCCCAAATTAAATGCCTCAGGTTTAAGAAATGCAGCTATTGCAACAAATACTGCAGCTAGACCAACAAGACTATGAAAGCCTGCAACAAGTTCTGGCATCGCTGTCATTGGTATTCTAAAAGCTATAAATGCACCTATTGATCCGCCTATAAGAAGAAAAATTAAAACATAGACAAAACCTGTTCCAAGATTCCCCACAGATAAAAAAGTTACAATTATTGAAATTGCCATACCTGCAATTCCAAAATAGTTACCTTGTCTTGAAGTTTCAGGTGAAGATAAACCTCTCAACGCCAATATAAACAATATTCCTGATATTAAATAAAATAAAGCTGATAAATTTGCTGACATATTTATTTCTTCTTTTTCTTATACATTTGGAGCATTCTTTGGGTTACTAGAAATCCTCCAAAAATATTAACAGCTGCTAAAATAATAGCAAGAAATCCAAAAATATTTGACGTCTCAAATATATTTTCAGAGGACCCGGCTAGTGCAGCAATGATTGCTCCAACAATAATTACAGATGATATAGCATTAGTTACTGACATTAATGGAGTGTGTAATGAAGGAGTAACACTCCAGACAACGTAGTAACCTACAAAAATTGACAATATAAATATGCTAAGTCTAAATATAAAAGGGTCTATTTCCATTATTAAACCTTGGTCTTTTCTATTATTTCATCTTCTAAATTTATTTCAAAAGTTTTTTTTTCTTTATCGAATAAATTATTTATAAAGTTAAAAATATTCTTAGAATATAGATTGGAAGCTGAAACCGGTAATTTATTCAAAATATTTGCTTCACCCATAATTTTAACACCATTGCTATCAATTATTTGATCTACTTTAGTTAATTCTGAGTTTCCACCTTGAGAAGCTGCCAAATCATATATAACTGAACCACTTGGTATTAAATCAATCATCTCTTTTTTTAGTATTATAGGTGCTTTTTTTCCAGGAATTAAAGCTGTACATATAACTATATCAATTTTTTTTAAAGTTTCTTTTAATAATTCTTCTTGCTTAGCTTTGAAGTCCTCTGAAGCTTCTTTGGCATATCCACCTTCTGTTTCCATATTTTCAGAACCTTCAACTGTTAAGAACTTACCACCCAAACTTTCAACCTGTTCCTTTGATGCTAGTCTAACATCAGTTGCAAATACAATTGCGCCCATCCTTTTTGCAGTAGCAATTGCTTGCAACCCAGCAACTCCGGCACCAACTACCAGAACTTTTGCAGCAGAAATTGTGCCTGCGGCGGTCATCATCATAGGTATTGCCTTTTGATAATATGCAAATGAATCTACAACAGCTTTGTATCCGGCTAAGTTAGCTTGAGAAGATAATATATCCATCGACTGAGCTCTTGTTATTCTTGGTAAGAGTTCAAGTGAAAAACATTTTACATTTTTTGAAGATATTTCCTTTATTTTTTTTTCATTAATATATGGATTTAGAACACCAACTAAAATTTGATTTTGTTTAAGTTTTTTTAAATCTTCATCCTTTAGTATATTCAATTGTAAAATTGCATCTGACTTTGAAATAATTTCTTCATTAGACTCAAGAAAACTGGCGCCCTCTTTTACATATTGATCGTCACTAATGCCTAAATGAGAAGCATAAGACTTTTTTAAACAGACATCTAATCCTAGTGCTTTATATTTTTTTACTGTTTCTGGAGTAATAGCAACTCTCTTTTCAAGATTTAAATCTTCTGAAATTGATCCAATAATCATTTTACAAAAGAAATATTGCCATTAGAATTAAAATAACGACAACAGCAATAGATCCCCAAAGTACAAATTTGGTAAAATTATTCCAGGTATTTTTATGGCTTTCGTTGTCCATTATTATTTATTTTTGCCGAGCTTTAAACTTAGGGTTTTTTTTGTTAATTATATATACTCTACCTCTTCTTCTTACTAATTTAGAGTTGAGATCTCTTTTTTTGAGTGATTTTAGTGAACTTGCAATTTTCATAATTATATTTTCACGCTTTTAATAAACGAAGTTATGTAATCTTTCAAATTTATTTTTCCATAAATTTTAATAATCTTATTATTATATGATATATTAGTTAATGCAGAAGCATATCTCTCGCCTTCCCTGTGAGGTAAATATCTAATTTTCGAACCGAACATTTTTGCCACACTCAAAATTGAGTAAGATTTTTTATGGCTTATACTATAGTGAGAACATTTATTTAATTTCCATGCCTTATAACATACATTTACGGTATCTGATATGTGAGTGAATCTTCTTGTTTGAGTTCCTGGCTTTACAACCGTTAGTACTTTTTTATTTTTAAATTGATTTTGAAATATGCCTATTACTGTTGCCATTTCTCCCGATTCTATTTGTTTATCTCCATAAACATTATAAAAATAAATAATTTCATATTTAAAATTAAACCATTTTTTTAAATTTTCTAATAACTCCAAATTGTTAGATTTCGTGAAAGCATATGGAGATAAATTTTTATCATTTCCTTTTTTTCCAAATACTGCAGATGTCGCTGAGTAAATTAATTTTATTTTATTATCTAAACAAAATTTAAAAACTTCTCTTGAACCCAAAGAATTTGAATTGAAACATTCATTAAATTTTATAAAGCTTTGATAAATTCTCGAAAATTCTCCAAAGTGAAAAATTGAATGAATTTTATCTTTCTTACCTTTTAAAATATTTCTTATGTTTGATGTTTCGCCCTTTAAATATATTAGGCGTTTTGATTTAATATGATTTTTTTTCTTACCTGTGGAATAATTATCAATACTTACGATTTTGTAATTTGTTTTTTTTAATAGAAGCTGTATTAAATTTGTACCTACAAAACCGGCTCCACCTGTAATTACGATGAAATTTTTCATTAAGATTAGCCTGGCAACGTCCTACTCTTCCATGTCTTAAGACAAAGTACCATCGGCGCAGAAAGGCTTGACTTCCGAGTTCGGAATGGGATCGGGTATTACCCTTTCGCAATAATCACCAGGCAAATTTGTATACATTCAAAATATCTTTATGTAAAGTGCTCAAAAATAAGTATAATTTAACAATATTTTATAGTACTTGATATTCTAATTTAGAATTTATGAAAAAAACTGCCTTAATAACAGGAATTTCAGGACAAGATGGAGCTTATTTAGCAAATTTTTTAATCAAAAAAAATTATAAAGTAATCGGAACCGACAGAAGATCGGCTAGATCAGATAATTGGAGATTAAGAAGATTAAAAATTGATAAGAAGATTATTTATGAAGAAATGGAACTTGGTGAAATTTATGAAATTGAGAGAATTATAAAGAAATATCCATTTTCAGAAATTTACAATCTAGCAGCACAATCATTTGTAGCAACTTCATTTAAAAGTCCTTTAAATACATCTAATATAACTGGATTAGGCACATTACGAATTCTAGAAACGATAAGAAATATAAATTCAAAAATTAAATTTTATCAAGCATCATCATCAGAAATGTTCGGAGATGTTTTAAATAAATTCCAAAATGAAAAAACACCATTAAATCCACAAAGTCCTTATGCTGTTTCAAAAGTTTTTAGTCATTACATAACCAAAAACTATAGAAAATCTTACAATATGTTTGCCGTTTCAGGAATACTATTCAACCACGAGTCTCCATTAAGAGGTGAAGAATTTGTAACAAGAAAAATAGTCAGAGGATTAGTAAAGATAATTAAAAACGATTTAAAAGTTTTAGAAGTTGGCAATATAAATGCAAAAAGAGACTGGGGGTATGCAAAAGAGTATGTGGAAGCAATGTGGAAAATGCTACAACAGAAGAAGCCAGATGACTATGTTATTTCAACTGGAAACTCTTATACAATTAAGGAATTTATAAATCTTACAACAAAATATTTAAATTTGGAAACCAAGTGGGTAGGCAAAGGTATTAAGGAAAAACTTATAAATAAAAAAAATAATAAAATCCTAATTAAGATAAATCCTAAATTCTTTAGACCAGCTGAAGTTAATTTTTTAAATGGAGATTGTAGTAAAGCAAAAAAAAAATTGAAGTGGAGACCCAAAACTGATTTAAAAAAATTAGTAAAAATTATGGTCGATGATGAAATTAATTATTACAAATATTAATTTTATAAACCAATAAATTTGAGAGTATTTTCCCTATGATGCTTATCGCTAAACTTCCATAGATGTGAGTCAATGTAAAAATGTAACATTTGACCAATTATTGGTATTAATATTAGATTTTGAAGGATAGAGATATCTAATCTTCCAAAATATGAAAATAAAGTCATAGCCAAAGAATAAAATAATAAAATTTTAAAAAAACTACCGAACAAGTTTTGTTTTGAATCAGATTGAAAGTTTCTGTTCTCTTTACTTCTTCTTTTTTCAATTAAATATGTAAGAACTAAATATTGAGAATAATGCATGGTAACACCCATTAAAATAACATGTACAGGGTTACTTACGAAGCAGACTGGGTAAAAAATCATTATCCCAGTAATTAAAGTAAATATATTTTTTATATTTTTAAAAATAAGACTATAAATTATAATTAATAAGCCAATCGATGATAAAATGACCAAACTTAATGTAACAAGATCCGTATTAGTCATTAAATTGAAATAAAATCTAAATATTCCAATTAAGAAAAATAAAGAACTAAATAAATAGATTGAGTTTGTTTGAAAATTTTTTTCCTTTTCATCTTTTAAAAACAATTTAGATATACCTGTACTTTGACGAGTAACATGAAACACGTTAGCGGCAAAAAAAATTAATAAAAAAAAATTCTTTATAGTAAAAAACATTATTATGGAGGTTATGACAATTAATGCAGGTAAAATAATTAATGGAATGCGATTTTTTTTTATATAAGTTTTATTTCTGTCATTTAAAAAAAAAGGCCAAGTCGCTGCAAAATGAGGCTCGCCTAAAAGCAAGATTGTTAAAATTACTAGATGGTTCTCAAATTCAGGAAAGTAATAAAGAATAAAGCAATAAATAATAGGAAATACGAAAGGGAATTTCACAAACAAGAAATCAATTTTTTTATTAACTATGGTCATTTTTTTCCAATAAAACTAAATAGCCCACCTTCAGCTGAATGTTTTAAGAACAAATTTAATTGATCGAAGATAGTCTGAAAAGGTGTTAAATCGTCTATTTTTTCAAAAAAATTGTGATCATCATTAAGATCAAAAATACTTTTAGGATAAACATTAATAAAATCAACTTTGTTTTTTTTAAACCAATTTAAAATTTCAATATAACTATGAGCTGTTTCAAGTGGGTGTAAGTATTGGTCTCTGAACCATGCTACTAGTTTATCTTTATTTTCGGCAGGATCCTTATTTAATTCTCTAAGAATAGGATCTATTTTCAGTAAAGTTTTTTTACCAAGAATTTTGAATATTAATTTGTTTAAGTAAGTTCTCTGTCTGCCAATTTTGTTATATAATCCAATTATTATATATCCATCTGGCTTGAGATATTTTAGTATTTTTTTAAACCCCAGATAAGCATTCTCCGTATGATGCAATACTCCACTACACCAGATTAAATCAAAAGTTTCTTCTTCAAAAATATCATCAAAAATATTTGCATTAATAAAATCAATATTTTTTATGTTAAATTTAGTAGAAAAATTCTCACCTAATTCAAGTGATTTTTTAGTTGCATCAAGTGCAAATATTTTGCTCCTAGTTTTTAAAGCTAAATAAATAGATAATTGACAGGTACCTGCGCCTACCTCTAATATATTTTTTCCAAATTTCATTTTTTCAGCTATTTGCTTTAAAATAAAATTTTTATCCCCCTTTTGCATGATGTTGATGGGGGTCTCATTTTTTTTGTAATTTGGGAATGGATTTTGATTATAAAAATTCTTAACTTTTTTTGTAGTTTCATTTTCATCAAAAAAGATTTTGATATTATTTTCCTCTTTAAAGGACTTTTTAATAATCATTTAAAATATCGAATATATAAACGGAGAAACAGCGCTTCCTTGTGTAAGTACTATCAAGGCTCCAAATAAAACCAATATTAAAATAAGTGGAATAAGCCAATATTTTTTGTTTTGTATTAAATATTCTAATAATTCTTTTATTACATCCATCTAAAACTGCTTTTTCATTGAATTTATATTATTTAATCTTTTTTTCCAATATGATTGGGTATTGTTCCATTTTGTGTCCAATATATCTTTTAGAAAAATTTTAATAAATAATGAGAATGGAACAAAAATAAAGCTATAAAATAAATATAATATTATTGGAGAAATAAATTTTGCAATAAAATAACCAAATTTTCTCCATATCATTGCTATCGAAAATAAGTGATTTACATTTTTTATCAACAAATAAACTATAGTTAAAAATAATAAAAAAAATAAAAAACTGTAAATAAAAAACTTATTATATAAACAAATCATCATCAAAATAAAGAATATAGTTCCAAATACTATTGCAAAATCTTTTGATATTTTAGTTTTGTTCATCATGTAGATTGTCTATCTTATAAAATATCTTATCCTTATTCAATTTAGAAATACTATTATCAAAAAGAGTAGATCTTTTTAAGTCATTAATTTCATCAGCGTCAAAAATTAAAAAATTTTTATTGTGTTCACCTGGCCCACAGGGTGCAAATTTATAAATTTTGTTACTTTTATATCTATCTATAAACTCAAAAACAATGCAAACTCTTTGAGCATCACTATCTGCATTATATACACCTCTATGAATTAAATCTGTATCAAACAATGTAAATTGATTTTTTTTGTAATTTAAAACGACTTCCTCTTTTTTTTGGTTTGAATTTAATTTTCCAATAACCTGAAAATATCTTTTAGCTAAAAGTATGAAATTATTAAATTTAAATGATTTTGAATTAGATATTATAGATGTTTTTGCGGAATTTCTATCTGAGTCCAAACAAATATACATTTTTATTCTTTTACCAACTATATCTCTGTGCCATCCTGAGGAAAAATTGAAGTTTTGGTTATTTTTTTGAACATCTAAATATACATTGTCTAATCTAACATCTTTATTGATATATAATTTTAATAACAATTGTAATTTTTCTGAGTTTATTATTTTACTAATAAATTTTGTTGGAACATTGAAAGATTTATGATGACCTGTGTGATCAAAGGCTATATTTTCAGTTAAATCTTTTTTCGAAATCAATTGATCTAATTTATCACCAAAAAAAACGTCAAAATCTAGTGATAAATAACCATTTCTTTTAAGTTCTAAGTAATATGAAATTTTATTATCATTAGATTTATAATTTTTTTTTTCATATTTACTTATTAAAATTTTTATTTTTAAAATGTTTAAATAAGATTTGATCAAAAAATATGATCTGGTAATTATTTCTTTAATGTTCATTCTTAGAATATTTCCTTTTTCTATATCATTATTTTTTCTAACAATGTTAATATATTTAGATAAATATATTAATGGTGGCTATAGATTTATATATTATGAAAAATATTATTTCATATTTCTTTTTTTCACAGTACTTTTTTTAATATATTTTTTTATTATAAAAAGCAAAGACACTCTTATTAAATCCTATATAATATTTTTTTCATTATTATTAGGTATTTTTCTTGTAGAAATTTCATTGAATTATATCAAATTAGAAAAAAATGTTTATGAGCCAATCGTTAAAATTCCAAAAGATGAGAAATTTGATACAAGAGACAAATATTCCTATTACTTAGATAGAAAAAAAGTTGTTGATAACATAATAGTGGCCGTTCCAACAGATCATTATATTGGTTTAAACCATAAATTTTTACCACTTGCAGGAAAATCGTTGTCTCAATCAATATTATGTAATGAAACTGGAACTTATAGCGAATATTTTTCTGATAGATATGGTTTTAACAATTTAGATAAAAATTGGGATAGAAATAATAAAGTTTTGTTAATAGGCGACTCTTTCACTCATGGGGCTTGTGTAGTAAATGAATTTTCTATTGCGGGAAGAATTAATAACAAATTTAATGTTTTAAATTTAGGATATATTAGTAGTGGGCCAATGATCGAGTACGCTAGATTTAAAGAGTATTATAAAAAAATAAAATCACCTTATGTTATATGGATATTTTCTGAACAAAATGATTTGGATGATATAAGATTTGAGAGCACAAATAATATTTTACAAAAATATTATTTTGATAAAAACTTCGTTCAAAATATTTCACAAATACAAGATAGTGTTGACAAATATATTACAAATCTCTTTTTAAAAAAATTAGATGAAAAAAAAGGTATCAAAAATAACAAATCAAAAAAAATAGATATTTATAAGGATACCAATAAATCCAATAATAAAATAAAAAAAACAGATTTAAATATTAAAATAAAAAAAAACTTAAAGTTTAACAATATAAGAAATAAAATAATTGATAAGTACCCGAATCATGAAAAATATTTTTTTAAAATAATCGAAAAAGTCGAAAAGAAGTTAACTAACAATAATTCAAAACTAATTTTTGTGTACATGCCAAGCTACGAAAAGTATGCATATGATGATCCTTTTTTTAAAAGGCGCGAATATGTTATAAGTGAAATAAAAAAAAGAAATATCAATATGATAAATATGACTGAAATTTTTGATAAACACCATGATGTTTTATCTTTATACCCATACAGATCGTACGGGCATCCTAATGCAAAAGGATATGAAATTGTTGCAAATGAGATAATAAAAAAAATTGAGAAACTTGAAAAATATTAGATTTAATGAATTATTTTTTTTCAGTAAATAATGACGATTATGTTTCAGAGTTAACCATTCCAAAATTTAAAAATAAGTCTCTACCTTCCTCAAAAATAAACTTATATTCTTTGGAAACTAACCAGGGCAAATGGATTTTAAATGAAGTTATAACTGATCAAGATAAAGAATTTTTTTATCTTACATCTGATCTATCTAATAATAAAATTTACTTTATATCTGAAAGTAAAAACTTTAAATTTAATAAATCAAATCTTGAATTAATAGATAACTTTACTGACACAGAGCCTGCCTTTAGATCAAATTTGCTAATAAAAAATCAAGAAGGTGGCTTTTCTTCATACCAATCAGAATATCCTTATGAAATGACACTTAGGAAGGGAAATATACTTTCTTCCTTGGAAACTTTATTAAATAAAAAAAGCGATAAAAATTATATAATTTTCAAAAATATTTTTTTTAAACCTATAAATGAAAAATTTTTTGGATATTTGATAGATTATGAAAGTAATATAATTTTAGATAAATTCGAGTTAAAAACAAACTTTACTAATATTGTTAAAATTAAAAAAGAATATATTAATAAAAATATCTTTTTTTTTTCTTATGGATATTTAGGAATACCTATATTTTTAAATGAGATGGAAAGCAACATATCTCTAGAACATACCCATCCTTTACAGTTATATATAAAAGGGAAAGAAGGTTTTGCAAAAGCTAGCGAGTTAAAAAATCATTTTGTAGAAATAATAAAAAAAAATGAAAATTTATAAATTTATAAAGAGAAATAATTTGTCTATTTATTTAAGAAATAAGCTTAATATTAAACCAACAGTAAACTGGGATCTTTTAAATAATTATTCGTTTTCATCTGTATCTGATAGTTTTTTATGGCGAACAGATAAAAATTATAAAACCATTTTTAAGTTTACAGATATACTTAGATTTTTTTATAAAAAGGATAAAACAAAAATTAATATAATATTTTTTGACAAAAAAAATAATTACCTAAAAAAAATAATATTTAATGAATTAGAAAACTCTAATGAAGTATTAATTGATAAAGACTTTTTTGAAGGGTTAGAAGATTATGGAACATTTAATATTTTTCATGAAAATGCAGAAAAAGACATTAATGTAATTTTAAATAACAGATGTTACTTAGGTTTCACAAAAGATTCTAAATTCTTTTCATATGTCCACGGAAATTCACTAACTACTTCAAAGAGTGATGGCAAAGTTGTTAAAGATTTCTATAAAACTTCTTTATTTCCCAATATATCTTATAGAGTTCAAAATAACATTTCTAAGTTTGATAAAACTGAAGTAATTATATGTAATCCAACAAACGGAAAAATATTAGTTTATCTAGAAAATGAAAGATACGAGTTTTCTGCTAATGAAATAAAAATTATAGAGATAAAAAAAGCTAAATTTATTGAATTAAAGTCAAATTGTCATGTTTTAAGACCTTTGGTATTCAATTATAAATCTAACTTTTTTGACGTTTATCACGGGTAGACGTTGACTACTTAAGTTTGTTATTTAATGAAAATTAAACTATTAATAATAATATTTTTTGTAATATTCGGTTACTTCTTTATAAATAAAACCATTTCTGCAGATCAAAATAGTGAAAACAAACTAGTAATCTTTTTAAGAGACAATATAGATCCTAAACTTAGATATAAAATTAAACAAAATCTTTTTCCTATCGCAAGATACAAGACTCTCCTTGAACGTGAAAGGGAGTCAAATAAGTTCTTAAAAAGAGAACTAGACTCAAATAGAAGTGAAATAGAAGAACTTAGATCGCAAATATCTATAGATACAATAAACAAATATAGAAGTGGGGAAATAAAAACTATACCTTTTAAAAAAGAAGAAACATTAAATTTCGATTTAAAAAAATTTAAATATAATTTAGAATTATTTGATACTAATTTGTTATTTAATGGCAAACATGACGGTGCTTTACTTGGAACATCTGCTTATGTGGATCAATATAATAAAAAAACCATCTTAGTTACTGGTGATGGTATTATATCTAGTATCGATAATACAAAATTTAAAACAGATAAATTTAATGCAAAAATTATCAGATCTAATATTACAGACCTTATAACTGACAAAAGAGTTTATAAGAAAAGTGATGTTGGAATTAAAGATCTTTTAATTATTGGTAATAAAATTTATCTCTCTTATTCAAATAATGTAAATGAATGTTATAATACATCAATTATTGAAGCCGAAATAAACTTTGAATATTTATTATTTAGTAAACTGTTTGAGCCAAACAACTGTGCAAACAAAGAAAGTGGAGTTTATTTTTTCAATCCTCATAGCTCTGGTGGAAAAATGGTTAAATATGACAATGAACATATTCTATTTACTCATGGGGACTACTACTACTGGCCGGCACCTCAAGATGAGAAAAATCATCTTGGGAAAATACTATTAATAAATTTAGAAAGTAAACAAGCTAAGATTGTTTCTAAAGGACACAGAAACCCTCAAGGACTTTACTATGATAAAAATAGAAATATATTAGTTTCAGCGGAACATGGTCCTGTAGGAGGGGATGAAATTAATATAAATAATTTGGATGACAACAAAATTAAAAATTTTGGTTGGCCAATCTCATCATATGGAGAGCATCATTGTAAAGAAAAATTTGAGATGGAAGGCAAAAATGGTTTAAATTGCCCAGATTATAAATTAGCGCCATTGAATAAATCTCACTCAGAGTATGGATTCCTTGAACCCTTTAAATATTGGGTGCCATCTATTGGTGTAACAGAAATACAAAGGACTCCAGATAGTTTTTTAGATACAAAAAACTTAGAATTTTTTGTTGGTGCATTAGGAAATAATATTAATGAAGGAGACATGTCACTTCATCATTTAACATTTGACAATGAGTACAAAGAGATAAAAAACGAAAACATTTTAAGACTTCATCAAAGAATCAGGGATATGAAATATTCAGAAGATCTTGGGAAATTGATTATTTTTTTGGAGACAAAAGCTACAATTGGCTTACTAAGTGTTGAACAAAAAAAATCATAGAATTAAATAGTTAGTCTGGATTGTGATTTAAAATTACATCAGAGATTGTCTCTGCAATTATTAAATTTCCTCGAGCTCCGTGGTGCCTTGGATCAGTGTAAATGTCTCCGTCTGGAGGGGCAATATGAGTAATATCAATACAAAAATCCAACATTTTGCAATATTTTTTAAAACCTTTGTGTGATTTATTTAGATTTTTCAAATATTCTTCGTCAAGTTCTTCAAACATTTTATAATCACTGGATTTTTTATCTAGAATTTTTGATTGTGGACCTTTAATTCCCATAGTTGGCTGAAGAAAAACGAAATATTTAGCTCCAATAGATTTTGAAACTGCGTTCATCATTTCAATATTATTTTTCCATCTTAAAATATTATTATTTTTTTTATTATTTTTACTTAACAAATAATTATATTGTTTTTGTTCACTAAAATCCTTTTTGATATGAAATCTTGAAATAGCGTATTTAATGTTTGGAAAAATACTTTTAATTAAGTTTGGTTTGCTTTGATTAACCCAATATTCACCTAGATACATATTAAATAAATAATTTGATAAAAAAGGTTCTGATTGATAATTTAAATCTGAAGTTTCACCATAATTATCTATATCATTATTTCCATTTAGAGAAACAATATATTTAATATTATGGTTTAATAATGAAATATTCGTTATTAATTTTAATAATTCTTGAGTTGACCCATAAGCTCCATTACCTGCATTAATTACTTTAAGATTGGTTTTTTTTTCTTTTAGAATTTTACTAAGATATAATGGATAAGTGTAGCCATTTGAAAAATGTTGATAAAACCCATCAGTTGTAGACCCACCTAACGTTACCACAATTTCGTCATCAGAATTTGTTTGTTCATCATAATAAACATTTATACCATTAGCAAATCCTTCTCTTATTTTACATTTATTTTCGTGTTTATGAACATGACTTAAGATAGGATGAGTTTTCATCTGCTTACAATTGTCAATTAATTCTTTATGATAGTAATTTCTATCTAATAAAAATCCAAAATCATCATTTGATTTATCTCTTACTAAAAAGATTATGGTTTCGATTAATACTAGAAAAATTAAAAGTACTGCAAAGTTTACTAGAATTGTTTTTTTCATCTAATCTAACTCAAATTTATCTTTATAATTATTATAATATTTTTGATTTTGTTTATTTTTTTGCAAAAAATAATTTCCAATTACTAGGAAATCCATATCTGTTCCAAGAAAGCAATTGTAAGCATCTTCAGGTGAATTAACTATGGGTTCTCCTCTGACATTAAATGATGTATTTACTAAAATTGGACAACCAGTTTTTTCATAAAAAACTGACAATAAATTATGGAATCTTTTATTAGAGGATTCAGAAACTGTCTGTAATCTTGCTGAGAAATCCACATGTGTTACAGCTTGAATTTCTGATCTATCAAAATAAAGCTTGTCTAATCCTTGAAGATTTTTAATATTGTCACTTCCAATAGATTTCTTTTTTTCATTTATTTGAGAAACATAAAGCATATAGGGACTTTCTTTATAAAATAAAAACCATTCTTTTAAATTCTCTATTCTTATAGAGGGCGCAAAAGGTCTAAAACTTTCTCTAAATTTTATCTTAAGATTTAATTTTTTTTGCATATCTTTTGACCTTGGGTCTCCAATAATTGATCTATTTCCAAGTGATCTTGGTCCAAATTCCATTTTTCCTTGAAACCAACCACCTATTTTACCCTCTATTAAAAGATTCGAGACTTTTTCGTATAATATATTCTCGCTTAATTTTTCAAATTCAGCATTATAATCAATTAATGTTCTCTCTATTTCATGATCAGTGAATTCATTTCCTAAGTAAGAAAATGACATATATTCTTTGTTTTTTTCTATATTTCTTTTAACTTTTTTCTCTAAAAATAAGTAATTTTGAGCTGCACCTATAGCTCCACCTGCATCACCAGCTGCAGGTTGAATATAAATTTCATCAAATAAATTTGAATTTAAAATTTTTGAATTTGCAACACAGTTTAATGCAACTCCTCCAGCTAAACACAAATTATCTGAGATTTTCATTTTTTTTATTTTTTTACAAATTAATAATAAAATTTCTTCCAGAACAACTTGCACTGACGCAGCTACATCAAAATGAAAATTTTCTAAGTTTTCATTTGGATCTCTTCTTTTTTTACCAAATAAATTGTCAAATTTTTTATTAGTCATTTTAAGATCAGTCACAAAACTAAAATATTTCATATTTAATTTAAAGGAACCATCTTCGTTTATAGATATAAGATTTTTTTTTATTAACTTAGAATATTTAGGAATACCATAAGGGGCTAATCCCATAACTTTGTATTCCCCACTGTTTACTTTAAAGCCAAGATAATAAGTAAAAGCTGAATAGAATAAACCAAGTGAATGGGGAAAATTTAATTCTTCTAAAACTTCAATTTTATTATTTTTACCATGAGCTATTGTAGTAGTTACCCATTCGCCAACCCCATCTGCAACCAAAATTGCTGCATTTTCTAAATTACTTGAGTAGAATGCACTTGCTGCATGACTCAAATGATGTTCTGAAAAGTGAATTTTATTTTTATCATTAAATTTACTATCTATTTTTTTTAATTCATCACAAATAATTTTTTTTTGATATAGCTTTTCTTTTAACCAGATTGGCATGGACTTAAGAAAAGATTTAATACCTCTAGGAGCATAATGTACATAGGATTCAATTAATCTATCGAATTTAACAAGAGGTTTTTCATAAAAAACAATTGCCTCTATCTGGTTTAATTTTAAATTATATTTTTCTAGTGCTAACTTTATAGAATTTTTAGGAAAACGATGATCATGCTTTTTTCTTGACAATCTTTCCTCTTGAATTGCAAAAATAAGGTTTTCATTTTTAAAAAGAGCAACTGCACTATCATGATAAAAAGCAGAAATTCCCAATATAAAACTCATGGATTTTATTTGAACAATGAATATCTAAAAATACAATATATTGCTACAAATGCATCTTTTAAACCGATTTTTTTTCCTTTTTCATAAGATCTGCCATTGTAAGATATTGCGACTTCAAAAAATTTTAATTTTTTTTTTGCTAGTTTAATTGTGAGCTCAGGTTCTATGCCAAAACTTTTTTCTTTAAGATCCAAATTTACTACATATTTTGTTTTAAACATTTTGTATCCAGTTTCCATATCTGTAATATTCAAATTTACCATCATATTACATAAAAAAGTGAGTATTTTATTTGCTACAGTATGCCAAAAAAAATGTGATCTTACATAACCACTTCCACCCAAAAATCTAGATCCATAAACAACGTCAGCACCTGCCTCTTCAAAAGGTTTTAATAAATAAATATAGTCACTTGGATCATACTCTAAATCTGCATCCTGAATCACAGCATGATCAAACGTAACATATTTCAAGGCTGTTTTAATTGCAGCACCTTTTCCAGAATTTCTATCATGAAAAATTATTTTTTCGTTTAATTGTTTTTTTGCATTCAATCTTTCTCTTAATAACTCTCTTGTACCATCAGAAGATCCATCATCTACAATTATAATTTCTTTATTAATAAATTTAAGACTTTGTACTTTATCAATTACACTTATGATTGTTTCTTTTTCATTATAACATGGTATCAAAACTGATAGGTTATTTACCTTCATTTTTTAAAAAATCCTCAATTGTAATTTTTAATCCTTTTGAAAAGTTCGTCCTGCTTTTCCAGCCATATTTTCTTGCTACAGACGAATTTATAATTTTTCTCGGTGTACCATCTAAATTTTTTTTTATAAACTTTATTTTTGGTTTAAT
>CACJWS010000016.1 GCA_902596975.1 uncultured Pelagibacteraceae bacterium | reverse complement strand
TTGAGCTCCTGCACTTCCTAAATCCAGTCCTCTAAATCCATCCATGTAAGCTTTATAAACTAGAGTTCTTGTTTCACCGGAAGGAGCACCTATTGTTGTGGTATCAATAATTCCAAATGTATCAAAGAAAGCATACGTTATATTAATAATTATTAAAAAGAATGTAGTTGGCATTAATAATGGGAATGTAATTGTCCAAAATCTTCTAAAACTATTTTTACAGTCAATCATTGATGCTTCAATTACAGATTTTTGTATAGCTTGAAGTCCAGCCAAGAAGAAAATAAAATTAGCACTGATTTGCTTCCAAGAACCAGCTATGATTACGTAAATATAAGAGTCGAACACACTTTCGTACCAATTAAATCCCCACAGTTCGTGAAATAAATGATAAAGAAGACCAAATCTTTCACTAAAAAAATAATTTGCCATTACACCGACTACCGCAGGCGCAATTGCATAAGGCCAAATTAAAAGTGTTTTGTAAGTGCTTTTACCATGCATTACATTATTAGCCTGAACGGCAAGTAATAATCCAATTGAGCCTGTAATTAACGTAATAACAAAACTATAAATAATAGTAAATTTGAAAGCTATGAAATAAGCTGGATCATCAAAAATAAATAAAAAATTGTCAAACCATACAAACTTCGATCCAAATCCAAAAGCATCTTGCATTGTAAATGCATCTCTAAAGGTTTGTATGATTGGCCAATATAAAAAAATTAACAATATACCTAGCTGCGGAGCTAAGAAAAGATATTGTGAATAGCTAGATTTGAATTGGACTTTTTTCATACTTTTGTAAAAATAAATAAGGAGGGTAAATTAATACCCTCCTTATTGTTTTAATTATTCTTACAAAGTTTTAGCAAATTGCTTTAACAATTTAGCTGCACCTTTGTCCATATTCTGCAATCCTTTTTCGATTGATATTTTGCCGTTTAACATTGGCTCAATATTTTCGTAAATTACTTCACGAATTTGGGGCCAGTTACCAGCTCTATATCCACCAGGAATAGTTGAACCTTCTAAGCTTAATTGTTCACCAACTGCTTTATGATATGGAGAAGCTCTATAGAAATTTATAGTTTCAGCCAACTCTATACCACCTTTAGTCACTGCAGAGTAACCAGTCATATTGTGATAATACAGATCCATTTCTGGAGAACCCATAAATTCTATAAATTTAGCAAGTCCTTTGTACTCTTCCTCAGTATGACCATTTAAGATCCAGTTAGCAGCACCACCTATAAAAGTTGGATACTCTTTTCCTTTGGTTACTGAATCCCAGTAAGGAATATGATTAACTGTAAAGTTTGGAACAACACCTTTCATTCCACCAAATGATGCAGCAGAACCAAACCAAAATGCAGCTTCACCTGCTATAAATGGTGCTTGATTGTCTCCCCACGCTCTTCCTTTATAGCCATATAAACCTTTATCATACCATTCTTTAACTTTCTTCCAATGATAGACAAATGCATCAGTTTCAGCGAATAAAGTTTTTGTAGGAACAGCATCGTAACCATTATTTCCATCTAACATTAATAAATTATGTCTAGAAAAGAAATTTTCAGTCCAAATCCATGGACTATGACTTTGAACTAAAGGAATGTATCCAGCAGCTTTGATTTTTGGAGCCATGGCCTCAAATTCTTCATAAGTTTTTGGCACAGATTCAATTCCAACCTCTTTCAAAATGTCCATGTTTGCATACATCAAACAAGTTGAACTATTGAAAGGTACACCAATCATTTTTCCATCAGAGTCGGCATAGAAATTTTTAATGCCTGGAATATAGTTGTCAGCATCTACATCAATGCCATATTTCTTAGCCATTTCTTCAAAACCGATAACAACACCATTTTTTACTTGAGCTACCATGATTGCAGCACCAGCATCATAAACCTGTGAATAGTGTGGTTGGTCGCCTGCTCTAAATGCAGCAATAGTTGCCGCCATGTTATCTTCATAACTTCCTTTTCCTGTAGGAATGACCGTATATTGATCTTGTGAAGCGTTAAATCTATTTGCAATTTCAATAATTACATCACCAAGAAAACCACTGTTTCCGTACCACCAATGAATTTCTGTTTTTGAATAACTGTGTGATGTAAAAGAGAAAGTAAATAGAATTGTTAAAACACTAAGTATTTTTTTCATATCTATCCTTCTGTTAAGTTTATTTTATTTTTTATTAATAATTTATTAATGTTAAGATATTATGAAATTGTAAATAATTGCATTTAAAAATTTTAAATTTCTAAAAGAGGTTGTATATTTTAAAACAAATCATAATTTAAATGTCTAAAAAATTTGATTTATTCATAATAGGTGGCGGTATAAACGGTGCAGGTATTGCAAGAGATGCTGCAGGTAGAGGTTTATCAGTTTGTTTAGCTGACAAAGGTGAGATTGGAGGAGCAACCTCATCTTGGTCGACGAAATTAGTACATGGTGGTCTTCGTTATTTAGAAAATTATGAATTCAAACTAGTTAGAGAATCTCTGAAAGAAAGAGAAATAGTTTATAAAATTGCCAGACATATTTCCAAACCGATTCCTTTTATAATTCCTTATGCAGATAAAATTCGACCAGCCTGGTTAATTAAAATTGGTTTATTTTTGTATGATAATTTAGGTGGCAAAAGCAATATACCAAAATCAAAAACGTTTGATCTTACAAAAAAATTTTCAAATATTCTTAAGCAAAAATACAAAACTGGTTTTCAATATTTTGACATACAAATTGACGATAAAAAATTAACGAAACTAAATGCTAAAGATGCAAAAAGAAATAAAGCTAAAATACTAGAATATAACAAAGTTAAAAAAGCTGAAATTATTGGCAATGAATGGATTATTAGTCTTGAAAAAGGTGAAAAAGTAAAATCAAAAATTTTAATTAATGCATCTGGACCATGGATAAACGAAACCTTAAATAAAAATATAAAAATTAAATCTAAGAAAAAAATAAGATTAGTTAAAGGAAGTCATATTATTACAAAAAAATTGTACAAAGAAAATGTTGCATTCACATTTCAAAATACTGATAAAAGAATAATATTTGTGATACCTTATAAAGGGAAGTTTTCTTTAATTGGAACTACAGAAGTTGAGGTTAAATCACCAGAAAATAAAGGAATATCAAAAAAAGAAATTACATATTTAATTCGTTCAGTAAATAATTACTTAAAAAAACAAATCAGAACAAAGGACATTGTAGATACTTATTCAGGGATAAGACCTCTAATTGAAGATTTTAATACAGCTTCAAAAGTCACAAGAGATTATGTTTTTGATTTAAAAATTATAAAAAAATTACCTTTATTGAATATATATGGAGGAAAACTAACCACCTACAGAAAATTGTCTGAAAAAGTCCTTTTTGACCTTAGAAAGTTTTTACCTAAAACAAAAAAAGGTCCATGGACACACAAAAAGAAGCTTCTCTAAACTTAATGACCGTTAAATTTGAAAAATTAAAAAAAACAATAATTAAATGTAATAAATGCCCTAGACTTGTGAGGTTTAGAAAAAAAATATCTACGGAAAAAAGAAAACAATATATGGACCAAACTTATTGGGGAAAACCAGTTACAGGTTTTGGAGATATAAATGGAAAAATAATGATTGTTGGTCTAGCACCAGCTGCTCATGGTGGAACAAGAACAGGCAGAGTATTTACAGGCGATAAATCCTCAGACTTTTTATACAAATGTTTACACAATGTAAAAATTGCCAATCAAAGTAATTCGGATCATATAAATGATGGATTGAAAATAAAAAATACTTTCATAACTCCAGCTTTAAAGTGTGTTCCTCCAGGAGATAAACCATTAAATGAAGAGTTAAAAAATTGCTTTAGTTATTTTAAATCTGAATTTGAAATACTTAAAAATCTTAAAATAATTGTAGCTTTAGGGAAAATTGCTTTTGATACTTGTGTAAAATTTTATAGAGAAAATTTTGATTACACTGAAAAAGTAAAATTTGGTCATGGAACATATTTTAAATTACCTAACAACGTGTTGTTAATGGGGTGTTATCATCCAAGTCCAAGAAATGTAAATACCGGACGAATTAATGAAAAACAAATGACTAAACTATTTAAAAAAGTAAAAGAACTAGTTTAATTTGTTAATAAATACTTTTGGAAGTTTTACTGGTTTTCCCAAATTATTTAGAGATACTAATTTAATCTCTGCATCACATAAAATATCTGATTTTCTTTTAATTACTTGTGACATTGTAATAGTAGTTAAAGTATTAGATTTAACTTTTGTGAAAACGGTAATTTTATCCTCAAATTTTGCTGGTTTTTTAAAATCTACGTTGCAAGTTTTAACAGCTATTAAAACATTATATTTATCTAATAACTTTTTATTTGAATATCCTAATGAATAAATAAGCTCAGATCTTGCTCTTTCAAAGTACTTTAAATAATTTGCGTGGTAAACTATTCCACCAAAATCAGTATCCTCATAGTATACTTTTAAATTATACTTAAATACTTTCATCAATTGATATTAATAAAATTTATTGAGAAGAAAAATAGATATTTTGATAGTAAGTAATTGATTTTTTCTTTGAATTATCTGTATCTGACATGATCGCTATCCCGTCCAGCTCATTAACATCTAAATTATGGAATTTCTTGAAATCTTCTTTAACGTTTGCTTTGACAGTTACCCATTCATTTAAATTTGTTTTGGTAGTAGCAAGGACATTATCTATGGACTTTTTAGTATATGGGCTTGGAAAGTTGCTTCCAACTTCTTGATTACTCGAAAAAACGTAATTTATTGCTCTATTGGATAAAGGTGTTGCCCCAGTTTTTTTAATGACGAATACTCTTCCTGCAAAGTCATGACCTTTTTTAGTTGTTTCATCTATCCCAGGTATATCTTTCTCAATTTTCCAGGTAATATTTATGAAAGGTGTTTTATTTAAATCAATTTTAATCTCCTTACCTAAGCCAGAAGCGGCGTTATCTGCAATAGCTTTTAAGTAATTACCATTCTCATTAGATCCAACTGAATATGTAGTCTTATTATCTGCCCCTCTTACTTTTCTAACTGTTAATTCTGATAATTCTTTGTCTGTAAACTCAAATACTTTTATCTCCTCTGCATACAAAGCAGTTTGAGACAACGCTGTAACCAAAATCAATTTAAATAAAAATCTAAACATGTCCTCTCTATATAAAAGATAAAATAATTTTCAAATTCAAAATTTTGACATTATTTTAACATGCATAATTCATTATTGTTCTCTATTTTGATGATATGAAGTTAACAGTTCTTTTTGGTTTGATGATTTATTGGTCTATAATTATAACTGCACCTGTAATTTCAAAAAATTCAGAAAAATTTGGAGAAAAAAAGGTATTAATACCTCTTAAAAAACCAAGAATTTAAGGCAGAAGCACTATCTTTGGAGCCGAACAGGTTCCATCATGAATTTCTTTAAAAGCTCCCCATCCATCTTTAAGATTTCTGTACTCAATCCACTCTATCTTGCCTAGTTTGTTATTGGTTAAAATATCAATAGTTTCTCCAAATTCTTTGTTTGTGTAACAATAAGTTCCAATAAAAGTAACCTCTTGAAGGGTTGCTTTTCTAAAATTAAAAGATCCTGCAGGCTGAGTTAGTCCGATATGAACTATTATTCCACCGGGTTTTACTACACTGATTGCCTGTTGTCTTGAAACTTCAAGTCCAACTGTATCAAAAACTAAATCAAAGCTACTCTCTTTAATATCTTTATGATCTGGTGATACTGTTTTTGCATCTACATATTTTGAGCATGCATTAAGTCTTTTTTGATTAGGATCAGAAATTGTCAGATTAGTATTTCCTTGGATCTTGGATAAAATTAAAGCACACAAAAGGCCAATTGCTCCACCACCTTGAACAAGCGTTCTACATTCATTTAATGGTTTTTTTGACGCTTCTACTGCTAATAATACTGCGTGATATGAAACTGCTGTTGGTTCTGCAACTGCAGCCTCTTTTACATCAAGTTTTTTAGGAACTTTAAAAATATTATGATCTGGAACTGTAATGAGTTCAGCAAATGCACCTTGCCTTTCGTAAGGTCTATTCATTCCTAGAAGAACTCTATCTGGACATAAATGTTCTCTTCCATTCTTGCAGTATTCACAATTTCTACAAGTTATTAATGGATTAAGAACTGAAATTTGATCTTTAAGCTTACCGTTAATTATTTGACCGCTAACTTCATGACCTAAAATTAATGGTGGAATTCTTCTCTCGTCTTTTCCGTGGTAAGCATGCATATCTGAGCCACAGATACCTGATGCATGAACTTTAAGAATACTTTCTCCAGGTTTTTCGGAAGGTTCTTTTTCCTCCCTAAATTCCATTTCCTCAACACCAGTGTAGACAAGGGCTTTCATTATTACTTATTATTTAATAAATAATATACTATATAAGATGCGAATGCTCCAATAATCCATCCAAAAGATTGATATTGTATTAAATTTTCATTTAGCAGAGATGATAAAGAAAATATTGATCCAATTAAAAGAGCATACAATGCTTTGAAGTTCCAACCGTTACTGTAAATATATTCTGTATGTTCTTTAGGATAAAAAAGCTCTTTATGATTAATTTGTTGTTTTTTAAACAAGTAATAATCTGCAACTAATACACCAAAAATTGGCCCAAAAGTCGTCGCTACGGCTTCAACAAATATCAAAACATTAGCTTTACTGAAAATTGAAAGCCAAAATGTTGAAATAATTAATCCAATAATTGATATTACAATTCCTGTTTTTTTTAACGTTAAAGAGTTCGGGAAAAAATTTATCAATGTATTTTGCGAAGGAATATAATTTGCTATCAAATTAGTTGATAACGAAGAGATAATAATAAATATCAAACAAAAGAAAGTTAAAAAATTATTATTAAATTTACCGACTATGTCATTTGGATTTGTAAGTAGACTTGAAGCGTTTAATCCTTTACTGGTGAGAATAATATCTGAACCTAAAGTGATCAAAACAGAGAAAAAAGAAAAGAATATTAAATTTAATATTATACTTAAGTTTCCTTTGGTCATCTCTTTATAATTCATTGAGTATCTAGAAAAATCACCAAATGTGAGGAGAACTATAGCAAAATAAGCAAATAAAGTTCCTGTGATTGATATTATTGGAGCGATATTTGACTGAATTGCAAAATTGCTAAAAACTAAACTAAGTTTTATTCCATTTAGGAGTTCATTGTAATACTCAGATAAAATAACAATTAATAATACAGATAACCCCAAATATATTGAAAGACCTGAAAAATTAATAAATGATTTTAGAAAATTCTGTCCTTTTGTAAAAAGGATGTATTGAAAAATTAAAGTTAAGAATAAACAAACCCAATCGATTAAATTTAAGCCAAAAAAGAATAATAAAAATATTTCATTCTGTAACAGTTGATTGTCAATTTTAAATATTATGATCCTAGCAATGTAACCTAGTGATTTTGATATAAAAAATGTTTGTACACCAAACATGAATAAGCCAACTAATCCTCTGATCATCCCTACATATCTGGCACCAGTAAAACCCATTGAAAGTCTAAGAATTGTTGGAAAACTTAATCCGCTACTTTGAGAAATTTTTCCAATGATGTTAGCAAAAAAGAATACTAATAATCCTGCTAGTAATGATCCTGTTAAGACAACAAAAAAATTAAGATCATAGAATAAATATAAAGCTGATATTAAAGAGAACCCAACTATTGTTTGAATATTTATTGCCCAAAAGTTAAAATAATTCTTCCAACTCCAGTCTCTATTATTAGGATTTATTGAAACTAATTCCCAATTCCTTAATTGAAATTTTTCGCTTTGATTCACTTAAATGATATTAATCAATTATTTACTGCTGTCCATATAAGAGAGTTGGCAACCACAGTACTATTTTTGGATACGCTATGATTATAATTAATCCAATTATCTGCAATACCATGAACTGCATCATTCCAAGATAAATATCTTTTAAATCCCAACTTGGAACTACACCTTTTAAGAAATAAGCAGATAACGCTACGGGGGGTGAGAGCCAGGCGGTTTGCAAATTAACAGCAACAAGAATTGCAAACCAAGTTAAATTAAATCCTAATGCTTCTACCAATGGTAAAATTATAGGAACAACTATCATAACAATAGGTACCCACTCTAATGGCCATCCTAAAAGAAAAATCATAATCATGATTATTCCTAAAATTAAATATTTGTTCATCTCAAGAGATAAAAGAAAATCTGTTAAAACCATTGGAGTTCCTAATCTTGCAAACACTGCTCCAAAGAAATTAGAAGCAGCAACTAAAACCATAATTAATGCAGAAATTTCTAAAGTTTTAACTAAAGCATCTTGTAATTTTTTTAATGTTAATTTTTTGTAAGCTAATGAAAGCAATAATGCACCACCTGCTCCACATCCTGCAGCTTCTGTTGGTGTAGCAAATCCAAATAGAATACTACCTAATGCAGCAAATACTAATGCTGCTGGTGGCACTAATCCTAAGAAAAATTCTAGCCATAATTTTTTTAAATCTGTTGTTCTTAATTCTTCAGGTATGGGTGGACCTAATTTTGGGTTCATCATACATCTAAATGTAGTGTATGCAGCATATAAACATGCCAATAGAATTCCTGGAACAATTGCTGCAGCAAATAAATCAGTTACGGGAATTTCCATAATTGGACCCATAACTACAAGCATAATACTTGGAGGAATTAAAATACCCAAGGTTCCTCCAGCAGTAATCGTGCCTGCAGCTAATTTTACATCATAATTTGATCTATTCATTGATTTTGCTGCCATAATTCCAAGAATTGTAACTGATGCACCAACTATTCCAGTTGCAGCTGCGAATATTACTGAAACAAATAAAACTGCATAATATAAAGAGCCTCTAACTCTTGCCAACATCATTTGGAAAGCTGAGAATAATCTCTCCATTAAACCTGCTTGTTCCATCATTATTCCCATAAATACAAATAAGGGGACAGCTGCGAGAGTTTGTTCGGTCATTACCATCGAAAATTGTAGTGTCATTAAATAGAAAACTAATTTTCCAAAACCCAAATAACCAAAAACAAAACCTAAAAAAATAAGAGTAAATGAAATTGGGAAACCTATAAATATTGCAAACAACATCACACCAATAAGTATGAAACCTAAAATTGCAGGATCTATTAAATGTGAAAGCATTAACTACCTGGCCATTTACCTTTGACGGCTGCGTAATAACTTTTAAAAAGTTCTGAAACACCTTGAATAAGAAGAAAAACAATTCCAATCCATAGACAAGATTTTATTGGCCACATATATGGCATCCATGTTGTATCCATCCCTCTTTCGTTTCTCATTATACTTTCTTGGACAAAGCCTGTTGTCATATACAAAAAGACTATTAATCCTGGAAAATAAAATAATAAGTAAAGCCAAAAGTCTATTCTGCCTTGAGTTTTAACTTTAAAATTTCTATATAAAAAATCTGCTCTAATATGAACACCTTTTGAAAGAGCGTATCCTGCTCCTAACATAAATAACGCTCCATAAAAAAATCTGCTCATATCATAAGCCCAGATTGTAGGAGCTAAAAATAATTTTCTTGCTAAAACTTCATAAACCATCCCAAGCATTAATGGGATTGTAATCCAGCAAACAATGTTTCCTATTAATTTACTAAATTTGTCTATGTTAACTATAGTTTTAGCCATCCAAGTTGGCATATCATCAGGCATCTTTCCAGATCCTGATCGCCTTTCGGCTATCATTTCATCTGAAATATCTAACTTTGGATTATCCGACATATAAATTTTAGAAAAAAAAAGCGGGCTTATAAAAGCCCGCTTAATAACTTTATTTATTTCTTCAACGAATTAGCATAAGCCATTCCTAGCTTAGCATTCGATGTTTGTGCTCCAGACCAGAATGGTACAGCAGTATTAGCAAAGCTTATCATTGAATCATAAACTTCTTTAAAGAATGCGTTTTCTTTTGCATTTTTCTCTAAAGTTGCTTTCGCTGCAGCCATATAAGCTGGGAAATAATCAGCTGGTGTATCTTCAAGTATCACACCATGATTTTCAGTTAGATCTTTAAGTGCCAATCCATTAGTGTTGATTCTGTAAGCTAAAGCTCTCATCAACGATGCATCAGCAGCCATCTTCATTGAAAATTTCTCATGGTCAGTGAACTTATCGTAAGTGCTTTTATTTAAGTAAAAGTCAGCATTTACGACTACTTGGTGTAAACCTTGTAGATAGTAGTGTTTTAATACTTTATGTATACCAAACACTTTATCTGGTTGAGGACAACACCACTCAGCAGCATCAATAGTTCCTGCTTCTAATGCTGGAAGAATATCTCCACCACCCATTGCAACTGAAGCTATTCCAATGTCTTTATAAGTTTGACCTGGAATTCCTGGAGGAGTTCTGAACTTAAATGTTCTGAAATCATCCATATCTTTGATTTTTCTTGGGAACCATCCTAAAGCTTCTGGACCAACTGGTTGAAGCATGAAACCTTTAATGTCTCTTTTCATTTCTCCCCAAAGTCTGTCATATAGTTGTTCTCCACCACCATATAAAAACCATGATAAGAATGCGATGTTATCAATTCCTACACCACCACCTGCTACTGGCGAACCAAATAACATAGCAGCTGGATGTTCTCCAGACCAATAGTGAGTCCAAGCAAATCCGCAATCAATCAAACCTTTATCTACAGCATCAAGAGTTTCTTTAACTCCTACAACTGTACCTGCTGGCATAATTTCAAATTTTAGAGATCCACCTGTTAGTTTTGTTACGTTGTCAGTAAAGTCTTTTAACATTACCGCTTCATCACCTTTAGCGCTAATAACCGTCTGACACTTTAACGTTTTTGCAGCATTTGCATTTGAAATAAATCCAAATACTAGAAAAGCAGCAAATAACGCTGAAACGATTTTTTTCATTATATCCCTCTCTTTTTATTTATAATGTGAAGATCCTCTCAAAAATCTAAGGCAGATACAAGCGTCATTTCGAAGTATTTATGAGAAAAATGTTTAAAATCATTAAATATTCATTAAAAATTATTAATAAAAAATATGGATAAATTTGATTACATAATTATTGGCGCTGGTTCAGCTGGCTGTGTTTTAGCTAATAGATTAACAGCAAATTCTGATACTAAAGTTCTTTTACTTGAAGCTGGTGGTAAAGACACAAATCCATGGATACATATTCCTGGTGGTTATTTTAAAACTATGCACAATCCAGATACTGACTGGTGTTTTAATACTGAGAAAGAACCAAACTGCGATAACAGACAAATGGTTTACCCAAGAGGTAAAACATTAGGTGGAAGCTCATCTATTAATGGAATGCTTTATATTAGAGGTCAATCGAATGATTATAATTACTGGAGACAATTAGGTAATGTTGGTTGGTCGTGGGATGATGTTCTGCCCTATTTTAAAAGATCTGAAGATTTTCAATTTGGAGAAAATGAGTTTCATGGTTCTGGAGGGCCTATTGCAGTTGAGAAAATTAGAGCAACATTTAAAGTTCTTGATCTATTTTTAGAAGCTGCTGAAGAACATGGTTATAAAAGAACTGATGATTTTAACAATGGTGATAATGAAGGAATGGGATATTTTCCCTTTACAATTAAAAATGGATTTAGATGTAGTACAGCTGTAGGTTATTTAAATCCAGTTAAGCGTAGAAAAAATTTAAAAATTATAACTAAAGCACATATTAAAAATATAGAATTTGAAAATAAAAAAGCAAAAAAAGTAAATTATTGGATAGATGGAAAAGAATTTTCTGTTGAGACTAATAAAGAAATTATATTAAGCGCAGGTACAATCGGTTCGCCTCATATATTACAAGCATCAGGGATTGGACCAGGAGAACTTCTAAAAGAAAACAATATTAATGTATTAAAAGATCATCAAGGAGTTGGAAGAAATCTAACTGATCATTTAATGCTAAGACCTGTTTACAAAATTAAAAATTTAGAAACTTTAAATGATATTTACTACAGCTTTACTAAAAAAATGTTATCTGGTTTAAAGTTTCTTCTCTTAAGAAAAGGACCTTTAACAGTTGGTGCTAGTTATGTTTGTGGTTTTGTTAAAAGTGATGAACATTTAGAAACTCCAAATCTTCAATTTCATATTTCTCCAGCAAGCACAGATCTTTTAGGAAAATCAGCTTTACATAAATTTCCGGCGTTCACTCCAACAATTACAAATGTAAGACCAACAAGCAGAGGATCTATAGAATTAAAATCTCCAGACACCAGAGTTTCACCAAAAATAAAAATGAATTATTTATCAACTGATGAAGATCGTGAAATTGCTGGAAAAGCATTAAAGATTGTAAGAAAAATTGTTATGGAGTCTAAAGCTTACAAAGATTATCAACCTGAAGAGCTTAGACCGGGAATCAATATTACAGACAATGAAGAATTAGCAACAGAAGCTGGAAAATTTGCGAATACTATTTTCCATCCAGTAAGTACATGTAGAATGGGTAAAGATGAAAATGCTGTTGTTAACGATCGATTAGTCGCTCACGGACTAGAAAATTTAAGGGTTGTAGATGCCTCTGTTATGCCTCATATCACATCAGGAAATACAAATGCACCGACAATAATGATTGCGGAAAAAGCAGCTGATATGATAATTGAGGATAGTAGAAGATGACCGAACAAATAGTAATTTTTTTTCAAATAGTTTTTATTGATTTAGTTTTAGCAGGAGACAATGCAATTATAATTGGAATGGTTGCTTCTCAATTTCCAACCGAGCAAAGAAAAAAAATTATTTTTTGGGGAATTGGAGCAGCGGTAGTTTTAAGAATTATATTTACGCTAATAACTGCTTATCTATTACAAATCACAGGACTAAGACTTATTGGAGGAATACTGCTTCTTTATATATGTTACAGACTTTACGTGGATGTAATTAAAATGAATAGTAACGCTGAAGAAAATATCAAAAAAGTAGATAACAGTTCATTCATGAAGGCAATAACAACCGTAATTCTAGCAGATGTAACTATGAGTTTAGATAATGTATTAGGAGTAGCAGGTGCAGCTAGAGATCACTACATGCTATTAATATTTGGTCTAGTTTTATCAATAGTTTTAATGGCTACTGCAGCAACATTGATATCTGGGTGGATTAAAAAGTATAAATGGATAGGATGGGTTGGATTATTAGCAATATTATTTGTTGCAATAGAACTAATATATACGGACGTTAAACTATTTTTATAAATGTATTTAAAAAAAATTAATTTAAAAAATAAAGTTGCTTTAGTTACTGGTGCGGGAAAAGGTATTGGTAGAGCATGCTCTATCGCTCTTGCAGAAGCTGGCGCAATAATAATTGGTGTAAGTAGAACCACTTCTGATCTTGATAAACTTCAAAAAGATATAAAAAAAGTTAAAGGAAAATTAGTTAAAATAACTTGTGATATTATGGATTATGAAGATCTTTCTTCTAAATTAAAAAAAATTAAGAGAGTGGATATTCTTGTAAATAATGCTGGTACAAATATTCCTGAACCTTTTGAAAAAATAAAACAAACAAGTATGAATTATCTTGTAGATTTAAATATGAAAGCAGCATTCAATGTTGCGCAATTAGTAGTCCTAAAAATGCTAAAAAATAAAAAAAAAGGTGGGTCTATAATTAATATGTCTTCACAATTAGGGCATGTCGGTATGTCAGGTAGAAATATTTACAATATGACAAAATTTGGAATTGAAGGGTTAACAAAGGGAATGGGGGTTGAACTTGCAACAAAAAATATCAGAGTAAACACTGTTGCGCCAACATTTGTTGAAACTCCAATGGTTAAAAAATTCTTTAAAAATAAAAAATTTAAACAGCTTGCTTTAAGCAATATTCCAATGGGAAAAGTTGCTACAGAATCTGATGTAGCTACAGCAGTATGTTTTTTAGCGTCAGATGCAGCAAGTATGATAACCGGGACATCAATTGTAATTGATGGGGGTTGGACAGCAAAATAATGAAACAATTGTTGCTTTTTTTAGCAATTATATTTTCTACTCACTCTCATGCATTAGAGTTTCAAGGCAAATTTTTACAAGGACATTTTATTTTAGGTAAAGCAGAAGCTGGATCAAAGGTATTTGTAGATAAAACACAAGTTAAAGTATCTGAGGATGGATATTTTGTATTTGGAATTGATAGAGATCGAAAATTCGATGTAGCCATTACTGAAATAAATAATGGTAAAAAAAATAAAGTTATAAAAAAAGTTTTTAAGCGAAAATATAATATTCAAAGAATAGATGGTCTGCCTGAAAATAAAGTTACACCACCAGAATCTGTTTATAAAAGAATTAAAGAAGAAAATGGAAGAATTGGAAAAGCAAGAGCCATAAATTCAGATTTAACTTTCTTTACTGAACAATTTATTATGCCAGTTAAAGGAATAATTAGCGGAGTTTACGGTAGCCAAAGAATTCTTAACGGCAAACCTAAATGGCCTCACTATGGAATTGATATTGCAGCTAAACAAGGAACTAAAATAAAATCATCTGGAACAGGAGTAGTCACAATGGCGGAAGATGATCTTTATTATACGGGTGGTACTGTAATAATGGATCACGGACACGGAATTTCAACAATATATTCTCATCTAGAAAATGTAATGGTCAAGGTTGGTGATGAAGTTAAACAAGGAGAAATTATTGGAACTGTTGGATCTACAGGAAGATCAACTGGGCCTCATTTAGATTTTAGGATAAATTGGTTTCAAACTAGACTTGATCCTATGAGCATTCTTCAATAAGTTCTGGCTATGAAAAATGAAATTAATCGTATCGCTGGAAGACTTGTAAAAGCTTTCAACACAAATACAGTCATCAATCCTATCCCAGTAAAATATTGTAAAAATATTAATTTAGCCAACAAACTTAGAAAATTGTGTGAAGATCAAATTAAAGATGAAACAATTGGAATAAAAGCTGGCGGAACTGGAATTCAAGCTTTAAAAAAATTAAAAGAAAAAGAACCTTTTACAGCAAAAGTATTTAAAAAAAGATTAGTTAAATCTGGTCAAAAAGTAAAAATAAACCAACACACTAAAGGTATAGAGGTTGAAGTTTATTATTTTATTAAGAAATCTTTCTTTGATTTTAAAGGAAAAGTCACAAAATCAAATGTCACTAAATTTATTAAATTTATGGGGCCTTGTTTTGAAATAGTTGGATTTAGACAAAGAAATAAAAAATTTACATATTTAGGAGACATTTGTGGGGATTTTGGATTTAACATCAAATTTGTTGTTGGAAGAAAAACAAAATTTAAAAAATTAAACCTAAATAATTTAAAAACATCATTAGTTAGTAAGAAAAATGGAGTAAAAGTAAATGGTAATACAAATATTGTTTATATTAACCCATTAAATTCTTTAAGATTTGTTTTAAATAAAGTTAAGAAAGAAAAGATAAAATTAAATAAAGATTTTTATGTTTTCACAGGCTCAACTGTGGGAGTAGTTCCATTTAAAGGAAAAGGATTATACAAAGGAACAGTTGATAAAATCGGTTCTGTTAGTGTTAACATTCGTTAATGGGTCTTCATTTTAGTAAAGAAGAATTCTCAAATAGAAAAGAAAAGACACTGAACTCTATGAAAAATGAGGGTGTAGATGCTCTTATTATGTTTAGACAAGAGTCTATGTATTGGCTCACTGGTTACGACACTTTCGGATATGTTTTTTTCAAGCATTAGTTTTAGATCAAAAAGGCAATGTAATATTATTAACTAGAGCTCCCGATTTAAGACAAGCTCAAAACACATCCAATATAAGTGATATAAGAATTTGGGTTGATAAAGATGGTGCTAATCCTGCTGATGATCTCAAAATAATTTTAGATGAGTTAAATTTAAAAGGAAAAAAAATTGGTATTGAATATGAAGCATACGGTCTTACAGGAAGAAATGCATTAAGACTTAACACAGTATTACAAAACTATTGCTCAATTGAGGATAAGTCAGAATTAATTACAAAACTAAGAGTAATTAAATCTAATGAAGAAATTAGTTATGTAAAAAAAGCAGCAACTTTAGCTGACAAGGCTTTGGATGAAGTTTGGAAGCATGCAAAAGCTGGGGTAAGTGAGTCTAAAATTTTAGCTGAAATGAATAGAGTTATATTTGAAGGAGGTGGAGATTATCCTGCTAATGAATTTATTATTGGGTCTGGAAAGAATGCCCTGCTCTGTCGATATCAAGCGGAAAAACAAATACTTAATAATCAAGATCAGTTAACCATTGAATGGGCTGGAACTTATAGGCACTATCATTCAGCGATGTTTAGAACAATACCAATAGGAAAAGCAGACCCAAAACATCATAAAATGCACGCAGCTTGTGTTGAAGCTCTTACAAATTGTGAAAATAAATTAAAGCCTGGAAATAAAATTGGAGAAGTTTTTGATGTTCATGCAAAAACTTTTGATGATAATGGCTTTAAAAATTCAAGAATGAATGCGTGTGGGTACTCCTTGGGTGCAACTTTTTCTCCAAATTGGATGGATTGGCCAATGCTTTACACCGGTAACCCTTACGTCATAGAACAAGGCAACGTCTTCTTCATGCATATGATATTGATGGACTCTAAAAATCAGTTAGCCATGAATCTTGGTGAAACTTATTTGGTTACCGAGAATGGAAACGAAAGATTAGGTCAACATAAGTTGGATCTAGTTGTGCTTTAGTCTTGTTTGTATATTAAATTCATAGAATAATTTATGGATTTTGCAAAATCTTTTCGCATTCACTTAAAAAAGTTTCTTCATTGCTATCAATGTGATCTGCTATTCTACCAGCCGTCATTTCCATATCAGGATCATCTGAACCATCGTTTTTCAGATCTTCGGCTGCTAATTTATATTCTTTCGAAAATTTACTTTTTAAATGTTCAATTAAACTTTCCTCATTATCAGAACCATATTTTTCAATGAGTTTATTTAATTTATCATGCACTGCCATAAATTTTATTTAATATATTTTATTTCTAGTTTTTAATCTAGTTCTAGTTTGAGAATTTAATAATCATATTTTCAAAAAAATTAATTAATAATTTTTTTTACATTATATTTATTTATAAAATTCTTTATTAAATTATTATATTTATCATCTTCAATTTCTTTAAGTATTTTTATTTTAGCTTGTTCAATATATTTATCATTTTTAGTTTTAAATCCCTTAGAAATTTTAAGTCTTTTATAAAGAATTCTAGAGACCAAAACTAATTCTGAAAATATTTCTAAATCATGATTAATATTTTCTTTTCTGTAAACAACCAAAATAGACTTGATAATTTTATTAATTCTATTTTCTAATTTTTTGGATATTTTACTCAGAATATATTGTTTCTACTTATGCTAGAGAAATAAAATTTATTAAAAATAGAAATTCAACTATAATTATTATTACAAGGAATTCTACTAAAACACTTTCTTTTAATTTTTGAATCATGATCTATATATATTGATTAAAAGTTTTTTTTTTAATGAAATCATTGTAAAATAATTTCATTTAGAAAATTATAAAATCTACATTTGTTTATGGCAGGTTATTTAAGAAAATTAATTTCACTTGAGAATGCATTAAAAAATGCAATTAATGATTTAAAAGATGATGGTCTTAAAAAGGCTACCGGTAAAAGTGCTTCTCATTTTAGAAAGTGCACAGATGTAAATAATAAAGATAACAATATTCATCATAAAGATTCTATAGAGATAGATAAATATTGTTTAAAATATGGGTATGGAAACCCAATGTTGATAGCTCATGAAAGTATCTTGGAAGCGGAACGAATTAAGTTAAATAAATTTGAAGATACATCAAATACACTCATTAATATCGGCGCAAAAATTGGTAGATTGATGGAAACAACTCAAGAGGCCATAGGTGATCAAAGCGACCTTGGAAAAAAATTATCACAAAAGGAAAAGCAATTAATTCATAAGTCTATAGATGAAGTTGAGGAAAAAATACTTCAACTCAAAGTTATTGTTGATAAAAACTAATTATTTAATGAATGATTTTATAAAAAAACTTCATCAAACAAATAATAAATTTAATGATATACAAAAATTTATTTTTACTATTATTATTTTATCTATTTTATCTGTTGTTTTAGAAACTGAAAAAACTATTTACTCTGCTTATACTGAGATATTCTACTATCTAAACTATTTTTTTGCTTTTTTTTTTGCAGTAGAATATTTTTTAAGAGTATTCACGTGCCATTATAGAAAAAATTATAAGGGAATAGAAGGAAAGATCAAATATGTTTTTTCTTTTTATTCATTAATAGATCTAATAGCCTTCCTGCCTTTCTTTATTTTTCCAGAGTATAATGAACTTTTTTTACTTAGAATTTTCAGATTAATAAGATTATTAAAACTTGCAAATTTTGTAAATAAGATCGAATTTGTGAGAAATGTTTTTCATGTTTTAAATTTAAAAAAAAAAGAAATTTTTTTTAGTATAGCAATTACAATTTTTATTATTTTTATTTCATCAATATTATTATATTTAGTTGAAGGAAATCACCAACCTGAGGCATTTGGTAGTATTATCAGATCTTTTTGGTGGGCAACCATTACATTAACCACAATAGGATATGGAGATGTTTACCCAATTACAATATTAGGTAAAATTGCAACAATTTTGATTTCAATAAGTGGAATAGGAATTATAGCAATACCAACTGGTATTATTGCTGGAGCATTCTCACAAACTATATCAAAAAAAAAATAAATTAATGTCTAATCTTATTGGAATTATATTAGGGTATTTTGCAGGTAAAATATTTGGATGGTTTTATGTATTTTACATATTAGCAATAGTTGGAGGTTTGTTTGTAGGAAATGATGGAGTAAACCTAGCTCTTTTACCTGGGTCATTTTTATTTTTAAGTTTTGCGATACTTCCTTTTGTTGTATTTGCAATTATCTCAATAATTATAAAAAAGATAAAGCCCGGACCTGATAACTTAGGCCTAGAATTTAAAATTATATTTTCTCCATTAATATTTTTTTTATGTTTTGTTTTTTTTGCAGTTTTTAGTCCTAATACTGTTCTTGGAACATTATTTTTTGCAATAATTAAAGAATTTTTTATAATTATTATTATTGGACTAATTGTATTATTTTTTGGAATAATTATTTCTTTTAATTTTTTTAAATTAAAACCAAAGAATAAAAAAATATTAACTTATTTTATTCAAGATGTGTCTCTTTTAAAAAAGATACTAATATTTTTATCTTTTTTTATTTTTGTCTATATATTGATAACTATTTTTAATATTATATTAAACTGGGATAGTATAGTGAATTTATTAAATAATCCTGTATCTTATTAAAAACTATTTAGATAAAGTTATTATTCTGTCACCTTTATTTAGTGATAGTTTTTTTCTTTGATCTGGATTAATTATAATATTACTAATTTTTCGTCTCGGCATTGCACATGAACTTTTGTAGGTTTCTTTAACATCCTTAAAATCATAATCAATTAAACCTAGTAATATTTGTTTTTTTTCTGAGAAAAATTTTTCTAGTTCACAGAATGTAGTCTCTAGTGAATCTTGTTTAACTGTATAAGTTTTAATACTAAAATTTAAATCCAGAAATAAATCTATAAGTTTTTTATTATTTTTGTCTAAACTACTAGTAGAAATAATTTTACTTATAAGAGTATTAATATCTATTATATCTACACCAAAATAAGGAGATAAAGTATTTCTTTTATATCTCTCTAATATATCTTTTGATTTAAATGCACCTACTTCTGTTATAAAGGATCTCGGAGTGTTTTGAAATTCTTTATTACTAATATCAAAATTTGAAAACAAAACATAATTGTCGATAACTTTGTTATCTTTAACATTGTTAATATTATCATCCTCATCGGTAATATCATCATATGCAAAAATATAACAATTAAATTCATTTAATAATTTACTCAGATCTGTGTATGGATATATTTGCTCATGTTTCCAATTATCAAATGGAATTGTAAATAATTCTAATTTAATTCCATCAGCGTTTAAATAATCAATTGTATCTTTAAATTTATCAATAGTTAAAGGAGTGCTTTCATCTAAGTAAACCCTTATAAAATCTACATTTTTAAGTTTATTAGTATCTTTAATGTTGTTAAGTATTTTTTTTATTCTATTTTCAGAGACATTTTCTGCTAATAAAGCAATTCTAATCTTGTGGTCAAATTTATCAAGTGTTGGATCAATAGTTTTAATTTCATCCTTACGATCATCACAATGATTTATTTCATCAAAAATATTTTTTTTATCATTTGCGATAAAAATTAGACCATCAATTTTATCAAAATCTATTTTATCATCAGGAATTAAATCAACCCACAAAATTTCTGGATCAAATACAATTAGATCATGATCTTTAATACTATTTTGATCTTTTGTTGTGTAAGTACCTAAACAAATAATATGGTCAAAGATTGCATTTATTTCATAAATAGTTTTACCATTTAAATTATTTAATTTAGATTTTATATTAAGATTCAAATTTTTAGTATTTATGAAATAAATTTCTGAACCCTCAAAACTAAAAAGCTCATCATAGATTTCAACTATGTCTGGATTAAAAACTGCTTGGGAAATTATTTTTGCTCTTATATCTTCTGACTCAACAAAAACAGGATAATCTTTTTTATTTTTTGTAGTACTAATAACATTGTTCACATTTTCCAAGTTAAAAATTTCATACAAAATTTGTTTTTGTCTAGAAGAAAACTCAGAAACTATATTTCCTCCAGTTTGTTGATAATCATCAGATGTAATCAATGAAGTTAAAGTTTTACCAACCTCATTATCACAATCATTTTGGGTTAAAAATTCATTATTAATATCAGGTTTAAGAATAATGAAATTCGATGCTCCTTTAAAATCAAGTAGTAATGGTATTTTCTTTTGCCATCCATAACCTTTTCTACAAATTAAATTTATATTTTTTGGTATATTAATTGCTGACTCAATCTTTACAGAAACATACTTTGTCTCTTGTTCTGACAGAAGAACGATAGTTTTTTTTTCATTCTCATAAGACTTAAAAAGTTCGGTCAACAAAGGTATTGTTTTTTTTGTATAATTAAAAATTATTGTATGATTTTTTTCTGAAATATACCCTTTTCCCTCTCTGAGTTCCTCTATTCTATTTGATAGAGCTTGACTTATAATGCCAATAAAACTGGAAAATATTATAATACCAAAAATTGTGATAAGAATTTTATATATTGCGTCTGCGCTAGTATTTTCTCCATAAGACTCTCCAGAAATTGTTCCAACATCAATAAAATACGTAAAAGTTTGCCAAAAAAATTTTCCAAAGGCTCCATCAACAGAAATTATTCCAATTAAAAATAAAAGATAAAATATTAAAGATAAAAAAATTATTCCTACGAAACTTATAATAAAAAGAAATAAAGCTAAATTTAAAAAACTTTTTTCAAGAGCTTGATCAAATTTATATTTAAAATATCTAATCATAAAAAAATTTTAATAAATTTATATCATTTAGACAAACTTATTTTTTTTAGAGTTTTATAAAATATAAGATTTTTAAATTTACCCTTGTTTTTTATCATTTGAATACTCTTTTTCCCTAAATCTCTAAGACATGTTTTTTTGTTAAATAACTCTGAAATTTGATACATTATTTCAAGAAAATAAATTGCTTCCTTTTCTTTTCTATTTCTTAAGATTTTTTCGGATATTTTAAAATATTTAGGGTATTTGGTTTTTGGAATATAAAAATATTCAAGATCAAGGATTTGACCATGAGTATTAATATTTCCTAAATCTAGCATATCATGAAGATAACCATGTGAATGGTAGTTTAATATCGTATGTAATACTTTATTTTGTAATCTAGTTAGAGTCATATAATTATTCTTTCCAAAATAATCTCTTAAATTCTTTAAGGCACTACTTTTACTTTTTAAAAATAAATCTTTTAATCTATATGGACTTGAAACTTCTCTAATTAATATGGCTGGTAAAAAATTTTTAGGTAGTAAATTTTTTATTTTAGTTAAATCAGTCTTCTCAATTTTAATTATTTCTAGAGATGTTGAAAATTTATCAGGGAATTTTTTTTTTAAAATATCTGATATTTTTTTTTCTCGTAAAGCATTTGAATAATCCATCAAACCCAAACAATTAAAATCGTGATCTGCAGTAAATATATAGGGTGGTCCATAATTCCATCCTGTTCCTTTAATAGAAAGCCATTTTTGATTATTTTTAAAACAAAGCTCTCGACCATGAAAATAAGAAATATATTTTCTGTTATTAAAAACTATGTTGCTGGCTTTAAAAGTTTTGGAATTTTCAAGATACTTTTTTACAATATCTTGAAACATTTATTCTATTGACTTAGACCCTCAGCCTTTAATAGTTTTTCTAAAGCTGTAGGTTTCGTTCTTTCTCTTATGATTGATCTTAGTTTTGGATCTTTTTGTTTTTCAATATTGCTTAATGGATCCCATAGCGCAGTTTCAAGATTATATTTTTTCTCTAGCAAAGATTCGTCGTACTTATTTAAAATTTCTGCTAATGTTTTATGATCTTTAAGTAAATCAAATGCAATCATTCTAGCGGCTGAATTTCTGCAGTTTGTTGTAGATGGCTTTAGCTCTGATCCTG
>CACJWS010000015.1 GCA_902596975.1 uncultured Pelagibacteraceae bacterium | reverse complement strand
GCAATTATGGCATTACTTTTATTTTCAAGCATTAAATAGAGTACTATAAAAGATTACTTTTAACTAAACCTTATTGAACTGTATGGTTGCAGATCTAAGTTAGTATTCTCACCCGAGATCATTTTAGATATAATTTTTCCTGATATTGCACCAAGTGTCCAACCTAAATGATGATGACCAAAAGAATAAAAAACATTTTTATAGTTTTTTGAAGGACCCAGAACTGGGAGAAAATCTGGTAATGTGGGTCTAAATCCAAGCCACTCATCTTTATGCTCTGGTAAACCATCTAGCATATCTTTTGCGTTTAATATCAAGTTTTTTATTCTAGATTTAGATGGGGAGTTTTCTAAACCTCCAAATTCTACAGTTCCAACAACACGTAAACCCTGTTCCATTGGAGTCATTCCAAAACCTCTATTTGCATAAACAATTGGTCTTGAAATTAAATGATCATAATCTTTGAAGTGAACATGGTATCCTCTTTCTGTATCTAAAGGAATATTTTCATGTAATTTATCAGTTAATCTTTTTGAAAATGCTCCACATGCAATAACTAGTTTATCAAAAATAAATCTTTGTGTTTCTGTTCTTAAAACAGGTTTTTCTTCATCAAAATCTATATCTTGAATATTTAATTTTAAAAATTTTCCGCCTTTGTTAACAAAATTTTCAAATAACTTTATTAAAATTTTTCTTGGATTTCTAGCGTGTCTTGCATAATCATAAAATACTCCACCATGATAAAATGGTTTTAAATTTGGTTCTAAATCGTGAATTTCTTTTTTATTAACTAACTGCTGTTTTACTCCCAATTCATCTCTAATTCTAATTTCTAATTCTCTACTCTTCATATTTTGATCAGTCCAAACATAAAGAATTCCATTATTTTCAACTAATTCCCCTAAATCAATTTCATCAAATAATTCATCGAATGCTGGCAAAGACAGATCTAAAATTTGATGCATATTTTTAGCTGTATGCATCATTTTTTCTTCTCTACAATTTAATATAAATCTTGCAAACCAAGGGATCATCTTTGGCACATAGTTCCACTTTAAAGCTAATGGTCCTCTTGAACTAATTAACATTGAGGGAACGTCTGCTATAACATCTGGTCTGTTTAAAGGAACGGACGCATAGGGAGAAAAGTGACCCGCATTTCCATAAGATGCTGCACTTCCGGGCTCTTCTCTGTCAAATAAAGTTACTTGATAACCTTTTTTTTGTAGAAACAAAGCGTTACAAACACCTTGTATACCTGCACCAATAATTCCAATTTTTAGATTTTTTTCATTCACATTAGAAATATATTTTTTAAGATATACTTATTATATATGATATTTGATCGCGGGTTTATTTTACTTAAATTGTTATTTACCTATAGATATTAAGGTTAAGTCGTCACTTAGCTTGTTGTCCCCAGCAATATCAATTACACTATTTGATATATCTGATAATTGTTTGCTAGAATCTGTGTTAAAATTTTGTTCTATAATTTTTAATGAACCATCTATTCCTATTTCTTCACCAGAGCTATTTAAGCTTTCAGATAAACCATCAGTAAACGCATAAAACCTATTATTTTCTAACTTAACTTTGTGCGTTTTATAGACTGATTTATCCTTTTGAAGTATTACGCCCATAGGTGGTGACTCACTTTCAAATTGTTCATAATTTCCAGATGATGATCTAATTAATGCTGGTTGATGACCGCCATTTACCCATCTTAATTCATCAGTCCTCATATTATATTCTCCCAGTATACTGGTAACAAACATTCCTCCTGTTTTAGTTAAAAATAGATCATTATTCATATGAAACATCATTTCATCTGGATCTACTTGATCTCTGGACATAATTTCAAATAAAGTTGATGCTTTTGCCATCACCATTCCAGCATGAATTCCTTTTCCTGCTACATCTGCAATTATGAAGTAAACACTATCATTATGAGGATAAAAACTAAAGAAATCTCCTGAAACTTCTCTAGCAGCAATATTAATTCCATGCACAGGGTAATTTTCCAAATTTCTTTTTGGTAAAAAGTTTTCTTGAACTTTAACTGCAAGTTTTACTTCATTTGAAATTCTGTCTCTCCATACTTTTTTTTCAGCTTCACTAGTTTCTAGTTTGCTCATCAATCTATTGTAATAAAGTCCAATTACACCTCCAGCAGTAAATGGATCTTGAGGCCCTCTTATTGTTAAATCTCCAGACTCAGATTGTTTTTCTAAAATTGTTATTAAATCATGTTCGACAGAAGTTGCATTATGCTCAGCAATATTCAAACCCAATTCTTCATGTAAAGGACTTACTCTTAATGGATATAAGTAATTCAAAATTTTTAATAAAATATATGATCCAAAAAATGAAAATGCGCCGATTGAAACAATTCCAATAAACTGTGCTTTGATTTGTTCTAGTCTAGTTAATCCAGTTCCAAGTATTTCAAGGTCACTAAATAACCCAACTGCAATAGTTCCCCAAACTCCTGCTGCCAAATGAACAGGCACAGCACCAACAACATCGTCTATTTCAAATTTATTTAAAAATTCATTAACAAAAATTGCAACCACTGCTCCTATAATTCCGACAAATATTGAAGTCACTGATGTCATCGAATTACATCCTGCTGTAATTGCAACCAATCCTGCAAGTGGTCCAAGAATTACATAATAAGGATCTGGTTTTTTAAATAATGCGAATGAAATTGCAAGACCTGTTAATAATCCAAAAGAGGCAGCTAGAAATGTATTTATTAAGATTAGTGGAACCGCTTCATCCATAGCGCCATTACTTCCACCATTAAATCCGAACCAACCAAACCACAAAATTAAGGTTCCCAAAACTGCAAGTGGAAAACTTGAGCCTGTGAACTTTCCTTTATTAGAATCTGAATATTTTCCAATTCTTGGACCTAAAATTAAAACTGCTGATAATGCAATCCAACCTCCAACTGAATGAACAATTGTACTTCCTGCAAAATCAACAAATCCGATATCTGTTAACCATCCTGTTGTTTTAACTTGTCCAGTTACAGCGAGTAATTGTCTTGTAGCATCAATATTATTTAAATAACTTGATGACCATGCCCAATGACCAACAATTGGATATATAATTCCAGTAGCTATAATAGTTATAATTAAGTATCCATTAAATTTCATTCTTTCAGCAACAGCGCCTGATACAATTGTAGCTGCAGTAGCAACAAACATCGCTTGAAAGACAAAGTAAGTCATGTATTCAGCTTGATCAGTTTTAAAAAAGAACAAGTCAGTACCAAAATAACCATTAAAGCTTTTTCCAAACATTAAACCAAAACCAAATAGCCAGAAAATAACAACTGCAAGACCAAAGTCAGCAGCGTTTTTAAGAGCAACGTTAATGCTATTTTTGTGCCTTGAAAGACCTGTTTCCATACACATAAAACCTGCTTGCATAATGAAAACAAGAATTGCACAATCTATAACCCAAAGGGTATCAACAAATGACTTTACCGACTCCAGATCAACGCTCTCCATCTTTTCCTCTAAGTTATTATAAAAAAGTATACATCATAGATAATAGATGCTCAAAATAGGTTATTACTCTTTTTTCTTCCAAATATAATAGAAAATATAAGGTGATACAGCAGGAACTATTCCAAACCAAAACCATTCATCCCATCTAAAGCTTTTATCTAACATTGGACTTTTTAATCCATTCCACCAAGTTAAATATCCAATAAGTATTATCCAAGCTAAACTTATAGTTAAATAAATTTTAACATTTTTTGGTAATCCACCTGAAAATACTACTTTTACTTTTTCTAAAATTTCTTGATAGTTCATGAGATGTTTAGCAATTAGTTCTTACAAAAGCACCAAGTGCTGTCATAGTGATTTCACAATTACCACCATTTTCTTTTGCAAAAACTTTATAATTTGTTGCATCATTTGCAACACATAATTCGTAACCCATTTCACTAGTAATACTATCAGTTCCACCTAATAAATTCGTTTCTATTGCACTTGATGTGGCACTTGTAGGATTGCATGAAGTGCCAGTACTGTTTCTATAATATATTCCGTTATCTGAGTAATATTCAGTTTGCCCCAAAGATATTTGTTGCATGACATTTTCAGCAGATCTTTTTTTTGCTGAGCTTACATATCCATTGTAACTCACAATACCAATAGCTGCTATTATACCAAGGATTGCAACAACCACCAAAAGCTCAATAAGCGTAAAGCCTGAGCTTTTGGAAGTCATAAGATTTTCTGTCAAATTAATGATTACTCAATAGTAATATCTTTTGTCACAACGTTTGAAGATGTACCGCAGTCTGAGTCTTCTGTAAAACAAGTTGCTACAGTAACAACTGAGGTGCTCTTAGCGTTAAGATTAACGTAACCACCTTTTTTTGTATCTGTACTATCTCTTACAGCTAAATCAGCTGTGACATATGGATTTTTAAAATCTGCAAATGGTCCACCAGTAGCAGTAGCTGCTTTTATAACCTCAGATGCATTTCTGCCGCTGCAAGTTAATTTACCAGCCATTGCGTTAGTTTCACCTAAATTACATTTTTGTAATTCTGCTGCAATATATTTAACAACATTTGAATGAGTAGATTTTGCTGCTTGTTTTTTAGCTCCTGAAGTGTAGCCAGAGTATGCGACAACACCAACTGCTGCCAAAATACCGATGATAGCTACAACAACTAATAATTCTATAAGTGTAAATCCTTTATTATTTTTTTTCATAAGTCATGATCCTATAATTAATAAAAATAAGTGTATACATATAAATTATATCTTTTAAAAGGCAATATCTATACTCGATTAGTATTCAAAATGGGTCATTTTTGTTGATTTAGCAAGGAAATCTAATAAATATTAATAATTATGTCATATAAAGTTACTGAGGAAGGTAACATATCAACTGTTCATCTAGACGGTGAAATAGATATGGATGTCACTGAAAAGGCAAAAGAAATTATTATGCCTTTAATTGAAGCCAAGAAGGAAGTTCATTTAAATCTTAAAGAAGTTCAATACATGGATTCTTCAGGGATATCAGTTTTGATTGAAAGTCACCAAAAAGCAACTGAACTTGGAACAAAAGTTGTTCTGAAAGAAATCAGCAAATCAGTTTTAAAAGTAATTATGATGGCAAAACTTGAACAAATTTTGAATTTGGACTGATAAATGAATGTTGCAATAAAATCTATAACTGAACAAAGAGATTTTGTTGTTAGTTCATCAAGTTTAAAAGAAGTCAGATCATTCTCAAGAGAAGTATTTGAAAAAGTAAATATTAATCAAGATTTAAAAGATGAGTTAGTACTAGCTATAGCAGAAGCAGCACAAAACATTGTTAAACATGCATACCAAGGTGAAGATACTGATGATAAAATGGAGATTAAAATCTCATTAGAAAAAGGACATCTTGAAATTGGTTTTTTTGATAAAGGAAGACCAGTTGAAGAAAAAAATGTAAGACACAGAAAAATTGATGATATTAAACCAGGCGGATTAGGAACTTTTTTTATTCAACAAATAATGGATGCGGTTGTTTTTAAAGAAGGTGAGAAGCCTTGGATAAATCATTTAGTCTTAACTAAAAATTTAAACTCTTAACCGCCAATAATTGCACCAACATTAAAGATTGGTGAATACATAGCTATCATCAATCCACCAATCATTGTTCCCATAAATACAATCATTATTGGTTCAATCAAACTAGACATATTATCAACCGCTGTATCAAATTCCTCTTCGTAGTAAGATGATACAGAAGTAAACATTTCATCTAAATTTCCTGTTTGTTCACCAACTGAAATTAATTGACTAAATGTTGGAGGAAAAACCGGTTCTTTTAAAAATAATTTTGTAAGAGTGTCTCCTGAAAAAACTCCTTTTTTTACATTTTCTAAGGCTTGTGTTACAACATCATTATTACTTACTTGTTTTGCTATTTCTATACTTTCTAAAAGGTTTACCCCTGCTGCACTAAGATTACCCATTATTAATGCAATTCTAGCAATCAATGATTTTAAAATCATATCACCAAAAACTGGCATCTTTAAAACTCGTTGGTGCCACTTATATCTAATTGCAGGAATTTTAGTTGTTGTATATTTAAATATCACAAAACCTATTATTGATACTAATCCAAGTGTTAGTCCGCCAGCACCTCTCATAAAATTACTTGCATTCATAATGACAGCTGTTGGGGTAGGTAATGCAACACCCATTCCCTCATACATTTCAGCAAATACTGGGACAACTTTAATTAACATGAACACCATTACAGTTATCGCAACCGTAAACATCACCACCGGATAAGTTAATGCACTTTTAATTTTCTTTTTAACTTTTTCTCTTTTTTCTAATGAGTCTACTAACTTTAATAGGAAATCATCAAGTTTACCGCTGGCCTCTCCAGCTTTAATCAAGTTTATGTAAATATTATCAAATATTTTAGGGTATTTCTCAAAACATTTAGAAAGAGTTACACCGCCCTCAAGACTTTTTCTAACATCCTCTATTATTTCTTTCATAGTTGGATGTTCTATTTGGTCTCTAAGCATCGTTAAAACATTTAAAATTGGCAAACCTGCCTTTACCATTGTTGCAAATTGCTTGGAGAAGAGCATTACATCGGCAGGAGTGACTTTTTTCTTACCAAAAGAAAAGCCGCTTTTTTTGCCCTTTTCTTTTTCAGCTTTTTTCTTTTTAAGTTTGGTTAAGTTAGTAATGATTATTTTTTGTTCTTTAAGTTTAAAAGATGCTTCTTCTTGATTGATAGCCTCTATTTCACCTTCTATATATTTACCTGCTGATATTCCTTTGTAAGAAAAAGTTTCGGCTGACATTTACTACTCCATAGAGAGAACTCTATCATACTCTCTAAAATTCAGATCACCTGTTAGGATTAATTCTCTTCCCATATCTTGCATTGTCCTAAAGCCTTCATTTGAAGCAATTTCTTTTAGTTCTGGCGTTGTTGCTTTTCTTAGAATTGCTTCTTTAATTGGTTTTGTAACATTTAAAATTTCATAAATACCCATTCTACCTTTGTAACCAGTATCTTTGCATTTAGGACAGCCACCACCTTTTTGAACTTTTGCTCTTGAGGCTTGTTCCACTGTAAATCCAAGATCAGCAAGAGCTTTTGGAGTTATATCTTCATCTGGAACTCTGCATTCTGAACAAGTTTTTCTTGCTAATCTTTGAGCTAAAACTAATGAGACAGCTGCACTAATTAAATAATCAGGTGTCCCCATATTTTGTAATCTTGTAATTGTGCTTGGTGCATCATTTGTGTGAAGTGTGCTGAATACTAAGTGACCTGTTAATGCAGCCTTTAAACCAATATCGACCGTTTCTTTATCCCTCATCTCACCAACTAGAATTATTTCTGGGTCTTGTCTTAAAAAAGATCTCAATGCGGTAGAGAAGTTAAAACCAATATCATCTTTAATTTGAACTTGTCCCACACCATCCAATTCATATTCAACAGGGTCTTCAGCTGTTAAAATATTAAGATGAGGTTTAGAAACCTCTTTTAGAATACTATAAAGTGTTGTTGTTTTACCTGATCCAGTAGGACCTGTTACAAGAACCAATCCTTGTGTGCCATGAATTGCTTTTCTCAAATTTTTTAAATCGTTTTCTTCAAAGTTAAGCTGTTCTAAACTGATGTCTCCTGCATCTTTATTTAAAACCCGCATTACTATTCTTTCATTTGTTGCAGTTGGTAAAATCGAAAGACGAAGATCAACTACTTTTCCATCAATTTTAAATGGAATTGCACCATCTTGAGGAAGTCTTCTTTCAGCAATGTCTAATTTTCCCATAATCTTAAACCTTGTAACTACTGCTCCATAATTTGAATGAAGAAATTTTTTAAAGTGTTCTTGTTCTTGTAAAATTCCGTCTAATCTATACCTAACTCTTGATGTAAATCGATAAGGTTCAATATGAATATCTGATACTCCTGATTTAATTGCTTCTGCTACAACTGCTGTGCTAAATTTAATTACTTCTGACTCATTTTCTATAGCTTCAATGTCTTCTTCAGGTGGTTTTTCTAAAACTTCCGCTTGATCATCTACATCATAGTCAAATGTTTTAGTCTTCTCAGCATTAGTTTGTCTAATATCAGAGATAGTTCTTTCACCGTCCGCTAGCAATTTATCTACAAAGTTTGAAATATCAGAAACTTTTGCTGCATGCAGTTCTATATCCATTTTTGTAATTGTTCGTAAATTTCTCATTAAACTTAATTTTGAAATATCAGATATTGCTATGTGCAATACTTTTCCCTCAATTTTAAAAGGAGCTATAAAGTTCATATTAATATAATTAGATGGAAGAACAGCTTTCAATTCGTCAGTTACGGCAATTGTTGATAAATCTACTACATCTAATGATTGGTCTTTAACTAGAAGATCTAATATTTTTTCTTCATCAGTTAGATTTAACTCAAATACAGCATCCAACTGCGATTTTTCTCCTTCACCAGATATTTTTTTAATCTCAACTAAATCTTTTCCTGAAATAATATCCTGGTCAATAAGAATATTAATTAAATTAATCTCAGACTCTCTACTAATATTTATCATTATAAAATTCTTGGTGCTATAAACACTAATAATTCATCTAGGTTATCAGAATTTTCAGTCCCTTTAAAGAGATTACCTATTACAGGCATATTGCCAATCGCTGGAACTTGGTCTTTAGATTTTGATAAAACGTTCTTTTTAATTCCACCAATTACTACTATATCACCATCTGCCACCAATAATTTTGTTACAATTTCCATTTTATTAACGGCTGGTGTGTCACCTGCTACAGATCTGTTTGGTGTATCGTTATTAACTTGAATACTTAACAAAACATTTCCATCTCCAATAATGCTTGGAGTAACCTCTAATTTAAGAGCTGCTTCTTTAAAAGATACTTGAGATCCTCCACCTTCTCCTGGAGCTTCATAAGGTATTTCCTCACCTTGAGTAACAGTTGCTACTTGATTATCTAGAGTGAACACTTTTGGATTAGAAATAGTTTTACCCATTCCCATTCTTTCTAATGCTGTAATTTCTGCTTTTAAAACTCCTGAACCAGTTCGTCTTAAAATTCCAATTCCACTTGTTGGATTTGTAATTGCAAAATTTGCTAAACTATCTGTTGCATCACCTAGATTAGCAGCGCCTCCTGGCTCTGTACCTAAAGCACTTCCAGCGCTTCCACCTGATAATCCACCAGCAACTTTACCAGCTCTTTGATAATAACCACCCAGTCTTGTTCCAAGCGCTTTCTCAAAATCAGAATTTGCTTCAACTATAAAAGCTTCGATTAAAACTTGTTTTGTTCTTATATCTATTTCTTTAATAACTTTATCAACTACATCTAAATCTTTCTCTTTTCCTCTTACTATTATTGATCTTGTTGTTGCTTCCTCAGTTATTTGTATTGGTGTATATGAACTATCACCTGCTGTTGAAGTAAACAACTCGTCAATAGTTTGTTTAGCTTGAGCTGGAGTTATATAATAAAGTCTGAATATCTCAGAATATATTGGCTCAACACTATCTTCTAGTTCTACTTTCTTTTTAACAGCTTGTGCTCTTTCAGACTTATAAGTCTCTTGTGCTGTTAGTGTTTCAGGAGAATGAACTCTTATTAAGTTACTAGCAACATCGACATCTGAGGCATAATTTTTCATATCTAAAAGTGCTTGAAATGCTTTGTCCCAAGGAACATCAATTAATTCTGCAGATATTGCTCCTGCAACTTCATCTCCAACTAGAACATTTATCTCCCCTATTTTACCCATCAATTTCATTGTTTCTTTGTAATCTAGGTTTTTAAATTTAAGAGTTACTCTTTGTTTTAATAGTGGATAGTCATCAGGTATTATTAAGTAATTTCTTTGTGCTTCAGATGATATTTTTTTTCTTTTTCCTAGTTTTTTTGCATCACCTTCAATAGGTTTAGGGCCCATTTCTAAAGTTTTAGCGATTTCTGATTGTCCGCTACTTACAATATCTTTGTTTTTTATAAGAGGTGTATTGTGTTTGAATGGCTTGTCATATTTTTTCAAGTTTTGACAAGCATTTAATGCAATTAATAGAAATAATAATCCAAAATATGTTAATATTTTTTTAATAGTCATCTGCCTCCCGGACCTGATTATTAAAATCAATTATCATGAATTTACCATCATCTTTTTTAAATATTGCTTCTGTTAATCTCAGGTCAACTAATTGTATTTCTCCAAGATATTGACCTAAAGTCATTGTTAAAACTTCTCCGCCAGAATTAACCAAAGAAATATAACTATAATCTTTTCCAGAAATAAGCCCTGCTAATTTAAAATTATATAAGCTCATTTCATTATCTTGTTCGTCTTGCGGTATGCTTGCTGAAGATGAAGTTCCCTCATTTCCTGCAAATGGATCGTTTAATGGAACTTCTTCATCTTCTTCCATTTCTTTAACAATCTCTTTTGCTGCATCTAGGACTTCTTGTTTTTGATCATGATTATCCGCAAAAGCAAAGTTTGCCATTAAAGAAAACATTATGATGAATAAAATTTTAAAAAAATTCATCTGGTAATCCTACTATTGTTAATTCACCTTGCGCCATTATCGCTCCAGTTGAATCGTTTTGTACTATACTTATGGTCTCTTTGTCAAAATTTAACATTTTATTTTGTCTAGAAACTGCTCTTTTAAACTTGATGTAACCTAAAAAATTCCCTTTGATTTCATAATCGACAGGTATTTGATAATAAGAAACCATATCCCTTGTAATATTATTTTCTGCTTGTTGAGTAACTCCTTTTTTAAACACAGGCTTAGGTTTTTTCTTTTCAATTTTTGATATTACTAATCCATTTACAGCAGCATACTTACTTAAACTTTCATAAAGATCTTCAACTTCTGCCTTTGAATGAAATAATGTTGAAGTTTTATCAAAATCTGGTTTCATTTTCTTAATTCTTGATTTGAAAGTAATTATTTCATTATCAAATTTTGAGATCTCGTTTTGCTTTACTATTTTGTCATTATATTTAGCTTTTCTTTCTTTGACCATTGGATTTAAAATTACATAGTAAATTATTAAAAATAAAATTATTGCTCCAAAACCAGATCCAAATTTGATCAAAGTTTTTTTATCTACAGCAGCTAACTTTTGCTTTAGATCATCCATAGTCATGTTTTTTAAATCCATTATACTTGCTCCAATACACAGGCTACTTTAAAGCCCTTCATAGTTTGTGATCCCTGCTGCTGACTTTGAGGTAGAGTCATGCTTGCTAATGAAGCTTGTGAGATCAATTTTTTATTGTTCAAATTACTTATTAATTTTAAAATATCTTGATCACTAAATGCTGTTCCTTCAATGACAACTAAATCTGAACCATTATATTCTATTTTGCTAAATTTAACTCTTTTAGGAACTGCAGAAGCGATTTGTGCTAATACTCTAAAGCTTACTGTTTTATTAGACTTAATTGATTTACTTAATTGAAGAGACTTAAGCATAAAACCAATTTCTTTTGCATATTTATTTTTCTCTAAAGTTTTAAGCTCATGAGTTTGTAAAATTTCGTCATAACCTTCTATTTTTTTATTTAGATCTGTAATTTGCCAGAATGATAAACCAAATAAAACGACATAGATTAGTGAAACTATTCCAACTACTCCTTTAAATGCAAAATTTGAAAAAGCTTTTGCTTTTTTCTGAGCAATCATATTTTCTCTGTTGGGTAGAAGGTTAATATTTTTAACAGCAGTAACAAATTTATAGTAACCAAAAACGTCTAGTTTTCTAAATGCAAGTCCCATCACTGTTGAAAAATATGAACGGTTGTCCATTTTAATATCATTCTCTAATTGAGCTGGAATTTTTATTCCATCAAATGGATCAAATAAATTATATCCAGTATTGACCATGTTTTTTCTAAAGCTACCAAGATAATCTTCAACATTTTGTAGATTTGAAGTAACTTTTAAATTCCTAATTCTTTTCTCATATTTTTGTTCAAAATCTTGAACTGCTTGTTTGACTTGCGTCATATATCTTCTAACAAGCGCATCCATCTCTTCTTGATTATTGCTTTCTTGAAGTGTTTTTCTGTCTTGAGATCTAATAAAAATATCAGTTATTATTGGATTGTTTTCGTAAAGTATCATTACATAGTTTTCATCTAAACCAAATTCTAGAACAGCAGTTAAGTTAGAGTCTTCAATAGAACCTGCAATTTGATTAATTTGATCAACAGCAGATTTTAATGCAAAACATTTAACATCTATAATAACAGCATTTAATCCACCTTTTTTAATAATGTCTGTATAGCTATTAATGTCTGATAATTTTGACGCCACAAAAAGTATATCCATTGTGTTTCCTGTTTTGTCTCTATTTATTACTTGATGGAATATAGAATAGTCATTTAAATTATCAGTTAATTGAACTAAGTTTTCCCAAAGCGAGTCTGTATCTATCGCTTTTTTTAATTCTTCATCAGTCATCAAAGGTGCAGTTACAACTCTTATAATTGCGCTAGTTACTGGAATTGCGATTGCGGCATTAGTCGTATTAATTTTAGATTTTTGTAAGGCTAATTTTAATTCTTCAGCAACTTTATCAGGATTTTCAAGTACAGTTCCATTTTCTGGAATACCTTCAAATTTATGAACATAAAATTTATCTAAAACCCATTGATTGGCTTTGTTACTCGAAACTTGCGATAATCTAATCTCGGATGGAGTAAGCTCAACTCCTAAAATTTCCTCACCTTTAATTGATTGTTTACCTAATCTATTTTTAAGAAGCTTACTAAAAAATCCTTCTTTTTTTTTGCTTTCTCCTCCTTGTGGTACCGGAGGTGCGTTAGCATCATCTTTTTTTTTCTTTTTAAATAAATTTGCAAAAGGATTTTTCATAAATTTTATAAACGAATTTTAACTTTATACTCAACTTTTACTAGAATAAAAACACCTGATATTCAATTTGGGTTTTTTACAAAAATTAATTGGTAAAACAAGTCAATTTTATAGTACAAAGGGTTTTATGTTTGAAAAGTTAGAACAACTAGCCAAAGATAATAAAAAAATCTCTGATTTTCATATTAGAGCAGGATCTCCACTAGCATATAGACAAACTGGAGAAATTGTCAAAGTCAATGAAGTTGTGGTAACTGCTCAAGATCTTAAAGATCTGCTTTCAATGAATTGTAATGAAAATGAATTAAATAAATTTGAAAAAACACATGAGCTAGATACATCTGTTTCTTTAAGTGGATTAAGATTTAGAGCAAATTTTTATAAAACCATTAATGGACCTGCATGCGTTTGCAGAAGAGTAGAAAGTAAAATTCCAGATATGGAACAATTTAATCTACCACAAGCGCTTTATGATATTGTTGATTTTCATAAAGGTTTAGTTTTAGTAACAGGTCCAACTGGCTCTGGTAAGTCAACTACGCTTGCAGCAATAGTAAATGAAATTAATAAAACAAGAACTGCAAATATAATAACAGTTGAAGACCCTGTAGAATTTATTCATAAAGATAATAAAAGTATTGTCTCTCATAGAGAGGTAGGAAAACAGACAGAAACTTTTGCAGCTGCATTAAAAGCAGCTTTAAGAGAGGACCCAGATGTAATTCTTGTTGGTGAGATGAGAGATCTTGAAACAATCAGTCTTGCATTAACAGCAGCAGAAACTGGTCACTTGGTATTTGGAACTTTGCACACGAGTGGTGCACCGAGTACAATTAACAGAATTATAGATGTGTTTCCTCCTGAACAACAAGAACAAATTCGTGCTCAAATTTCAACTTCTCTTAAAATGGTTGTGACCCAAAGATTATTAAAAACTAGAGACGGCGCAGGAAGAGTTGGCGCGTTTGAAATAATGAAATGTACCGCACCTATACAAAACTTGATTAGAGAAGCAAAAATTCACCAAATTCCAAGTATAATGCAAACAGCAGTTAGAGATGGAATGATTACCATGGAAAAATCTCTTGAAGAATTAGCGAAATCGGGGAAAATAGATCCAGGTGCAGCAAGATCAGAACATTAAAGGATTTACAATTTTAGAGTTACTAGTTGTTATTACTATAGTAGCAATTATCTCCGCTGTTGCTTATCCAAATTTTTCAGATTGGCGACAAGATAGAGAGTTAAGAGCTGCAATGGAAAAGGCAGCAACTATGCTTTCATCTGTAAACACTTTATCTCAAAGAGGAAATTATCCCTTTGTTCAATTTAGAGTAACACCCAACGGTACTTCATCAACAAAATTTGTTTCAAAAGGAATGGATGCAACTTCTTTATCAATTAAATTAAATAATGCGCAAACTATTGAATGTAATACCTCTAGTAGTAGTTACTGGGATAATAACAAAGTTGATGAAACTACAAAAAAAATATCAACACATATTAGCAAAGACGGTGCTGTTTGTTTTTCTAAAGATGGAAGTTATTTTAAAGCACATGGAACTTTAAAAAATAATTTAAATGTTACAGTCGAAAATAGATCTACAAACCAATATTTAATACTTTGTACAACATCAAATGCAAGTAATGGTGGCAAATGTCCTTTAGATCAAGGAGGTGGGTTGGAAAAACCTGCGTACTTGGTTGAATGGACTAGATTTGGTAATATAAGTAAATTTAAATGGAGTGGAAGTGATTGGAATAGGCAAAACTAAATTTTCAGAAAAAGGAATGACCCTACTTGAAGCCCTTGTTTCAACTGCAATTATAGGTATTGGATTTGTTGCGGTTTTTCAGATGGTTAATTATTCAGTTCAATCAATTGATGTTTCTGGGGAAAGAACAAAGGCAAATTATTTGGTATCTATGGTGGCAGAAGACTTAATTTCTGAAAGAGACTCAAACTCTCCTACTACAGATGTAAAATTTAAAGATTATTTGATAAATAATTCTTGGAGTATGGCAAACTGTTCTAATAGAGGCACATCTTCCACTAATTTTAATAATGCAGTCCAAAACAAGTTTCAAAAATGGGATAAAAGATTTTCTAAAGAAAGACTAAAATGTAAGGGAAATAAAGATAATAAAATTCTAAAAATTTACGAAATCTGCAATAACAATGCCGCAGCAAATAACTGCAAATACAACAACACTACAAATTACAAAGGTAATGGTGTTTACGAAAAGTGGTATCTAGGAAAAATGGAAGTCAATCTAAACGACGGCAAAAAGAAAAAATATTTATATTTTCAATTTAATTAATGAAAAAAAAATTAACCAATATTGCAGGTGTAACTTTAATAGAAATTCTAATTGGAATTTTAATTTCTGTTGTGATGATGGGTGCTATGTTCACATCATATACTGTTGTTAATAATACTTACTCTCAAGTTACCGATCGAGCAAAAATTTCAACAGCTGGAAGAGATGTTGTTGGAATGATTATGAGAGATATAAGAAATGCGGGATTTATGTATTTCAATGATAATATCAAAACATCAAATGAGCATATTCCAATACTAATCACTAAATATGTGAATTTTTCAGAATGCGATAAAATCGATATCGTTTACGGAGATGTAAATTATAAACAAGGAAGAACACCTGCATATATATATGAGAGATATAAAATAACTTACAAATGCAAAAAATCTACTATTCCTGATAAAACGCAACCTCAATTAGGCGGGGGTGGATACCCTCCAATAGATGCTTTTGCTGTTTATAAAAAAAAGGTTAAATGGAATAATACATCGGGTAGATGGGATGATCCAACTACAGACAATAATGATAAAACATATGATGATCAACTGGTTGTGGACTACGTTGATGATATGATTTTTAATCCTGTTGACGAAAAAGGAATGTTAATCAATCCACCACCTTCTGCAACAAATGTAAACAAAGATTTAATTTATAAAATTAAAACTGTTGATATCGCATTAACTGTTAGATCAACAAAAAATTTTTTTAGAAATTCTAAAATTAGAGATGTTTTTGCATTAAAAGACTCAACTAGAAATAAAAAGAAAACTGACAAATATTTAAGAGATACAATTATTGTAACTGCTCACGCAAGAAATTTGGGAATGGAATAATGAAAAAAAATGAACAAGGTTTTGCGCTGGTATTATCTTTAGTCTTAATGCTTGCAATGTCATTGATGGGAGGAGCGTTAATTGTAATATCAGCAGGTGACCATCAAAGTAATAACAAGAGTGATGAGTATCAGCAAACTTTCTATATTGCTGAAACAGCTTTGATCGAAGGTGAAAAATATGTGCTCAATCAATTTTTAGGACCCTGGAGCACTCAAAATCATACAAGAGATACATCTAAGAGAAATTTACCTGCTAATAACACTCAATGGAATGGTAATATGGCGAATTACAGGATCAATTATAATTCTAGCAACAGCTCTCTTTATTATAATACAGAAAATTTCTGTGCAAATAGCTTTAAGGACTTAGACAAGGTTAGATTAAGTGGAAATTTCTATGATGTTGTGGCTGCACAAAGTTGGAATTTTGGAAAATTAGTACGTGATAGTTTTAATTCTGCGACTAATGATGAGAGAAAAGAAGCCGAAAAACTTTATAATTACTTTTATGAATTTTTTGTCATAAGAATTGGTGCTGCACCTTTCAGAGGCACTGGTTCTAGTGTCAAAAAGGGCTCAACTGATAAAGGAAATGATGGAATGGCTTATCGAATTTATGGTTGCGGTTTAAAGAAAGGTAACGAAAGAATGGTAGTTGCTTTGGAAAGTGTGATTGTATTACCTAAATAAAATGAGGACAAATATAATGAGTTATATTAATATTTCTAAACCTTTATGAAAAATTTAATCAAATTTATTTTAATTTTTTCAATTTTTAGCACACCTGTCCAAGCTGCATGTGATTTTTTAATTGATATTGGAGATAGTGGTAAAAAAGTTTTTGATAAATTTGATATGCCGCTACCAGGATATAAAGGACAATATTATTTGCCTGTTCCATCACCAGAGTTATGTCCAAATGATAATTTGAATAATGATATTGCTGTAGAATATGTATTTTTAGGTGAAACAGAAGATGCTGCAAAATTAGCAGCCATTAGAATGATTGTTATGAATGATGGTAAAAATACTGAGAACAACAAATTAACATTAATGAGATACGTTAAAAAAGTTTATGGTGATTTCGATACAGGACAAAATCCACAAATATTCGATAGTTTCAAAATTTGGGAGAAAAGTAATAATGATGTCATTGTATATAAAAGAATGCTTGGTGAAGAAGAACTTTTGAAGAAGAATTAATGATTACAACTGTAGAATACGATGAAAAATTAGGTAAATTTTATTATGATCTTGAAGTCGAGTTAGAGAAAATGGAGCAACAACAATAATTATGAAATTAAAACTTTTAATTTTAAAAATCATTTTAATTTTATCTTTTTTTTCAAATAGTAGTTTTGCGAAAAATTTACCACCTGGTTCAGGAATATCGGATGTTCCAGCTAATGTATTAATCCTTTTAGATAAGTCTGGAAGTATGAGTGTTAGAATGACCAGTGGAGCTGGCTTTTCTTATCCTTACAGCGTTGCAACAGATAGTAGTGGCGATGTTTATGTGGGTCAATACTGGATACGTGGAATAAAAAAATTTACTTATTCAACAAAGAGTAATGATACTAGCTTTGCAAGTAGTGGTACTTATAGAGGAAGTGGTAATTGTAGATCTTATTATCCATTGAATATGAAAGTACATAACAATAAATTGTATGTTGCTTCTTATTATCAAAGAAGAGTTTTTAGAATTGATCTTACAAGCGGTAGCTGTGATTGGAACCAATTCTTAAATTATCCAAGAAATATTTCGATTGCGCAAAACACTTTATATGCGACAGGAAATGGAGGTATGTTGACTTATAATATATCTGGAGCAAGTCCTTCACAAATAAGTTGCTCTTGGAGCGGTAATTTATCTTCTTACGCACGTTATTATGGTCAAACCGCAGATTATAAAAGAGAAAATTATTATGTGCATTATAGTCGTTACATTTTTAGATACACTATTGGAAGTAATGGTTGCATAAATACAAACTATTCTAGCAGATCGTATGTTGGTAATTGGTACTACTCATATGGAATGGATCATCATCCATCAAATGAATTAATTTTATATGGTAGTGATTGGAGAAATCATAGAGTTACTAAAGTTACATTAAACACGTCAAGAAATGGTTATACTGCAATAAAAAATATTGGTAGATACGGAAGAAATGCATCAAAGACTGGTAACGTTAGAATGTATGGTCCATGGGGTGTAACCGTAGATAAAACCAACAATAGAGTATTAAGTACCAGTTATTATAAACAAAGTGTTAATGCATTTGATCTAGATTTAAATTTTGATAAAGAATTTGGAGGCTCTGCTGGAACAAGAATGACAGGTGCCCATGAAGCTATTCAATCAATTGTTACAGATAGTTCTTTAACAGCAGGAGTAAATTTTGGATTTGGTTACTGGTCGTGGGATAATAATGGGTCTGGTTTTAGATCTTGGACTGGCGATATTACTAATGGAAGAGCCACTCCTTGTACTAGTAGAGCCTGTATAAAAGTAAGAGCTCACAAACAAGGAGCAGCAAAAATTAATTCTATCATAAAATCTGTTCAGCCTGGTGGTGGAACGAATGCTGACAACTGGGCAAAACAAGCAGAAGAATATTATTTACACGGCACTTTGTCTCCAATAGATAAAAACTTAACTTGTCAAAATAGCTATGTTTTAGTTATAGGTGATGGAGATTGGGCATACCACAATCAAGCTGCAAGGAGAGTTTCAAAATTATTAAATTCACATAAAATAAAAACTTTTACAGTAGCTTATGGAACAGGACTATCAAATAGCGGTGTAAGAAATTTTAATAGGATGGCACAATCTGGTGGAACTAATAGCGTTATTGTAGCAAGAACCACTCAATCTCTAAAGACACAATTAAAAGCTGCCATATCGCAGATTATTGCTCAAAAATTATCGTTCTCTGCGCCTGCAATTACAGCAACGATTGAACAAGGTGGATCTTTATATCAAGCACAATTTGATTATGAACAAAATAAAGAGTGGAAAGGAACCTTAAAAAGTACTGCCATAGACTCTAATGGAGTTGTTGGTAAAAAGAATTGGGATGCAGCCGAATTACTAGAAAAAAGAAAAACAGATGACAGAAAAATTTGGACACACCTTCCAAATACATCTGCAAACTCTGGTTATAGTAATTTAAATAATTGGGTCACATCAAACTATAAAGATATTGATAAATTGTTTACTCATACAAATAATGAAGTGCCAAATTATCATAGTAAAAGTGATAACCCTACTAATACACAAAGATGTAAAAATGTTGCTTCAGTTCAAAATGATAATGAAGATGATATTAAAGGCCTAATACAGTTTGTTAGAGGACAAGATTATTTTGATTATGATGGTGATTGTAATTTAACTGAAACGAGACCTAACCCACTTGGAGATATTTACCATTCAGAATTAGTGGTAGTTTCAAAACCATCAGCTGAAACTGCATTTGCCGGAAGAAATCAAGAGTCTTATTGGAGATCTTTGAAAAATTATTCTTCATTTGCGCAAAAACATTCTTCAAGAAAAGAAACAGTTTATGTTGGTGCAAATGACGGTATGCTTCATGCATTTGATGGAAAAACTGGTAAGGAAATTTGGGCATTTGTTCCACCATTCATTGCAACATCAATGCCAAATATGGTTAATGTAAATTTAAATAGAAGTGGAGTTGGTGGTTCCAATGCTATTTATGGTGTTGATGGATCCGTTACTGCGCATGATATGTTTTACAAAGGTCCTTACGATAGCAAAAAGGAATGGCATACAATACTAATGGTTCCTTATGGTAGAGGTGGTGCAGGATTTTCTGTATTAGATATTACAGATCGAGATTCACCAATGCATCTATATTCAGTGCTTAATGATGGTATTCAAACTAAAGTCCATGTAATGGATCATAACGGAACTATTTCAAGTTATGATTACATCAAAAAAATTTATGATTTAGCAAGTTTCTTTGAGTCTATTACTGTAAGTGCGAATAATAAAGGTGACTTAACATGTAAAAGCGATCAATCAACTGATTGTCAGGAAAGCAATGTTTGGACTTTAGATGTTCCTAATTTGAGTAAATCTGACGTTTCAATATTAATTGACGACAAACCATTTACTAATTTTACAGTTAAGGCTTCTACAATCACAATACCTGCACCGCCTAGTGGTGGGCAAGCTCAAACAAAGCCAGCAACTGAAATAACGTTACAAAATAAAACATTAAAATTTTATGGAGCAGATCCATGTGCAAGTAATCCAAATGCAGCATGTAACTTAGAAAGTTCAAATATGGCTTTGCATATTAAACCTGGCTCCGCACAAACTGGGGTATTAAGCCAACCTGAGTATGATTATAGTGAATTAGGTGGAACCTGGTCGTCACCTAGAATTATAAGAATGCCAAATCAAGGTCCGGGAGATAATAATTTAGAAGATGATATTTATGTTGCAATTATGGGTGGAGGATATGGTGTTCAAAACTCAGGAGTTGGTTCTAATTTAACAATTGTTAACCTTGAAGACACAACGTTCCCAGGCAAACTTGAAAAAAGAATAGATATTGAAGATATGCTGACGAATGACATCGTTAATTCAACACCAGGTTCACCTGTTGTAATAACAGCAGATACTGCAAGAGGAATTGATTTTAGAGGTGCGCTTGTCTACATCAGCGATCTTGAAGGAAAAATTACTAAATTTAATTTAACGAATATTAGAACTGATGGAACAGGTAAAGCTTTAAAGATGTATGATAGCACAACATTATTTAAAGCAGGTTCAAACCAAACTAATGGTAGATATATGTATCATTCTATGGATGCAACAATTGGACAAACTACTAATTCATTATGGTTATATGCTGGAACTGGAGATTACGAGAGAATAGGAAATACAAGTAATGGTACAGACAACTTAATGATTGGTATTAGAGATCCTCATTATCCAGAATATAGAGATGTAGCAGTTCCTAAAAAAGCTGCTGATTTAACAAAATGTAAAAATACTACAAAGGATAAAACAGGTGCTAAATGTCCAACGTCAACAGATACCGGTTGGTATATAAAATTAGATAAATCTCAGAAAGTTACTGCTGAACCAACTGTATCAAGTGGGTTGGTATATTTTCCAATTTATCAACCAACATCATCAGTTAATAAATGTAGTCTAGGTGATGCATTTATTTGTGGAGTTGACGATGAATGCGGGACAAATTTCTCATCTAATCTTAAAAATTTGAGAAAAGGAGATACTTGTAAATATGTTGGACAAGGTGTTTTATCAAAAATAGTAGTTTTTGCTGGTAAGTTATTTGCAAACATTGCTGGTCAATCTGCTGGAAGTATAAAAGACTTAGTTAGCATTGAAGCTGCCGCAGGTGGAACATCTAGCTACAGAAGTTCTTGGAGACAGAACTATTAATCAATAGACATTTATGAAAAAGATTTTACTTAGTGTAATCTTATTCTTTTTATTTAGTTCCATAAGTTATGCTGGTCCTTGTTTAACAACAATAGCTAGTGCATCAACGAACCAATTAGCTTGTGCAGATGATGATATTTTAAATGTTACTTCTGCTGGTTCTATTACCTACAATGACCATAAGGCTGTTGATCTAGAGGATGAAACTGGAGTTCAGATTACAAATGATGGAACAATTCAAACTGAAGATGGAACTAATAAACAAAAAGCAATTCATGCTCAATCATCTTTAAATACAACAATAACTAATAATGGAACTATCAACTCAGACAATAATGAAGGAATTTATATAGATTACGCAGAAAATATAACAATCACAAATAATGCGGGTGCCACAATTAGCGCTGAAGCAGGAAATGCGATTGAGGGTCGAAATGTTGGTTGGTGTGATAAGGCTGGAAATAACGATAATTGTCAATCTAGTTTATCATCCTCGGGCTCTACTGCAGTTGGGCTAATATTGCATAATCACGGTATGATTAGTGCAACACAAGGAACAATTTTGTTAGGCACTGGAGGAGGAGGAAACCCACGAAGTCGAGGTGTTAAAATTTATAACTATGATGGAGGAACAATTAAATCTACATCAGGTAATAACCCAATTATCGCAAAATATCTTACAGATAGTGAAATTATAAATTATGAGGGAGGAACAATCGAGAGTGCGGGTAGATATGGTATGCTAGCTGAAAATGGATCAAATATTACAATAGATAATCGTGGAACAATAACTTCAGATAGAAATACTATTTATTGTAGAGAGTGCTCTGGAGTTACATTTACAAATTCAGGAACAATCAGCTCAACAAATACAGGTACTAATACAGGCACAGTTCTTATTGATAGACAAGGAGATAGTGACGACGCTCATACAATTACAAATAGTGGAATTATAGAGTCGGCGTTTGGAGCGGCAATACAAATAGCTAGAAACACTGGTGGAACAACTATCGACAATACTGGAACAATAAAATCATCAACAGCTGCTATTGGAGCTGGTAGAACAAAAAACCTTACCATAAATAATCATGGAACGATAACATCAACAGGTGAGAATAATACAGGTCACTTTGGAATTGGATTTGGTAACGATTCAACATCTGTAGAAGCTGGTGAAAATGTAGTTCTAAATAATTTTGGAACAATTAGCGCAATTAATGGTGATGCAGACGGAATTAAAATTGGAGATTATCACGCCAATAAAAACTTTGATGACTTAACAATTAATAATTCAGGAACTATTTCAGGAGGTGACAATTCTATTGTTATGGCAAATTCAAATAACACAGGATTAGAAATAGTTACAAAAGGTGAGGGTACTTATAATGGTGAAATTGAATTAAATAGTACCAATACTACCATGACATTAGATTGTAGTATTTCAAAAGATCAAAAAATAGAAATTCATAATAAGACAAATATGGTAATCACAAATAATCTTTGTGGAAATGATACCTATGAAATATTAGATAGCAACAGTGATTCGGATGCTGATAATTCAGAAACAAATGGTTTCTTATATGTTTATGGTGAAGATTTAGATATTGATAGCCATAATAAAAAATATAGATCAGAAATATTTTTATCTAATTTAAACGATATTTTTAATTCGGTTTCAGAAGAAAAAAAATCTAGTGGATATTATTCTGTTAAAAAAAGAGACAATATTTATAAAAATGAAACAGCAGGTGTTACCGGAGACTTTAAAATCGAAAATGATAACTTTACACCCTTCCTAAGTTATTCAAGCCAACAAGCAAATTTTAATAACGGAGAGTCTTTAGATAGTGAAAATTTAGCTATTGGTTTAAAAAAAGATATTGATTACGAGAAATTTAAATTTTCTGTCGTTTCAATTTTTGGATTAACTCAAAATAAATATTTAGATCTTGAAACTGAAACAAAGCAAACTATTTCAAAAGAAAACCTAGGTCAGTTTGCTGCTGTAAATTATAAAGCATCTAAAGAAATAGAAATTGATGATAGTCAAAGTTTAAATATTGAAGTAGATGGTAAATATGGTCTAAGAAGACTACCTACTTATTTGTCATCCTTCACAGATGGAGATCTCTCTGTTGATGATGCTGTGGATCAAGTATTATCAGGTGGATTTAATGTTGAGTATTCAAAATCTTTTGAAAATGGCTTCGTTCTAAAGCCATATACAAGCCTGTCTTTAAATCAAACTTTGAGTGAAAAAATTAACATTGTTGCAGACGGTGAAAGAAAAGACATGGCCCATTATATGGATGATGATTTAGCAGTTAAAGCTGGTTTAAATATAAGCAAAAATACTGAAAATTTTGGCATAAACTTTAATCTAGAGTTTAATGAACAAAGTGGACTTAAAGACAGCCAAGTAAGTATTTCATTAACGAAAGTAATTCAAAATAATATTAGCAAAAAAATAGAGGGTCTACCTATTGATCCAGAACTAGAAAAATTATTTGATCAATTACAATTAGCTAAAGAAAATGAAAGATTGGCTGAGATAAGTGGTAGAGCAGTTGAAGAGAATAGAGTAATGAAAGAAATGATTATTCAGTTAATCAAAGAAAATAACAAACTCAAGACTGAAAGAAATCTTTTGCTAAAAAACTAACTTTAAAACTTTTATAAAACTTATTTGGTTATTTGAGTAAATTTGCTTTTCATAAAATTTAAAAAAATTTTTATGTTTTGATTTATCTTTTTCCATCAATTTAAGATAAATCTCTTGGATAGTATCCGAATTTTTTATTTGAA
>CACJWS010000014.1 GCA_902596975.1 uncultured Pelagibacteraceae bacterium | reverse complement strand
TTTCTGTTCATGGCCCTATTCTTAGCTTAGACTCAAATAAGTTATCAATAAGTCCAATCAGTGCTTTTAGACCAAGGAGATGGAAGGGAAAAATAGTTAGTGATAAATCTAAAATCACAATCAAGAATCTAAATTATTTAAAGAGGCCTATTAGTGCAGTAGCTGATAATATCGAGGTAAGAAATGCAAAATCTATATCAATTAAAACTAACAAAAAAATTAAGTTTAATTTAATATTTGACAAAAATAGAAGCCTTCAGAAAAAAATTAAAATCGAACAGTTAAGAAACGAAATAAATTAATGGTGCCCCCGCACGGACTCGAACCGCGGACCTATTGATTACAAATCAATTGCTCTACCAGCTGAGCTACAAGGGCATCTGGTTAATGGAGTGATTTTTAGTTTAAAAGATCAAATAAATCAATCCTTAAAAAGAATAGCACTTATGCTCGCTGCTGTTGCAGCTCGCAGCTCTGTTCAAGTTTGTAGACGAATTGTGCTAATTCTATCGGTCTTTGTATCGGTTTTAAAATCTGTATTCATTCAGGATTTCATAAACACATTTAACTTCATTAAAACAATCAAATCATGGAGTGGAATTTATGAAAAAGAACAAAGACAAATCAATCAAGTTTACAAAAGCTAAACTACATTCATTAAAGCATACAGAGAAGTTACAGAAATATTTTGATCTTCAGTGTCAGGGATTATGTATCTTTGTGCATCCAGAGCCATCACTTGTAAAATCTTATTATGCAAACTGGGGTGTCAGTAAAATAGATGCTGATGGTAAGAAGAGAACATCTGGCAGATACAAGTACATATGCAGGCTAGATGAGAAGCCATTAGATGTTGTTAAAAGATTAGTTACAATGAAGCTGCAGGAGTGGAAAAAAACTAATTCAACATCCAGTAAAATTAAAACAATTCAAACTCTTGTTGAGAACTACAAAGCATCTGCAGCTGATGGGTATAGAATTAAATCTAAAGGAGCTAAATTAAAATATAAGGGTGTAACTACTAAACATTATATCCAGTGTTTAGACGCATATGTTTTAGCAATAACAGAGAAGCAACAGATTTTGGATAGATTAAATAATCCATATAAATTAGCTGATAATAATTATTACACAAAGAAACTGCAGGAGCTGCCACTTAAAGATGTAACCAGAAGCGACATTGAGATCTGGCATAGAAGATTAGAAGATACACCAACTGCTGCTAATAGAGCATTGGCTGCATTATCTGTTGTGTTTGAGTGGGATGCAGCAAAGTTAAATCCCATGTTTAAAGGTGTAAATCCCTGCCTGCGTATTTCTAAATTTAAGGAAACAAAAGACAAAAAATATATAGATAACTTTGAGAAGGTTATTGAGATAACAAAATATACTGAAGAGCAGCAATGGCGAGATCCACATTTTTTGACATTTTACAGATTGCTGATGGAAGAAGGGGAAAGAATATCTGATCATCATGGGCTGCAATGGAAGAAGCCAATAAATAAAACTGATGAAAAAGAATGCACTGGCTGGATTGATTTTAGAAGAAAAACTATTTGGCTAAAAGATACAAAGAACAGAGAGCCTGCAGAAGTAGAAATAACTGATGAAATGTTTGTCATGTTACAGAAGCTGCAGAATTTAATTTCTGATGAAAATACAAATGCATCTTTTGCAGTGGGTAGTAAGTGGGTATTCCCTAGACCAACAGATCCAACAAAGCATATAAATAATTCTAGTTACAGAGTTAAGTTAAGAAATTTCCATTACAAGATGGGATTAACAACTAGAGAACATATAAGAGGTACAGGACAGAGGAAGGTTTATAAATATACAAACCATCTAACACTGAAACATTTAAGAAAAACATTTGTTACATACTATGGAAGAGATAAGGGGCTGGAAGCTGCATCAATCAGAATGCGTCATAGCTCTATGGAAATAACAAAAAATCATTACTACACTGAAGATAAGGAAGAGCTAAAAACTAAAACTAGCATCTATAAAACTAATCAAAATGTAGTGAGCTTTAAGAAGGCAGGCAATGATGAGGAATAAAAAAGATTCAGATATTGCATGGATATTAATAACAGATAAACTGAAGAAGGAGTGGAACAAACGAGATGCCTACAAAGAAAAAAAAGAAGAAGATAAAAAAATCATCAACTTCAAAGAAGCAGCGAAGAGGCTTAAAAAATTTTGATATTGGATTTATAAAAAATCCATACATTGAAGCAGCTAAAGTTAAAGATTGGGATGAGCTGGAAAAATTTATGTCTCTTCATGCAGCTGCATTAGGTCCAGCTGGTGTTGCATATGCATCAGTTAAATTTGTGATGGACAACTACAATCAAATGAAAATCTGTTACGAGTGTGAAGATGCAGTATTAGATCTGATTGATGCAACAAAGAAAACAAAAGGTGGATCAGTAGCCATTTACAATCAATATGCAGCGCAGGGAACTGGACCACTAAAAAATTTTATTTTAGAAACTCAATATGCTTGTCCGAGAGTAGTTAAAACATTCCAAGAGCATATGACTATGTTTAAAGATTTCACTGGATTAAAAAGAAATAAAAAAAAGGTCCCACAATTTAGAGATAATTAAATCTAATCTCATTTAGGATTACAAAAGATAATTAAAATATTGTATTCAGGTATTGTTTAGATTCCACTCTGAACATGAGCCAGCTTTTGGTACCATAGCTGCAGGGCTATCAATCATGCATGAGCTGGCTCTAATCCTATTTCACACTGGATTTCACATAAGTACACAAACCTCTATCTTGCAGCCTATGTCTAAATCAAAAAAAATAAGAGGTAGCTATATGAAAACAAAGATAAGAAAAGATCAGCTAACAAAAGAAGAGATGGAAGTTTTTAAAAATAAAAACTGCAAACTATTATCTTCAAAACAATTAGCTGAATTGCTTGATGTAACAGAGGGAGCAATAAGAAAGCAAAGATCAAAAGACAGATCATTATTTCCATATGCAAAATTAGGTGGAAGAGTTTTTTATCCAGCAGATCTTATTGTTGAAACATTACATAAGAATTTGACACAAAGTCAGGCTCGGTAATTTATGGGTGCACACACTGGAATTGATGTTGATGTCAATTTTCTACAACAAATTTTACTATATAACAAATCAAAATATTTATTGTGGGATGGCTATAGACGTGATGGAACTAAAAAGCAGAAATGGGTGGAAGGTGCAGTAGATTTAGAGCTGCATTCTAAAGGCATAAAAAAACAAGGTGGATTGCTAATAGAAGATGGCAAAGCAAAGAATATAGTTATTGATATAGATGGCGAAATCCCTGCAGATAAAATTGCTGCAGCTGCATACAAAATAGATCATAAGTTAATACCAATCAAATCGCCTAGTGGTAGGAAGTGGCATATTTGGAAATTTTTGCCTGAAGCTAAACCAGCAAAAGAAGTACATGCAGAAGCTAAAAAAATTGAAAAAGAATTTATAAAAATTTATGGAAAGATTGTTGATGTAGGTAAAACTCAACCATCACTAAATGGATTTACTGGAATAAATTTTCCATTCTGCACTGATGCTCAATATCCTTATTCGCCTGCAGGAGTTAAACTTACATTTGAACAATTTAAATATAGAATTAAATTTCAAGATCACCCACTGCTGGCAATAGCTGCAGGATTAGAACATCCAAGGCATGATGCATTAATCTTGATGGCTGCGTATCTACATAAAAAAGGAATGATGCAGCATCTTGATGAAGTTGCAGCTGCAATGAATAACTTTGATGATGCTGCGTATATTGACCGAATAAAAAATAAAAAAATACATGAGAAATATGATGTAGGACAAAAAGCTATATCTAATCTTATTAGCACAATTCTGATGGAAGATTACAAATTACCTGAAGCTGATGCTGAAGTAACAGAAGAGCTAGAGATAACTGAACACACTGGAGTTGAGAGAATACAAAAAAGACCATGGCTTATTCATGGATGGTTATTAGAAAAAGCATTAACACTTGTTGTTGGTCAACCTGGTGTTGGAAAAACAATGTTGCTGCATATGCTGGCTTATGCGCTTGCTACTGGAAATCTTATTTTTGGAAAAACAATTGAGAAGAGGGGAAATGTTTTAATTGTTGCAGCTGAAGAAACACAAAATGAAATGGATATAAGATTGGCTGCATGTAAGCAACAGATGGGTAAAAATGATGGTAAGTTTAAAATTTACAAAAGAGGATTAGAACAAGATCTAAAGCTGGTTAAATTTACACCAGCAGCTGCGCAACAAACAAAGCAATATAAGCAGCTAGAAAACACCATTAAAAACAAGGATATTAAATATATTATTCTAGATCCATTAATTAACTTTCAATCAGGTACTTATGATGAAAACTCTAATCAAAACATGGATGCATATATTAAAAATTTCCTAATACCACTGGCAGTTAAGATGGAAGGCGCAATAATTGCAGGGCATCATACTAACAAATTAAGCATGGTCTATACGCAGGACAATGAGCTTCTTGTAGATAATCAAAATGCTTTAATGGCTGCTAGAGGTGCTTCTGCTCTTATTGGTGCTGCTAGATTTGTTCTAGGACTAAACCCAATGACTAAAAAATTATGGGACCAGCACTTCAAAGAACATATTACAGATGGATCTAATTTTGTTCATTACACTGGATTGATTGAAGCTAAATCTAATTATAACATTATTGCAGATGATATTAGCTGGCTAAAAAAAGATTCAGTTGAAATAGAAACAGATGATGGCTTTACAGAATCTACTGGTGTTTATGCAACAACAGATCTTAATAAAGTTACAAAAGCTAAAAATAAATTGAAGGCTGCAAAAAACTTACAATGGTGCAAGGCGCAGATGCCGACTATCATTAAGCTAATGACAGATGATGAAGTAACATTGAATAAAGTTGTGGTGGAGCTGCTAACGCAGGATCCTGATTTTGCAGATCAAAATGTTCTTGAAGCTACAATTAAAACTAGGATCAGAAGGAAATTAGAAAATGGTTTTAGTGGTAAAGAAGAAGGCAAAAATGGATTAGAAAGAACTGGAATAGAGCATGATGATGGCTTCAATTATTGGTTAAAGATTGATCATGGAAGAGAAGGAGCTGCTAAAAAATTTATTGTTAGAGCTAAAGATTTTAGAAGGAATTAGTTTCATGGTTTCAATTGTTTTAATATGCATGAAACTTGTTGTAGGATGCGAATAATATATTTGTTTCAAAAGGCTGGACAAAGCTGGACTGAAACATGCTGCCAGATGCTGCTGCCCCCTGCAGTTTCCAAGGTTTCAGTAGTTTCTTATATATAGTTATTCTGTTTGAAAGCGTAAATGATTTACGTTTTTAAAAATATAACGTGAGAGAGAGCCCGTGTTCATATGCTTATTGTTACACAACATTCTACAAATCCCAGCTGATTTAGGATTTATATTAACTTCAAAAGGTTATTAGAAGGTAACCATGAATAGCCGAAGATTTATCATTACAGAGATTAGAGAGAGAAGGGACAATGAATTTTTATTTGGCTGCAGCGAGAGAGTTGTAGCATCTAGTGAATTCCAGCGCCTGCTTTCCTTTATTCGTAATTATGGATTTATTATTGAGAAGATTGATGAGAGATCTTTACCATATGATAATCACGCAGATAGATTAGTTGGCTATAAGATAAGGAAGGAAGAAGAGGTAAAAAATAATGACGAAGGTATGGGGAATTAAAATTTATACAAAGGTGCAGCATAAAAAAATAAATAAAACTTATGTCCCAGAAATGATGGGAGTTATTGAAGCTCCAATAACAAAAATGATGAAAGCATATCCAGCTGAATTTAAGTTTATGAGGCATCAAACAAAGAGGGATAAACTTGAAGATAGAACTATCAAAAAGAAGTGAGCAGCTGCTGGTACAGATTAGAGATGCATGGTTTCCGAATGAAGAGAAGCCAATGCCTCTTGATGAATTTATCTATGTCTTGTGCTGCCATATCATCTACAACAAGTTAAAAAGAAAATGAACAAATGGGAATATAAATATTTGTGGGAGCAGGAAGCAACGAAAGTTGAAAACCTGATAGATATAAATGGAAAGAATGCGTTTCATATTCAGGAGCTATACGCAGATCTTAAAAAGAAGGATGAAGTAATTAATAAATTATCTGTAAAATTAAATGAAAAAAGAGAAGATGTTTTGAAGCTAAAAAATTTAATTAAAACACAACATGAGAAGGACTTTGCAGCTGCAATAGGAGTTGAAGTAGATAATTGATGGATGAATTTAAAGATCAAATAAAAGATTTATATAAAGCATTCTCTGATAAGCAGAAGAATACAAAAGGAACTCCACATAAATTTGATAGCATAGGAAATTTTAGAGGTAAGCTCGGAGTTAATGACACTGGCATTCCATTAACACCAAAAGCATATAAGAAAAAAGAAAGAAACAGAAGTAACTACAGATATCCAATCCATTTACAAAATCTAAATGAGAGGCGCAGGAAAGAGGCAATGGCTCGTCATGGTATTACAGATATTGAAGATCCATTTAATAAAAAATCAAAAGAGAGAAGAGCCTCGCAGCATGCAGCAGATAGAAATGTTTGGAATACAAGAATGCCTAGAGGTAATTTTAATATTGATACTCCTAGACCACCACCAAGAAAATATAATTATTATGGAAGTTACAATGAGCCTGAACCTGAACAAGTGATATATGTTGCTCCACCTAAAGTTAAAAAAGTAACTACATACAAACTTGATGGCAGATTTCCTAAACTAGATGAAGCTATTAGAAAATATAAAAAATAATTATGGCTTCCTGAACTGCTTTTTATAATTACTTATAAGACCACCATTTTTTGCTTTTACAATTTGCTTCTTCTGCAGTGGTGTTAATCTATCATATAATTTTTGATAAGATTTTAATGCTGCAGCCTGCGCAGGATTAGATGGATATGTTGCTTTGTTCATGGGATCGTATGGCTTTACTGCATCTTTAATTGGAACATCATCATATTTGTATGCCATCTCTTGAATGTATCTGATGGTGTCATCCTTACCATAGATATCATATAAATCTTGATCGTCAGTTAATCTAAATCCATCAGGATGGTTTTGATCAACCATGATGCTACCCCTTAAAAATTTTTTTTTATTTTTGCCAAGATTATTTGCAATTTTAGTAAAAGGTTTTTTTTCATAACCCATATTTTTTAATTTTGTTTCAGCTTCATCCTTCATAATTTCTGCAATGATGACATCATTCTGGCTCATGCCTGCATATCTATCTCTGCCTTTAGCTTTATTTTTTGCAATTTTATTTTGAACATCTTTTTTAATTGCAGCATCACTATATGGATCTTCCTTTACAGGAGCTGCAGCTGCTGGTTTTAAAACATCAAAATTAATCTTTGGCATATCTAATTCTTTCCCTGCAGCAGGCAGAGTATTTTCAGGCTTAACATTTAATCTAGCCATCACTTCTGCTCTTGCTTTATTTTGCTCTGCAATTTCTTCAGGCATATTGTCTATTGCTATCAGAGATCTTATTCCTGCTTTATCAATCATCCTTCTTTGCCTCTGCTGCTCTAATTCTGTTTATGTATTGTGTTAATGTTTCATCTGGCAAAACATCTATTCCTTTTGTGTAAGCATCTATAAGATCAGAATAATCTTCTACTGATCCACCATTTGCTAATTTAATTTGTTTGATTGGTGGATCTGATTTATCTTTCATAAAATCACTGAATGATCCCTTATTATCCTTCTTCCAATCCTCAAATTGTTTGAGCAATATCTGCAGCTCCATCTCTGCTTCTTCTTCGGCAGTTTCACTAATTCTTTTTATTTCATCTTTTAGTGAAGGCATCTGCCTGATCTCTTTATCAATTGGCATGTTGTTACTCCTTTTAATTCCACCACATGCAATCCAAATCTCGCTTTTGGTCCAGTGTGTGCTAGAAGGGAAGGCTCACAAACGCACATCCCAATTGCATGCAGTGGCTTTCAGAATATGTAATTTGTATTAATAAGTGAAATCCTGATCCTAAACAGATTCAGATTTGAAAAAAAATTTTTAAAAAATTTTCAGCATGTTTTGTTTATGACTAACTCTGTAAAACCTAGACTATAGGTATAACTATATGGATGTTACTCCTGCAGCTGGGACCCCCTTTAATGGAATCTAGATCAACGCAGAGTGCTTGTGGTACCTCTATTGGTCCAACTTGTCATACAAGATATTTCGTTAATCTGTGAGCTTCTATGAAGCGATTAGCTTAAAAATTTTTACAATGTTTACGAGATGTTTGGATGCACGAGGAGCCGATTGCGCAGCAATCGGCGACTATCAAAAAACCTATGTTTTTTGATTCAGAAATAACAATCTATCGGTTTTTAATAGGTATGAAAAAAAAGAATCTTTTTAATGTTAAATATGTTAGAGTTTACTTGATGTTAAATGCGTTGAAGATGAAGTCTTTTGATTACAAATCAATTGCTCTACCAGCTGAGCTACAAGGGCATCGAGAGTTTTGTATTACGATTTTTAATATTATCAAGTTTTATTTTTATATTGATTTATATGATGAAAAACTATTGCAGCACTATTAGATATATTCAAACTTTCAATATTTTTGTTAATATCTATTTTTACTGAAAAATCCATATATTTTTTTGTATGTTCTCGCATACCAAATCCTTCTGAACCAAATAATAAAATATTACTTCCATCCCATTTAATTTCGTTAAACTTTTTGTCACTATTTGCCTCAAAACCATAAATCCAAAAATTTTTTTCCCTAAGGAATTTAAGGGTTGTATTTATATTTGATACCTCAAATATATTTATATGCTCCATACATCCACTTGCAGATTTATACATCAATTTACTTTCTGATGGAAAATGTCTTTCTTTAATAATTATTCCATCTATATCAAAGGATGCAGCACTTCTGATTATAGAGCCTATATTTCTAGGATCTGTTACCTCATCCAGACAAGCAAAAGTTAAATCGTTCTTTATTTTAATAAATTCTTTTAAGTTATTTTTTTCAAAATGTTCTATTTCAGCAACATATCCTTGATGAGTAATTCCGTCTTTCGAACAGTATTTATCAAGTTCTTTTCGGGTTTTGTAATAAATTTTTAAATCTTTAAGAAGATTTTTTCTTGAGCTTACTCTGTGTATATTTTTTTTACTTTCTTCAGTAAGAAAAATTTTCAAAACTTTTCTTTTAGGATTTTTTAATGCTTCTACAACCGCATGTTTTCCAACAATAAAAAAAGATGATTTGTTCATGATAAATGTTGAATTTACTCTATTTTTTAAGCTATTTTCATATATTTCACGTATTGCATTTGTACAATAAAAATATATAAAACGCATGTTGTTTAAAGCTTTATTGAACATGGGGTGCTTCCCCCTAAAACTTTGTTAAGGAGGGGTACCAAAGCGGTCAAATGGGGCGGGCTGTAAACCCGTTGACTTCGGTCTTCGAAGGTTCGAATCCTTCCCCCTCCACCATTCAATAAATATTTTTTATGACAAGGAGTGTACTTGGGTGTTGCGGGTGTAGTTCAATGGTAGAACGCTAGCCTTCCAAGCTGGATGTAAGGGTTCGATTCCCTTTACCCGCTCCAAAAAATTAATTAAGGAAAAAAAAGAGGTAAACAAGTAATGTCAAAAGAAAAGTTCGTAAGAAATAAACCGCACTGTAATATTGGTACTATTGGTCATGTTGATCATGGTAAAACAACATTAACTGCTGCGATCACAAAAGTATTAGCAGAATCAGGCGGTGCACAATTTACTGCTTATGATCAAATTGATAAAGCTCCAGAGGAAAAAGAAAGAGGAATTACAATTTCAACTGCTCACGTAGAATATGAAACTGAGAAAAGACACTATGCACACGTTGATTGTCCAGGACACGCAGATTATGTAAAAAATATGATTACAGGAGCTGCACAAATGGATGGAGCAATTTTAGTCGTAAATGCTGCAGATGGTCCAATGCCCCAAACAAGAGAACATATTCTTTTAGCAAGACAAGTTGGTGTTCCAGCTATAGTTGTTTACTTAAATAAAGTTGATCAAGTTGACGATAAAGAAATGATTGAGCTTGTTGAAGAAGAAATAAAAGATTTATTAACATCATATAAATTTCCTGGTGATAAAACGCCAATTATCAAAGGTTCAGCATTAGCTGCTGTTGAAGGTAGAGATGATGAAATTGGAAAAAATTCTATCATGGAACTGATGAAATCTGTTGATGAGTTTATCCCACAACCAGATAGACCGAAAGACAAAGATTTCTTGATGCCTGTTGAAGATGTATTCTCAATTTCAGGTAGAGGTACAGTTGTTACAGGAAGAGTAGAATCTGGAGTTATTAAAACCGGTGATGAAATAGAAATTGTTGGAATAAGAGAAACAAAAAAAACAGTTTGTACTGGTGTAGAAATGTTTAGAAAACTTTTAGATTCAGGTGAAGCAGGTGACAACATTGGTGCACTTTTAAGAGGTGTTGAAAGAACTGATGTAGAAAGAGGACAAGTATTATGTAAACCTGGCTCAATAACTCCACATACTAAATTCGAAGCCCAAGCATATGTATTGAAAAAAGAAGAAGGTGGAAGACACACACCTTTTTTCACAAAATACAGACCTCAGTTTTATTTTAGAACAACAGATGTGACAGGTGAAGTAGAATTACCAGCTGGTACAGAAATGGTTATGCCAGGTGATGATGCTAAGTTTACAGTAAAATTAATTACACCAATTGCGATGGCTGAAAAGTTAAATTTTGCCATCAGAGAAGGTGGTAGAACAGTAGGAGCTGGAGTAGTAACTAAAATTATAGAGTAAACTCCATAGGAGTGTAGCTCAATTGGTAGAGCGCCGGTCTCCAAAACCGGAGGTTGGGGGTTCGATTCCCTCCGCTCCTGCCAAATTAAAATTATGAAGAATCCATTAAAATTTATACAAGATGTGAAGCAGGAAGCTTTTAAGGTCACTTGGCCAACTGGTAAAGAGGTAATCCAAGGATCATTAATGGTTGTTGCTATGGCAATTGTAGCAGCTTTATTTTTTCTTTTATTAGATCAAGTTCTTCAATTTTTTTTAGAGTTAGTTTTAAAGGTTAATCTGTAATGAAAAATTGGTATATTGTTCAATCTCATTCTAGTTTTGAAAATAAAGTTGCCCAAGAAATAAAGGAAGAAGCAACAAAAGCAAATCTATCAGATAAAATTGAGGAAATTATTGTTCCTACACACGATATTACAGAGGTTAAAAGAGGAAAGAGAGTTCAAAGAAAAAAAAAATACTTTCCTGGTTATGTATTGCTAAAAAGTGAGATGGATAACACAATTTATCACATGATTAAAAATCTAAAAAAAGTTAGTGGATTTTTGGGAACTAGAGGAACTCCAATACCTGTTTCTGAGAAGGAAATTGAAAAAATACTTGGTCAAATTAAAGACGGAGTTGTGCAACCAAAATCAGGTGTTGAATATAATGTAGGTGAAAGGGTACAAGTTATAGACGGACCTTTTGCATCATTCAGTGGGTTAGTTGAGGATATAGATGAAGATAAGTTGAGATTAAAAGTTTCAGTATCTATTTTTGGAAGACCAACTCCAGTTGATCTAGAATATAGTCAGGTAGAAAAGGCAAGCTAATGGCAAAAAAAGAAATAACTGGATATATAAAATTACAAATAAATGGTGGTCAAGCAAATCCAGCTCCTCCAGTTGGACCTGCTTTAGGCCAAAGAGGAATAAATATAATGGAATTTTGTAAGGCATTTAATGAAAAAACAAAAACATTTGCAGGTAAACCTGTTCCAGTAATTATCACTGTATATAAAGACAAAAAATTTGATTTTATAATCAAATCACCTCCAGCTTCTCATTTTATAAAAGAAGCAGTAAAATTAAAAAGTGGATCAAAAGAACCTGGTAGAAATATTGTTGCAAAAATTTCAAAAAAACAATTAAAAGAAATTGCTGAAAAAAAAATGGCAGATTTAAATGCTCATGATGTTGATGAAGCTGCAAAAATTATTGCTGGATCTGCAAGATCTATGGGTATTGAGGTAGTAGAATAATGTCATCAAAAAGATATAAAAAATTACCTGAAAAAACTAGAGATCTACAATCTCAATCAGTGGATAAATTAATTCCTGTTTTAAAACAAAATTGTACAACAAAATTTGATGAATCTTTAGATATAAGTTTGCAAATCAATAATAAACAAAAGAAAAGCGAAATCAATATTAGAACAGTTATTAATTTACCTGGTGGGAGTTCAAAAAAAGTAAAAGTAGGTGTTGTTTGTGAAGAGAATAAATCGCAAGAAGCAAAAGATGCAGGAGCTGAAGTTATTGGTGGCGATGAACTTATAGATCAAATTAAGTCAGGTAATATAAATTTTGAAAAATTAATATGTACCCCTGGCATGATGATTAAACTTTCAAAATTAGGAAAAATTCTTGGTCCAAAAGGACTAATGCCAAATCCAAAATTAGGATCAGTAACTAACGATGTAAAAAAAGCTGTGAATGATGCAAAATCTGGTCAAGTTGAAATAAGAAATGATAAAGACGGAAATATAGGTGTGAGTATAGGAAATAAATCTTTTTCAGATGATAAACTAATAAAAAATTTTAATGCGGTCATTGATGCTTTAGAGAAAGAAAAGTCTAATAATACGATTAAGGGAGATTTGATAAAACAAATTTTCCTAACATCAACGATGGGTGTTTCATATAAAATAAAATTGGGTAAGAGTATTTAGTCATGATGAATAAGGAACAAAAAAAACAATATATATCTGATATGACAAATCAGTTTGAAAAGTCAGAAGCTGTAATTGTAACTCATTATCAAGGTTTAACTATGAACCAACTTGATGACTTAAGGGCCAAAATGAGAGAACACGGAATAAAATTTAAAATTACAAACAATAGAATAACAAAATTAGCGTTGGAAAAAACTAGATGCAAAGATCTATCTAATCTGTTTTCAGGACCAACTGCAGTAGCACTCTCAGAAGACGCAATAACTTCAGCAAAAATTTTAACAAATTTTTCCAAAGAAAATGAAAACCTAAAGATTCTGGGTGGAATCATGGGATCCGACATTTTAGACGTTGCGGGTGTCAAAAATGTAGCTACTCTACCTTCATTAGATGAGGCAAGGGCTAAAATTGTAGGAATATTGAGGTCTCCAGCACAAAAAATAGCAAGTATTTTACTTGCGCCGGCGTCAAAAATCGCTATTTTAGCGCTCGAAAAATCAAAAAAATAACCAGGGACAAGATTGAATATGGCTGATTTAAATAAAATTATAGATGACTTATCAAGTTTAACTGTTGTTGAAGCAGCTGAACTATCAAAACAATTAGAAGAAAAATGGGGAGTGACTGCAGCAGCAGCTGTAGCAGCAGCACCAGCAGCATCAGGTGGAGCAGCACCAGCTGAAGAAAAAGATGAATTTACAATCATGCTTACAGCTGCAGGTGATAAAAAAATAAATGTTATTAAAGAAGTTAGAGCAATCACTGCTCTAGGTCTTAAAGAAGCAAAAGATTTAGTTGAAGGTGCACCAAAAGAAGTCAAAACAGGTGTAAACAAAAAAGAAGCAGAAGAGATAAAGCAAAAACTCGAAGCAGCTGGCGCAAAAGTAGAACTAAAATAAATTAGATAGGATTATTTACTGGTTAAATTAATTTAATCGGTAGTTGAGATGCAATTATCTTTTACAGAAAAAAAAAATATAAGAAAAAGTTTTGGTAAGCTAAAAGAAAGTTTATCTATTCCAAATCTTATAGAAGTTCAAAAAAATTCATATAAAGAACTTACTGAATTTAAGCATGATGTAGAGCAACACCTTGTAAAAGGTTTTGATAGAGTATTTAAAAGTATTTTCCCGATTGAGGATTTAAATGATAAAGCAACATTAGAGTACGTTTCATATAAATTAGAAAAGCCAAAATTTGATGTTGAAGAGTGTATAGCCAGAGGTTTAACTTATTCAGCTGCACTTAAATGTACACTTAGATTGGTCGTTTATGAAATAGATCAAGAGAATAATACAAAAGATATTTTGTCAGCAAAAGAGCAAGAAGTATATATGGGCGAAGTACCTATGATGACTAATAGTGGAACATTTATTACCAATGGTGTCCAAAGAGTTGTAGTAAATCAAATGCATAGAAGTCCTGGTGTTTTTTTTGATCATGATAAAGGAAAATCTCATGCAAGTGGAAAATTATTGTTTAACTGCCGTGTAATTCCTAATCGAGGCTCATGGTTAGACTTTGAGTTTGATGTAAAAGATCTATTATATTTTAGAATAGACAGGAAAAAGAAAATATTAGTTTCTACATTGTTGCAAGCTTTAGGTTTTTCAAAAAATGATATTGTCGATGAGTTTTATCAGAAGGAAATATTAACTTTTGATAAAAATTTAAATAAATGGAAAACAAAATTTGATCCAGATAATTATAAAGCTAAAAATTTTTCAGAAGAAGTTATAGATGCAAAGAATAATAAAGTAGTTGTAAAACTTGGTGAAAAAATAAACTTTTTAACTGCTAAAAAACTATCAAATGATGGTTTGAAGGAAATTTTTGTTTCTAACGAGTCTCTTTACGGTAAATTTTTACATAGAGATATAACTGTTGGCGAAGATACATTTAAAATAGGAACAGAACTAAATGAGACTATAGTAAGTAAAATTATAGAAGCTGAAATTAAGTCACTAGAAATCTCTAAGACGAATTCAATTAATAAAGGTCCATATTTATTACTAAGTATTTTTAATGATAAAAATGAAAATAAAAATGATGCTATAACAGAAATTTATAAGGTCCTGAGACCTGGAGAGCCTCCCACAATCGAGATAGCCACTCAAATATTTAATAACTTGTTTTTTAGTTCCGATAGATATGATTTATCAGATGTTGGAAGAGTGAAAATGAATTCAAGATTAGAATTGACATGTTCTGATAAAGTTACAATTTTAAGAAACGATGACTTGCTTGCAATAATTCAGAAAATGCTTGATTTGAGAGATGGTAAGGATGAAGTTGATGATATTGATCATTTAGGAAATAGAAGAGTTAGATCTGTTGGAGAACTCGTAGAAAACCAGGCTCGTATAGGTGTTTACAGAATGGAAAGAGCTATAAAAGAGAAAATGACTACTTTAGATGTTGAGTCGGCAATGCCTCAAGATTTAATAAATGCTAAACCTTTAACAATTTCACTTAAAGACTTCTTTGCTACATCACAACTATCGCAGTTTATGGATCAAACCAACCCGCTCTCAGAAATCACACATAAGAGAAGAGTATCAGCTTTAGGACCAGGTGGTTTAACGAGAGAAAGAGCTGGATTTGAAGTCCGTGATGTTCATCCAACGCACTATGGAAGAATTTGCCCAATAGAAACTCCAGAGGGTCCAAACATAGGTTTAATTAACAGTTTATCAACTTACTCAAAAATTAATAAATACGGGTTCATTGAAAGCCCATATAAAAAGGTGAAAGATGGAATAGTTCAAGGCAATATAGAATATCTTTCAGCAATGGAAGAAACCAAGTTTACTATTGCTCAAGCTAATTCAGTAATTGATAAAAATGGAAAATTTACAGAGGATCTAGTCTCCTGTAGACAGAATTTGAATTTTATTTTAGCTAAACCTGAGAATATTGATTATATCGATGTATCACCCAAACAACTAGTGTCAGTTGCTGCCTCACTAATCCCATTTTTGGAAAATGATGATGCAAATAGAGCTTTAATGGGATCTAATATGATGAGACAAGCTGTTCCTTTATTAAAACCAGAGGCACCGCTTGTTGGAACAGGAATTGAAAGTGATGTTGCCCTTGATTCCGGTGTAACAATTGTTGCAAGACGTGATGGTGTTGTTGATAAAATTGATGGTAAAAGAATAGTTATCAAAGCTTCTGGAGAAAAAGATTATTCTAAATCGGGTGTAGATATTTACAATTTACAGAAATTTAAAAGATCTAATCAAAATACATGTATAAATCAAAAACCATTAGTGAGGGTAGGTGATAAGGTAAAATCTGGTGATATTATAGCTGATGGTCCATCCACTAAAGTCGGGGAGTTAGCTTTAGGCAAGAATGTAACTGTAGCCTTTATGCCATGGCAAGGATATAATTTTGAAGATTCAATATTAATTTCTGAAAGATGTGTAACAGATGACGTTTTTACTTCTATCCACATAGAGGAATATGAAATAATGGCAAGAGATACAAAATTAGGAGAAGAAGATATAACCAGGGACATACCTAATGTTAATGAGGAATCACTAAAAAATTTAGATGAATCAGGAATAGTTTATATAGGAGCAGAAGTAAAACCAGGTGATATTTTGGTTGGTAAAGTCACTCCAAAAGGAGATACCGCATCAGGCCCTGAAGAAAAATTACTAAGATCAATATTTGGTGAAAAAGCAATTGATGTTACAGATACATCATTAAAAATGCCAAGTGGAAGTGGTGGTACAGTTGTTGATGTAAGGGTATTTAATAGACATGGTATTGATAAAGATGAAAGATCAATAACTATTGAGCGAGCAGAAATAGAGAGCGTTCAAGAAGATAAAAAAGTTGAAGAAGAAATACTTGAGAGAAGCATTAAACAAAGATTATCCTCTATATTAAATGGAACGAAAATTAATAAAAAAATTAAAGATATAGAAACAGGCACTATATTAACAGATGAAATAATTAATAGCTTACCTATTTCAGATTTATTTAAAATATCTGTCGATGAGCAAGATAAACTTTCTTCTTTGTCTCAAATTAAAGATCAATACAATAGTGCCAAACTAGATATTCAAGAGAGATTTGAAGATAAAGTTTTAAAAATTAGACAAGGTGATGATTTATTACCTAGTGTTATGAAAATGGTTAAAGTTTTTGTTGCTATAAAAAGAAGACTAAGACCAGGAGATAAAATGTCTGGAAGACACGGTAATAAAGGAGTTGTAAGTAAAATAGTTCCAGTTGAAGATATGCCTTATAGAGAAAATGGTAAACCAGTTGATATTGTTCTTAATCCATTAGGTGTTCCGAGCAGGATGAATGTTGGTCAAATATTAGAGACACACCTAGGGTGGTCCTGCACTGAGTTAGGAGAGAAGTTAAATCAGTTAGTGAATGAAAACCAAAAGAAGATTGAAAGAACAGAGAAGATTAAATCATTTTTGAAAAATGTGTATGGTAAAGAAATATACGAAGAGGATATTGAAAAACTAAATCAATCTGAATTTGAGGATTTATGTTCAAATATAAGACATGGTGTTCCGATAGCTACACCAGTTTTTGATGGTGCTAAAGAAAATGATGTTACCAAAATGTTAGAATTAGCAGAATTACCAAATTCTGGTCAAACTACTCTTTGGGATGGAAGAACCGGTGAGAAATTTGATAGACCTGTTACGGTTGGTACAATTTATATGTTAAAACTTCATCATCTAGTTGAAGATAAAATTCATGCAAGATCAACTGGTCCTTACAGTCTAGTAACTCAACAGCCTTTAGGAGGTAAAGCACAATTAGGAGGTCAGCGATTTGGTGAAATGGAAGTTTGGGCATTAGAAGCTTATGGAGCTTCGTATACATTACAAGAAATTCTTACTGTTAAGTCAGATGATGTAGCTGGAAGAGTTAAAGTTTATGAAACAATAGTTAAAGGTGAAGAAAATTTTGAATCAGGCATACCTGAATCATTTAATGTTTTAGTTAAAGAAATTAAATCGCTAGCACTAAATGTGGAGCTAAATTAATATGAGTAAAGAATTAACAGATCTATTTAAATCTTCAGAAATTTCAGAAGCCCAAAATTTTAATAGCATAAAAATAACTCTTGCTAGTCCAGAGAAAATTAAGTCTTGGACTTATGGAGAAATCAAAAAGCCTGAAACAATAAATTATAGAACTTTTAGACCAGAAAAAGATGGATTGTTTTGCGCAAGAATATTTGGACCTATTAAGGATTATGAGTGTCTTTGCGGTAAGTACAAAAGAATGAAATTTAGAGGAATTATATGTGAAAAATGTGGTGTTGAGGTTACAAAGTCTAATGTGAGACGTGAAAGAATGGGCCATATTAATTTAGCAACTCCAGTTGCTCACATATGGTTTTTAAAATCGTTACCAAGCAGAATATCTCTTGCGATTGATATGAAACTTAAAGAGGTTGAGAGAGTACTCTATTTTGAAAATTTTATAGTTATTGAGCCAGGCTTAACAGGACTTAAAAAAAATCAGCTTTTAGGTGAAGAAGAGCTTGTAAAATATCAAGATGAGTTTGGCGAAGAGTCTTTCACCGCAGGAATTGGAGCTGAAGCAATTCTAGAAATTTTAAAATCAATAGATTTAGAGCAAGAAAAAGAAGCCTTAATTAAATCAATTAAAGAGACAAAATCGAAAGTTTCAGAAGAAAGATCAATTAAAAGATTAAAACTAATTGAGTCTTTTATAGAGACTGGGAACAAACCAGAGTGGATGATTTTAACAACAATACCAGTAATTCCTCCCGAGTTAAGACCATTAGTACCATTAGACGGAGGTAGATTTGCCACTTCTGATTTAAATGATTTATACAGAAGAGTTATAAATAGAAATAACCGTTTAAAAAGATTAATGGATCTTAAAGCTCCAGACATTATTGTAAGAAATGAAAAGAGAATGCTTCAAGAATCTGTAGATGCATTATTTGACAATGGTAGAAGAGGAAGAGTAATCACTGGAACAGGTAAAAGACCTCTCAAATCTTTAGCAGAAATGTTAAAAGGTAAACAAGGAAGATTTAGACAAAATTTATTGGGAAAGAGAGTTGATTATTCTGGAAGATCAGTGATCGTAGTTGGACCAGACTTAAAATTACATGAATGTGGATTACCAAAGAAAATGGCTTTAGAATTATTTAAGCCATTTTTATATGCAAGATTAAATAAACTTGGATTAGCTTCTACAATTAAACAAGCAAAGAAACTTGTTGAACGAGAAAGAAATGAAGTTTGGGATGCTTTAGAATTAATTGTTAGAGAGCATCCAGTTATATTAAATAGAGCTCCAACATTACATAGATTAGGTGTCCAAGCTTTTGAACCAAAATTAATTGAAGGTAACGCAATTGAATTACATCCTTTAACCTGTGCTGCATTCAATGCCGATTTTGATGGAGATCAAATGGCAGTCCACGTACCATTAAGTTTAGAGGCACAATTAGAGGCAAGAGTTTTGATGATGTCTACAAACAATATTTTAAGCCCATCAAATGGAAAACCTATAATTGTTCCTAGTCAGGATATGATTTTAGGAATTTACTATCTCTCGCAACCACCATATCAAACTGACAGAGTTGAGGGATATTTTGTAAATACATCAGAGATTGAGCATGCATTAGAAATTGGCCAAATTAAAGTTCATTCAAGAATAGTTTCACGATTTGCAACAGTTGATGAAAAAGGTAATACAAAATTCGAAAAACATATAAGTACAGCAGGAAGATTTTTATTAGCAAACCTAATTCCAAAGAATATAAATAATAAATTTGCTCTAGTTGACAGATTACTTCCAAAAAAAATAGTTTCTGAGGTGATTGATCATGTATTCAGATTTTCTGGCCAAAAAAGCACAGTAATATTTTGTGATAAATTAAAAGACCTTGGATTTAAACATGCTTTCAAAGCCGGAATATCATTTGGTAAAGACGATTTAGTAATTCCAGATAACAAACAACAATTAATTGATGAAACTAAAAAACTAATTTCAGATTATGAAAATCAATATGCTGAAGGCTTAATAACTAGAGGTGAAAAATATAATAAAGTTATTGATGCATGGTCAAAGTGCACAGATAAAGTTGCATCTGAAATGATGAAAAGAATTTCTGCTACAGAAATGACTGAAGACGGATTAAAAATTAATTCAGTATTTATGATGGCAGACAGTGGAGCAAGAGGTTCTGCTGCTCAAATGAAGCAATTAGCTGGTATGAGAGGTTTGATAGCTAAACCATCTGGAGAAATTATTGAGTCTCCAATTACATCAAACTTTAAAGAGGGACTAACAGCTTTAGAGTATTTTAATTCAACACACGGTGCTAGAAAAGGACTAGCTGATACTGCATTGAAGACCGCAAGCTCAGGATACTTAACTAGAAGACTTTGTGATGTTGCACAAGATTTAACTATCACTCAAGTAAAATGTGACAACCCAAGCTTTATTAAACTTACTGAGGTCTTAGAGGGTGGAAATATAATGGTCAGTTTATCAGAAAGAGCTCTTGGAAGAGTAACTGCAAAAGACGTTAAAAATCCATTAACTGGTGAAGTTTTAATAAAGAAAAATAGCATGATCGATGAGGCTGCATGCGAAAAAATTGACTCTGCTGGTGTAAAAAACTTGAATGTTTATTCAGTAATGACATGTAGTTTAAAAGAAGGTGTATGCGCCACTTGTTATGGTAGAGATTTATCAAGAGGTAAAATGGTTCATGTCGGTGAAGCGATAGGAATGATATCAGCTCAATCAATAGGAGAACCAGGTACTCAGCTTACAATGAGAACTTTCCACGTTGGAGGAACTGCATCAGTCAAACAAGACTCCCAAATAGTATCTAATAATGATGGTATATTAAAAATTGTTAACACAAATCTGTTAGTAGATTCAAAAAAGAATTTAATTGTAATGGGTAGAAATACAGAATTATCAATAGAAGATGATAATGGATTACAAGTAGCCGCATATAAAGTTCCATACGGATCAAAACTTTTCTTTGAAAACGGAGATAAAGTTAAAAAAGGATCAAAAATATGTGAATGGGATCCATACACAACACCTGTTATCGCAGAAAAAGATGGAATAGCAAATTATGTAGATTTAATAGATGGTGTATCAATTGCAGAGACAACAGATGATGCAACTGGGATTTCTACTAAAGCAGTTGTAGATTGGAAAACTCAATCTAAAAATACAGATTTAAAACCAAGAATTACTTTAAGAGATTCAAAAGGAAATGTTGTTAAGAAAGCTGATGATAATGAAGCAAGATACTACCTAGTTCCAGACTCAATTTTATCCGTTAAAGATGGACAAAAAATTTCGGCGGGTGATGTAATAGCTAGATTGCCTAAAGAGACTACAAAGACTAAAGATATTACAGGAGGTCTACCGAGAGTTGCAGAATTATTTGAAGCAAGAAAAGCAAAAGATAGCGCAATTATCGCAGAGAATGATGGTAAAGTAATATTTGGTAAAGAGGTAAGAGGTAAGCAAAGAGTAACAATTGAATCTGAAAATGGTGATACTTCAAGTTATTTAATTCCAAAAGGAAAACATATTAATTTTAATCAAGGAGAAAAAATAAAAAAAGGTGAGTACCTTTTAGATGGCCAACCATTACCACATGATATTCTTAGAATTTTAGGTATTGAAGAATTGACTGAATATTTTGTAAACCAGGTACAAGATGTTTATAGGTTACAAGGTGTAATTATAAACGATAAACACATTGAAGTTATTTTAAGACAAATGTTGAAGAAAATTGAGGTTAAAACACAAGGTGACAGCTCATTACTTCCTGGAGAAATTATCGATAGAATAAGATTTGAAAATATGAATGAGCAGCTAATTAAAGATGGTAAAAATCCAGCAGTAGGAGAAAGAGTTTTAATGGGAATAACTAAAGCTTCACTTCAAACAGAGTCGTTTATTTCAGCTGCTTCTTTCCAAGAAACAACAAGAGTTTTAACGGACGCTGCGATTAAAGGTAAAGTAGATAAACTATCAGGATTAAAAGAAAATGTAATTGTTGGTCGATTAGTTCCCGCTGGAACCGGATCTGTTAAAAATTTGTGGAACAAGAAAGCTCGTTTAGACGATGAAAAATTCATTGCTGAGAACGAGAAGATTGAGCAAGCAGAAAGCCCTGTAAATCAATAAAAATTCGTCATTTTTCTATGTCTTTTAATTTGACAAATGGAATTTCTATAGTATTTTGTGCGTGTTTTTGGTTGGAATGTAGTGACTAGTGCACTAAACGCTGCCACAAATAACCTGACAGTTATTTCATCTAAAATCAAATTTATATAAAATTTTATGCCAACAATTAACCAGTTGTTAAGAAAAGGACGAGAAAAACAAATCGCTAGGAACAAAGTTCCGGCGTTACAAAAACAACCTTTAAAAAGAGGTGTTTGTGTAAAAGTTTACACAACTACACCTAAGAAACCAAACTCGGCACTAAGAAAAGTTGCAAGAGTTAGATTATCAAATGGTTTTGAAGTTACCGCATATATTCCTGGAGAAGGACATAATTTACAAGAGCACTCTGTAGTATTGATAAGAGGTGGTCGTGTTAAAGATTTACCTGGTGTGAGATATCATATACTTCGTGGTAATTTAGATACTCAAGGTGTTGCAAATAGAAAACAGAGACGTTCTTTATATGGAACGAAAAAAGGTAAATAAGTATGTCTCGAAAAAGAAAAGCTCCTAAAAAAATTCCTATTGTAGATCCAAAATATAAATCTGTAATAATTCCAAAATTAATCAACTCTATAATGTTAGATGGTAAAAAAACTATCGCAGAAAAAATTGTTTATGATGCAATTGATAAAATTAAATCAAAATCAAAAGATGAACCTTTGACAGTGTTTAATGATGCAATAAATAATGTAAGGCCAACAGTAGAGGTTCGATCGAGACGTGTTGGTGGTGCTACCTATCAAGTTCCTGTAGAAGTTAAAGCTAAAAGATCGCAAGCATTAGCATTAAGATGGATTATTGATGCATCAAGAAAAAGAAAAGATAAAAAAATGTCCGATAAATTATTCAATGAAATTTTTGATGCTTATCAAAAAAGAGGTTCAGCAATTAAAAAGAAAGAAGATACACATAAAATGGCAGAGTCAAATAAAGCTTTTGCACATTTTAGATGGTAATTAATATGGCGAAAACTCATCCACTAAACAAATATAGAAACATAGGTATCATGGCCCACATAGATGCTGGTAAAACTACAACTACAGAAAGAATTTTATACTATACAGGAAAGAGTCATAAAATTGGCGAAGTTCATGATGGTGCTGCTACGATGGATTGGATGGAACAAGAACAGGAAAGAGGTATTACAATTACATCAGCTGCAACTACTTGTTTTTGGAGAGAGCATAGAATTAATATTATTGATACTCCTGGTCACGTAGATTTTACAATTGAAGTTGAAAGATCTTTAAAAGTTTTGGATGGTGCTGTTGCAGTATTTGACGGCGTTGCTGGTGTTGAACCACAATCCGAAACAGTTTGGAGACAAGCCGATAAATATAAAGTTCCTAGAATTTGCTTTGTTAATAAACTTGATAGAACTGGTGCAGATTTCTTTAGATGTGTGGATATGATTAAAGATAGACTTGGAGCTAAACCTTTAGTTATGCAGGTACCTATTGGAATAGAGGCATCATTACAAGGTGTTGTTGATTTAGTTAAGATGAAAGCAATAGTTTGGAAAAATGAAGACCTTGGCGCTGAATGGGAAGAGAAAGATATACCAGATGATCTCAAAGAGATATGTGATAAATACAGACAAGAATTAGTTGAGACAGCTGTTGAGCAAGATGAAAAACTAATGGAAGCTTATTTAAGTGGTGAAGAAATTAAACAAGAAGATTTAATTAAATGTGTAAGAAAAGGATGTTTAAATTTTGAATTCGTACCAGTTTTAACTGGTTCTGCATTTAAAAATAAAGGTGTTCAACCATTATTAGATGCTGTTGTAGATTACTTACCAAGTCCAGAGGATCTTGGATCTATAATGGGGACAAAACCAGGATCTGATGAGGAAATTGAAATGAAGTTTGAGGATAATGCGCCTTTTTCAGCTTTAGCTTTTAAAGTTGCAACGGATCCATTTGTAGGAAGTCTTACATTTATTAGAATATATTCGGGTACAGTTAAATCTGGAACTGGTGTTTATAATACTTCTTCAGATAAAGAAGAAAGAGTTGGAAGAATGCTTCTAATGCATGCTAATTCAAGAGAAGACATCAAAGAAGCAAGCGCAGGCGATATTGTTGCACTCGCTGGATTAAAAAATACTATAACAGGTCATACATTGGCGAATAAAGATACACCAGTCTTACTTGAACCAATGGAATTTCCAGACCCTGTAATAGAAATTGCGGTTGAGCCAAAATCAAAAGCTGATCAGGAAAAAATGGGTGAAGCACTAGGTCGATTAGCTAAAGAAGATCCATCATTTAGAGTTTCTTCAGACGAAGAGTCGGGTCAGACTATAATTAAAGGAATGGGTGAACTACATCTAGATATTATTGTTGATAGAATGAAAAGAGAATTTAAAGTTGAGGCAAATGTTGGAGCACCTCAAGTTGCATACAGAGAAACAATATTAAATGCTGCTGAGTTTGATTATACACACAAAAAACAGAGTGGTGGAGCTGGACAGTTTGCTAGAGTAAAATTATCTGTTGAACCGCTAGAACCAGGTAAAGGTAGAGAGGTTGAAAGCAAAATAAAAGGTGGAGCAATACCAAAAGAGTTTATACCAGGTGTTGAAAAGGGTGTAGAGACAATAGCTGACGGTGGTATCTTAGCCGGATTTCCTTTGATTGACTATAAAGTTACAATTTTAGATGGTTTACACCACGATGTTGACTCAAGTGTATTAGCTTTTGAACTTGCTTCAAGACAATGTTTTAAAGAGGCATGTACTCGAGGAACTCTAAAACTTTTAGAACCAGTAATGAGAGTAGAAGTTGTCACTCCAGAAGATTATATGGGAGATGTAATAGGTGATTTGAATAGTAGAAGAGGACAAATAAGTACACAAGAACAAAGAGGAAATGCAACAGTAATAACAGCAATGGTACCATTAGCAAATATGTTCGGTTATATAAATAGCTTAAGATCTATGTCACAAGGTAGAGCTCAATATTCAATGTTTTTTGATCATTACGACAAGGTTCCACAAAATGTTCAAGACGAGGTAACTAAGAAAACAGGTTAATTATGGATAAACAAAATATAAGAATAAAATTAAGAGCTTACGATAACAAGGTTTTAGATCAATCTACAGAGGAGATCGTAAATACCGTTAAAAGAACAGGAGCTAATATTAAAGGTCCAATTCCTTTGCCTACAAAAATAGAGAGATATACTGTTTTAAGATCACCACATATTGATAAAAAAAGTAGAGAACAATTCGAGACCAGAACTCATAAAAGATTAATTGATATTATTGAACCTACGCCTGCAACAGTCGAAGCTCTAATGAAACTTGATTTAGCATCAGGAGTAGATGTGGAGATTAAAATATAATGGATAATTTAGCTTTAATTGGAAAAAAAATAGGAATGTCTAGGGAGTTTTTTAAAACTGGCCAATCAGTTCCAGTCACAGTGTTAAAAATGGAGACTGGAAGAGTAATAAACGTTATTAACAAAGAAAACCGTGGCTATAGCGCAGTACAAATAGGTTTTGGAAAAATTAAAAACTCAAAATTAACCAAATCCATGAAAGGTTATTTTGCCAAAAAGAATACTGAGCCAAAAAAAACTCTTAAAGAATTTAGGTTAGAAAATATTGAGAATTTCAAGGAAGGAAATGAAATTGGATTAGAAATATTTGAGAATGTTAAATTTGTTGATGTTAAATCTAAGACAATCGGTAAAGGATTTGCAGGTGCAATGAAAAGGCACAATTTTGGTGGATTAAGAGCTACTCACGGTGTTTCAATTTCTCATAGATCTCATGGTTCAACAGGACAAAGGCAGGACCCAGGTAAAGTTTTTAAAGGAAAAAAAATGGCTGGTCATATGGGAGATAAGATTAGAACTATACAAAACATTGAAGTTATAAAAACTGACAAAGAAAATAATTTGCTATATTTAAAAGGTTCTATTCCTGGATCAAAAAATACGGAAGTTTTAATCAGAAAATCAGTCAAAGATATTAATCGAATGTCAATTGAAGAAAAAATTGAGCAAATTGAAAAACAAAAAAAATCAGCAGAAAAAAAGAAAAAATAAATGAAAATAGATAAATTAAGTATTGATGGAAAAAAACAAAGCATAGAGGTGCTAGATAAAATTTTTAGCGCTAAAATTAATAATCAATTGGTGAGCGGTGTGATCTATAAATTAAACGCTAATTTTAAAGGTAGAAAAGCAAAGACAAAGCAAAGAAATGAAATTACTGGTTCAACGTCTAAAATCTATTCACAAAAAGGTACTGGAAATGCAAGACACTCCAGTAAAAAGGCTCCTATATTTGTAGGTGGTGGAATAGCCCATGGACCAAAAGGTCAGGATAACTACAAAAACAGAAAATTAAATAAGAGTGAAAAAAAAATGAGTATAGCTTCACTTATTACTGAAAAAAATAAATCGAATAACGTAATTATTTTTGATGATTTCGGAAAAAAAATTGAAAAAACAAAAGAAATGTTTGAACTCTTAAAGAAGTTTGATGCAAATGACTCATTATTAATTGTGGATACAAAATCAAAAGATAATATCTTAAGGTCAACAAAAAATATTCCTAATGTCAAATTAACAGATGCAAATCATTTCAGTGCATTTGATTTAGTAAAATATAAAAAAATTATTTTTACTGAGAGTTCAGTTAAAGAATTAGAAAAAAGGTATCAATAATGGATAAATTAAGCTTATACGATAAAATCCTGTTTCCTGTTGTAACTGAAAAATCAACAAATTTATCCGAACAAAATAAAATTGTTTTTAAGGTTCCTCAAAGTGCTAATAAAAAAACCTTAAAAGGATCAATTGAAAAAATTTTTAAAGTAAACGTAACAAAAATTAATATTATTAATAAAAAAACATTAATTAAATCAACTAGAGGAAAAAAAGTTAAAAAAAAGGGTTTTAAAAAAGCAATCATTACCCTTAAAAAAGGTCAAAATATTGACTTAACAACAGGAATTTAAATTATGGCTTTAAAAACATTTAAACCTTACACAAAATCTACTAGAGGAACTATTTTAACAAGTAGAGAGGGGCTTTGGAAAGGTAAACCTTATAAGCCATTAACAAGTGCGAATTATTCCTCAAAAGGAAGAAATAATTATGGTCGAATAACTTCACGTAATCATGGGGGAGGACACAAACATAAATATAGAAAAATTGATTTTTATAGAAAAAAAAATGACATGAAAGCTGTTGTAGAAAGAATCGAGTATGACCCTAACAGATCATGTCATATAATGTTAGTTAAATTTGAAGACAATCAAAAATTTTATTATCTTGCTCCACAAAAAATAAAAGTTGGTGATCAAATCCAAAATGGTTCTTCTTCAGAGATTAAAATAGGAAATTGTTTACCATTACAAGATATTCCAGTAGGTATTGATATACACAATGTTGAGATACAGCCAGGAGCTGGTGGAAAAATAGCAAGAGCAGCTGGTTCTTCTGTAACTATTTCAGGTATAGATGGAAATTATTCGATAATAAAAATGACCTCAGGTGAAGTTAGAAAAATAGATTCAAGAGCAATGGCCACAATTGGAGTGCTATCAAATCCTGATCAAAAAAACATTAAAATTGGTAAAGCTGGTCGATCTAGATGGTTGGGAAGAAGACCACATACAAGAGGTGTTGTAAAAAATCCTGTAGATCACCCTCATGGTGGAGGTGAAGGTAAATCTGCAGGCGGTAGACATCCTGTTTCTCCTACAGGACAATCAGCAAAAGGATTAAAAACAAGAGATAATAAGAGAACTGATAAATTTATAATAAGAAGAAGAAAGAAGAAGAGAGCTTAATTTATGGCAAGATCTGTTTGGAAAGGACCGTTTGTTGAAGAAAGTTTAATTAAAAAAGTTGAAAAGATTAAAAACGATCCTAATAAAAAACCAATTAAGACTTGGTCTAGAAAGTCAACAATAATACCTGACTTTGTAGGATTTAGTTTTTTAATTTATAACGGTAAAAAATTTATACCCATTACTGTGTCTGAAGACATGGTGGGACATAAATTTGGAGAATTTGCTCCAACAAGACAGTTTTTTGGTCATACACCAGCTGATAAAAAAGCAAAAGTAGAGGGTGGAGCAAAAGGAGCTGATAAGAAATAAATATGAGTAAAAATAAAGATATAGATTTAAAACAAGTTAGATCAATAAATAAGAATGTAAGATCTAGTGTAAGAAAATTAAAACCTATACTTAAATCAATAGTTGGTAAAAAAGTTGAAATTGCGATTAGAGATTTATCTTTTTCAGAAAAAAGAATTTCTAAAGATGTTAAAAAAACAATTTCATCAGCAGTTGCTAATGCAGAAAATAATTTTCAATACGATATTGATAATTTAGTTGTTAAGGAAGCTTTCTGCGGAAAACAGGTAATAATGAAAAGATTTAGAGCTAGAGCCAAAGGTAGAGCTGCAGAAATTATGAAACCATACTCAAACGTAACAATAGTTTTGAGTGAACAAATGAAACAAAAAGAGAAGGAACATGGGACAAAAGGTTAATCCAGTAGGTTTAAGATTAGGTATCAATAGAGGATGGGATTCCGTTTGGTACGCAAAAAAACAAGATTTTGGAAATTATTTAATTGAAGATTTTAAGATCAGAGAATTCATTAAAAAGAATGTAATTAACTCTGGTGTATCTAAGGTCATGATAGAGAGATCTGCAAAAAAATGTTTTGTAACAATTTATACTTCTAGACCTGGATTTGTAATTGGAAAAAAGGGAAGTGATATAGAAAAAATTAAAGGCAAATTATCAAGATTGAGCGCAAATGAAATAGTGCTAAATATTAAAGAAGTTAAAAAACCAGAGACAAATTCCTTTTTAGTTGCCGAGAACATAGCTCAACAGTTAGTTAAACGTGTTTCGTACAGGAGAGCAATGAAAAGAGCAATGCAATCTGCATTAAGATTAGGAGCTAAAGGAATTAAAGTGTCTTGCAGCGGAAGACTTGGCGGAAACGAAATTGCAAGAACAGAATGGTTAAGAGATGGAAGTATCCCATCCCATACTTTAAGAGCAGATATTGATTACGCTGAAGCAGAAGCTTTGACCACCTATGGAATAATTGGAATTAAAGTTTGGATATATAAAGGAGAAATTTTTACAAAAGAATTTAGCCAAGAAAGGAACAAAACATAACAATGTTACAACCAACAAGAACAAAGTTTAGAAAAGCACATAAAGGAAGAATTCACGGGAATGCTTCTAGATGTAATGCTATGAATTATGGTTCTTTTGGACTAAAAGCAATCCAGCCAGAAAGAATTATATCCAGACAAATAGAAGCAGCTAGAGTGGCATTAACAAGACATATGAAAAGACAAGGTAGAGTTTGGACAAGAATGTTTCCTAATATACCTGTATCAAAAAAACCTACTGAGGTAAGAATGGGAAAAGGAAAAGGCTCGCCTGAATTTTGGGCATGCAGAGTAAAACCAGGAAGAATTTTATTTGAGGTTGATGGTGTAACAGAAGAAATCGCTAAAGAGGCTTTATACAAAGCATCGGCAAAACTTCCAATTAAATGTAAATTTATTAAGAGAATTTAAATGAAAAAAAGTGAGATAAAGAGAATGACCAAAGAACAAGCATTGAAAGACATTGAAAAATTAAAAAAAGATCTTTTTAACTTTAGATTTCAAAAAATTAATGGTCAGATAAAAAGTCCATCAAAAATAAGTGAAACAAAGAAGAATATTGCAAGATTAAAAACATTAGTAGTGAGAAAAGATGCCTAAAAAAGTATTAAATGGAATAGTTGTCAGCGATAAGCCAAATAAAACTATAACAGTTTTAGTTGAGAGAAAATACCAACATCCAGTATTAAAAAAAGTAATTAAAGCTAGAAAAAAATATAGTGTTCACGACGAAGAGAATAAATACAAAAACGGTGATAAAGTATCGATACAAGAGTGCAAACCTTTCTCAAAGTCAAAAAAATTTGAAGTTATAGGAGTTTCTAAATGATACAAGTTCAAACAGAATTATTTGTAGCCGATAATACTGGTGCAAAAAAGATTGAATGCATAAAAGTATTAGGTGGATCTAAAAGAAGATACGCAAGTATTGGTGATACGATCGTTGTAGCAGTTAAAGAGGCAATTCCCAAAGGAAAGGTTAAAAAGGGTGCAGTTCATAAAGCTGTCGTTGTTAGAGTTAAAAAAGGAATACATAGGAATGACGGATCCAAGGTAAGATTTGATAACAATGCTGCTGTTCTGACAGATGATAAAGGGGAACCAATAGGAACTAGGATTTTTGGTCCAGTTACTAGAGAGTTAAGAAATAGAGGACAAATGAAAATAATTTCGTTGGCACCAGAGGTATTATAATGATTAAAAAAGGTATTAAAGTAAAAATATTGACTGGTAAGGACAAAAATAAAGATGGTGACGTCATTGAAATTGATAGAAAAAATAATAGGGCAAAAGTTAAAGGTATTAACATGGTTAAGAAACATGTGAAAACTACAAAGGAAAAGAAAGGTGGAATAGTTTCAAAAGAAAACTTCATACATCTCTCGAATTTATCAATCTTAAATACCAAAAATAAAAGTGAGGCTAAAAAATAATGATACCTAGATTAAAGCTAACTATATCCAAAGAAATTGAGCCTACATTAAAAGAAAAATTTGGCTATAAAAATTTATACATGGGTCCAAGAATACAAAAAATAGTCTTAAATATGGGTCTAGGGCTTGATGGAAATGATCAGAAAATTTTAAAATCTTGCCAAGAGGATTTGGCGAACATCACTGGTCAAA
>CACJWS010000013.1 GCA_902596975.1 uncultured Pelagibacteraceae bacterium | reverse complement strand
TTGTAATTTGTGGAAGGATATCCCAAATGAATGCAACTAATCCTGGCTCAGGTTTAAAAAATATGGCTCATGTTCTTGTAAAAAGACTAACTATTAAAGGTTTTATAATTTTTGATCATGAAAATGATCGAGAACAGTTTGAAACCGATATGACTAAATGGCTATTAGAAGATAAAATTAAATTTAAAGAAACTGTTTATGAGGGTATAGAAAATACGCCAAAATCATTCATTGATTTATTAGAAGGTAAAAACATAGGAAAAATGCTTGTAAAAATTTAATTAGAATTTTTATGAAATTTTTAAAGAAGTTTTATAGACCCTTTTTATTAACCTATATTTTTTTGAGTATAGCTATCAGTTTTTATCCATCATTTGATTTTTACTCCCTAAAAGGTCAAATTCTTATAATTGCTGTATCTTTTTTTAATGGGATGATGGGAGTTTACGTAAAAAAATTATAAGACGTAGGGCTCGGGTCTTGCAGAGCTATTTAATACTCTTTCTACTGCGAAAACACTAATATCTATAGTTTGATAACTGCCTGTAGTTATTAATTCAGTTAGAGCTCTACCAATTCCTGGTGCTTGCATTAAACCTCTGCCTGTAAATCCTGAGGCCATGTAAACATTTTCATATTTTGGATGTTTTCCAACAACAGCATTATTATCTAATTTGTTACAATCATAATATCCAGCCCATCCACCTGTTAACTTTAGTTCTTCAAATGCTGGTATTCTTTTTGCAAGAGCAGGCCAAACTAATTCTTCAAAATCATTCCATGCAGGTTCGAGATCTTCTGCATCAAAGACTGAAATTGGAGAGCCTGCTAAATATTCTTTTCCTTCTGGTCGCCAATATACTCCTGTTGTTAGATCTCCGGACAATGGCATCTCTGGAATATGTTTAGGACATTTAACTCTAAAGACTGTATGTTTTTGAGGTACTACAGGAATATCTTCAAGTAGTTCCTTAGTCCAACACCCAGCTGCAGAAATAATTGTCTTTGCATTTATTTCGGAAAGGCTCTTAACCTCTCCCTTAATAAATTCTGCCCCAAGATCAATTGCTTTATGCTTTAAAGCGCTATGAAATAAAAATGGATCAATCCATCCTTCGCTCTTGTTATCAGTAAATGTTGCAGTTTCAATTCCTTCCTCATTAATGTAAGGAAAATAGTTTTTCAATTCTGAACCTTTAATATTTTTTGTACCCGCTTCACATTCTTTATGATTTTCTAAAGCTCTGTATTGCTCTTCTGCATGATCTGGTCCAAACATTAGAAGGTATCCATTGGGCACCATGCTAGCTGTTGGATTTGGATTTTTTTCAGTTTTCAATAATTCTGGTATTTGAAATATAAATTCCCTTGCAAATTTTCCTAAAAGAATATTTTCTTTTTGAAAAAATTGTCGTCTAAATCCACCAAGTGATAATGGGAATGATGCAGTTTTATAAGTTGGATCCCTTTCAATGACTTTTACTTTTCTGCCTTCTTTGGACATAAAGTATGCAGTTGCAGCTCCAATTATACCACCACCTACTATTACAACATCATCCATATTAGTTTATCAAAAAAATGTTTATATTTAAAAGCAATGCAAAACAACACCATAACAAATATGGAATCATCAAGTACATGCTTAATTGACTTATATTCTTATATTTAAATACCAATAAAACAATAAATATAATTAACACAACAAGATTTAAAATTGCTAAAGAAATATTATGGAAACCAAAGAAAACAACACTCCAAGTTGTATTAAAAAAAAGATGAATGAAATATAAAAATACAATATTTAAATTTTTTGTGTTTTTATGCCACGCATTCCATATGGCTATTGTCATAAATAAATAAAGTAATGTCCATACTGGCCCAAATATCCAATCTGGTGGATTGTATTGAGGTTTAGATAAATTTGAATACCAAGGTTCTTTAAAATTTATAGTAACCAAACCTCCAATAAATGAAGCTGAAAACGTAGTAATTGCAAAGAGAATAAAAGATAAAATTTTATTTTTTAGCATTTAAGTACTATACAGCAGTTAAATATGAATAAAAAAGTAATTTGGATCACCGGCGGAAGTACAGGAATTGGCAAAGCACTTGCGTTAAAATTTGCTAATAATGGATGGACAGTTGCTATTTCTGCAAGAAGAGAAAATTTATTAAAAGAAATCGAAGATAAGCATCAAAATATTAAATCTTTTCCACTTGATGTAAATGATAAGGAAAAGTGTAAGTCTGTTTTTGAAAATATAAAAAAGGAACTTGGTGACATCGAAATTTGTTTTTTTTCTACGGGAACTTGGGATCCAAAAAAAGAAAAAGAAATTGATGTAGAGCAAATTGAAAATGTATTTAAAGTAAATTTTTTTGGAACATTAAATTGTATAAAAGCAGTTGAAACTCATTTTCGAGAAAGAGGAAAAGGTATTATTACCATTGTATCTTCGATTGCAGGATACAAAGGCTTACCTAACTCAAGTGGCTATGGACCATCCAAAGCTGCTTTAAGTAATCTTGCTGAAAGTTTACATTTTGATTTTGGAAGATATGGCGTGAGGGTTTGTTTAGTTTCTCCAGGTTTTATCAAAACACCAATGACTGATAAGAATGATTTTAAGATGCCTTTTCTAAAAACTCCAGAATTCTCGGCAGACAAAATTTATGATGGGCTTATTAATGGTTCAAATTTTGAAATACACTACCCAAAAGAATTAACTTTGATCCTTAAATTTTTAAAAATAATACCTGATCGATTATATTTTTATTTAATACGGAAATTAACTAAATTACAAAAAAAATAAAATTAATCTTTAACAAACATCACAGTCAACTCTGCAACTTTAATTCCAAATTTTGTCATCTTAGCTCTGTTTATAGCTACTCTTTCGTCTTGCATAAATATCCAATCATCAAAAGTAATTTTGATATTTTTTCCTTTCACAGGAACTAACAAAACATACTCAAATTTAAATGCTGGGCCATATGAATACCCCCTAGCCTTACCAACTACATCGCCTGCAGTTCCCTCGTAATTATGTTCATCAATTTTATCTATTACCCATTGCCTATTTTGTATTTCACCATCATTCCAAATAAATTTTTCGTCTAATATAAGTTGTTTGCCATCCCACTTACCGTCTAGGTCTGCTGAAAATTGTCTTGTAACTTTACCTGATCTGTTTTGTAGTATACCCCAAGCTTTGACGTTTCCGCTTAAATATTCTTCAATTATTAGTCTTGGTTTTTGATCTTTAAAATCTTCTGGTTTCATAGATTGATTATTTATACAGCTTGTAATTAATCCTGTGAAAATTATCAATAAAAATACTTTAAAAAGTTTTTTGTTAATCATATTAAATTTTATTTTGCATGGAAAATTGAATTAAATCTATATTCTTTGATTTAAACCCAGCTTCACAATATGACAAATAAAAATGCCACATACGTTTAAATTTATTATCAAATCCATGTTTTGAAATCTCTTCCCATTTTTTTAGGAATTCATCTCTCCATATTTTTAAAGTATTGGAATAGTGAGAGCCATATGACTCATATTTTTTAATTTCTAAACCGTTGCTACTAGATAAATCATATAATTTTCTTTTTGATGGCAAAAAACCTCCAGGAAATATGTATTTTTGTATAAAGTCTTCTTTGGTTTTATATCTGTCAAATAAACTATCATCGATTGTTATCGCTTGTATCGCGGCCCTTCCATTCTCAGATAGATTTTTTTTAATACTTTTAAAATAATTGACTAAATAATTTTGCCCAACCGCTTCTATCATTTCTATAGATGCGATAGAGTCATATTTGTCTTTTACATCTCTATAATCTTTCAAAAATATATTCACTTTTTCATTCAATCCATTTTCAAATATTCTTTTTTTTGAAAATTCAAATTGCTCTTTAGAAATTGTTATACAATCTAATTTTACATCATAATTTTTACCCACATATTCAGCAAAGCCACCCCAGCCACAGCCAATTTCTAAAATTTTATTTCCTACGTTTGGCTTTATTAATTCTGTAAGCTTTTTATATTTATTTAGTTGAGCAGAAAATAAATCGTCTTTTTGTTTTTCAAAAATTGCACTTGAATAAGTAAGTGAAGGATCCAACCATAATGAAAAGAAATCATTTCCTAAATCATAATGTTTTGAAATATTTTTCTTACTTCTACTCTTATTATTTTTTATGAAAATACTCTTTAATTTATTAATCATTGATAAATCAAAAATACCTGAAAATTTATAGACAATTTTTATATTTTTAGCTGTTATTTCTATTAGATTAGTTAGATTATCTGTTTCAAATTCATTTCGCATGTACGCTTCTGCAAGTCCAACACTTCCCGATTTTATTATTTGAAGTGTTAAACCAGGTTTGTTAATTTTAATCTTTGCTCTTAATTGTTCACTCACATTACCAAACTTATATATTTTGCTGTCATGATTTTGAATTTCAAGAAATCCATGCTTTATTAGTTTTAGAGAATTAAATACGATTTTATCTGACAAAAGATTAAAATTCATTTTTTTTCAAACGTAATATTATTTTTTATTTTTATGTTTTTTTTAACTAACTTAACTCCCTTTAACCATAATTTTAATGCTTCAAAATGAATTGCGGCAATAACTTTAAAGGTCATTAAAGGGTGAGAAATATAAGATATAAGCATATTTTTATTGTTAATTTCTTTTGCAACCCCATCTTGTGAAGCATATAACAATTTTCCCTCCTTATCACTTTGATCAATTATTACGGATAACATTTTTTCAGGTTTGAGGATTCTAAAATTGTATTTACTTTTCATTTCAATAAATGGTGAAACGAAAAACTTCTTCTCACAGCTATTTGTAATTATTTTTTCGTCGTTGACTTTAAATATATAAGTATGTTGCTCACCAAATGTATTTTTAACTTCATACAATATAGCTATAATTTTTGAATGATTATCATAAACGAAAAAAATACTTAATGGATTAAATACGTAACCAAATATTCTAGGATAACAAAGCAATTTTACCTTTATGTTTTCAAATTGAATGTTGTTTGATTTTAAATTTTCTATTACCCAGGCTTTTAAATCACTACCATCTCTTGGTCCGTGATCTTTGTCATAAAAACTTAAAATATTAAAACTATTGTTAGAAAAAATTTTAATTTTTTTTTGTATCAAATTAATTTCATCAAGATCTAAAAAGAGTGAGAAAACGTTGTATTTAAAAAAATGATATTTTGGCTTAAATCTTTTATGAATTACTTTACCTTCGTAAATATTGGAATTTTTAATCATTTAGGTTTTCAATCATATTAATGGATGATTTTATTCCATCTTCATGAAAACCGTAACCAAAATAACTTCCACAAAACAATACATTTCTTTTATTTTGTATTTCTTTTAATAATTTTTGATTATTCAAAGCATCTTGATCAAAATAAGGGTGGGTAAAAGTAACTTTTTGTAGGATTTTTTTTTGATCTATTTCAAAAAAAGGATTTAAGGTTAAGAAAATATTTTTTTCTGTCTTCAGATTTTGTAATAAGTTCAACCAATAAGTTAATGATGTCTTACTAATATCTGATTTATCAACTGAGGAATTCCATGAAGACCAAACTTTTTTATTGTTTGGCATACATACATCGTCAGTATGTATTACTGCTAGATTGGATTTATATTTAAAATTTGAAAGTATTTTTTTTTCATCCTCAGTCGGCTCACTCAAAATTTTCAATGCATCGTCTGCATGAGTAGCGATGACAACTTTATCATAGTCAAAAAATTCGTTACTAGCACCGTAATATACTTGAACACCAATTTTATTTCTTTTTATCGAACTAATCTTATAATTTTTAAAATATTCTCCACTTATTTGAGTTAATACTTTCTCTACATAAGTTCTACTTCTATTGGTGACTGTGTACCATTGTGGTCTATTTTTTAATTTAAAAAGTCCATGATTTTGAAAAAATTTTAAAAAAAATTTAATTGGCATTTGATTTGCTTCTACTGGGGGCATAGACCAGATAGCAGAAACCATTGGGATTAGATGAAAATTAATAAAATTTTTTGACCATTTATTTTTTTCAAGAAATTCACCAAGAGTAATCTCTTCATTTAAACTTTTAATTTGATCACACTTTTTGTAGAAATTTATAATATCAAAAAACATTTTTAAAAATTTTAAATTAAAAAGATTAGCTTTATTTGCAAAAATTCCGTTTAAACCTCTGCCACAATATTCATAATTTGTATCTTTTACAGAAACAGAAAATGACATATCGCTTTTTTCAATTTCAATTTTTAATTCTTTAAAAAAATTTATGAGATTTGGATAAGTTTCATGATTAAAAACAATAAAGCCAATATCTACAGGAATTTTTTTACCATTAATTAAAGTATCTAAAGTATATGAATGACCACCAAAATGATCCTCACTTTCGAATAAATCAACGTGATGTTTTTTGGAAAGCTTTTGTGCTGCTGATAAACCAGAAATTCCTGATCCAATTACTGCTATTCGCATTAAGGCTATGCTGCGTCTTCTTTAAACTCATCCATACTTGGACATGTGCAGAATATATTTTTATCTCCATAAACATTGTCTACCCGAGCAACTGGAGGCCAAAATTTGTTTTGTTTTAAAAAACTTGCAGGATATGCTGCTTCTTGTCTTGAATATTTATGTTCCCATACATCTGATGATAATTCAGTATCAGTGTGAGGAGCGTTTTTAATTGGATTATCAATTTTATCAAATTCACCTGATTTAATTTTTTCAATTTCTTGTTTAATCTTAATTAAAGTGTCACAAAATCTGTCTATTTCTGATAACCCTTCGCTTTCAGTTGGCTCTATCATCATAGTGCCAGCTACAGGCCATGACATAGTTGGTGCGTGAAATCCAAAATCTATCATTCTTTTAGCAATATCTTCTTCAGTTACCCCTGTTTCAGATTTAATATTTCTAATATCAATTATGCACTCGTGTGCAACATTGCCATTTGCACCTTTGTACAAAATAGGAAAGTGATCTTTAAGTCTATGAGCGATATAATTTGCATTTAAAATTGCAACTTGAGTAGCAAGCTTTAATCCTTCTGATCCCATCATTTTAATATACATCCAAGAGATTGATAGAATGCTTGAACTACCCCAGGGAGCTGCTGATACTGCTCCAATTCCACTTGTTGGTCCGCAATCTTTTATTACTGGATGATTAGGCAGGTAAACTTGTAAATGTTTTTTACAAGCTATAGGTCCCATTCCAGGTCCACCACCACCGTGAGGAATACAAAATGTTTTATGCAGATTAATATGACAAACATCTGGACCAAAATTTCCAGGCTTTGCAACTCCAACAAGGGCATTTAAATTTGCTCCATCCATATAGACCTGTCCACCATGTTTATGAACTAACTCACAAATATCAGTTATTTTTTCCTCAAATACTCCATGGGTAGATGGGTAAGTTACCATTAAAGCTGCAAGATTTTCTGAATGTTGCTCTACTTTTTTCTTTAAATCATCGAAATCTACATTCCCCTCTTTATCACAATTAACAACAACGACTTTCATTCCAACCATTTGTGCGCTTGCTGGATTTGTACCATGTGCCGAACTTGGGATTAAACATATATTACGATGAGCTTCATCTCTATCTAAGTGGTACTTTCTTATAACCATTAGACCTGCATATTCTCCTTGAGCGCCTGCGTTAGGTTGTAGAGAGACACCAGAAAAACCTGTTATTGATCTCAACCAATTTTTTAAATCAGTAAACAAATCTCTAAAACCTTCCATTTGTTCAACTGGAACAAAAGGATGAGGTTCTGCAAATTCTTTCCAAGAAATCGGGATCATTTCAGCAGCAGCATTTAACTTCATTGTGCACGAACCAAGTGCTATCATAGTTCTATTCAATGCTATATCCTTATCCTCTAGCTTTTTAAGATATCTAAGCATTTCAGTTTCTGAATGATATAAGTTAAAAATTGGATGCTCTAAATATTTTGAAGTTCTTAATAAATTTTTTGGTAAATTAGGTAATTTAACTGAAGGATCTTCTTTTTTTATTGATTCTGCAGCATTAAAAATTTTTAATAATTGATTTACTCTATAAACGTTTTTTCTTTCATCGAAAGAGACAGCAAGCATTTCAGAATTTACTTTTCGTATATTAACTTTCTGATTTAGAGCATTTTTATAAATTTGATCAGTCTTTTCTTTAGTAATAATTGTAACAGTATCAAAAAAATAATCAGAATAAATTTCATAACCTGACTGTTTTATTTTATCAGCAAAACTTTTTGCTAACTGAGAAACTCTTTCAGAAATATTTTTAATTCCATCTGGACCATGATAAATAGCATATGCTGCTGAAACAATTGCTAATAAAGCTTGTGCAGTACAAATATTGCTTGTCGCCTTATCTCTTCTGATGTGCTGCTCTCTAGTTTGTAAAGATAATCTGTATGCCTTGTTACCATGTCTATCAACTGACACACCAACAATTCTACCAGGCATCGATCTTTTATACTCGTCTTTAGTTGCAAAAAATGCTGCATGTGGACCTCCATACCCCATCGGTATTCCAAATCGCTGAGAGCTTCCTACTGCTATATCAGCACCAAGTTCTCTTGGTGTTTTTAATTTTGCTAAAGCTAATAAATCACAAGCTAATACAGCCTTACCGTTTTTTTTATGAATTTTGCTAATTGCCTCACTTGGGTCTTTAATATCTCCTAAAGTTCCAGGATATTGTAAAATTCCACAAACCAGATCTTCTTTTAATTGGTCTAAAACTTCATCTTCTTTTCCAACTAAAACTTTTAAACCCATAGGTTCAGCTCTAGTTTGAATTACATTTATTGTTTGAGGATGGCAATCCTCAGATACAAAAACTAAATCACTTTCTTTTTTATTTAATCTATGACTAAGACCCATGGCTTCTGCTGCTGCTGTACCTTCATCCAATAAAGAAGCATTAGCGATATCCATTCCAGTAAAATCAACAATCATTTGTTGAAAGTTTAACAACATCTCAAGTCTTCCTTGAGCTACTTCAGGCTGATAAGGTGTATAGGATGTATACCAACCTGGATTTTCTAAAATATTTCTTAAAATTACATATGGCGTATAAGTTCCATAATAACCCATTCCAATAAAATTTGAGTAAACGTGATTTTTTTTTGAAATTGCTCTTAATTTTCTTAACGCCTCATATTCTGAATTAGACTCCCCGATATTAAGCTCACCTTTAAACATTATTTTTTCTGGAACAGTGTTATTCATTAAATCATCTATTGATTGATAATTTAATTCTTTTAACATTTTTGATTGGTCTTCTTTAGAAGGTCCAATGTGTCTTTTTATAAAATCTTTTTCTGAATTTGGTAACATTATGCTGATGTCTCCTTTGCAAATTTTTCATATTCTTCTTTACTCATAAGACTATCCATTTCAGATTTGTCTTTTATTTTAAGTTTAAAAAACCATGCAGACTCTTCTGGGTCTTCATTTATTTTTGATGGATCGTCAACTATCATTTGATTTGTATCTATAACTTCTCCACTAACAGGAGTGTAAACGTCACTAGCAGCTTTCGTTGACTCAACCACTCCAGCAGTTCCATCTTTATCAACATTTGAACCTTTCTCTGGGAGTTCAGCAAATACTATATCTCCAAGCATTTCTGTTGCATGCTTCGTTATTCCAATTGTAGCTTCTTCTCCATCTAGTTTAATCCACTCATGTTCTTTTGAATATTTAACTTCAGACATTAATTTCCCCTTTAACGTAATTTTTTTTATAAAACGGTAAGTTACAAATATTTGCGGGAATTTTTTTTCCTCTAACTTCAAGAAATATTTTTGTATTTACAGTTGAATAACTATTATCGACATATCCCATTGCTATTGGATGTTCAACGCTTGGTCCAAATGTGCCACTTGTTACTTTCCCAATTTCTTGATTTTTATCATTGTAAATTTTGGTATTTCCTCTAGCAATTACTTTGCTGTCTGGTTTTATGCCAACTCTCAATTTTTTTACTCCGCTTTGAAATTGGTTTTTTAAAACTTCTGATCCAACAAATTCAGTCTCAATTCTGCTCTTAGGTATTGCCCATTTTAGATTAGCTTCAATAGGACTTGTATCGTTGTCTAAATCATTTCCATACAAGCAGAGTCCAGCTTCCATTCTTAATGTATCTCTTGCTCCTAAACCAATCAATTTAGATCCATTTTCTATCAAACTTTCTACAAAAGTTTCGGCTTTACTATGTTTTATAGAAATTTCAAATCCATCCTCACCAGTATATCCTGATCTAGTTATATATACTTTTTCATTTTTATAGACATAGTTGTTTCCGTTCATAAATTTTAGACTGTCACAACCAGGTATAACTTTATTTAAAACATTTTTTGCTTCGGGGCCCTGTAATGCAATTAATGACAATGACTCGTCAAGATTTAATTTATATTGATTATCAAGTTTAAATTTTATTACTTCATAATCATTATACTTGCATGCAGCATTCAAAATAATTAAAAATCCATCAGATGTTTTGGTAATTATCAGATCGTCCTGAATTCCTCCTTTGTTATTCATTAAAAATGAATACTTACTTTGATTAGTTTTCAATTTTTTCAAATCTGCAGGAAAAATCTTCTCAAGATCATTTGTAAGATCATCACCACCCGATATAAATAATTGACCCATATGAGAAACATCAAAAATACCAGAGTGTGAACGTGTGTATTTATGCTCTTGTATAATTCCATCTTTATATTGGATGGGCATTTGGTATCCAGCAAACTCTACAAGCTTTGCGCCATACTTGATGTGGAGATTATTTAACGATGTTTTTTTTATACTCATATTAACTCATTATGCCCCCTCTGTCTTTTTGCCTGAGAGATTTGCTCCTTCGGCGAGAATAATTCTCTTTCCAGAGTTAATATGTACGGTCCTTGTGCCTGAGAGTTTCCGGGGTGGTTGCTCCTTCGGCAGGTTTTATTTCAAACCATTCTCCCGTACCTAAACTATAGTTTATTTATAAATTTTAATCTACTGTTTTTTTATTAGTTTGAATTAATTACTTTATTTTTCAGCTTTTTGAACTCTTCATCTGAAAGTACTCCTGATTTATATAAATCATCAAGTTTTTTTAAGTCTAATATCATTTTATTATTTTTATTATTCTTATTTAGATTTTTTGATACTTGTGACATGTTGTCAAATTTCAACTTATATTTACCGTCAACTCTCAGGCCTAACTCAATTGATTCATGGTATGATGAAATATAATTTACCCAATCATTCATTACCTTTTTTGCTTTGGGATAATTTCTTATATTTTGTGGATGAAATTCACTTTTTGTCTCAGATCCATATAACGAGGTATAGTTTGCAAAACTTTCGGGTGTTTCTAAGTAATCAATAGTTAACCATCTGTCTTTTTTTCTTGGTATATAAACTGAGAGATCATAGCCTAAATAAGTTTTTGGAAAAATTAAATTATTTTTTCTTGCCCAGTTAATAAGATAGCCTAAGTCACGGTTAGGATCGTTATTTTCATAAAGTTCATAATTTACATCATAGTGTTTTATAGATAGGCAATTATGAGTTGCTCCTTTTGACCTGTAGTATTTTAGTAAGGTGTAATAAGATCTTTCAACACAACCATGTCTTTTTGATTTGAATGTGCTAGTTATTATTATTGGATTAATGTAACCATAGATAGCGCTCAACCCATCTATTTTTGAAATTTCTAAAATTTTTGTTGGTTGCTTATTTTCAATTTGTGCTAAAGTTATAGTATAAACGTGAATACCTCTAAATAAATGCTCTCCATACCAATAAATAACTTGCCAATCTCCTTTGGTTAAAGGTATGGAATGTTTGCTTGATATATTTAATCCACCAGAAACAAAATCTCCAACTTTATATTTAAATGTAGCAAAAGAATTATTATTAAAACCAAATATGAATAAAAATAATATAATAATTTTATTTTTCATTAAAAGAATAAACTAATACTTCTTATTAGTTTTATAAATAGATAAAAATTGAACGAGAACTGCAATAATAAGAATTGCTCCTCCAAGTATTACTGCTGATGGTGGATTTTCATTGATAAAAATCCATGCCCACAAAGGACCTAGAACCGCTTCTGATAACATAATAATTCCAACTAAAGCAGAGGGAGTAGATCTTGCACCTATTGTGATAAATATAAATCCAAAACCAAGTTGGAAAAAACCAGCTAAAAATCCCAAAAAAATATCATTTAAAGATATAAAAATCGTCTTAGACATAAAATATCCGATAATCAATGCAATAACGCCTGCAATAAACTGTAATGGAACCATATCTACACTTGGAAATTTTCTAACTATTAAAATTAATGTTGCAAATGATATTGGCATAATAAATGCAGCAATATTTCCACTCATTTGTCCAACTGTTAAAGAACTTCCAACCATCAAAATTATTCCTGAAATTGCTAGAACTATAGAAGTTAATGTTATTAAGTTTATTTTTTCTTTTAAAAAGATATATCCAAAGATTGCTAAAAATAATGTTTGGGTTTGAATTATAAAATTAGTATTTGCTACAGTAGTATTATACATTGCAAAAACATAACCACTAAAGCCACAGGCAAGTATAATGCCTCCAATAAGACCAGGAATTCCAGATTTATAAAATGCTGAAATAAAATTTTGCTTATAACTAATAATAAGAAAGAGCAGAACTACAATTATAAAAAAAACTGATCTCCAAAATAGAATTTGCCAGAAGGTAGAACCTTCAAAAGATTTGACTATCAACCCTCCAAAACTTAGACTGAAAGCACCAAAAAAAATCAAAAGTGGTCCCGGTAATTTTGTAATTAAATTCATTTAATTTGAGAAATGAGATTGTTAGTCTCCATCTGATAGAGTTTATATAAAGTTTCAGCATCCTCTAAGCTTACATCTTTAAATTTAATATTAGATCCTGGTGTTAATTGTACCAGTCGATCATAGTCAGCAGATATGACAGTTGCAATCTTCGGATATCCACCAATAGTTCCATGATCTGATAACATAATGATTGGATCTCCAGCAGATGTTATTTGAATTACACCTTTTACCAAACCTTCAGATTTTATATTAGGATCAACGATATTTTCAATTTTTGGACCTTCTAATCTCATACCCATCCTGTCTGAAAGTTTCGTAATTTTAAAACTTTCTTTAAAGAATTTGTTTTGTGAAGACTTAGAAAAATAATCATAGTTTGTGCCTTTAATGACCCTTATATTTTCAATACTGCTACCTAAGTAATCAAGTTTTCTTTTGTTAAAAGAATTATTAATATCAATTATTTCAATTTCTAAATCTTTAGAAAATTTATTCCCGTTATTTGGTCCAATTTGAGCTTGTGTATTTATTGAACAGCTTCCCCAATAATAATCAACACTAAAAGTTCCATTAATCGAAAAATATCCATAAACAGACTTGTTGGTTGAATGTATATCGACTTCATCACCATTTTTTAACAAGTAACATTGGTAGGAATTACCATCAATAACACCCTCTTTCGTTATAATTTTAAATGATACATTTCCAGAAATACAAAAAAAAATATCATTTCCAAAATACTTCAAATGCGGGCCTTGATAAGCAAATTCTATTACAGGTGAATTGTAATCATTTTGTAGAAGTGAGTTTAACAATTGAAAATTTCTTTTATCCATCACTCCACTAAAAGGAATGCCAATATGGTATAAATTATTTCTTCCTAAGTCTTGATATGTGGTGTTGATACCAGCTCTTAAAATTTTAAAGTAGTTTCTATCTTTTGATTTCATTATATTGATCTAAAGTTATTCTATAAAATTTTATTGTATCGCCTGGATTAACAAGATTAGGTTTTGATTGATTAGATGTGTCGAAAATATTTTGTGGTGTATTTCCCAAAATATTCCATCCCCCAGGTGTTTCAAAAGTGTATATGTTGCAAAATTGTTCTGTTATTCCAACTGAACCTTTTGGAACTTTAACTCTTGGTGTTTCTAATCTTTTTAATCTCATTTCCTGGTTAAGATCACCAAGAAAAGGCATGCCAGCCACAAATCCTGTCATATAACAAAAGTAATTTTTGCTAAAAAATTTTTCTAAGATTATTTCTGATTTTAATTTTAGTTTATTTTCAACTCTTTTAATATCTAATGCAAAATTATTATCACAACACACAGGAATTTCGATTAAGTTTTTTTCTAATTTATTGTCTTCTTTAATCTCTATATTTTCAATTTTTTTTTTTAAAGATAAAAAAGAATGTATATTTAAATCATATGAAATTACTAATTTATTATAAGATGGAGTTAAGTTTGTAATACCTTTTAAATTTAATTTTTTTATATGGTAAAAATATTTGATAACATTTGAATTAATTTCTTGATTTACATCATTTCCAAAGTCGCAATACAAAGCTGCGTCACCAAGATTTAATATATTTTTTATCATACCATGTTATACTTATGATTTATTAGTATGGAAATTAATATCAATTGTGATTTAGGTGAAAAATCAAAGCATCATTCAGATGAAAATGATCCAAAATTACTAGAAATTGTCAATTCAGCAAATGTTGCCTGTGGTTATCATGCTGGTGATGAAGATAGCATGAACCAAGTTGTAAAAATTTGTAAGAAAAACGGTGTTAGTATAGGTGCGCATCCATCATTTAATGATCCAGAAAACTTTGGACGTAAAAGACTAAATTTATCGTCAGATGAAATAAATAAATTATTAATTGATCAGTATGAAATTTTACAAAATATAGCTGAAAAACATGGTGAGATCGTTACACATATTAAACCACATGGTGCATTAAATAATATGGCTTGCGAAGATATTGAACTTGCAACTATCATTGCAAAATCAATCTGCAATTTTAACAAAGATTTAATCTATTTGGTGCCGACAGGTTCAAAGATGGAAGAGGCTGCAAAGAAATTTGATATGAGGATAGCATGTGAAATTTTTGCTGATAGAAATTATGAAGATAATGGAAACTTAGTATCTAGAAAAGAGCCTCATGCACTTATTACAGATCCAGATAAAGCAAAAAGTCACGTTTTAAGCATGGTTCAGAACCAGGCCATTAATTGTCACAGCGGAAAGCAAATACCTTGTGAAATAGACTCTGTGTGCATACATGGGGATAATAAAAGTTCACTGTCTACAGCTATATCTATAAAAAATAATTTAATAGATCATGGCTTAGAACTAAAAACACTAACTAACTTAAGGAAATTTAAATAATGATAAAAAAAATATTTTTTTCAATGCTCTTTTTAATTTTTTTAGCTGGAACATCTTTTGCTGCTGGTTCAAGTGACTCGAGCTCAAAGGAAACTTTATATGATAAAGCTGTACAACAAATAAAAATAGCAAAAAAATTAGAAAAAAAAGGTAAAACTGAGAAAGCGATTAAAAGATACGAAAGAGCAATTAAATTTTTGGTAAAGTCAAATAAGATGAAACCAAATAAAGCAGATACTTTAAACTATCTAGGATTTGCAACAAGAAAAATTGGTGATTTTGAAAATGGTGAGAAATATTATCTTCAAGGTTTAGCAATTGAGCCAAATCACATAGGAATTAATGAATATCTAGGTGAATTATATGTTGCAACCAATAGGATGAATTTAGCAAAAGAAAGATTGAGTGTTCTAGAGGGATGTAATTGTGAAGAATATAATCAGCTAAAGGGTGTGATAGACGGGTCTAAAAAATCAAAATATTAATTTATATTTTTTATCATTTGCTCAGGCATCCAAAGAGCGATTTCTGGAAATATCACAACTAAAATAACAGCAAAAATCATTAGCAAGAAGAGTGGGAACGCACTTCTTGCTATATACCCCATATCCTTATTAGCCATACCCTGAAGAACAAATAGATTAAAGCCAACTGGTGGTGTGATCTGGGCCATTTCTACAACAATAACTAGAAAGACACCAAACCAAATCATATCAAAGCCTGCTTGTCTAATCATTGGTTCAATTATAGCCATTGTTAAAACTACAGCAGATATACCATCAAGAAACATTCCAAGAATTATATAAAAAATCATTAAAACAAAAATTAAAACATATGGAGAAAGTTCCATACCTTCGATCCATAGAGCTAGATTTCTTGGCAATCCTGTAAAGCCCATTGCCAAAGATAAAAAAGTAGCTCCTGCTAATATAAAAGCTATCATACAAGAAGTTTTAGTAGCACCCAGCAATGACTCTTTAAATGTTTTTAAAGATAAACTTTTTTGAAAGTATGATAAAATTAATGCACCAACTACACCCAATGAGGCTGCTTCAGTTGCAGTTGCTATACCAGTATAAATTGAGCCAATAACTGAAACTATTAATAATATTACAGGTATCAGTTTTCCTGACTTCCTTACCTTTTCCATAATTGAGAAGTCTTGTTTAAAAGTAGGCATGGATTTTTTATTTATTAACGACCAAATCATTACATAAGTCATAAAGATCAACGCAATCATTATTCCTGGTACAATTCCTGCAATAAATAGTTTTGCTATCGACTCTTGAACAGTCACACCATAAATAATTAAAATAATTGAAGGTGGAATTAGAAGACCCAACGTTCCTGAACCAGCTAAACTTCCAAGTAGAATACTCTCTGGATATTTTCTTTTTCTTAGCTCTGGGATAGACATTTTTCCTACTGTGGCTACAGTTGCTGCAGAAGATCCTGAAATAGCTGCAAATAAAGCACATCCAACTACATTAACATGCACTAAGCCACCGGGTAGCTTCTGCATCCATGGGGATAATCCTTCAAATAAATTTTCAGATAACTTCGTACGAAATAAAATTTCACCCATCCAAACAAATAAAGGAAGTGCAGTTAAAGTCCATGAGGATGAGGCTCCCCAAATTGTTGTTGCCATTGCATCACCAACTGGCCTTGTTGTGAACAGCATCATTCCTATAGATGAAACACCAACCATGCTTATAGCAACCCAAATTCCTGAGCCTAAAAATATCAAGAGAACACTTATGAAAAATATAGTAAGTAAAATTTCAGTCATTTTTTTTTGTTTGTATTTTCAAAACTAATTGATGAGATACACATATGAAAAATATTAGTGATCCTAAAGCAACACTAGTTTGAGGTATCCAAATTAAAATTTCGTCAGCTCCTTCACTTCTCTCTTGAAATTCATAAGATATTTTTAGCATTTTTAAAAAATAAAAAGCTAGATAACCAGAAAATATAGTTGCAACTATCAAACTCCATAATTCCAAAAATCTCTTTTTAATCCCAGTAGCTTTTTCTAAAAATAAAGTAATTCTAATGTGACCACCTTCTACGAAAGTATAAGATAAAGCAAAAAAAGATGAGGCAGCCATACAATATCCAGAATATTCGGCTAGGCCTCTTATATAAAAACCAAATATTCTTGATGAAATTCCAATTAAAATAAAAACTGCTACCAAAATAAGAAAGAATGCAGCGATATAGCCTGAGTAACTATAAAGATTATTTAAAAATTTATTGACTTTAGTAAACATATAAAAAGGCCGTTTAATACGGCCTTTTTAATTATAATGATTTAATTATAAGCAGCAAGAACACTAGCACCTCTAGCGCCAGCTTTTTTCTTCCATTCTTCTGCCATTGTAGCACCAACTTTTTTGAAATGACTTTCAAGGGCTGCATTTACTTTGCCTACTTTCATTCCAGCATCAGCTAAAGCTTTTTTATCAGCAACATTTCCTTTTTTTGAAAGTGCCCAACCTTTTTTCTCAGCAACTGCTGCCTCTTCCATAATCATTTCTTGTGTAGCTTTATCTAATTTATTCCAAGAACCTCTGTGAGCTACAATCATATTTTTTGGAAACCAAGCCGCAATATCATAAAAATACTTTACTCCATTTTCCCAAATTTTACTGTTCTTACCAGTAGTTGGTGAAGTAATCATACTTTCAACCGCACCAGTTGAGAATGCTTGGCTTATTTCAGCTGCTTCTATTTTTGTAGGAGCCATACCTGTCAACTCGGCCATTCTAATAGTTGCAGAATTATATGCTCTAAATTTTAAACCTTTTAAATCAGCAACACTATTAATCTCCTTTTTACTATAAAGACCTTGCGCGGGCCATGGTACAGCGTATAAAAATACAAGACCTTTTTGATCTAGACCTTTAATTATTGCAGGCTTAGATGCTTGATACAGTTTCATAGCATCATCATAAGATGTCGCAAGAAATGGTTGTGAATCAATCTCTAATAACGGGTCCTCTTTACCTAGAGCCGACATAAATCTCTCACCAATTTGAGCTTGTCCAGTTCTAACAGCTCTAAATATTTCTCCACCTTTAAATAGAGATCCACCCGGGTGAGTTACTATTGTTAATTTTCCCCCACTTTTTTCTGAAACATTTTTAGCAAATTCAGCTGCATTAGCAGAATGGAAGTTGCTTGCACCATATGCTAGTGCCATATCCCATTTTTCTGCAGCAAAAGCATTAGCAGTTAAAAGAATAGAAAATAAAACAGAGAGCAAAATTTTGAAAAGTTTCATAAATCCTCCATATTTTTAAAAAACATATCTCATTATGTATTAAAACTTAAATCAATAAAAATTTTTGATGTTTTATTGAAAAATAATAAATAATTACTATTATAATAGCATCTTGATAGAACAATCACTCATTTTACTGCAAATTATATTTATAGATATTATTCTTGCGGCAGATAATGCAATAATAATAGGATTAATAGCAGCTAATTTCGTCCCAAAAAATAGAAAAAAGATAATATTTTGGGGAGTAGTTGGAGCGTTAGTTTTCAAAGTTATATTTGCAATATTTGCAACATATTTATTTAAATTTTACTTCATTAAAATTCTTGGAGGATTACTTTTAATTTGGATTGTTAACGACTTAAGAAAAGATTTATTTGAAATTCAAAAAATAAAGTCTCCTAAAAAGAAATCTATGGAGCCTTCATTTATCAAAAGTATTTACAAGGTTTTATTTGCAGATATCACAATTAGTTTTGATAACGTTATTGGAGTTGTGGGCGCAGCCAAAGGTAATTTTGGTTTTATGATTTTTGGCTTAGTGTTATCAGTAGTTCTTACTGGAGCTTTAGCTACTTATTTAGCAAATTATATACAAAAACATTTATGGATAGCTTATATAGGTTTAGGCTTTATACTATTGGTTGCTATTCAATTAGTAATAGGTGGACTAGTCGATTTAGAAATTTTAAATATTAATGAAAAATATATAAAGTATTTCTAATATTACCAAGTTCCAGTATTTTCCATCGATGACCAAGGCTCTTTAGGGGGAAGATTTCCCTCCTGAAGTATTTCAATTGATATTTTATCTGGTGATTTCACAAATGCCATATGACCATCTCTAGGTGGTCTATTAATTGTGTAACCCATATCCATTAATCTTTGGCATACTTCGTATATATTTTTAACTCTATAGGCTAAGTGCCCAAAATTTCTAGATCCCTCTCCTAAATTATCGCCGTCCCAGTTATAAGTAAGTTCAATTTCTGCATCATTGTCGTTTGGTGCAGCTAAAAAAATTAATGTGTATCTGCCTTTTTCATTTTCCATTCTTTTTGTCTCTTTTAAACCCAGCCCATCACAAAAAAATTTTAACGACTCCTGAATATTAGAAATTCTGATCATTGTGTGTAAATATTTCATAGTAAAATTATAATTTATTTTTATTCTAGTTCAATAGTGCTTGGTGGTTTAGAGGTCACATCATAAACTACTCTATTTATACCTCGAATGTTATTGACTATTTTATTCGATACCATTTGCAAAAATGATTTATTAAATTGAAAATAATCTGCTGTCATTCCATCTTCGGATGTTATTGCTCTAAGCAAGCATAAATATTCATAGGTTCTATTGTCTCCCATGACACCAACAGTTTTAACAGGCAGTAATGCAGCATAAGCCTGCCATATCTTATGATATAGATTGTGTCCTCTTAATGCATTAATAAAATAATTATCTGCTTCTTTTAAAATTTTTATTTTTTCTTTAGTGATTATGCCTGGCATTCTAATTGCTAAACCAGGGCCAGGAAAAGGATGTCTAGAAATAATTTCTTTACTTAAATTTAATTCTAGACCCAACATTCTAACTTCGTCTTTAAACAAATACTTCAATGGTTCAACTAATTTTAATTTCATCCTTTTCGGCAGACCACCTACATTATGATGAGACTTTATTTTTGACGTTTGACTTCCTGTAACTGACTTACTTTCAATTAAATCAGGGTATAGAGTTCCTTGAGCTAAAAATTTTACATTTTTTATTTTTTTTGCGTATTTTTCAAAAAGTTTGATAAATAAATTTCCAATAATTTTTCTTTTTTTTTCTGGATCTGTTACATTTTTTAATTTACTTATAAATAATTGTTCAGCATTTACATAAATTAAATTCAATTTGAATTTTTTTCTAAAAGTATTTACTACTTGTTTTTCTTCGTTTTTTCTGAGCAGACCAGTATTAACGAATATACAAGTTAAGTTTTTTCCAATCGCATTACTAATTAATTTTGCCACTACACTACTATCCACTCCACCAGATAAAGCACAAATTACTTTAGAATTTCCGACTTGTTGTTTAATTTGTTGTATAAGTTTGGATTTTTGATTTTTTGATGTCCAATTTTTTTTAATTTTACAAATTTTAATTACAAAGTTTTTTAATATTACTTTGCCTTTAACTGTATGAGAAACTTCTGGATGAAACTGTATGCCATATATTTTTTTTTTTACATTTTCTATCATGCATAATTTTGAATTTGATGATTTTGCTATAACTTTAAAACCTTTAGGTAATTTAATTACCTCATCACCATGGCTCATCCATACATTGGTGGATTTTTTTGAAAAGAAATTTTTGGTTAAAGCGCTTTTTTTTAATTTTGTAACTTTTGCTAACCCGAATTCTCTTGATTTTGCTCGTTTTACTTTACCTCCTAATTCTTTAGAAATAATCTGGTGGCCAAAACAAATACCTAAAATTGGAATATCTAAACTTAATATACTTCTATTGAATTTAACTTTTTTATTTTGATAAACATTTAAGGGACCACCTGATAAAATGATGCCTTTCACATTTTTTTCATTTTTGTAGTTTTTAAGTTTGTTGTGACTTATAATTTCACAAAAAACATTTAATTCTCTTACTTTTCTTGCAATTAATTGTGTAAACTGAGACCCAAAATCAATTATTAAAATTTTATCTAGATTATTTTCAAGACGCATCTTTTTTTTCAAACTCTTTTAGGCGTTTGTTTATAGATGCGATTTTATCACAAAGGTTCGAGCATATTTTCTTAAAATCTTCTCTAAGTTCCTCTGCTTTAGAAAAATTAGATCTTTCTAACTCAATATCTATTAATAGATACATTGCCTCTTCGTTCTTTGGCTCGAGTAGTAAGACTGTATTTATATTTTTTTCCAGTTCTGTTTTGTTTTCTTCATTTTTAAATATTTTTGCTAAATATAGATATGACTTTGAGTCTTTGGGATTGTATACAATATTTCTTTGAAATAAAAATTTTGAATCTTCATATTTTTCATTTTCATAAAGACTTTTTGCTTCATCAAAAAAATTAGCTTTCTCCGCGTTAACATTAAAAACTAAAGTAAAAAGTAAAATTATTGCTAAGGTAATTTTTTTTATCATCTTTTTATTTCGTCTATGTTATGTACCATACTTTCATAAAAACCTGCTTTAGTAATTTTGACAAATTTTGGTTTTTTTCTAAGATCTTTAATTCTTTTTGCACCTAAGTATCCCATTGATGATTTTAAACCCCCTACTAGTTGGTAGATTATTTTTTCAACTGTGCCTTTGTATTTAACAAAACCTTCAACACCTTCTGCTACATATTTTGAAGTATCTTTTTGTTTTGATTGAAAATATCTATCTGCTGATCCTTTATTCATTGCTCCAATAGATCCCATTCCCCTAAAGCTTTTAAATAATTTACCACCTCTTTTTATAATTCTACCTGGAGCCTGATCTGTTCCTGCAAATAATGATCCAATCATCACCGCATCTGCCCCTGCTGCAAGTGCTTTTGCAATATCCCCAGAAAATTTGATACCTCCATCAGCTATTAATGTTGTTTTACTTTTGCCCATACCTCTTTTTACATCTAAAATTGCACTTAACTGTGGAACTCCTATTCCCGCAACTAATCTTGTAGTGCATATAGATCCCGGTCCAATTCCAACTTTTATAATATCTACTCCTTGCTTAATCAGAAATTTAGCCGCTTCTGCTGTAGCAATATTACCTGCACATAAAGCTGTTTTAGTCGGTTTCATTTTTTTAATTTTTTTTATTATTTCGGCTACTTTTTTTGTGTGACCATGAGCTGTATCAACAACAATTAAATCAATATTTTCTTTTAAAACCTTTTGAGCTCTAATGTGCTCATTTAAACTTGCACCAACAGCTGCACCAACTAACATTTTTTTTGATTTTACTTTTCTTATTTCTTTTATCTGATCATTTATTGATAAATTTCTATGAATAACACCTATTCCGCCACTTTTACAGATTGAAATAGCCATATTAGACTCTGTTACAGTATCCATTGCAGAAGTTAGAAGGGGTATAGAAATATTTAAGTGTTTTGATAATTTAACTTCCGTCTTTACTTCTGAAGGTAAAATTTCAGAATAATTTGGTGCTAAAGTTACATCGTCGAAAGTAAGTGCTTCTTTGATAGGATCCATGTCCTTATATAAACGATTCCTTAAAAAATGAAAGTATCTATCTTAAATTTTTACAAATTAAAAAACTTTCTTTAGAATCTTTTCTACTTGCGGGAGGCTTATAAACATTAAATTTTACAAAATTTTTTTTTGAAAATGCTATTATTTCATTAAAAGAAGTTCCCATAAATAATTTTGAGACAAAATAGCCATTTGGCTTCATCATTTTGGTAGCAAAATCCAAAGCTTCTAAAACTAATTCTCCAGTTACCATAGAGTCTAGATTTTTATTTCCAGTTGTATTGACTGCCATATCTGAAATAATTAGGTCAATTTTTCCACCAAAATAATTATTAATTTTATTTTGTTGTTCAGTATCTGTAAAATCTCCTTTTAAAATTTTTACATTCTTTATTTCTTCTATTTCTTTTAAATCTATTGCTAAATGCTTATTACATTTTAAATTACTTGATATATATTGAGACCAGCTTCCAGGAGCAGCTCCAAGATCTATTACTGATATATTATTTTTTAAAAATTTAAATTTTTCGTTAATTTCCTTCAACTTATAAACGGCTCTTGATCTATATCCTTCAACTTTTGATTGTCTAACATAAATATCTCTTCTCTGCTTATTAATCCAATTTTTTGAGATTTTATTTTTTTTCAATTAGTTTTAAACCTTAAAGATTTTGAGATTTTATTATTATCTAAAGTATTTAATTCTATCTCTAGATTTTTTTCATTTCTCATATCTTTATCATTTACTTTAATCCCACTAGCCAAATGTATAATTCCAATTTTATGATTTGGTAAAAAAGGTTCCACGAAAATTTTATTCTTTTCATCAAACTTTGGAAGTAAATTACTAGCTAGCCAGTTGCAATTATGAGGAAGAAATTCAACATCTACATTATCTATATATACACATATATTTATTGCTAGTTGCTCTGAACCAAATATTTGGCCATGACTAAGAGTAGTTTTTAAATTTTTTTGCCAAACATTCCAACAGCTAGAGTCTTTTTCTAATGAGAAAACACCAATATTAATATGTGGGGCAAATGCTAACTTTCTTGCTTTATTAATATCAATTTTAGATTTAATAGCATGTTTAAAATTTTGAGATTTTATAAGTGCCAGTTTTCCGAACAACCAATTAACGTTACTTAATATTCTATATCCAGGTGTCATTGTTTGTGTAATTCCTAGTTTACCGTTATCACAAGCCTTAAAATATAAGTCTATTGAACTCCAATCTTGAACCCAAGCATCACAATCAATCCACAGATATTTTTTATAGTTAGGAAAATATTTTGGAAGAAATGCTCTTGATACTTGACTTTTTAGCCATTCTTTACCTTTAACTTTAGATTGTGGAACCTCAATATCCCATTCAGCTTTTTTGATCTCGTCTACTTTATTTTTTAGAAGAGCAGTTTGCTCCTCTGTTAAACCCGCATCAAGTATACAAATAGCGACCTTTTCACTGTGATTGAATTGTTTAATAGAGTCTATTAATTCATTTAGCAATTCAAAGTAATTAGAATCTGCTAGAGAAATAATTACATTCTCTTTCATTACAAAATATCTTCATGATGATCAACGCCATCATCTTTTTCTTTATTTTGTTTTTTTAAAAATAAGTAATGAATAGAACTTGCTGGAATGATTAATAAGTAAATAATTCCTGAAATTATAATTGTATTAAAGGTATATATTAGCAACAAACCAAAATATAAAATTATTCCAAATAAAAGAAATATAGAAGTACTTCTTGGTACAACGATTCTTTTTAAAGAATATGTAGGAATTTTGCTTATCAAAAGTACAGAAATAACAATGAATAAAGATGGAACAATAATATTTTTATTAATAGTTATAAACTGAACTTCACTAAAACTATAAATTAATGGCATTAATACTAATACTCCCCCTGCCGGTGATGGAATACCTTCAAAAAAATTATCTCTCCATGAAGGTTCACTTCCTGTTGAAACATTAAATCTTGCAAGTCTTAAGGCAACACAAACCACATATATTAAAGATATTAACCAACCAAATCTGCCAATATTATCTAGCGCCCAGAAATACATTATGAATGCTGGCGCAACTCCAAAACTAATTACATCTGTTAATGAGTCTAATTCTTTTCCAACTTTTGATGTGGCTTTAATTAATCTGGCAATTCTTCCATCTAAACCATCAATGATTGCGGCAATTAAAACTGCGATAACTGATAATTCAAATCTTCCATCAAATGCAAATTTAATTGAAGTTAAGCCAATACATACTCCAACCAATGTCATAATATTCGGCAAAATAACTCTTGAATTTTTATTTGATACTAATCTTATATTCTTTTTTGGATTTTCCATTTATCTTTTAGCTATCAATGTTTCTCCAGCAACTGCTCTTTGATTAACTTTTACTAATGGTTCATAGTTTTCAAAATATAAATCTGCTCTACTACCAAATCTAATCATTCCTATTCTAGATCCTTGATCAACATTTTCTTCAACTGAGGTATCTGTTACTATTCTCCGGGCAACCAGTCCTGCTATTTGAACTACAATTATGTCTTCTCCTTTAGAGTTTTTAATTTTATAATAATTTCTTTCATTATCTTCGCTTGCTTTATCAAGAGATGCATTAATAAATTTTCCAGGTTTGTATAAAATTTCTTCAATTTTTCCTGAACATGGAGATCTATTCACATGACAGTCAAATACATTCATAAATATACTTACTTTCTTGAATTTTTTATTTTCAAGTCCCAATTCTTTTGGTCCGTTTGTATCTAAAACTTGTAAAACCAATCCGTCAGCAGGACTTGTTAAATAGTTCTCATCATTTATTGGAATTCTTTCTGGATCTCTAAAAAAATAATAACACCAAATACTTAAAACCAATCCTATGAAACCTAAAAAACCATGAATGAAATATAAAATGATCGTTGCTACTACAAAAATTACTATAAATTTATAGCCTTCGTTATGAATCTTTGGAAAAATTTTGTCTATCATAATCGTTCAATTGATAATTCTGGATTAATATGTATATAAAAAGTATAAATTCAATTATTAAGATACATCAAAAAATGAGCAAAATTAAGGTAAAAAATCCCATTGTTGAGCTAGACGGCGATGAAATGACAAGAGTAATTTGGGAATTCATCAAAAACAAATTAATTCTACCTTATTTAGATTTAGGCATTGAGTATTATGATCTAGGAATGAAAAGCAGAGATGATACAGATGACAAAATTACAATCGACTGTGCCAATGCAATCAAGAAAAATGGAGTAGGTATCAAATGCGCAACTATTACTCCTGATGAAGCGAGAGTTGAAGAATTTAAATTAAAGAAAATGTGGAGATCGCCAAATGGAACAATAAGAAATATTATTGGAGGAACAGTATTTAGAGAGCCAATAATTTGTAAAAATATTCCTAAACTTGTCCCATCTTGGACAGATCCATTAATTATTGGAAGGCATGCTTTTGGTGATCAATACAGAGCTACAGATTTTTTAGTTCCCGGAAAAGGTAAATTAGAAGTTAAGTGGACATCGGAAGATGGAAATGATGAAAAGAAATATGAAGTATTTAATTTCCCAGGACCAGGTATTGCTCTTTCAATGTATAATTTAGATAAATCAATAGAGGACTTTGCAAGATCATGTTTCAATTATGGCCTAATAAAAAAATGGCCTGTATATTTATCAACAAAGAATACCATACTAAAAAAATATGACGGTAGATTTAAAGATATATTTCAAAATATTTTTGAAAAAGATTTTAAATCAGAATTTGAAAAAAATAACATAACTTATGAACATAGATTAATCGATGATATGGTTGCTTGTGCTATGAAGTGGCATGGTAAATATATATGGGCTTGTAAAAACTACGATGGCGATGTTCAGTCAGATACTGTTGCTCAAGGTTATGGCTCATTAGGTTTAATGACAAGTGTTTTATTAGCACCTGATGGCAGAACAATGGAAGCAGAAGCGGCTCATGGTACTGTTACTCGACATTTTAGAATGCATCAGCAAGGTAAAGAAACATCAACCAATCCAATTGCATCTATATTTGCGTGGACAAGAGGTTTGGCGCACAGAGGAAAGTTAGATAGTAATGATGAATTAATAAAATTTGCCAAAACACTTGAAGAAGTATGTGTTGAGTCAGTTGAATCAGGATCAATGACCAAAGATTTGGCAATACTTATTGGTCCTTCTACAAAATATTTAACAACTAACCAGTTTTTAGATGCAATCGATGGAAGTTTAAAACAAAAATTAAACTAACATCTTTAATTTTTCTAAAGCTTCGTCGATTTTATTTGAGTCTTGGCCTCCAGCCTGTGCAAAATCTTTACGACCTCCACCGCCCTTTCCGCCAATAATTTCAGATCCTAGTTTTGCAAATTTAACTGCATCGTATTTATTTGTTAAATTTTCTGTTACACCTACAGCAAGACCAACTTTCTCATCCTTATTTGCAAATACTACCACTATTCCTTCACCCAATTCTTTTTTACCTGCATCAACAAGTTTTCTTAGGTCTTTTGGAGATAAATCTTGAACTTTTTGTAATCTAACTTGAGTTCCATTTATATTTTCATCTTTAATTATGTTTTTTGTTTTATCACCTAAAACTGTTTGAATATTTAATTGTTCTAGTTGTTTATTAAGGTCTTTAATTAATCCTTTCGTATCTTTATTTTCTAGATTTGGTTTTCCGCCTAATTTAATAATTTGAGCAGACACTTCTTTAATACTGTCTTCATCTTTTTGTGCAGAAAGGTTTGACATTTTTTCCTTGTTTTTTAAGAATATTTCGAGTTGTTTATCCCTTAAAGCTTCAACCCTTCTAACTCCAGCAGCTATTGAGGATTGGCTAATAGTTTTAAATTTTCCAATATCACCTGTATTTTTTACATGTGTTCCACCACATAATTCTGTTGAAAAATAAGAGTTATTTTCCGCTCCCATAGAAACTACTCTCACTTCTTCTCCATATTTTTCACCAAAAAAAGCTAAAGCACCTTTTTCAATGGCAGCTTTTGGTGTCATAATTCTTGTAGTTACATCAGTTTTGTTTTGTACGTATTCATTAACTAATTTATCGATAATTTTTAATTCATCCTCTGTAATTGGTTTCATATGACTAAAATCAAATCTTAGTCTATCAGGCGCAACTAAAGATCCTTTTTGCATAACGTGTTTTCCCAATGTTCTTCTCAGAGACTCATGTAATAAATGAGTTGCAGAATGATATGCCTTAAGATTGTTACGTCTTTCAATATCTATTTTCATTTCTACAACGTCTTTAATCTTAATCTCACCTGATTTTAAAATTCCATGATGTATAAACAGATCTCCAAGTTTTTTTTGAGTATCTGTAACCTCAAATACTGAATTACCAGATACTATTGTTCCTTGATCTCCAACTTGTCCACCAGACTCTCCATAAAAAGGGGTTTGATTAGTAATAATTGTCCCTTCCTCACCATTTGAAATATTTTGTGCTTCTTTATTATTTTTAATTATCGATAACACCACTCCTTCTGATTGGTTAAACTCATACCCAAGAAACTCTGTAGGTCCTATTTTATCTTTTATACCAAACCAGATTTCTTCTTCAGAGGCATCTCCGGAACCTTTCCAATTTTGTTTTGCAAGCTCTTTACTCTTTTTCATTAGCTCATCAAATTTATTTTGATCAACAGTCAAAGATTTATTTTTTAAAATATCTTCAGTTAAGTCTAACGGGAAACCATAAGTATCATATAATTTAAACGCTACTTCACCTGGTAAAACTTTTTTTATTTTTGAAATTTCGTCATTCAAAATTTTAATTCCTCTATCAAGTAATACTAAAAATTTTTCCTCTTCCATTTTTAACGTTTCTTTAATTAAAGTTTCCGATCTTTCCAATTCAGGATAGTTTCCTTTCATCTCATCTTTCAATGTATCAAATATTTTATTGAAGACTGGTTCTTTAGAGCCTAACAAATGAGAATGTCTCATTCCTCTTCTCATTATTCTTCTAAGGACATAACCTCTACCTTCATTTGAAGGTAATACTCCTTCTGCAAGAAGAAATGAGCTAGCTCTTAAGTGATCTGCAATAACTCTAAAGCTTGATAAATTATTTTCATCTTGTTTTACTTTCGTAAATTCAGAAATCGAACTAATCAATTTTTTAAAATGGTCTGTTTCATAATTATCATGTGTACCCTGAAGTAATGCTGCAATTCTCTCTAAACCCATTCCAGTATCTACTGAAGGTTTTGGAAGATTAATTCTCTTATCTTTTGAGACTTGCTCAAATTGCATAAAGACCAAATTCCATATCTCAATATATCTATCGCCATCTTCATCTTTTGTTCCAGGTAAACCACCTTTTAAATGATCTCCATGATCATAAAATATCTCTGAACAAGGTCCGCAAGGGCCCGTCTCGCCCATTGACCAAAAGTTATCTGAAGTAGCTATCCTAATAATTCTATCGTCGCTAAAACCCGCTATTTTCTTCCAAAAATTGAACGCTTCATCATCTTCATGAAAAACCGTTACATATAATCTATCTTTATTTAATCCAAAATCTTTAGTAATTAAATTCCAAGCAAGTTCAATTCCCCTTTCTTTGAAATAATCTCCAAAAGAGAAATTTCCTAGCATTTCAAAAAACGTGTGATGTCTTGGGGTGTAACCAACATTTTCTAGATCGTTGTGTTTACCTCCTGCTCTTACACATTTTTGAGAAGTAGTAGCTCTTTGATAATCTCTTTTTTCTAATCCGGTAAAAACATTTTTAAACTGGACCATACCAGAATTTGCAAACATTAATGTTGGATCATTATTTGGAACCAAATTGCTAGACTCAACTATCTTATGATCATTTTTTTCGAAATAATTTAAAAAAGTTGATCTGATCTCGTTTAATGTTTTTGCCATATTTTGTTAAAATACAGCTTTTTCTATTGATGTCTACACCTCTGAAGGGAAAAAAGGCGCCCATTCGAGCGCCTTTTTAATAACTAAAAGTTATCTGCTAATTTTTTTTAGTAGGAACTTCTTCCTCTGTTTTTTGAGCCTCTACTTTTTCTTCGCTTAGTGGATTTCCCTCAATTTTCTTTGAGATCACACCAGCCTTTTCTCTGATTGCCATTTCAATTTCAGCAGCGGCTTTAGGATTTTGTTCAAGGTAAAGTTTCGCATTTTCTCTACCTTGACCAATTTTTTCACCTTTGTAAGCGTACCAAGCTCCAGATTTCTCTACGATATCTGCTTTGGCACCTAGGTCTATTAGTTCCCCTACTTTACTAATTCCTTTTCCATACATTAAGTCAAACTCAACAACTTTAAATGGTGGAGCAACTTTGTTTTTCACAACTTTAACTCTTGTTGTGTTACCAACAATATTATCTTTATCTTTGATTGCTCCAATTCTTCTAATGTCCATTCTAACTGATGAGTAGAATTTCAAAGAGTTTCCACCTGATGTTGTTTCTGGACTTCCAAACATAACACCAATTTTCATTCTAATTTGGTTAATGAAAATAACCATTGTATTAGTTCGTGAAATTGAGCCTGTTAATTTTCTCAATGCTTGAGACATCAATCTAGCTTGCAAACCAACATGAGTATCACCCATATCGCCTTCAATTTCAGCTCTTGGCGTTAATGCAGCTACAGAGTCCACTACAAGAACTGACATTGAGCCAGATTTAATTAATGTATCAGTAATTTCTAAAGCTTGTTCACCTGTGTCTGGTTGAGAAATTAGTAACTCTTCAGTATTTACACCTAATTTCTTTGCATACACTGGATCTAAAGCGTGTTCTGCATCAACGAAACCACAAATTCCACCTGCCTTCTGAGCCTCTGCAACTACTTGTAATGCTAATGTAGTTTTTCCTGAAGACTCAGGTCCATAAATTTCAATAATTCTTCCTTTTGGCAATCCACCAATTCCTAAAGCAAGATCTAAGCTTAAAGATCCAGTTGAGATAGACTCAACATCCATAGCTTTTTGCTCACCAAGCTTCATTACTGAGCCTTTTCCGAAGCTATCTGTAATTTGGCTGATTGCTGCGTCTAATGCTTTATTTTTTTCTTTGTTTTCCAATTCTTTATCTTTTGCGGTTTTCACCACTTTTAGGTTATTTTTAGTCATTTTTTGCCTCTTTTTTTGCTTTTTTTAACACTCGAATCATGAACTTAAATGTACACATTTTGTTCTCATTGGCAATATATTTCTCAAAATAGCTTAAAATCGTTAAATTACTTAAGTTTTAGGTATTCACTATTCAGTAAGCCAATGGCTTTTAGAACATTATATTGAGCGATAAGATTATTTCTCTCAGATTCTGCAAGGGAAATTTTTGCAGCCAACAACAAAGAGTTTGATTGAATAACATCTAGCGTTGTTCTTGAACCTCTTTCATACTCTGCAGCTATTCCTTCGTTGGCAATTTTTGCTGCTCTAACTTGAGATCTTACAGAATTTAAAAAACTTTTAGATGCTTCAAGATTTGACCATGCACTTCCAACATTTTTTTCAGTTGTTTTTACTGCATCTTCAAATAATAAAATTTTTCTAGTTTTTAGATTTGTATTCTTGTTTATTTTTGCACGTTTACTCCCACCTGAATAAAATGGCCAGCTAATTGTTGCTTTAAGTGTATCCTTTTCTCTTTGGTCATAAGTTGAACTAAAATCCTCAGCATATGATCTTTCTAAAGATAAAGATGCGCTAGGTTTTAGGTCACTTTCAGCAATAGCAATATCCATTTCGGACTGATTTAATTCTATTTTAGCAATCATTATATCTGGATTGTTCTCTCTTGCTAAATTGATTGCTGTACTAAGTTCACTTGGAACTCCTACAATTGCTCTGTTTGTTTTTTTTAATTCATTTGTATTTAAAAGTTTACCAATAATATTTTCGTAATTTAATTTGTTAATCATTAATTCACTTCTTGCTTGAGTTAGTTGAGCGCTTGCTCCAGCAAGTGAAGACTCGGTTTGTGATAAATCTGCGGTTTTTATTTGTCCTCTATCTAATCTAACTTTATCATTTTCAAGTTGTTTAATAAGCAAATTTAAATTTTGTCTATTAATCGCAACTTTTTCTCTTGATAAAATTACAGATGTAAAAGCTTCTATAGCACTGTAAAGAACATCCTGTTCTTTTTTAAATAATCTTGCTTTTGAAAGTTCTAAACCTATTAAATTTTTTTCATAATTAAGGTCTCTTCCAAAATCCAATAAGGTTTGCTCTAATTTTATAGATGTTGTGAATGGATCAGAATCACTAATAGTTGCATCGCCACCGCTCTGATTTGTAAGTTTATTTGTTTCTTCAAGGCTCTTAGACCCACTTAAACTCAAGGAAGGCATATAATCGGCTTTAGATATATTTAAATCTTCCTCTGATGCTTTTATATTTTCTCTCTCAGCATTTAATTGTTTATTATTGTTATAAGTTTCATTTAATGCTTCATATAATGTGACAGCTAGCGATTGAGCTGTTAACCAAAAAAAACTAAAAATTATTATTA
>CACJWS010000012.1 GCA_902596975.1 uncultured Pelagibacteraceae bacterium | reverse complement strand
CATCTTACCACCAATCATTTTAATTTTACAATCTGCCATATTTGCAAAATATCTATTGTGGGTTGCAAAAATTATAATTCTATTTTTTTCTTTTAGATTAAATAGGATTTTAAATATTTGTTTAGCATTTTCAAAATCTAAGCTACCTGTAGGTTCATCAGCTAAAATAATATTTGGCTCATTTATTAAAGCTCTAGCTATTGCTATTCTCTGATTTTCCCCACCTGAAAGCTCTGATGGATAATGATTTAATCTTGAGGCTAAATCAAATTTTTTTATCAATTTTTTTGCTAATTCTGTTGATTTTGATTTACTATTAGAAATTAACAAATTTGGGAGTAATACATTTTCAAGTGCAGTAAAATCGGGCAATAAATTTTTGTCTTGATAAATTATACCTATATTTTTTGATCTCAAATAATCATTCTCAATTGAGCTATATGTATCAATTTTCTTTTTATTAAATTCAATAAAACCTGATGATGGAATGTCAATCAATGACAACAAATTTAATAATGTTGATTTACCAGATCCTGAAGGTCCTATAATTGAATATACTTTTCCTGCTTCGAATTTAAAATTTAAATTATTTAAAACTTTAAGTGATTTATTTTTTTCATATTTCTTTGATAAATTATTTAATTTTAAAAAATTATTCATATTTTAGTGTTTGTATTGTATCTAATTTTGCTGCTTTAGAAGCTGGATAAATTGATACAATAGAGGTTATTATTATTGAACATAATGTAATTAAGATAATTGAATTTACATTTATTTCTGATGGAAGAGTGCTTAAAAAATAAATTTCTTCTGGAAATAACATTATATCAAAAGTATTTGAAACAAATTTCCTAATATCTTCTATATAGTAGGAAAATAAGGTTCCTAATAAAATACCAAATAAAGTTGCTGAGGTGCCAATAATAAATCCAATAAAAAAGAAAATTTTTTTTATCGATTTATTTGATACTCCAATAGATTTTAGAATTCCTATATCTCTTGTTTTATTTTTAACTAATATAGTCAAACCAGAAATAATATTAAATGCAGCTACAATTATTATTAGAGATAAGATTATAAACATCACGTTTCGTTCAACTTTTAAAGCTAAAAATAAAGATTCATTTAAATCTGACCATGTGTATACATATGCGCTGGGAAATAAATCTAACAATTTTTTTTTATAATATTCTATATTTTTTGGGTCTTTGAAATAGTACTCGGTAAATCTTTTATCTTTATTTTTGTTAAAAAAATCCTCCAACGTATTAAGATTAATGTATGCTACATTCTCATTAAATTCGCCTATTCCACTATCAAATATTGAAATTACTTCAAATTTATCTTGTCTTGGAAATGATCCAACGATTGTTTGAACACCAGATGGTGACATTATTGTTATTTGATCACCAATATCTATATTAAGCAAAAAGCTTAAATCCTTTCCAATTGATATTGAATTATTTTTTAGATCTGTTGTTCCAAAATATTTTTGATTATTTGATATTTCTAGTTTCTTAAAATCATTTTTTAAATATCCTTTTAAAAGGACACCTTTTGTGTTTTGTTTTGAGAGAATTACTGCTTCACCATCATTTGAAAAAATGCCTTTTGTAAAATCTTTATTAGTTATAATAGCCAAAGGTTTATCATATGGTTTTACAACAGCATGGGCATTAAAACCTACGATTTTATTTATTAACTCTGTTCTAAAACCATTCATTACTGACATAACAATTATTAATACAGCCACACCCAAGCCTATGCCGATAAAGGAAAAGATAGAGATTACATTTAAAAAGCCATCTTTTTTTCTAGCTTTTAAAAACCTAAATATAATCTCTTTTTCTAGTTGTGAAATCAATTTTGCTTAGCTTTTATTATTTGTGAAGCTATATCTTCAACCGTCAACTTTTGAGTTTCTCCATCGACTTCCTTAAACTCATATAAATTTCCTTCAGATTTGCTTCCAATTACAAGTTGATATGGAATTCCGATTAAATTAAATTTTTTTATTTTAGCTGAAATATTTTCCTCTGTATCATCTATTATTGTTTCTATGTTTTTTGATTTTAGAAAATCGTTTATTTTAATAGACTTTTCTAAATTAGATTTATCATTTTTATTTATCATTGGAATTATCGCGCAATCATAAGGTGTTACTGACATAGGCCATTTCATAATACCTTCTTTATCGTTATATTTTGCCTCAATTATGGCACCAACAAGTCTGGAAACTCCTATTCCGTAGGATCCCATTTTAACAAATTCTTTTTTTCCATTAAAATCAACAGCAGCATTCATTGGTTTTGAATATTTATCTCCAAAATAAAATATGTGACCGACTTCAATCCCTTTGGTATTAACTCTAAATTCTTGCGGTACTGATTTCTCAAATTCATCTTTACTAAATTTTTCATCTGTCACAGAATAAAATTTTTCATATTGTTTTCTCAATAAACTTAAAGAGACTTTATCAAGAATTGTTTTCGAACTATCTACATCAAAAATTCTTTTATCTGTATAAATTTTACTTTCACCAGTATCAGCAAGAATAATAAATTCATGAGATAAATTTCCTCCTATAGGTCCAGTATCAGCAGCCATGGGAATTGCGGATAAATTTAGTCTCTTAAAAGTTTTTAAATATGAAAGAAAAAATTTATTGTACGAAAATATTGCATCATCATCTGTTAAATCAAAAGAGTAGGCATCCTTCATATAAAATTCTCTACATCTCATAATTCCAAATCTTGGTCTTAACTCATCTCTAAATTTCCATTGAATATGGTATAATAATTGAGGTAAAGATTTATATGATTTAAAGGAAGATCTAAAAATTTCTGTCACAAGTTCCTCATTAGTTGGGCCATATAACATTTCTCTATTTTGACGATCCTTAATTCTTAACATTTCTTCACCATAATCTTCATATCGACCACTTTCCTTCCAAATTTCGGATGATTGAATTGTGGGCATTAATATTTCTTGAACACCAACACGATCTTGTTCTTCTCGAACTATTTGTTCTATTTTTTTCATGACTTTAAATCCAAGCGGTAACCAAGAATAAATTCCAGCTGAGGACTGTTTAATCATGCCTACTCTTAACATTAACTGGTGTGATTTAATTTTAGCCTCTGATGGATTATTTTTTAGTATCGGAATAAATGATTTTGAAAAAAACATTAATTTAAAAAGTTACGTAAATTTAAAATTTCATTAATTACTAATAGATATATAACTATAAAAATACCAGACGTAATTAAAGTACAATAAATTATTTTTTTAGTTATTTTTGGATTTTCTGGGGCCCCAGGGTCAACTCCCTCTATATTTCCCTTTTTTTCACGATTAACATCTAAAGGTAGAATGGCAAAAAAAACTATCCACCACAAGCACACATATACAACTATTGAGCCTGTAATACTCAATTAAATCCTCACTAAATTTATATTTGTGTAAGGTCTTTTTCCTAATTTTTCTTTTGTGTACTTTCTACAAGTTATTTTAAGAGCATCAATTAAATTAGATTCTTGCTTTTTATTATTTAAAGAAAAAGTTTTTGCTGTTTTTTCAATTTCCTCTTCAAGATTAAATGTAAATTCATCTTTTTCGTATATAGGTAAACCTCTAAAAGTTAATAAAGGTTTGTTGTGAATATTACCATTTGGAGTGATTACTAATGTAGCTTCTATTAATCCGTTGGTAGATAAATTTTTTCTCTCTTTGATAGATTGGGCGTCTTCTTCAACACTTATAGAACCATCTACGTAAAGTCTTCCACTTGGAGCTTTATCATACACTTCAGGTTTATCACCTGGATAAATTCTAACTATATCACCATTTTCTACTCTAACAGGATATGGGACTTGCATTTCTTTAGCAAAATTTATGTGTTCAATCATATGTCTATGTTCACCATGAACAGGTATGACTGATCTTGGTTTTATCCAGTCATACATATCCTTTAAATCTTCTCTATTTGGATGTCCTGATACATGAATAAATTCACTATCTTCAGAAATTACTTCTATACCTTCTCTAACTAATTGATTGTGAAGTTTATATAATTTTTTTTCATTACCTGGAATAATTTTTGAAGAAAATATAACTGCGTCCCCTCTCTCAACAAAAACATCTGGATGTGTATAATTTGAAATACGGTTCATCGCACCCATGGGTTCTCCTTGGCTACCAGTACATAAGTAAACAATTTTTTCTCTTGAAATATTTTTTGCATCTCTTGCATCAAGTGGTTCAATAACATTTTGCAAGTAACCACATTGCCTAGCAGCTTTATAAATTCTATGCATTGAACGGCCCACCAAAGCAATTTGCCTACCTGTTTTTTCAGCACAATAAAAGGCAGACTCCATTCTAGCTACATTTGAAGCGAAAGAAGTAATAATTATCCTTTTCTTTAATCTTTCCATTATCTTAAGCATATTTTTTCTTACATCGAGCTCAGATCCTGCTCTTCCTGCACTAAATACGTTTGTTGAGTCACATATCATTGTCAAAACACCTTCTTCACCAATTTCTTTTAATCTTTTTGAATTCATATTGTCTCCAGTTAATGGATCTGGATCACACTTCCAATCACCAGTGTGTAATATATTTCCAACAGGTGTTTCAATTTTTAGTCCATTAGGTTCTAGTATAGAATGTGTTAATGTAACAAATTCTATTTTAAAAGGACTTAAATCTACAATGCTATTTAACTGAACAACTTCTAGATATCCTGTTACATCAATTTTTTTTTCCTTAAATTTTTCTGAAATTAACACTGATGTAAATGGAGTAGCAAATATTTTACATTTTAGTTTTGGCCATATATGAGCAATTGCACCAATATGATCTTCATGTGCATGAGTTAGAACAATACCTAATAAGTCATCTTTTTTATCAACAATAAATCCAGGGTCAGGATATATTAAATCAACTCCAGGAATTGCATCATCTGCAAAAGTAACTCCTATATCTACAATTATCCATTTTCTATTATCTGGATTTCCATAGGCGAACAAATTCATATTCATCCCAATTTCTCCAGATCCCCCTAAAGGGCAAAAAATTAATTCTTCTTTCATTTATTTAAATAAATAGCAGCCTTTAAAACTCCATCAGTAGTTAAATTGGACTTTATTTTTACTCTTAGTTTTAAAGAATTTTTAAACATTTTTGCTAGTCCACCAGTAAATATTATTTTATATTTTTTTTTGGTTTGTTTAATAATGGAATGAATTATATTGTCAATCAGACCAGAATAACCGAAGAAAAATCCTGAATTAATTGCACTTATAGTATTTTTACCTACAACATTATTTGATTTTTTAAATTTTACATTAGGTATTAAAAATGCTTTTTTTGATAAATTTTCTAATGATAAATTTATTCCAGGAGCAATTACCCCTCCGTTATAACTATTTGCTGAGATTACATCAAAATTAGTTGCTGTTCCAAAATCTACTACAATATAATTATTTTTGTTGTCAATTACTGATATTGCATTAGCTAACCTATCAGAGCCAATTTGTTTTCTATTAACTTTTATACTTAATAATTTACTTAAATTAAGATTTTTTAACTCGTTACAATTTGTATTAAAATATAAATTAAAATAATTTTTAATTTTCTTGTAACAGTTAGGAACAACGGAGCAGAATAAAATTTGTTTTAATTTTTTATCATATTTTCTCAAAACATTTAAATTTTTTTTTAAATATTTTAAATTGACTTTATTCGTAGATAGTCTGATTTTTTTGACAATATTTTTATTTTTATATACACAGATTTTTATATCTGTATTTCCAATATCTCCAATAATGTAAAAATTAGACATAATAAGAATATTTTTTTTCAAAGTCATTTTTTATAAAATTTATAATTTTAGATTTATTAATTTTATTATTATATTTATTTATATAAGTAGTTTCATATTCTTTTATTGTTGGACTACTTTTTATATTAATACCTACTCCAATAATTAGAAATTTAATTTCATTATAATAAATTATTTCTTGAAGAATACCGCATACCTTTTTATTCATTATTTTTAAATCATTTGGTAGTTTAATATTGATTTTATATGGAACAATATTTTTTAAAATATTTTTTATTATTTTAAGATTTAAAAATGTAATTTTTTTTAAATTTAAACTTTCGCTAATAGGAAAAAAAATTGAAATAAAAATATTTCCACTTCTAGAAACCCATTTTTTTCCCCTTTGTCCTTTTCCATTAGTCTGGATATCGCTAGTAACTATACCTTGTTTTATGTTTTGTTTGATTAATCTTATTGCTGTATCATTAGTGCTTTTGACACCCTTATAAGAATATATTTTGAGTTTCATTAATTAATGTTTATTTGTGAAATTATATCTACTATTCCACTTGGATATATAAAGTAAGCAAGAATGAAAAAAGTTGATGCTAATAGTGTAAATTTTAAACCTAAATTATGTTTCGATTCAAATTTTTCTTTTTCTGGATCGAAATATATAATTTTGATTATTCTTAGATAATAAAAAGCAGCGATTACTGTTGCTAGCAGTCCAACTATTGCTAAAAAATACATTTTTTCATTTATTACAGCTACAAAAATATAGAATTTTGCAAAAAAACCAGCTAGTGGAGGTATTCCCGCTAAAGAGAATAGCACAACAAGCAATGATAATGACAATAACGGATGATTTTTTGAAAGACCCGATAAATCATCTATGTTCTCATAATATTCATCGTTTCGCTTAAGCATAAACAAACAACTAAAAAACGCTAAATTCATGACAAGATAAATTGTTATATATGTAATAGAGCTCTGCACACCTTGAGTTGTACCTGTAGATAAACCTGCAAGAGCGTATCCCATATGACTAATTGAGCTGTAGGCTATTAGTCTTTTTAGATTTTTTTGACCAATTGCTGCTACAGCTCCGAATACCATTGATGCAATAGACAAAAATATAATTATCATTTGCCACTGATCACCTAATTCATAAAAAGGAATGTATAAAAATCTAATAAATACGGTTAATGCAGCAATTTTTGGAAGTAATGCGAATAAGACTGTTACAGATGTTGGTGAACCTTGATAAACATCAGGTGCCCACATATGGAAAGGAACAGCAGAAATTTTAAAAGCTAATCCAACTAAAATAAATACTATTCCAAAAGTTAATCCGTATTCTATTTCTTTTGTATTAACCATAATTTGATTAAAATTTGTCGTTTCTGAAAAACCATAAATAAGTGAACACCCATATAATAAAAGTCCAGATGAAAGAGCACTTAAAACAAAATATTTTAATCCAGATTCTGTTGATAGTAAATTATCTCTATTAAATGATGCTAATACATATAATGCTAATGATTGCAATTCTAATCCCATGTAAAAAACAATAAGATCATTTGAACTAATCATCACCATCATGCCTAAGATTGAGCATAAAATAAGAATTGGATATTCAATTTTTCTAATTTTACTAATCTGAATGTATTTTGATGATGACAGCATTACAAAAATCCCAGACAAAATTAAAAGAATTTTCATAAATCTAGCTAAACTATCTATATTGTAACTATTATTGAATAATGATGATTGAATTTGCGTGTCTAAATTAATTATTAATGCTAAAGCAGCAACTAAACTTACTGTTGTTAAATTATAAACTAGTTGAGAACTATTTTTCTTAAATACCCCAAATATTAATAAAAACATAATCATTATTGATATAAATAACTCTGGAATTATAAGTTGTAGATTTTCCATTAATCGCCTAATGCTAATTTATTAATCTTGTCTAAATCATTCATATCTATCATGTTTGCAACTGATACCTCTATAGAGTTAATTAAAGGTTCTGGATAAAAACCGAAAAATATAATCGGTAATACTAAAAGCCATAATGTAACAATTTCAAATCTTTTTAAATCAACCATTTTTTTTACATCTTCATTAATTAATTTTCCAAAGATAATTCTCTTATATAACCAAAGCATATATGCCGCCCCCAAGATCACCCCTAGACTTGCAATCGTTGCTACAAGTATATTCTTTTTAAATGCACCCATTAAAACTAAAAATTCACCAATAAAACCACTTGTTCCAGGTAATCCAAGGGCTCCTAAAGTAAAAACCATAAAAACTATTGCGTACTTTGGCATTATAGAAACTAAGCCTCCATATCTATTTATAAGTCTAGTATGAAGTCTATCGTAAACAACTCCAACACATAAAAATAATGCTGCAGATACCAAACCATGACTTATCATTTGGAAAATACTTCCCTCTATTCCTTGCTGTGTCATTGTGAAAATACCTAGTGTTACAAATCCCATATGAGCTACGGATGAATAAGCTATTAGTTTTTTCATATCTTCCTGCATTAAGGCTACTAGTGATGTATAAATAATCGCTATCAAACTAAGTGTGTAAACTAAAGGAACAAAATATAATGAAGCATCTGGAAACAAACCTAGAGAAAACCTTATAAATCCATATCCAGCCATTTTTAAAAGTATTGCAGCTAGTAAAACTGAACCAGCGGTTGGTGCCTCTACATGAGCATCTGGTAACCATGTATGCACTGGCCACATTGGTGTTTTAACAGCAAAGGAACTAAAAAATGCTAGCCATAATAAATTTTGGTACTTAGCGTCGATACCCAATTCATATAACTTAATAACATCAGTTGTACCAGTTATCCAATATATTGATATAATAGCAACCAGCATTAAAACTGAACCTAGCAAAGTATATAAAAAGAATTTAAATGCTGAATAAACTCTTCTTTCTCCACCCCATATACCAATAATTAAAAACATTGGTATAAGACCGGCTTCAAAAAATAAATAAAATACAACTAGGTCCAACGAGCAAAAGACACCAATCATAAATGTTTCAAGTATCAAGATTGCTATTAAAAAATCTTTTAATCTATTTTTGATAGTTGCATTTACAGTTATTACACAAATTGGAGTAATAAATGTGGTAAGTAAAATAAATAAAATTGATATCCCGTCTACACCTACTTTATAATTAACAAATCCTGAAATCCATTCTCTTTCTTCAACGAACTGAAAGTTAACTATAGATTTATCAAAAACAATCCATAGATATAAAGACAAGAAAAAATTTGCTAAAGTTATAAAAAGGGCAACATATTTACTACTTTGATATTGAGAATTAGACGATCTAACAAAAAATATAAATAAAGCTCCTATTGTTGGAAGTAAAATTAATGATGATAGAATTGGAAAATTCATATTATTTTACTATTAATAAAGTTAATAGAATTGAAAAACCTAGAAGCATTATGAAGGCATACTGATAAATATAACCTGATTGAAACTTTACTGCTTTAAACGAAAAGAGTTTTACCAAATTCGAAATTCCATCTGGTCCAAATTTATCGATTATTAATCCATCAATTTTTTTCCAAAGAAATATTCCAAAATTTTTTGAAGGTTTAATAAAAATTTGATCATACAATTCGTCAAAATACCATTTTTTTTTGAGAAAAATGTAAACTGGCATGTTTATAGAAACTATTTCATCTACGATTTTAGTATTTTTAACAAATAGATAAAATGACAATGGAATTGCTAGTACTACTAACGTAGGAGTTAAAAACAAAAACCAAGTTGGAGGATGTTCTTTTCCTAAAGGTTCTAGAAATTTTATAGACTCTCCCCAAAAATTATACATTGTATCATGACCGATAAATAATTCTTTAAATAAAAATCCTGAAAAAATTGCACCAACGGCTAATAATACCAAAGGTAACATCATGCTTAATGGAGATTCGTGCATTGTATCAATACTAAGATCTTTATTTTTATAATCTCCATGAAAAGTTTTAAATATTAATCTCCATGAGTATATAGATGTCATTACAGCAGTTAATACGCCTATACCGGCAGCATATATTCCAAATTTTGTGTCACTTATATAAGCAAATTCAATTATTGCGTCTTTAGAATAAAAACCTGATAAGAAAGGAAATCCTGTTAAAGCTAAAGTTCCAATCACCATTAATGCATAAGTGTAAGGTAATTTTCTAAATACTCCTCCCATCTTAGTAACATCTTGTTCATCTTTAAATGAATGAATTACTGATCCAGAGCCTAAGAAAAGAAGAGCTTTAAAAAAAGCATGTGTAAATAAATGAAACATTGCAACATTATATGCACCCACCCCTGCTGCAAAAAACATGTATCCCAATTGACTACATGTAGAATAAGCGATAATTTTTTTTATATCTGTTTGCACTAAAGCAACTGTGGCTGCAAAAAAAGCTGTAGTCATTCCAACTAATGTAATTACAGATAAAGCTAAATCTGAGTACTCATAAATTGGGGAACATCTAACTACTAAAAAAACTCCTGCTGTTACCATTGTGGCTGCATGAATTAAAGCAGATACTGGTGTTGGGCCTTCCATGGCATCTGGTAACCATGTATGAAGCAAAAATTGTGCTGACTTTCCCATTGCTCCAATAAAAAGCAGTAAACAGATTAAATCTATTGTATTAAATTCAAAAGATAGAAAATTTATTTTTTGATCTATAATTTCAGGTATTTTAAGAAAAACTTCTTCATAATTTACTGTGCCAAAAATATAAAATATTAAAAAAATTCCCAATGCAAAACCAAAGTCTCCAACTCTATTTACTATAAAAGCTTTAATAGCTGCAGCATTAGCAGTCTCTTTTTTAAACCAAAAACCAATTAAAAAGTACGAACAAAGACCAACTCCTTCCCATCCAAAGAATAATTGTAAAAAATTATCTGATGTTACTAAGGTTAACATAGCGAATGTAAATAATGATAGATAGGACATAAATCTTGGTTTATGTGGGTCGTGAGACATGTAACCAACAGAATAAATATGAACTAAGGAAGAAACTAGAGTAACTACGACTAACATTACTGCAGAAAGAGCATCAACTTTAATTGACCAATTTACATTTAAAGATCCCGAATTTATCCAAGTTGCGATAATTGCATTATGCTCATATCCTGTTGAAACAACTTTAAAAAATATGAACAAAGATAATAATGCAGAAATAGAAACGAAAACACATGTGATTAATTGAGATAATTTATCACCAATAGTTTTACCAAAGAAACCCGATATGATTGAACCTATTAAAGGTAAAAATAATGTTAAATATTCCATTTACCCTTTCAATCTGTCGATTTCTTCAACTCTTATTGTTCCGGAGTTTCTGTAATAAACAACAATAATTGCAAGTCCTATAGCAGCCTCAGCTGCTGCCACTGTTAATATGAATAATGTGAAAACCTGGCCACTCAGGTCGTTAATAAAAATAGAAAAAGATACTAAATTTATATTTACAGCTAAAAGTATTAATTCAATACTCATCAATATAACGATAATATTTTTTCTATTTAGAAAAATACCTACAATACCAATTGTAAATATAATAGCAGCGAGAGTTAAATAGTGTCCAAGACCAATACTAAGCATCTATTTTAACTCCTTTATTATTTTCTACATCAACTAATTCAATACCATCTTTTCTACCTCTAGAAATTTGTTTGAAGTAACTTTGTCTTTTTACTCCAGATCTCTGTCTGAAGGTCAATACAATTGCTCCAATCATAGCTACCAGTAAAACCATTCCAGATAATTGAAATAAATGGATATAGTCTGTATAAATAACGCTTCCTAAAGATTGAGTATTTGTTAAGTCAGTATTTATTTCAATCGCAATTGAATCTAATAAATCTGGTTTATATTTCCATCCACCTATAACAATAATTAATTCAAAAAATATAATTATACTTACTAATAGACCAATTGGAATATGAGAACTTCTTCCACTAGAATTAAACCATTCATTTTTTTGTTGAGCAACATTTAACATCATAACAACAAACAAAAATAATACTGCCACTGCTCCAACATACACAATAAGCATTATCATTCCTAAAAATTCAGCACCAATCATGATAAATAGGCAAGAAATACTAATAAAGTCCAATATTAAAAAAAAAACTGAATTAACCGTGTTTTTTGAAACAGTTACCATAATTGCAGAGACAATTGCAATTAGTGAAAATATATAAAAGACTATTGCGTGAGCAATCATTGATTATCTGTGGGAGCTATCAGCATTAATATTTGCTGCTAAAATATTCTCCCATCTATCTCCATTCTCTAACAACTTTTCTTTGTTGTAGTAAAGTTCTTCTCTTGTTTCTGTAGCAAATTCGAAATTTGGACCTTGCACAATCGCATCCACAGGACAAGATTGTTCGCACAAACCACAATAAATACATTTTAACATATCAATATCATAACGAGTAGTTTTTCTACTTCCATCTTCTCTCTCGCTAGATTCTATTGTTATAGCCTGAGCAGGACAAACAGCTTCACATAATTTACAAGCAATACATCTCTCCTCACCATTTGGATATCTTCTTAGCGCATGCTCTCCCCTAGCTCTTGGACTAATTGAGCCTTTTTCAAATGGATAATTAATTGTTTTTTTTGGTTTAAATATTTCTTTTATTGCCATGATTAATCCTGTTAAAAAATCAATCATAAAAATTGTTTTGAAAAATCTTATTAAGCTCATTCTAATTCCCTGGTAATAAATCAAAATACATTAAAAAACTTGCAGTTAATACTACATAAATTAATGAAAATGGTAGAAAAATTTTCCATCCAAGTTTCATTAATTGATCGTACCTGTATCTTGGTACTATTGCTTTTATCAGAGCAAATAAGATAAATAAAAAGAGTATTTTTAAGATTAACCATATTGGAGCCGGAATAACGTTAAATGGAAATAAATCTATGGGAGATAACCAGCCACCAAGAAATAAAATAGATCCCATTGCACACATAAGTAAAATGTTAGCATACTCCCCTAACCAAAACATTGCATACATCATTCCAGAGTATTCTGTCTGGTAACCAGCAACTAACTCTGCTTCTGCTTCGGGCAAATCAAAAGGTGGTCTGTTCGTTTCTGCTAAGGCTGAAATAAAAAATATTATAAACATTGGAAATAGAGGTATTACAAACCATAAATCTTTTTGAGCTAAAACGATGTCACTTAGATTTAATGAACCTACACAAAGTAATACATTTATAATTATTACACCTATGGAAACTTCATAAGAAACCATTTGAGCAGCTGATCTAATTGCTCCTAGAAAAGGATACTTTGAATTAGATGCCCATCCACCCATAATTATTCCATAAACACCTAAAGATGAAACTGCAAAAAGATATAAAATACCGACATTGATATCTGCTAGTACAAATGTTTCACTAAAAGGAATTACCGCCCAAGCAATTAAAGCCAAAGTCATTGTAACTATTGGGGCTAAGATAAATATAACTTTATTTGAGCTTGCTGGAATGATTATTTCTTTAAAAATGTATTTTAATGCGTCAGCTAATGTTTGAAATAATCCAAATGGACCAACAACGTTAGGACCTCTTCTTTTTTGAACAAATGCCCATACCCTTCTATCTAACCAAACAATCATTGCAACAGATACTAAAACTGGGATCAATAGAAACAGAATTCTATAAATTTGTTCAAAAAATATAAATAGTTCAGCCATTAATTATCGGTTCCAGTTTTTGGCAAACTCATTCTAATATTTTTACACTCTGACATTGTTTTTGATGCTCTCGCTATTACATTTGAGTGATAATAATCAATCTCTTCAGTAATAATTTTTTCTGATTTAAAATTATATTCAGGCACCTCAAAAACAGCTTCATTTTTATTATTAAGATTTAAATAATTTATTAATGAATCGATAAGTTGATTTTTATCTTTGTATAAATTTTTTCTCTTAATGAATGAAGACAATTCGTTTATTATTTGCCAATCCTCTTTCGCTTCACCTGGTGGATATGATGCCTTGTAGGCTTTTTGTAATTTTCCTTCTAAGTTTGTAAAATAACCATCTTGTTCTGTGTAAGTAGAGCCAGGCAAAATTACATCGGCAATACTTGCACCTTTATCGCCGTGACTACCTATATATATTATAAATTCATTTTTTTTCTCAAAATTTAAATTATCTTGGCCAAATAAAATTAAAATTTCAAAGTTATTGTTTTCTAATTTATCCAATATTTCGTAGCTAGAATTTTTTGACAATACATTTAAGTCATATGAGCCTACTGTGGATGAATTTTTTGATAATATATTTAATGCATTCCAATCATCAGAAATTTTATTATTTACTAATAGATAATTTTTGAATTCTTCAAAAATATAAGGTGCCGACTTAAGTTTAAGGACTGATTGTCCAAAAATTACACACGGATATTTCGATTTTTTAATTTTTTCTGAAATTTCATGCTTATTATCAATAATATCTTTTATAGTGTCGGTGTTATTTGCTATAACTTGGTAAGGATAAGTTAAATCACCAATATCACCTAAAGATATAATTTCGGTCTTATGTTTTAAATAATTTTTTCTAATTCGTGAGTTTAATATTGTAGCTTCATATCTTGGATTTGTACCTATTAGAATTATTAAATCACTTTTTTCTATTCCTTCAATGGAACTGTTAAATAGATAATTACTTCTTACATTTGTATTAATATATAATTTTTCATATCTAGATTCCAAATTTTCAGACTTAATCGTTTTTTCAAAAAAATCTTTTGCTGCATAAGTAGTTTCCATATTTGTCATATCACCTATAAATCCAGCAATCTTTTCAGACTTTGTTTTTGAAATTCTTTCAGATGCAGCTTTAAAAGCTTCATCCCAACTTGATGGCTTTAATTTATTATTAATCTTTACATAAGGTGTATCTAATCTTTGATTTTTTAAGCCATCACATGCATATCTGGTTTTATCTGATATCCATTCTTCATTTATTTCTTCATTAATTCTTGGAAGAACTCTCTTGACTTCCCATCCGTATGTATCGACTCTTATATTTGATCCAACAGCATCCATCACATCAATTGTCTCGGTTTTTTTAAGTTCCCATGGTCTAGCTTCGAAGACATAGGGCTTTGATGTAAGTGCACCGACAGGACATAAATCAATAACATTAGCTGAGAGTTCTGACTCCATTGCCTTTTCCAAATAAGTAGTAATTTGCATATTCTCACCTCTACCGATTGCTCCAAGCTCAGGAACTCCAGCAACTTCGGTTGCAAATCTAATACATCTTGTACAATGAATGCATCTTGTCATTTGAGTTTTAATTAGTGGACCCATATATTTTTCGGGTACATATCTTTTATTTTCTTTAAATCTTGATTTATCAATTCCGTAATACATAGATTGATCTTGTAAATCACATTCTCCACCTTGATCACATACTGGACAATCTAGTGGATGGTTTGCTAGTAAAAATTCCATTACACCTTTTCTTGCTTTTTTCACTTTTTCGGTGTTAGTTCTAAGCACCATTCCCTCTGCAGCAGGCATCGCGCAAGATGCTATTGGCTTAGGAGATTTTTCCATTTCAACTAAACACATTCTACAATTTCCGGCTATTGATAATTTTTCGTGATAACAGAACCTTGGTATCTCTGCTCCAGCTTGTTCGCAAGCTTGCAATACTGTAGTTCCCTCTTCTACCTCGACATCAATATCATTTACTTTAAGTTTAAGCATTTTCTTTTTCTAATAAATGTTGATCAACTAAATAAGGTATATCTTTTTGTTTTTTCACAATTGGATCAAACTTGTTTCTTTCAATTATTTCATCTTTAAAATTTCTGATTAATCCCTGAACAGGCCATGAAGATCCTTCTCCAAAAGCACAAATGGTATGGCCTTCAATTTGTTTTGTTACATCTAATAACATATCTACTTCATCTCTTGTTGCTTCACCTTTTGCCATTCTTTCTAACATTCTCCACATCCAACCAGAACCTTCTCTACATGGTGTACATTGACCACAACTCTCGTGTTTATAAAATCTTGCAATTCTAGCCATACACTTAATAATGTCTTGATCTTTATTTATAACCACAATACCAGCTGTTCCTAAACCAGTTTTATTCTCAACACATGCATCAAAGTCCATTTTAATTGTTTCACATGTCTCTTTTGGTAGTAAAGGCATAGATGAACCGCCAGGTATAACTGCTTTTAAATTATCCCATCCACCTATTACTCCACCTGCATGTTTTTCAATTAATTCTTTTAAAGGAATTCCCATTTCTTCTTCTACGTTGCAGGGATTATTTACATTTCCTGAAATACAATATATTTTAGAACCAGTATTTTTTGGTCTACCAAGGGATGAAAACCATTTTCCACCTCTTCTTAGTATAGTTGGCACCACTGAAATTGTCTCAACATTGTTTATTATTGTTGGACAACCATAAAGTCCTATTAAAGCTGGAAATGGAGGTTTTAATCTTGGTTGACCTTTTTTTCCCTCAATACTCTCGAGCAAAGCAGTTTCCTCACCACAGATATAAGCACCAGCACCATAATGAATATATATATCTAATTCCCAATCGGTCCCTGCAGAATTTTTTCCTAAGAGACCATCCTTGTAAGCTTCATCAATAGCTGTTTGAAGCTTTTGTCCTTCATTAAAATATTCTCCTCTTATATAAATATAGCACTTGTGTGCATTAACTGCGTAAGATGCAATTAAACAGCCTTCTATTAATTTATGTGGTTCAAATCTTAAAATATCTCTGTCTTTACATGTGCCTGGTTCAGACTCATCCGCGTTAATTACTAAATAATGTGGTCTTGATCCAACTTCTTTTGGAGCAAAAGACCATTTCAATCCTGTAGGAAATCCAGCACCACCTCTTCCTCTAAGTTCTGAGGTTTTAATTTCATTAATTATCCATTCTCTTCCTTTGCCGCAAATTTCTTTTGTATCCTTCCAATCTCCTCTCTTTTTTGCAGATGTTAAATCAGCACCAAAATCATTGTATAAATTTTGAAAAATCCTATCTTTATCTTCAAGCATTTTTATTACCTATTAATGTTTTTCTAGTATTTTCTGGTTCAGAACTTAATCTGCCTCTATAAGATCCTGGTTGGGGAACTTCATCATTACTTATTTTATCAATTATTTGCTCTAGTTTTGTTGGATCTAAATCCTCATAATAGTCCTCATTTAATTGAAGCATTGGAGCATTCACGCAAGCACCTAAACATTCTACTTCTAACCAAGAAGTTTTTCCATCTTCTGACAGGCGATTTTCTTCTTCAGAAATTTTTCGTTTACAAACATCTACTAAATTATACGCACCCCTTAACATACAAGGGGTTGTAGTACATACTTGAAAGAAATATTTACCAACTGGAGTTAAATTATACATACTATAAAATGTAGCTACTTCATATACTTTTATGTATGGCATATCTAAATACTTTGCTATGTATTTCATTGCACTTAAAGGTATCCAATTATCATTTTGTTTTTGTGCTAAGTACAGTAAAGCCATAACTGCACTTTGTTGTTTTCCAGAGGGATAATTTTTAATAATACTATCGGCAGTTTCTTTATTTTTTTTATTAAACTCAAATTTTTCAGGTTGTACTTTTGATATTTTTTTAATAGCCATTATCTGTCTACCTCTCCAAAAACAATATCCATTGAACCTAAAACTGCAGGAACATCAGCTAACATATGACCTTTAATTAAGTAATCCATAGCTTGTAAATGAGAAAATCCTGGAGCCCTAATTTTACATTTATAAGGTTTGCTTGAACCATCAGAAATTAAGTAAACACCAAATTCTCCTTTAGGAGCCTCTACAGCTGTATATATTTCATCTTTATCAACTCTATAACCTTCAGTATATAACTTAAAGTGATGGATTAATGCTTCCATAGATTGTTTTATTTCTTTTTTTGGTGGTGGACTGATTTTTCCATCATCAGTTTTAATTGGTCCAACAGGTAAATTTGCCAGGCATTGATTTATTATATTTACACTTTCTTTCATTTCTTCAATTCTGCATAGATATCTGTCATAACAATCACCATTTTTACCTATTGGGATTTTGAATTCAAATTGTTCATAACAATCGTATGGCTGGGATTTTCTTAAATCCCACGGAACGCCAGATCCTCTCAGCATAACACCAGAAAAAGAATAATCGAGAGCATCTTGTTTTGATACTACTCCTATATCAACATTCCTTTGCTTAAATATTCGGTTATCTGTTAAAAGTAATTCTAAATCATTTATTATCTTTGGAAATCTTTCACAGAATTTTCCTATCTCTTTATCTAATCCTTTTGGTAGATCTTGATGTACTCCTCCAGCTCTAAAATAATTAGCATGCAATCTAGAACCAGAAACTTTTTCATAAAAACCCATTAATATTTCTCTTTCTTCAAATCCCCATAAAGTTGGTGTTAATGCTCCAACATCCATTGCTTGTGTTGTCACATTTAAAATATGACTAAGTATTCTTCCAATCTCACAAAACATTACTCTTATGTATTGAGCTCTTATTGGAACTTCTATTTTTAATATTTTTTCAATTGCTAAAGCAAAAGCGTGTTCTTGATTCATTGGTGCAACATAATCTAGTCGATCAAAATACGGAACTGCTTGGGTATAAGTTTTATTTTCAATTAATTTTTCTGTGCCCCTATGCAATAAACCGATGTGTGGATCTGCTTTTTCAACAATTTCGCCATCTAACTGCAATATTAATCTTAAAACTCCATGGGCAGCAGGATGTTGAGGTCCAAAATTTAGATTCAAAGTTTTAGTTTCTTTTGCCATTATTCTTTAGTTTGTTCTTTTATATACTTGGTTCCTTCCCAAGGACTTTCATAATCAAAGTTTCTATAATTTTGTTCTAATTTTACTGGCTCATAAATAACTTTTTTAGTTTCATGACTGTATCTAACTTCATTATGACCTGTTAAAGGAAAATCTTTTCTTAATGGATGTCCTTCAAAGCCATAATCTGTAAGTATTCTTCTCAGGTCTGGATGATCTTTAAAATCAATTCCATACATGTCAAATACTTCTCTTTCCATCCAATTTGCAGCTGGAAATATAGATGTTATTGAATCAACAATTTCTTTTTCTTTTACATCCATCTCTATGATAATTCTTTGATTAAATTCATGACTTAATAATAGATAAACTAATTTAAATCTAATTTCATTTTCAGGAAAATCTACAGCTGTGATATCTATCAATTGTCTAAATTTAGTTTTTGAATTTGTTTTTAAGAATAAAATAACTTCTGTTAAGTCCGCTTCATCTATTTTTAAGTAAATTTGATTATGTTTGATTAAAGAACTTTTTATTTTAGTATTTAGTTCTGAATTCAAAATTTTTTCTAAATCCTGGATGTTTTGCATTTTTTATCTTTCCAAAGAACCTTTGTTCCTGATTTTCTTTTGAAGTTGCATTATCCCATATAAAAGTGCTTCAGCAGAAGGAGGGCACCCTGGAACATATACATCAACTGGTACAATACGATCGCATCCTCTTACTACAGAGTAAGAGTAATGATAATATCCTCCACCATTTGCACAACTTCCCATGGAAATTACGTATCTTGGTTCTGGCATCTGATCATAAACTTTTCTCAGTGCTGGAGCCATTTTATTTGTTAGGGTTCCAGCAACAATCATAACATCTGATTGTCTAGGTGAAGCTCTAGGGGCAGCACCAAATCTCTCTAAATCATATCTTGGCATGGAAGTTTGCATCATTTCAACTGCACAACATGCAAGACCAAAAGTCATCCAATGTAATGATCCAGTTCTAGCCCAGTTAACTAGATTATCTAGTGATGTTGTTATAAAACCATTATCACTAAAATCTTGTGCCAATTGTTTAAATTCTTCTGGAATATTTTTTTTTCTTTCTTCTAAATTCATTTTATTCCCAGTCTAATGCTCCTTTTTTCCATTCATAAATAAACCCAATAGTAAGAATAAATAAGAAAATCATCATTGATGTAAATCCGAATATTCCAATTTTGCCTAGAGATATTGCCCACGGAAATAGAAAAGCGATTTCTAAATCAAAAATAATAAATAATATTGCAACAAGATAAAATCTAACATCAAATTCCATTCTAGAGTCATTAAATGGTTCGAAGCCACATTCATATGCCGATAATTTTTCTGGATCAGGATTTTTTGGAGATGCTAAATAATTGACCGCTACAAATGCTACACTTAATACAAGTGCAACTATTAAAAATACAATTATTGGCAAATAATCTTTTAAAAATTCCGCAAGCATGATGAGTCTATATAGCACCTTTTAGATCAACTAAAAGAGTAGATAGGTCACATTTTAATGCTCTATTTTATTCATTTATTTGATGGCGGGAGTGAAGGGACTCGAACCCTCGACCTATCGCGTGACAGGCGATCGCTCTAACCAACTGAGCTACACCCCCGTGTTTTGGTGGGCAGTAAAGGACTCGAACCTTTGACCCCCTCGGTGTAAACGAGATGCTCTACCAACTGAGCTAACCGCCCAAAACATGGTACTATTACATCAAGGTTATTATAATGTAAATTGTTTATTACTGAATACTAGCTTGGGATTTATCGTCTTTTTTAGTTTCGGTTAACTTATCTACTTCAGTCCATTCAGTAGGTTTCAATTCTTTAGTCAAAGCTATTTTAATTACTTCATCAGCAGTTTCTACAGGAACTATTTCAATATCATCTTTCACTTTTTTTGGCACATCAACTAAATCTTTTTCATTTTCTTTGGGTATCAAAACTTTTTTAACACCAGCTCTATGTGCTGCTAAAAGTTTTTCTTTAAGTCCACCAATAGGTAAAACTTGACCTGTAATAGTTACCTCTCCAGTCATAGCAATTTCTCTCTTAACTGGAACTTTGGTAATTGAAGATACTATTGATGTAACCATGGCTATACCTGCTGAAGGACCATCTTTCGGTGTTGCTCCTTCTGGGACATGTATGTGAAAATCTTTTTTCTCAAATAGTGGTGGTGTTACACCAAATTCTAAGCATTTTGATCTAACGTAAGATTTTGCAGCCTTTACAGATTCTTGCATTACATCACCTAATTTACCAGTTATCTGCATTCTGCCTTTACCTGGCATATTAACAGTTTCAACTTTTAATATTTCACCGCCAAACTCTGTCCAAGCTAAACCTATAACTATTCCAACTTTATCTTTTGTTTCTAGTTCTCCAAATTTAAATTTCTTAATTCCGAGAAAGTCAGGTATATTTTTTTCATTAACTTCAACACTCTTTTCTTCATTATTTACAACTTTTTTTACAACTTTTCTTGTTACTTTCGATATTTCTCTCTCTAAATTTCTAACACCACTTTCTCTTGTATAACTTCTTATGATTTCTTTAATTGTGTCGTCGGCTAACTTCATTTCACCTTCTTTAACACCGTTATCTTTGATTTGTTTAGGAAGTAAATATTTGTTAGCAATATTAATCTTCTCATCTTCTGTATATCCTGGAATTCTTATGACTTCCATTCTATCTAAAAGTGGGGGAAGAATATTTAATGTGTTAGCTGTTGTCACAAACATAACATCTGATAAATCATAATCAACTTCCAAGTAATGATCATTAAATGTTGTGTTCTGCTCAGGATCCAAAGCCTCTAATAATGCGGAAGATGGATCTCCTCTATAATCATTTCCAACTTTATCAATCTCATCTAGCAGAAATAATGGATTTTTAGTCCCTGCTTTTTTCATCATTTGAATTATTTTTCCAGGAAGTGAACCGATATAAGTTCTTCTGTGACCTCTTACTTCCGCTTCATCTCTAACGCCACCTAACGACATTCTGACAAATTGTCTATTAGTGGCTTTAGCTATTGATTTACCTAATGAAGTCTTTCCTACACCTGGAGGACCTACTAAACAAAGTATTGGTCCTTTGATTTTATCCATTCTTTTCTGTACAGCTAAAAATTCAATAATTCTCTCTTTAACTTTTTCTAATCCAAAGTGATCTTCTTCTAAAATTTTCAATGCTTTATTTAAATCTATGTCTACTTTATCTTTTTTAAACCAAGGCAAATCTATCATCCAATCTAGATAGTTTCTTACAACAGTTGCCTCAGCAGACATTGGACTCATATTTTTTAATTTTTTTAATTCAGACATACATTTCTTTTCAACTTCTTTTGGCATCTTTGCCTTTAAAATTGATTTTTTTAAGCTTGTGGTTTCATCCTTACCATCTTCAATTTCACCTAATTCTTTTTGAATGGCTTTTAATTGTTCATTTAAATAATATTCTCTCTGAGTTTTCTCCATTTGAGTTTTAACTCTTCCTCTTATTCTTTTCTCAACGCCTATGATGCTTGCCTCATTTTCCATGATTTTAATCACATTATTTAATCTTTTTTTAACATCTAAAATTTCAAAGATTTGTTGTTTTTCTGAGATGCTAGCATTTATATGTGAAATAATGTTATCAGCAATTTTGGACGGATCCTTTAATTGCTTTATATTATTGATTGTCTCTGAGGATATTTTCTTATTAACACTAGTTAACTTTTCTAATCTTTTTATAGCCGTTAAACTTAAAGGAAGTAGATCATCTTCTTTTGAGATAATATCTTTTTGATACTCAAAAGTGCATTTAATGAATTTTTCATCATCTTTAAAATCTATTATTTTAACTCTTTTGGTGCCTTCAACTAATACTTTAACAGTTCCATCAGGAAGTTTTAGTAATTGCAAAATATTACTTTCACATCCATAAGTGAATACATCATTTTTTTTAGGATCATCAACTTCAGAATTTTTTTGTGTGACAAGAACAATTTTCTTATCACCTTTCATTACTTCATTTAATGCGGTTATGGACTTATCTCTTCCAACAAATAAAGGGATTACCATACTTGGAAAAACTACTATGTCTCTCAATGGTAATAATGGTAATGTTACTTTTATATCCATCAGTGAAATATGGATATTATATTTTATAATGCAATAGGAAATTATGGTTTATTAACGTGAAATTATGCAGCTGAAGTCTTATCGGTTTTAGTTTTGTTCTTCGAATGAACAATAACTGGCGCTGATACACCTTTCGCCGCACCAGAATCAATTATAACTTCTTCTATGTTATCTTGACTTGGTAGATCAAACATTGTTTTCAATAATATATTTTCCAGAATCGATCTTAGTCCTCTTGCTCCAGTTTTTTTAGATATAGCCTTATTTGCAATATCTTTAACTGATTGATCTTTAAAAGTAAGTTTTACTCCCTCTAATTTAAACAGCTCCTGATACTGTTTAATTAAAGAATTTTTTGGTTCTAATAAAATTTTAACTAAAGATTTTTCATCAAGATCATCTAAAGTAGCTGTTATAGGTAATCTTCCAATAAACTCAGGTATCAATCCATATTTTAATAAGTCTTCAGGCTCAAGATTTTTCATCCACTCGCCTACTTTTTTATCTTCTAAACTTTTAACCTCAGCGCCAAAACCAATAGATGAACCTTTGTCTCTTTGTGAAATTATTTTATCTAATCCAGCGAACGCACCACCACATATAAATAGAATGTTAGTCGTATCTACTTGTAAAAATTCTTGTTGTGGATGTTTTCTTCCACCTTGAGGAGGTACACTAGCAACTGTTCCCTCCATAATTTTTAATAAAGCCTGTTGAACCCCTTCTCCGGATACATCTCTAGTAATTGAAGGGTTTTCAGATTTTCTACTAATTTTATCTACCTCGTCAATGTAAACAATTCCTCTTTGAGCTTTTTCAACATTATAATCTGCCGCTTGTAATAATTTTAGTATTATATTTTCAACATCTTCACCAACATAACCTGCTTCAGTTAATGTGGTTGCATCTGCCATTGTGAAAGGCACATCTAAAATTCTTGCTAAAGTTTGTGCCAATAAAGTTTTTCCACATCCTGTTGGTCCAACTAACATAATATTTGATTTTGAAAGTTCGACGTTTTTGCTAGTTTTATTTTCGTAATTTAATCTTTTGTAATGATTGTGAACTGCAACTGATAAAACTTTTTTTGCATGATCTTGTCCAATTACATAATCATCAAGAACTGCACAAATTTCTTTTGGTGAGGGTAATCCATCCTGATGTTTTACAAAAGTATCTTTGCTCTCTTCTTTGATGATGTCCATGCATAACTCAACGCATTCATCACATATAAAAACTGTAGGGCCAGCAATTAATTTTCTGACTTCATGTTGGCTCTTTCCACAGAAAGAACAGTAAAGAATATTTTTATTATTATTGCTCATAACTTTTTATAACGAATCAATTTGAATACTTTATTACAAAGATTACTTCTTAATCAAGTATAGGTTGTGAATAAACTATATATTGTTGTTTAGTCTCTTTTTTCTACTACTTTATCGATCAAACCAAAATCTTTCGCGTTATCTGGAGTCATAAAATTGTCTCTCTCCAAAGCTTCTTTAATTTGATCAACAGACTTACCTGTGTGTTTAGAATAAATTTCATTTAATCTTTTTTTCAAAGACATAACCTCATTAGCATGAATTTCTATGTCAGTTGCTTGACCTTGAAAACCTGCAGATGGTTGGTGAACCATTATTCTTGAGTTGGGCAAAGATAATCTTTTTCCTTTTGATCCTGCAGCTAATAAAAATGATCCCATACTTGCAGCTTGACCAATGCATAATGTGCTAACTTCAGGTTTAATGTATTGCATCGTATCATAAATTCCTAAACCAGCTGTGACTAATCCACCTGGACTATTGATGTATAATGAAATTTCTTTTTTGGGATCTTCAGACTCTAAAAATAACAATTGCGCTGTAACTAGTGATGCAACTGCATCATTAATTGGTCCAACTACAAAAACAATTCTCTCTTTTAATAATCTTGAATAAATATCATAAGCTCTTTCACCACGGCTTGATTGCTCAACTACCATTGGGATCAAAGTGCTTAGATGTTCTGGAATTTTTGTTGTCATAAGTGATTCGATTTACTTATACAACTTGTGATTACTTTTTGCTAACTTTTTTTGTTGATTTAGTTTTTTTAGCTACTTTTTTTGTAGCTTTAGATGGTTTGGCTGTTTTCTTTTCTTTTTTATCTTCTGACTTAACTTCTTTTTTCTCTTTTACAATATCATCAGCACCTTCAGATAGTTTTGCTAATTTCTCTTGCTCTTTTAGATTTTTTTCATTTTCTTCTTTTAAGATTTTTTCAGCTTCTTCTTTGCTAATTTCTTTTTTATTTACTTTTGCTATTTTTTTAAGTTCGCCAATTATCTTTTCTTCATAAATAGAACCTCTTAAACTTTCTATAGCCCCTGGATTTTTCTCATAATACTCTTTAACCATTTTTTCTTGTCCAGGCATCATTCTAAATTGTTTTTGTATTTCTGCATTTAACTCTTCTTGAGATACTTTAATTTTATTTTTTTCACCAAATGCATTTAATATTAAACCAGTTTTTATTCTTTTTTTAGCTTGTTCCTCAAAGTATTTCATATTTTTTTTCTTTTCATCTTCCTTCATACCTTGAGCTAATAAATTTACTTCTTGTTCAATAAGGTTTGCTGGTAATTGATCTAGTTTTTGTTTTTCTATCTGTTCAAGAATTTGCTTTTTTGAAATCATTTCTAATGAATTTTTGAATTCATCATTGATTTGTTTAGATATTAATTCTTTTAAATTATTTAAGTCTTTTGCTCCTAAATTTTTTGCAAAGTTGTCATCAATTTTTGTTTCTTCTGGTTTTTTTACAGCTGTTATTTTGCATTCAAACACTGCAGATTTGTTAGCCACTTCTTTTTCTGGAAAGTTTTCAGGTAATTTAACTTCTATTTTTTTATCTTGTTTATTTTTGACACCTTCTAATTGCTTATCAAATCCTTTTATAAATAAATCTTTTCCAAGTTCTAATTGAGTATTTTTTCCTTCATTTCCTTTAAAATCTTTACCATCAACTGTTGCCTTATAATCAAAAACAACTAAATCACCTACTTTAGCTGCATAACTTTCTTCTGCGTCTTTAAAATTTTTTTGGGTTTTGGCTATTTGATCAATTCTTTTATCTGTTTCTTTTGGATCAATTTTAACAACGTACTCATCTACTTTTAAATCTTTTAATGATCCAACTTCAACATTAGGTAATTCTGTTACAGAAATTGTGTATTCAAGATCTTTTCCTTCACCAAATGATTTTAAATCAATTTTAGGCTGACCTGCTGGTTTAATTTTATTATCCTCAAGAGCTTTAGTAGTAGTATCTTTTAATACTTTATCGATTACCTCTCCGTATACAGCTTTTCCAAACTGTCTTTTTAATATTTCAGTTGGTACTTTTCCTGGTCTAAATCCTTTTAAAACGACATCTTTTTTAATCTCTTCGTATTTTTCTTCGAGATATCCAGATATAGTTTTTTTATCGATAAAAACTTTTATATTTTTTTCTAAACCTTTTTTATTTTCTACTGTTACTTTCATAAATTATGGTAGGCGAGAAAGGACTCGAACCTTCACAGTTTGCACTATTGGTTCCTAAGACCAACGCGTCTACCAATTCCGCCACTCGCCCAAATTATTGGTGCTTTATATATGATTGTTTATAATTGTCCAATTAGAATAATAGTGTAAAACATTAGCTTAATTGATATGAGCAAAACAAATATTGCAATTGTTATTTATCTCGTCGGTCTTGCATTAGGTGCAATCTTTTTAGACATATGGAGTGCTGAAACAAGTCCAAAAGCTTTATTAGGAATTGCATGGACAACTTTATTTGCTATTGCTTTATTCTTCGCTGAAAAAGAAAAAGAAGAAAAAAAAGATTAATTCTTCTTTATTAATTCACTTATAAAAAGTTCACCATCACCATCATCAACAGCTTTTTTGTAAAAAGATTTTGATAGATCAGATAATTTTTCTGCATTATCCATACCTTTTAATAAGTCAGTTATATAAGTTAAATCTTTTAGTGTATTAGTTGCTGTAAACTTAAAACCTGTGTAATCATCCTCTAAAACCTTATCAAAAATCCTTTTTAAAGCATTAGAATTACCTGAGCCTAATTGGGCTACCTTATAAAGTTTATCTAAATCTATATCTAATTTTTTTGCAGCTTTTATTAATTCAATTACATAAGTAGCAGTTCCTAAAGATAGAAAATTATTTAATAATTTTGTTTTCGCACCAGATCCAATTCCACCAAAATGATAATAATTTTTACAAAAACATTTTAAAAGTTCTTCTGATCTTTTTAAATTTTCCTCAGATCCACCAACAATTCCACCTAATATTCCCTCTTCTGCTTGAACAGGACCTCCCATAACTGGGCATTCTAAATAAGGAATATTATTTGCATTTAATATTTGCTCCATCTCAATAGATCCATTTTTATTATGAGTAGTAATATCAATGACAATAGTTTTATCAGTCAGTAATGAAACTATTTTTTTTCCAATTTCGTGTGCAATGGGAGAATTCGTTACACACAAAAACAAAGCATCTAATCCGCTTTTACAAAGTTCATCATAAGATTTAACTTCTTTTGCACCCTCTCTAACTATTCTATCAATTGGCTTTCTGTTCTTGTTAGCAATTACAAATAATTCATGATTATTTTTAAGGATATTATTTGCTATACCAAATCCCATCCATCCAACACCTATAAATCCAACTTTCATTTTAAATATTTTTTATCAATTAAAGTTATTTCTTTAAAAGTTTACCTTTAAGCATTTTAAATTCTTCTTTTGAAATTACCCCTGATTTATACATCTCATTTAATTCTTTTATTTTGGACATCAAATCATCAACGCTTAATTCCTCTCCTGATGTTTGGGTATCTTGTTTAGCTTTTTGTTCTTTAGCTTTTCTTTCTTTTTCTTCTTTAGCTTTTCTTTCATCTTCATTGATATTATTTTTCTCATCGCTTATATTTGAAGAATAAAAGTTTTTTTCATAATAATCCAAATTTTCATTTTTATCTAAACCATCTGAAATCAAATCTATTTGAGATTTTATTTTTAAAGCTTTTTGGAATTCATCATGTCTTTTGAATGCTAAATTTGACCAACTATCCATATAACTTTTATATTTAGGAAATTCATTTATATTTTTTGGATGAAATTTTGACTTTCCACCTTGAAAATGATTTTCTTTTATAACTGTTTCATAATTAAACATATGGCTAACCCAGACCAAATTACCATTTGAAGTCAAATAAACATGATCGCTTTTAATTACTCTATCATTATTTTTTAATGAACTTTTCTTATAAGCTCCCTTTAAAGCACTTCTTACCTCATTAAAATCATCAGATCTTTTTATAAATTTTTGTAAATCAAATTCTTTAACTTGAAATGCATTAGTCCTATTTTCATTTTCAATATAATGGTATGCATCATCCTTGTTAAAAATAGAATTATCTTTATTAAAAAAATAGTCTAGAAGAAAACTTCTAATAAATTGTCCATATTTATCAACTTTTGAATAAACAACCAATATTATAGACCCGAAGTTTTCGTTATCTATTTTTTCTGCAAAGACTTTGACTTTTAGGTACCCAAAGTCCTCCGTCATAATTCTTGAACTTGTTATTAGTTTATTTTTATCAAAAAGTTCTATCTCTAAATCTTTAATTTTAAAATTGTTTGAATTTGCATTACCTAAAATTAAAGAAAAAAATAATAAAAAAATAATAAATTTAAATTTTTTAATCATAAATATTTTTTGATATTTCTAATATAATGTTATTTATTAAAGAGTTTCAATACTTCCTATGAATTTATAATCTTTATCTATAACAACAATTTCACCAGATGAAGTACCAAAATTTAACATTTCTGAAATAACCACAAAATGTGTTACTAAAATAAGATTTTTTTCACCATTCCAGTTAGATATATATTTTTTTAAACTCTTAATTTGTTCATCTTTATATTTATAAAACTTCTCTTGATAAAAAGAGTTTAAACCTTTGAAAATTTCATAATTATTAAAGGCAAATCTTGCAGTATCTTTGCATCTACACCATTCACTAGATAAGACTTTATCAATTTGAATGTTATTTTCTTTAAATAATTTTCCAATTTTTTTTGATTGCTCTATTCCCTGTTGATTTAAATTTCTTTGAGTATCACATTTTTTTAAATCAATATTATCAGGATCTCCATTTCCTGGTGCAAGTGAATGTCTTATAAATACAATTTTTCCACCCTTCTGCAGTTCGCTTATTACTAAATCATTAGCCTGTAAATAATTTGAATTAAAAATACTTAGCAAAAATAAAAGAATAAAATTTATATATTTCATAAACGACAATTAAATTTTTATCTGTATTTTTTATAATAGAGCTTTCTGAACTGATAATTTCCAACCATTTATTAAATCGTTCCTAACTTTTCGGTTTATTTTAGGCTTAAAAATTTTATCTTTTTTCCATTTCCTCTTGATTTGATATAATGATTTAAATAATCCAATTTGATATCCAGCTAGTAAAGCTACTCCTAAACCAGTTGTTTCTAATATTTTTGGTCTTTCTGTATTTATATTTATGATGTCAGATAAAAATTGCGAAAACCAGTTGTTTTTTACCATGCCTCCATCAATCTTAAGTTTAGTTGGTTTTAAACCATCTTTTTTCATTGCATTAAATAAATCATTACTTTGATAGGCAACTGACTCTAATACTGCTCTAACTAAGGTTTTCCAATCACTATTTCTTGTTAAACCTGTTATTACCCCTCTTGCATCAGGCCTCCAATAAGGTGCTCCCATTCCACTGAAGGCTGGCACAACGTATACACCCTCATTATTTTTTTTTGATTGAGCAATTGTTTCAGTATCAAAAGCATTGTTAATAAATTTTAATTTATCTCTTAACCATTGTACACCTGCACCTGCAATAAAAATAGATCCTTCAAGAGCATAAGTATTTTTTCCATTCAATCTGTAACATATTGTTGTTAATAATTTATTTTTAGAATAAATTTTTTTTGAACCAGTATTCATTATGACAAAGGCACCAGTTCCATATGTGCTTTTTACTGAACCTCTTTCAAAGCATGACTGTCCTACTGCAGCTGCTTGTTGGTCTCCTAGAACTGCTGATATTGGTATTTCACTGCCGACAATTCTCTTACTTGTAAAACCAAAATTATCAGCTGAATTTTTAACTTTTGGCAAAATATTTTCAGAAATTTTAAGTTTTTTTAAGATTTCTTTATCCCATTTATTATTATTAATGTTAAATAACATGGTCCTACAAGCATTAGTTGCTTCTGTTAAATGATGTTGCCCATTAGTAAGTTTCCAAATAAGGAAAGTATCAACAGTACCAAATAATAAATTATTTGATTTTAAAAGTTTCTTAACATTTTTTACGTTTTCTAGTATCCATTTAATTTTAGTTGCAGAAAAATATGGGTCAATAAATAATCCAGTTTTTTTTCTAAAAATTTTTTCATAATTTTTTTTCTTTAACTCTTCACAATAGTTTTGGGTTCTTCTATCTTGCCAAACAATTGCGTTGTAGACTGGTTTTCCTGTTTTCTTATTCCAAAGAATAGTTGTCTCTCTCTGGTTAGTTATTCCTATACTTAATATTTTTCCTCTTAATAGTGATGCTTTTTTTATTACTTTTTTCAATGCTTTTAGAGTTGTAAGCCAAATTTCGTTTGGATTATGCTCCACCCATCCATTTTTTGGAAAATATTGATTAAATTCAAACTGGGATGTAAATTTTATATTACCATCTAAATCAAAGAGAATTGCTCTAGTTGATGTTGTGCCTTGGTCAATAGCAATAAGAAATTTTTTCACAATTTAAGTCTATACCTAAATTTTTTTTTCTAAAAGTAAAAACTAATACAAGCTGGAAGGATATGAAATTTAAATTATTTAGTGAAAGATTGAGTTGAATATTCTGACAAGGGAAGTTTTGATAAAGTTTTTATCTTTTTGACATAATCTACAAAAGATTGAGCATAGCCGAGATATGTATTTACTACTCTTCCTTGCTTAGATATAATTCCAAAAGTTTTATATCCATCTTTACCAGCTGCAATATAGTTATTTGTTGCTACTGTATAAGTCTTACTTGGATTTATCTTTACCCAACTCTTGTCTGTTCTACCCTTAAACTCTAAATTTATCACTCTATTTCCTTTACTATTGCTTGCTTGAACATCCCATCTCAATCCAGCAGCATATGGATAGGCTCCTGTAGAACCATCTGGAGTTAAAGCATAATCAATTGAGTCTTCCAAAACATTTTTAATTTCTTCTCCACTCATTTTCAATTCTACAATAGTATTACTGAAAGGTAATAAAGTATACGCGTCCCCAATTGTAATATTGCCTTCTTTTATATCTATTCTTGTTCCACCACCATTTTGAATTGCAATATCACTTAATTTGGACATTTCTCTGAAGGCGTGTGCTACAATATTCGAAATATCGGATCCATTTTTTTCAGTTTTTGATACATCACAAAGTTTTGACTTTCCTTGTCCAGGAATTCTTTCAAGACATAAATCATCAGTTACCCTGCCAATTACTTCACTGCTTTTTTCTTTAACTTCATTTTTGTATTTTTCTAATATTTTTGATGCTTGTGCGTCAGCCTCTACGATTGAAATATTTGGATTAACTTCGATAGCCTTGTATACGGCTTCTCTATAATTACCATCTATCTCAACTCTTTTTCCATTTGAATCTTTTCTCTTAAAGGAATCATCTAACATTATATGTGGTATTCCATCACATGACTTGATGGTGCCATCGTTATTAAACTCGATATTAAGTTCTCCAACAATTTGAGAATATTCCCATGCTGTAACTATACAAACATCTTCCTCATTTTTATTTTTGACTACAGTTGGGTAGGCCCCATTAGAATTTAGTCCTATATTATCGAAATCTCCAGTTAGACTATGAGAATCACCTCCAACTATAACATCAACATCTGTGAGAAGTTTAGCCATGTTAATCTCATTTTTATATCCATAATGAGTTAAAAGAATTATCTTATTGATTCCTTGTTGTTTAAGCTTATTTATATTTTCTTGTGCTGAATTAATTTCATCTAAAAATAAAGTTGTGTCGTCTGGATTTGATGACTCTCTCGTTTTTTTTGAGATCACAATTCCAATTACTCCAATTTTTTGATTTCCTTTATTGATTATAGTGTAAGGTTTAATTTTTTTTGACAAAGGTGAGTTTATTTTTGCTTTAATGTTTGCTGACAAAACTGGAGTCTTACACTTATCAGTATGAAGATAATCTAAAAACTCAACTAAACTCTTATCACCATCATCAAATTCATGATTTCCTATAGCGAAAGCATCAAAACAAATTTGATTCATCATTTCTGCATCTGCTTTGCCCTTGAAAAGAGTGTAATATAATGTCCCTGTAATAGCATCACCCGCATGAAGCTTGATAACATTTTCATTTTTTAATTTTAATTCTTTAAATTTTGCTACGACAGATGGAAAACCGCCTGATACAACTCTCGTCTTTTCACCATCTAAATTTAAATCAAGTCTTTTATTTGGTTCCAAATGAGAGTGATGATCATTTATATGTAAAATGGTGATTTTATCTGCTAAAGCTGATGAACTTAAAATAAGTGAAAAAATAATTAAAAATAATTTCATGACGGGATAATCGTTATAAAATATGAAAGTATTTTTACTAAAAAGTGAAAGATTTATTAAAAAAATTTAAACTAATTATTACTTATGCTCGATAAAAAACAATTTTAAATTTGATTAAAATTTTAATAATAACAAATAATCATATCTATTATGAGCTGATTGAGTTTGGGGCTTAAAGAATATTTAGAAGTAAAAACTGTTACAGACTGGAAGGATTAACACTTTTAAATTCTAACATGTTCTCAAAAGTACACATTTCAGGTTTTGAAAAAGTAATTTTTGGAAATTTTTTACTAAAGTCTAAAAATAGTTTTTTATTAAATTCAATTAAATTACTTATTTCAATCTCACTAAGCTCTCTTAAGATATATGCCAAAGTAATATGAAAAGTATATCTTTGATGGTTTTCAAATTTAATTTTTAATAAGCTACTTAGTTCATCTCTACAATTTCTAAGAATTTTTTCATCCTTTTTAGAAAAAGGTTCTAAAATAATACTATAACCACCAAAAAATGTTTTTAGTTTAAGATTAAATTCTTTTGGAAAATTATAGTTTTTAATTCTTTTATTTAATTCAAAAGCTATATCTTTGTGATCCATATCAAGATCTATATCTGATGGCCAATTATTTGTATTTTTTGTATTTAAATTACAACAATCAAATAACGTCATATGAAAACTAGATTGAGGTAAATAGAAATAAGTTTTTTCTGGATTAAAATTTTTTATTTTTTTTTGAAAACTACTAATTTCATCGGATAAATTGGTATTAAGAGGAATATTACAAATTATTGTACAACCTGGAAAGGGTAAAGGATTTCCTTTGTCATCAAATTTATTTTCAGCACCTTTTAAAGTATATCCTTCAAGTTTTCCTGCTAAAAATTTCTCTTGGTTATTGACTATATTTAAATCCATTAAGATAAACTAAAACCATTTTATATTTTCTTTCTCACAAAGTTCTTTCAACCTTAAGGGATAATCTGTCATAATGCCATCTACACCGTACTCAACCATCTTTAACATTTCGTACTCTTTGTTTACTGTCCATACATTTACTGGCAATTCTTCTTGATGAGAAATATCGACAAGTTTTTTTGTAATGTCTTTTCGGTATGGATGCCATGCTTTTCCACCTTGTGACTTTATAATTTTTGGCAACTCATGATCTTCATAATAAGGTAAAAAACTCAACCATGGAGATCTGTTGTAAATAGTTTGATTAATATTAATTCCTGTCAAATGTTGAGTTAAATAAGCTCTTGGAATTTCAGGATACTGATTTTTAATTACTGATAAAGTTCTCCAATCAAATGATGAAATAATTATTTTATCTTTTAAAGATGTTGCATTTATATCATTCATAATTAATTTTACTGTATCTTCTGGTTCTGGTGTCAAATTTTCTTCCTCTGGCGTAGATTTAATTTCTAAATTTATTAATAATTTTTCAGATTTATTTTCTGAAGACATTTTTAATAATTCAGAAAGTTTTGGTATTCTTTGGTTTTCTAATTTTTTTTGATTAATAAATCTTCTTCCATATCTGGATAATTTATTAACTGAACCTACATCAAACTTTGAAAGTTCTTCATAAGTTAAATCAAATATTTTTAAATTTTCATCCTCTATCCAATTCCCCTCATTATCTTTTGTTCTGCTTGGATCTAATCTAAAATCATGAGCAATAACTGGTACAAGATCCTTAGAAATTAATATATCGGTTTCGTATGCATTAATATTGTTTTCAAATATATATTTAAAACTTTCTAGGGTGTTTTCAGGAAGATCTCCTCTTGCTCCTCGGTGACCATAAATTTTTATATGATTTGGTTTACTTAAAATCAAATTTAATTAACTCTTTTGCCGGTACTTTTATCAAAAATATAATATTTATTGTTCTCAATATTTAGACTTAAATTAGAATTTTTTTCAATAGTTTGATTTCCTGGACACCTATAACAAAAGTCTTTTTTATTTTTTAATTGACCATAAACAAGATTATCCGAACCAAGTTGTTCCACTAAGTCTACTTTTAAATTAATTAAACTATTTTCACTTTGACTTAAATGTTCAGGTCTTATTCCTAATTTTACTTCTCCCTCAAAGTCACTATCAATATCTTTAATTTCAAAACCTTCTGCAGATAATGTTTTATTTTTTATATTACCATCTAAAAAATTCATTTGAGGTGAGCCAATAAAACCAGCAACAAATAATGATTTTGGATTATCATATATCTCAATAGGAGTTCCAAGTTGTTCAATAATTCCATTGTTAATAACTGCTAATCTATCAGCAAGTGTCATGGCCTCTACTTGATCATGCGTAACAAATATGCTTGTTACTCCAACTTTCTGCTGAAGTTTTTTGATTTCAATTCTCATCTGAATTCTTAATTTTGCATCTAAGTTTGAAAGAGGTTCATCAAATAAGAATATTTTAGGATTTCTAACAATTGCTCTACCCATTGCAACTCTTTGTCTTTGACCTCCGGATAACATTGAAGGTTTTCTCTGTAAATAATCTGAAATTTGTAGCAGCTTAGCTGCATCATTTACTTTTTGCTCAATTGTTTCTTTGTCAATTCCTCTGTTTTTTAGACCATAAGCCAAGTTATTATAAACATTCATATGTGGGTATAATGCATAGTTCTGAAACACCATTGCTACATCTCTTTCAGACGGATCTACCTCATTAATTAATTTTCCATCAAGATTAATATCACCCTCTGTAATATCCTCTAAGCCTGCAACCATTCTTAATAAAGTTGATTTTCCACATCCACTAGGTCCTACAAAAACCATAAACTCACCTTCATCAACACTTAATGAAGTTTCATGAACAGCCTTAGTTCCGTTTGGGTAAATCTTAGTCACATTTTTTAAATCTAAAAAACTCATTTATTTCTCCGTTTGAATTAATCCTTTTATGAACCATTTTTGTAAAAATACTACCACTAAAACTGGTGGGATCATTGACAAAATGATATACGCAAATCTTTCTGCAGTTCTTGGCAGAGCAACTCCTTCATAGCTTTCTGTGTAAATAATCTTCATTCCCATTACAACAGTCCAGTATTCTTCTGCAGTTGTCATTATTAGTGGCCATAAATATTGGCTGTATCCATATACAAACATAAAGATAAACATTGCTGCTATCATGGTTTTAGATAATGGAACCAAAAAATCTATGAAAAAACTCCAAGCATTTGCTCCGTCTAATTTTGCTGACTCCAAGAGTTCATCTGGAATTGTTTTATAAAATTGTCTGAAGAAAAATGTTGCTGTAGCTGAAGCAACTAATGGAAGGATAAGGCCTGTATATGAATTTGTTAAACCTAAATCAGATACAATTTTATAGCTTGGAAAAATCCTTACCTCCAAAGGAACAAGTAGAGTAATAAAGATTAACCAAAAAATTGGTACAGCTAATTTAAATCTATAATAAACCAAAGCATATGCTGACATTGCAGAAATAACTACTTTTAGTGTTGCAATTCCTAATGCCATTATAAAACTATTTATAAACATTTTTGCAGCAGTTACTTCTTCTGACCAACCGCCTTTTTCATTTAAAACTTCGTTATAGTTTCTTGCTAGTTGATCACCTATATGAAACTTCATACCTTCTGTCAGTATAGTTACAGAGTCATGAGAAGAACTTGCAAAAGATATCCAAATCGGAACTACCATTAACAAGACTCCTAGTATTAAAATAATATGAGCAATTATTTGAAGTGGTTTAATTTTCATTTATCTTGAAAAACCCCCTTAATAAAATGTTTCTGTAACACAATTATGATTAAAATTGGTGGAACCATAGACATCATCACAAAAGCAAAACGATGGACAATAGAACCCGACATCATTTTTAGCCCCATAACCACTGTCCAATATTGTTCTGAAGTTGTTACCAATAATGGCCATAGATACTGATTGTAGCCAAAAACAAACATAAATATTAACATCGCTACAATCATTGTTTTTGACAAAGGAATTAAAAAATCAACAAAAAATCTCCAGGTATTTGCTCCATCAAGTTTTGCGGATTCAAGTAATTCATCTGGAACGGTTTTATAAAATTGTCGAAAGAATAATGTTGCTATAGCTGATGCTGAAATAGGAACTATTAATCCAAAGTAAGAATTCACTAGATTAAGCTCAGCCATTACTGAATAAGTAGGGAAAATTCTTAACTCTAATGGTACTAAAATTGTAATAAATATAATCCAAAACAATAATGTTGCATATTTTATTCTGTAATAAACCAACGCGTAAGCAGCCATTAAAGATGTAACAACGGATAATATTGCAACTCCTGTAGCCATGATAAAACTATTAAAAAACATTTTTAATGCTGTTATCTCTTTAAAAAAACCACCCTGATATAATAAAACTCGTAAGTAATTTTCATAAAAGCTATCTCCTAAAAACATTTGGAGACCATTCAT
>CACJWS010000011.1 GCA_902596975.1 uncultured Pelagibacteraceae bacterium | reverse complement strand
GTTTCGCTTCTCCACCTTCGTCAGCTTTTTTTCTATCTTTTTTAGGAATTGCTTTTTGAGGATTGTTTCCTTTTTCAGGCATTGGCATTATATCGTTTTCTCCCAATAACCTTGCAACTCTTGTTGTTGGCTGAGCTCCTTGACCTAACCAATATTTAATTCGCTCGGAATCTAAGCCAATTCTTTCCTTTTTATCCTTCGGTAATAACGGATTATAAAAACCTAATTTTTCTATAAACCTTCCGTCTCTTGGAAATCTACTATCAGCCACAACAATTTTATATACTGGCCTTTTTTTAGTACCTCCCATTGATAGTCTCATTTTTAACATTACTTATATCTCCTTTATTTTAATTGATTAAATAGTTCAGGCGGGATCCCTTTATCCGCCATTCCTTTCATGTTTCCTTTAGACATTTTTTTCATCATTTCTGACATCATCTTAAATTGTTTTAACAACTTATTGATAGTGGCAATGTCTGTACCTGAGCCATTAGCAATTCTTTTTTTTCTTGATCCATTTATAATTTTAGGATTTTCTCTTTCTTGCTTTGTCATTGATAAAATAACAGCTTCATTTTGAGTTATAATTTTTTCATCTATTCCTGATTGGTCCATTTGTGATTTAATTTTTGAAACTCCAGGGAGAAATGACATTATGCCTTCTATTCCACCCATCTTTTTCATTTGACGTAATTGAGAAAGATAATCTTCCATCGAGAATTGACCTTTTTTAAGTTTCTCTTCTGTTTTCTTTAAATTTTCTTGATCTAAATCTTCTGAAGCTTTTTCAACTAAGGAAACGATATCTCCCATTCCCAAAATTCTATTTGCAATTCGATCAGGATGGAAAACTTCAAAATTCTCAATTTTCTCTCCAACACCAAGAAACTTTATGGGGACCTCAGCAACATATTTCATACTCAATGCAGCTCCACCTCTTCCATCTCCATCTGCTCTTGTAAGTATAATTCCGCTCAAATTTACTGTATTTTTAAATTCCTTTGCTACATTAGCAGCAACTTGACCTGTTAGAGAATCTGCTACCAGTATAGTTTCTGCAGGATTAATAATAGTTTCAATTTGTTTGATTTCATTCATCATTTGAAAATCTATTTGTGTTCTTCCAGCAGTATCAAATAAAACTACTTCACAACCATTTAAATTTGCAGCACTTAATGCTCTTCTACAAATATCTGCAGGAAGCTGGCCGTCTATAATTGGCAAAGTTTCAATATTATTTTGTTCACCCAAAAGTCTCAATTGCTCTTGCGCGGCAGGTCTGTAAACGTCTAAACTAGCCATCATTACTTTTTTCTTATTATTTTTTTCTAAAAATTTTGCTAATTTTGAGGTTGTTGTGGTTTTTCCTGAACCTTGCAATCCAACTAACATGATTGGAACTGGAGGGACAGCATTAAGGGAGATTTCAGAATTCTTATCACCTAAAAAAGATACTATTTCGTCATAAACGATTTTTACAACCATATCCCCGGGAGAAGTTGATCTTATAATTTCCTGACCTAGCGCTTTGGGCTTAACTCTACTAATAAACTCCTTAACTACGTCTAATGAAACATCGGCTTCTAACAAAGCCAACCTTATACCTTTTAAACCCTCGTCAACTTGCTTTTCATCAAGAGAAGGAGCTTTTTTTAATGAAGAAAAAATTTCTTCAAATTTATTAGTTAAATTTTCAAACATAATTTCGCACAGCAAGTATCGCACCAGTGGGCGAACCCTCGCTGACTGGTGTCGATCTCTTTGTTTCCAAAGACACCGCAAATTGCTGTATTTTGCGGAAGTGCGCGTAAATTATATTAGAGGTTCAAAAAGTCAATAAATAAGTTAAGTATTATTTATATGGAATTTGAAGCATTTAAAATGGATGGATTAGGTAACGACTTTGTTATTATTGATCAGAGAATGAATAGTTTAAACTTATCAAATGACCAAATCTTAAAAATTTGTGACAGAGATTTCATAGGGTGCGATCAGTTGATCTACATAAACAAAAGTCAAAAAGCTGATGCTGATGTTGCTTTTTTTAACTCGGATGGAAGCCGCTCAGATGCATGTGGAAATGGAACTAGATGTGTTGCTTATTTACTAAGTATTGAAAAAAATAAAAAAGAAATTGAAATTTTGGTATCCTCAAAAATATTAAAATCTAAAGTTCTTAATAATAAAGATGTTGAAACGATAATTGGAACTCCAAATTTAGAGTGGAACAAAATTCCTTTAAGTAAAAATCTTGATACTAAAAATCTATCACTTGGTATGATTGATATTGACGGAAATAAAATGAATGGTGGTATTGCAGTGAATGTTGGTAACCCTCATGTAGTATATTTTTGCGAGGATATAGAAAAAATAAATTTAAAAAAATATGGACCATTAATAGAAAATCATGAAGTTTTCCCTGAGAAATGCAATGTCACAATAGCTCAGAAAATTAGTGATCAACATTACAAAATTAAAGTTTGGGAGAGGGGTGCAGGTTTAACAAAAGCTTGCGGGACTGCAGCGTGTGCAACAGCAGTCGCAGCTAATTTAAATCAACTACAAAACAGTAATTCAAAAATAGAATTTTCAACAGGAATTTTAAATATTCAAATTGATAATGAATTAAATATAAAAATGAGAGGTCCTGTATCTGAAATTGAAAAGATTAATATCAAAATATAATGGGTATTTTTGAAAAATTTAAAATCGGATTTAAAAGAAGTGCAAGCAATATAGCATCAGGCCTTAAAGAAATAATAGTTAAGAAAGAAATTGACGATGCAACTCTTGATAAAATAGAAGAATTCTTGATCGGCTCAGATGTGGGCATAGATGCAGCATCAGAGATAAAATCTATAATTGCTCAAAAAAAGATTGATCCTAAAAATGATCCAATCAAGGAAGTTTTCGAAATACTTAATAATTATATTTTAGAACTAATGACACCCCTAGAAAAAAAAGATTTTTTTTTAAAAAAGGAAAAGACAAATATAATATTAGTTTCAGGTGTTAATGGAGTTGGTAAGACAACTACTATTGGAAAATTAGGAAAAATATTTATACAAAATAATAATAAAGTTCTTTTTTCAGCATGCGATACATTTAGAGCAGCTGCTATTGATCAATTAGAAGAATGGGCTAACAGGGTTGATGCTAAAATTATAAAATCAGATCCTGGTTCAGATCCGGCTTCAGTTGCTTTTAAAGCAATGGAAATAGCTCAAAATCAAAAAATAAATCAAGTAATAGTAGACACGGCAGGAAGATTGCAAAATAAAAAGAATTTAATGGATGAATTAAAAAAAATAGGAAATGTAATTAAAAAAAGTGATGAAACAGCACCTCACGAGGTTATTTTAGTTTTAGATGCAACGTCGGGACAAAACATAATTAATCAACTCGAAGAATTTAATAAATTACTTCCAATTACAGGCATCATAATGACAAAACTTGATGGAACTGCAAAAGGTGGAATTTTGATTGCGATTTCAAAGAAATATAAAGTACCTATTGTTGGTCTCGGACTTGGAGAAAAAGAGGATGACTTACAAATATTTGAAGCTGAGAAGTTTGCAAATGCTTTTACCCAAGTTAATTAAGCAAATTTTTAGAAATTAAAGGTTTATAGATATTGCACTCAAAATTATTTTTTAGAGATTTATAACCACAGTTTTCAGCATAAGAAGAGATTATAAAATTTAATTTTCCAGAAGTCTTAGCAATTTCTAGCTTATTATTTTTTATGTCATATTTTAAATTTTCATTAAAATTTTTTTTTGCACTTATCAAAATTAAAGTGTTGTTGTCATTTAATAAATAGTAAGCAAAATCCTCTGGGAAAAGTGGGTAATTATATTTTTTTGATATTTTTTTAACTTTTTTTGGAAACCAGTCATATGAAATTAAAGGGTAATCTTTATTTAAATTTTTATCATATAAGTATAAGTCCTGTGGAAAATCATTAATATAATTAGAAAATTCTCCCTTTGCTAAAATAGCTTTCTTCCGTGTTTTAAAATATAGAGTGAACTCACTATTGTAAGAGTTCATTTTTCCAATATGAAAATAATTGTTATCATAGTACTCATTATTTATTTCTGAACTAAGTTTTGTTGGCAATATTAATAAAAAAAGTAATAAAGGGAATTTAAACATATCTAAAATTAGAATTTAAAAGTGATGTGGATTTGTTTAAATTATGTCTTAATTTAAACTTTTTATAAAATTGTCGATTGATTGAATTAAATTTTTATTAAATTCCATCATATGGTCGTCGTTGTCATTAAAATAATTTGACTTAACACCACCATATTTATTAAATATTTCTTCACCCATATAAAATGGTACAATATTATCCTTTTTTCCATGCATCACATGCATGGGAAACTTTATTTTGTTAATTTTTTCAATAGATTTGTATTTATCTTTTAAAATAATTTTTGCAGGAAGATATGGGTAATATTTTTGCGCCAGAATCTCCATGGATGTAAAAGGGGACTCTAATATTATACCTGCAAATAAATTGTTACTTGCGGTCTCTATTGCTACAGCAGTGCCAAGAGATTCTCCATAGAGAACAATATCTTTATCTTCTATATTGTGTTGATTAAGCCATTCTTTGGCTTTAATTGCATCTTTATAAAGACCAATTTCAGTTGGTTTGCCTTTGTTTCCACTAAAGCCTCTATATGCAAAAATTAAATAGTTTAAATCTAAATCTGCAAACTCATTTAGTTTATAAATTCTATTATCTAATTTTCCAGCATTTCCGTGAAAAAAAAGCAAGGTTTTAAAGTTATTATTTTTTTTGTAATACCATCCAACTAGATCATTATCAGATTGAATACTTACTTTTTCGATTTTGTGAGATAGAGGTCCTTCATCTAAATAATTATTTTCACCAGGATGATATAATAATTTTCTTTGATAAAAATAAACTATTAGAGAAACTCCAAAGTAAATAATAAAAATATAAAACAGAATTTTTGCAAATAACATTTTAGGCTTTAATTTCATTTTTACTTTTTCTTCTTACCAAATAAATACCAAAAAATACAAATATGGTACCTATTAAATGATAATTCTCTAAAATCTCTGAAAAAAATATTATTCCATAAAAAGCTCCATAAATTGTATAGAGGTATAGCGTGAAACCAGTTGTTGATGGTCCTAAATATTTAATAGTTAATGTGTATAGTGAGAAAGCGATTATACCTGGAGAAATTGCTGCAAACAAAATCCAATAATAAAATTCTTCATTGAATAAAGTTTTTTCAAAATAAAAATGCTCTATAAAATAAAAAGGCAAAATGGATAAAAAACCAAAGAAAGATATAATTGTTAGTCTTGGAAAAAATTTAAGTTCTGAATTCCATTGAAAAAGCATAACTGTATAAATTGCCCAGCCTATTGCTGCTCCTAACATCCAAAAATCTCCAGAAGCAAATTTTAATTCAAGAAGTAAATTGATATCGCCCTTTAAAATTACAGCAAACACTCCAACTAGACAAAAAAGTAAGCCAATAAATTGGAAAATATTTATCTTATCTTTAAAAAGAAAATATGAGATTAAAATTATAAATATTGGTGAAGAAGTATAAAGAATTCCCATATTAACAATGGTTGTAGATGAACCAGCCATATATGGAAATATTCCACAAACACCACATCCCATCAAACCTAGAAAAAAACTTCTTTTACTCTCTTTTTTAATAGTCTGAAAATTATCAACTAAATACTTATAATTTAGGACGAATAAAATAATGAAAAAAATAAACCATCTCCAAAAAGATAAAGATATGGGAGGAACATCATCAACACCACCTCTTGCTACAATTAAATTACTAGCCATAAAAAGTGGCTGAAACAATAATAGAAAATATCCGATAAAATTTTTATTCATTTTTATTTAATATTAAAAAAAATAAGTAACTTAAAATGCATAAAAATAAAAAAATTGAAAAAGAAATTTGATAGCTCATTGTAATAGTAGCACCTAAATTTCTGGAAAAATCAATTATTAAACCAATTATCCATTGTACAAAAAAAGTACCAGAAAATAAAAATACATTGAATGAAGTTAAAGATTTTCCTGCTAGTTTAGTAGGAAAATTTAATGCTATTGCTGGTTGGGTTAAAGAAATTACTATTGATGATAAAATATAAAGAGTAAACATGGTTGCACCAGCATTGTCTCCCATTATGACTATTAAAAATAAAATTATATAACTTATAGGAAGTGTAAATTTTACAATTCTCATACTGTCAATTCCTTTGGAAGATAGTTTTGGCAAAAAATATCCCCATATTAAAAAAGAAAAAAGCATAGTTACATTTATCCAAAATAAACCTGTCGCACTTTGTATTGCATCATAACCCGTCACATTTAGCATCCATGGGCCAGCCCACAATGTTTGTATTGCTTGAACACCTCCATAATTAAAAAATGCAAGCGGTACTAAGCTAATAAAGAATTTATTTTTCCATATGTGGGAAAGGTTTTGAAGATTATTATTTTGGTCTTCATCCCTCTTAGTTTCCCACGAAGGTATTAAAATTGATATTAATATTATGCTTATCAAAATTAAAGAGGCTATAATTAAAAAAATAGATCGCCAACCAATTATTGGTAATAAAATTTGAACTGGTAGAGTTGATGCAACAAATCCAAAATTTGCAACCATCAACATCCATGAATTTGCACGTTGTTGATATTTTTCTTCAAACCATACTCTGTAACCAGTTAAAGGACCCATTAAACAAGCAGCAACACCTACACCAATGAAAATTCTAGAAATTAATAAACCTGCAAAACTTTTAGCAAAAGCAAATGAAATAGTTCCAATAAGAGCAATGATTAATAAATATCCGATAACTTTTTTTGGACCGAATCTATCTAATAACATACCAGTAGGAATTTGCATGAGTGAAAACCCTAGAAAATATCCTCCAGCTAAAAGTCCAAGATTTGCGGCACTTAAATTGAATTCAGTTGAAAGAGCAGGTGTTAATGTTGCGGTAATTGATCTCAGTAAATTTGATATAAAAAAGCCAAAGGCAAATACAGAAAAAATTAGAATACTTTTATTTATTTTATTGATCATTTATATTTTTTATGAAATTACAGTTCTATTATGAATAATCATTCAACAAAAGATAAAGATGCCATTTCTTCAAATGGTATGGCCGCAACATCACATCCAATAGCTACAGAAGAAGCTCTTAGAATATTGCAAAAAGGTGGAAATGCAGTGGATGCAGCTATTGCAGCTTCTGTTGTTCTCTCTGTTGCAGAGCCTAATGCTACAAGTATAGGTGGAGATTGTTTTGCAATAATAAAAATGAATGGCAAAGACCCTGTTTCATATAATGGATCAGGTATTGCTCCAGCAAAAGCAAATTTTGATTATTTCAAGGAAAAGAATATAGATAAAATCGGTTTAACAAGTCCTCACGCAGTAACTATTCCTGGTGCATTAGATGCTTGGAATTCAATTCATAATGATTTTGGAAAACTCGATTTTGAGGAGTTGTTTCATAAAGGTATAGATATTGCAAAGAGTGGTTTTAAAGTGACTAAAGTTGTTGCTAACGCCTGGAGCAATGTATTTAATAAATTAAACGATAACCCATATTCTAGAAAACATATGCTAAATAATGGTAAAAGTTATCAATTTAATGAGGTAAATAAAAATCCTGCACTTGGAGAGACTCTCGAAAAAATTTCAAAAAATGGAGTTAAAGAATTTTATGAAGGATCAATTGCTGAAGATTTAGTTAAAACTTTAAAAGAGTTTGGGGGCTTACATACAATAGAAGATTTCCATAAGCAAAAAACTATTAAATCAGACACTTTATCAGATAGATATAGAGATATTATTATACATCAATGTCCTCCGAGTGGACCTGGAATAACAGTTTTAGTAATGATGAAATTATTAGAAAAGTTAGGTATTGAAAAATATGATGTGAATTCATTTGAAAGATTCCATCTTGAAGCAGAAGTTACAAAGCAGGCTTATAAACTTAAGGAAGAAAATATTGGTGATCCAGAATTTGTAGATTTAGATTTGAAAAAAATATTAAGTGAACAAAACATAGATAATATTTCAAAAAATATATCTATTAATGGCTGTGCAGATGTAGGAGATCTAAATATTCCAAACCATCCTGAAACAGTTTATTTAAGCGTGGTAGACAGAGATTTAAATGTAGTTTCAATTATAAATTCTGTTTGCTATGCTTTTGGATCTGGAATAACAGGTGATAAATCTGGAGTGGTTCTTCACAATAGAGGAACTAATTTTAGAGTTGAGGAAGGTCATCCTAATTGTATTCAAGGATTAAAAAGACCACTACATACCATAATTCCTGGAATAGTTATGAACAACAAAAAAGAATGTGAATTATCTTATGGAGTAATGGGAGGACAATATCAACCTGTAGGACAAGTCCATGTTTTAAATAGCATTATTGATTATAACTTAACTCCTCAACAAGCCATTTCATTTCCTAGAGCCTTCCATTTCAATAACATTTATAAATTAGAGAAAAGTATTGATGAAAAAATTTTTAATAATTTAAAAGAAGTCGGTCATAATGTTGAGTATATAGATGGTACTCATGGAGGTGGACAAGCAATTCAAATAGATAGAGAAAAAGGAAATTTAGTTGGCGGTTCAGATCCAAGAAAAGATGGATACGCAAAAGGTTATTAATTTAAATGAACTCTAGAATTGTTAGGAATATTATAGAATCACAAAATGATAATCGAATTGCAATAACATCTGAAAGTAGTTCTCCACTAAAATTTCTTGATTTAAAATCATTAATAGAAAGAATTTCAAAACAATTATCAGGTAATGGTATTAATAATAAAGATCGTGCAGCAATAGTTTTGCCAAACGGTCCTTACATGGCAACTAGTTTTTTGGCGATTTCAAGCTACATGTCTGCTGCACCTTTAAACCCTAACTATAAGTCTGAAGAATTCGAATTTTACCTAGAGGATTTAAAGCCAAAGATAGTGATTGTAGAGAAAAATTCTAAAAATCCAGTAGTAGAAGTCGCAAATAAATTAAAAATTCCTGTTTGCGAAATGAAATCAGACGAAAATAATTTAAGCGGAGATTTCAATCTTTTTGAAAAAAGCAGTGATTATGTTTTGCCAGGTGAAGATCATGAAGCTCTTGTGCTGCATACTTCGGGCACTACATCAAGACCTAAGATTGTTCCATTAACAAATAAAAATATTTTTTCTTCGGCAGATAATATCTCCAAAAGTCTTAATTTAACTGATAAAGATCATTGTCTAAATATTATGCCATTATTTCACATACATGGCTTAATTGCAGTTCTTGCAGCATCTATGAAGGTAGGGGCATCTGTATGTGCAAGTAGTGGATTTAATGCATTAAAATTTTTAGATAATGCAAAAAGAGAGAAAATAACTTGGTATTCTGGAGTACCAACAATGCATCAAGCAATATTGATGAGGGCAGATAAAAATCTAGAAACTGCTAAACAATTAAATCTTAGATTTTTAAGATCATCATCAGCATCTCTACCTCCAGCTGTATTTGAAAAATTAAATAAGGTATTTAATTGTCCAGTAATAGAAGCATATGGGATGACGGAAGCTACTCATCAAATGACCTCAAATCCTTTACCGCCTAAGTCCCAAAAACCTGGATTTGTAGGAATTCCTGCTGGGCCGGAAGTTTGTATTATGGATACTAATAACAAGATTTTAAATCAAGGAGAAGAGGGAGAAGTTTGCATTAGGGGTGAAAATGTTACTTCCGGATATGAAAATAATCCAGATGCAAATAAAAATAGCTTTTCAAATGGTTGGTTTAGAACAGGAGATCAGGGATATTTTGATAAAGATGGTTATCTAAAAATCTCTGGAAGATTAAAGGAAATAATAAATAAAGGTGGCGAAAAGATTTCACCTTTAGAAGTCGATAATATTCTTATGGATCATCCAAATATTGAGCAAGCCGTTTGCTTTGGATATGAGGATAAAATGCTTGGAGAAGATATAGCTACTGCAATAATCATAAAAGAAGGCATGAAGTGTACTGAAGATGATATAAAAATTTATGCAAATGAAAAACTTGCAAAATTTAAAATTCCAAAGAAAATATTTTTTGTAAATGAAATTCCTAAAGGTGCAACAGGTAAACTACAAAGAAATACTTTAGCTAAAAAGTTTGGATTAGTGAACTGATGACTAAAATTTGTATTTTTGGAGCGGGGTCTATTGGTGGATTTATTGCTACGAGTCTAAAAAAAACAAATGCACAAGTCTCTTTAATAGCTAGAGGAGAACATAAGAAAGCAATAGAGCAAAATGGATTAACTTTTATAAGAGAAGATAATAAAGTTAATTATAAATTTGATGTAACTGACAATCCTAAAGATTTGGATGAACAAGATTTCATAATTATTTCTGTAAAAGCTAATGCTATTAGTAAAATTTCAGAAAGCTTAAAACCAATTATGGGTAAAAAAACTTCAATTATATGCGCCATTAATGGATTACCTTGGTGGTACTTTTATAAAGCTAATACGGGCACCAAATTAGACAATCAAATAGTTGAAAGTGTGGATCCAGGTGGAAAGATATGGCAAACTCTAGGACCTGAAAGAGCAATTGGTTGTGTAGTTTATCCAGCCTGTCAGATATTAGAGCCAGGTGTTATTAAACATAATGGTAATGGTGAACGATTTTCTCTAGGCGAACCAAATGGAACCAGATCAGAAAGACTAAAAATAATTTCAAGTTTGTTCATAGAAGGGGGTTTAAAAGCTCCTCAGAAGAAAAATTTAAGAGACGAAATTTGGGTGAAACTGTGGGGAAACTGTTCGTTCAACCCTGTAAGTGCTCTAACAAATAAAACTATGGATGAGATGGGTAATGATCCAGAGACTTACAATTTAATAAAAGTTTTAATGCAAGAATGCCAACAAGTTGGGGAAAAAATTGGAGTTAAATTTAATATATCAATTGAGGATCGAATTAAAGGCGGAGTCTCAATTATAGGACATAGACCTTCGACAGCTCAAGATCTAAATGCTGGTAAACCATTAGAAATAGATCCAATAATTGGTTCAATTATAGAAATTGCAAATAAGCTTGATTTAAATGTTCCAAAATTAAAAGAGATTAATGAAAAATTAAAGTCCAAGGCAGAAGACTTGGGTCTTTATACAAGATCAGAATTAATTGATAAATTAACAGTTTAAAAATTTAGTGAAATATCTCTATGTATTGAATTACATTTAGATACATAGATAGCTTGCTCTTTGGTAAGTTTAGACTGCAACCTTAATCCAATTGTTTCTTTGATTGCATTATTATATTCCTCAAGTTTTGGCATTAAGTTTTCTTTAGCATTTGCTCTCCAGCTAACTTCTTTATTGAATAACTCAACAACCTCTTTTGATTTTGTTCTAATCGCCATTGGATCAAGTTCGTCTGAGTCTACCATTGATAATAAATCATCTACACTATTTAAAAATTCATCCATTCCAGAGATCTCACTCAACTTGTCAAACAATCCATCCATAATTGTAACTGATCTTTCATATACTTTTGTATTGCTTTCCATAGCTATAAAATAATCTAACTGTTTAATATCTTTTGATACTTCTTGAAGTTTTACTCCATCGTTTATGAACATTGCGAACTGATCAAGTAGATCGTAGGCTTCATCTACATTCTTTCTATATCTTTTTGTTGTTGTATTTTTAGCTTTATTTATTTTGTCGAATTCTGAATTCTTAGCTTGCCAAGTTTCTGGAATTGAGTTTTGAATTTCCTCAATTTCAAGTTTTACATCCTCAATTCTTAATTCTATTTTGTTTTTCTCATCTAATTCGTCATCATCTAAATTTCTAATCTCTGCTTTATATTTTTCTATTTTTTTATTTAATTTAAGTATTTTCTTTTGCTTCTTTCTAACAGTGAAATGCAGATCCCTATAATCAACAGCATATGCATTGTATTCGACCTCAACTTTTTTTAATTTATCGACTAGAGCAAAAGTTCCTAGTGCACTATCAAAATGATCTTCTAAAATTTCCATTTTATCATCTGGAAGATTAGTTGGAGCCTCAGATTGGAATTTTAATATTGCATTTTTAATTGTCTCACCGTTTGAATCAAATCTTGCAAATTTGTACTCTTGCAAACAGTACTGTAATTTAGGATTCATTGGTGGAGGAGCAACATTCGAAGTTAAATATACTCTATTTGGTAGATAATTTACTAAGCTAGGGTATGCACCGACTATTCCCAATCCTATAAGCTGAAGAATTATAAAAGGCACAACACCTTTCCAAATATCAAGTGTTTTAACAATTTTGGGAGCTACACCTTTCAAATAAAAGAGTGCAAATCCGAATGGTGGCGTTAAGAATGAAGTCTGTAAGTTAACACCAATCATAACTCCCAACCAAACGGCTGTGACGTTAGCCCCTGTTTCAGCTAATAATATTGGTGCAATTATTGGAACAACAACAACTGCAATTTCAATAAAGTCTAGGAAAAATCCTAGCAAGAAAATTACAATCATCACAACAACAAATTGTGTCCAAAAACCGCCTGGTAAATCTTGTAAAAAGTCTCTTACTAATTCTTCTCCCCCAAAAGCTCTAAATCCTGAAGTAAGCATTGCTGCTCCTAAAAGGATAATAAATACCATTGAAGTAGTCACACAAGTTTCTGTTACAACTTCTTTTAAAACATTTTCTGTTTTAAAAGTTCTCCAAAAACTCCAACCTATTCCATATACAAGTATGACCACAAAGAAAGCGGTAATAAAGATTGCGCTTAAATCTCTTTCCTCCAAATTTTTTACATTTAATTCATAATTTGAAGCAAAGAATGTAATAGGAATTAGAGATCCAATAATTAAAATTAAAGGATAGAACGCACTTTTCTTTCCTTCATATAATCTATAACCAGCCATCAAAGTGGCACCAATTGCTCCAATTGAACCAGCTTGGTTTACAGTGGCAATACCCATTAAAATTGAACCTAATACAGCAAATATTAATGCAAGTGGTGGTATGATAATTACAACTACTCTTAACCAAAATTTTAAATCAAAATTTCCTTTAAATGGAACTGGCGGTGCAACACCTTTCTTTATTCTTGCAAAAATAAATACATATATCATATAAAGAGCAACTAAGACTAGGCCTGGTAAAAGTGCTCCTAAGAACATATCACCTGCACTTGATGAACCTACTCTAAATTCACCTGGCATATTAAATTCACCAGTTAAGGCTTTATAATCATTTTGTCTTAGGTTGTTTGCAACATCAGATGCACTTGCCAACTGGTCAGCAATAATAATTAAAACAATTGATGGAGGAATAATTTGACCTAATGTTCCTGATGAACAAACTATTCCACTAGCAAGCTGTCTGTCATACTTGTTATTTAACATCGTTGGTAACGAGATTAGTCCCATCGCAATTACAGTTGCTCCAACGATACCAGTCGTTGCTGCTAATAGAGCTCCAACAAATATAACAGAAATTCCCAAACCACCAGGAATTGGTCCAAACAATTGGCCCATTGTTATTAATAAGTCTTCAGCAATTTTTGATTTTTGAAGCATAATTCCCATGAAAATAAATAAAGGAATTGCGATCAAAGTGTCTGTTTCTACATCCCAGTAATTACTCCTAAAATTTGTAATACCAGCAACGAGCCATTCTATAGGTCCATCTACAGCAAAAAAGGCACTGGAGTCTCCCTCGAAGATGTAGCCAAAAAATGCAGCTAAACCAATTGCAATTATAGCTGAACCAGGAAGTGCAAAAGCAACCGGGTAACCCGATGCAAGAGCAACTATCATTATCACAACTAGAACAGCTAAAAAGAATGTTTCCATAATTTAATTTTTGACACCTTTTAAAATTTTGTGACTACTTTCCATAAAATAGCTAGTAAATTGAATTAACATCGTAACAGCAAAAACAGCTAGATAAACAGCCATCAAATATAAAAGATAAAGACCATTAGATCCTTGTTGCGTAACTTCAAAAGCTACAACAGGACCATTTATAATGCTTGCTTTTCCGTTTAGACCTAAAAATATAACTATTAATGTAAGTGGTACTCCTAGAACTGCCGATCCAACCATATTTGTCCATGCCTTCTTTTTTTCACTAAAAGAAGAATAGAGTACGTCAACTCTTACATGCCCTTCATGAATTAATGCGTATGCACTGGCAAATAAATAAAGTGCAGCATACCAAAATCTAACTAGATCCCCTTGAAATGCTTGTTCGTATGAAAATATAAATCTTGATAATACAATTACGAATTCACTTACAACAACCAATACTGCTAGCCAAATAAAACCAACTGATTTTGTAAAATATCCAATCACGAAAGAAATTAATATTATTGGAAAGTGAATATAAGTAATTCTTACAGGGGCTTTAACCATCAATGCTTTTACTTCAGGACTGAAGATTGCTTCCCATAATCTTTCAACAACCATAAAAGATATTACAAAGTCAGCTACGCCAACTAAAAATACTGCCCAAAATGATGATCTAACAAGATATGCGGAAAATCTTGATAAAATTTTTGAGTCTTGCTCCAAAGTTTGGCTATATGTTTTAAAAACATAAAAAACGACTGCAGCAATACAAATCAAATACAATCCAATTTGCATATAACCATAATTTAAGTCAGATCCCTCTAAAGCTTTTTTCTTATATCCAAACATCTCATGATGTGAAAAAATTTTTTTTATTCCTGGCCAATCACTCCAAACTGTTAAAATATTATTAATAAGAAATGCTAAAGTAAAAGCTAAAACTGAATAACTGATTATTCTAAGATATAGAGAAAGATTTGAATTTTTTGTCACCATAGTATTTTAAAATACCTAAGTAATACTCGATTTTGTTTAAAAAAAAAGGGCCCAATTAAGGGCCCTTTAATAACTAAATTTAGTTAGATTACATTCCTAATGCTCTGTTTCTTTGAGAAATGTAAGGTGAGTCAGACAAGTTGGTCCAAGAACCAATGTCTTTTCTAGCCTGTAAGAAACTAGAGTGGATTCTCTCAGCGAGACCACTGCTTGCTCTTGTTTCCTCAAATACTTCATTAGCAGCTTTAGCAAAACCATCATAAACTTTGTCGCTAAACTTCTCTAGTTTAACACCATGATCGTTTATTAATCTTGCAAGCGCAGCACCATTTTTAGCGTTGTACTCTGACATCATAACGTCATTTTCCATCGCAGCTGCAGCTTCAATTAATAGCTGATCTGATTTTGATAAGCTTGTAAACCAAGATTTGTTAGTACCACATGCTAACATAGATCCTGGCTCGTGCATTCCAGGATAGTAGTAGTATTTAGCAGCTTCTTGGAATTTCATAGCTTCATCATTCCATGGACCTACCCACTCTGTTGCATCAATTGCACCAGAAACAAGGTTTTCGTAAATTTGTCCACCAGGAAGTGAAACTGGAGATCCTCCAAGTTTACCGATAACTTGTCCACCTAATCCAGGCATACGCATTTTAAGACCTTTGAAGTCATTAGGGCTTCTAATTTTCTTGTTAAACCATCCACCCATTTGAACTCCTGTGCTTCCACACATAAAGTTTTTTAGACCAAATTTGTCCGATAGTTCATCCCATAATTGTTGACCACCTGCAAATCTAATCCATGCGTTCATTTCAGTGTAAGTGAAACCGAAAGGTACAGCTGTAAAGTAACCCCAAGCTGGATCTTTTTTAACCCAGTAGTAGTCAGCAGCGTGATACATTTGCGAGTTACCTGAAGCAACTTCATCAAATGAGTCAAACGCTTTAACCCTTTCGTTTGCTGCATAGTAAGTGACTTGAATTCTTCCATCACTCATGTCTGTAATTCTTTGAGCAAATCTTTGCGCACCAGTTCCTAAGCCTGGGAAATCTCTTCCCCATGTAGCTACCATAGAAGCTTCAATTCTTTCTTTGGCAACGGCTGGAGCAGCTAAAGATGATGCAGCTACAGCAGCAACACCAGTCGCAGCAGCAGCCTTAAAGAATTTACGTCTTGAAGGAGTTTTACCCTTCAATAGTTTTTTTTCTTTAATCATTATTTCTCCTCTTTAAGTTAATTAACTGATGCATTTAAAGCATATATGTTTCTTAGAGTCATTTTAAAAAAGTGAGGATTTTTCACTTAATTACAATCTATGATTGTAAATGTTTATGAATTATCTTTAATTATTGAATATTTTGGCATGGTTTAACATGCTTCGATCTTCAAATTGTTTGCCTATAATTTGCACTCCTAAAGGCAAATTTTTTTCACCTTTCAAAATTGGCAGTGAAATGCAGGGCACATGTGCAAGAGACCAAATCTTATTAAATTCTGGACTCCCAGTTGTCTTAAATCCTTTGTCAGCAATTCCACAACTACTTGGCGTTATAATTGCATCAAACCTTTCAAATATACTATCTAAGTTTTTTGAATATGTTCTCATCGCATCTAAAGCTAAAGCATAATCTTTTGCCGAATGTTTTAGTCCATTAATAATCGCTTTCTTAATTTCTATAGAAAGTTTTCCTTTTGAAGTTTTATAATAATGATGGAAATTTTGAGCCATCTCTGTCTCGTATATAATTGTATGACAATCAATCATATCTTCAAAATATTTGGGAGCAGTCTCAACTTTTACTATTTTTTTATTATTTAAAATAAATTTATTAAATGATTTTTTTGAAATACTATCAACATTTCTCCAGCGTTTGGTTTTATAAAAAACAAATTTTGATTTTTTTATTTTAATTTTTTTATTAAGAAAATTAATACTTGTTGTTGTTTCATCTGCATCATCTCTGGCAAACAAAACTTTTGATAAAAGTTCTACATCACCAATTGTTTTTCCAAATACTCCGACTTGATCTAAATTATATGATGTTTGCAAAACACCATTTCTAGAAATTAATCCATAAGTAGGTTTATAACCAACAACTCCACAATAAGAAGCTGGCCTAATTACAGATCCACCCGTTTGAGTTCCAATTGATAATGGTGCCATATCAGATGCAATAACAGCTGCAGAGCCACTAGACGAACCTCCTGGTGTTCTTGAATAATCATGTGGGTTTTTAGTTTTCGATGGCGATAAGAAAGCTAATTCACAAGTTACGGTTTTACCCATAATTATTGCTCCAGCCTTTTTTAAGAGCTCAACAATTTTAGCATCTAAATTATTCTTTTTTTTTAATTTTATTCTTGCACCATATTTTGTTGGCATTTCAGATGTTGAGATAATATCTTTAAGTGCTACTGGTAGACCATGCAAAACCCCTAGAGATTTTAATTTTTTTCTCTGGTTGTCAGATTTTTTTGCATCACTTAGGAGTTTTTTTTCATCAAAATATTCCCAAGCTTTAATATTCTTATCATATTTTTTTTTTTGATTGATATATGCTTTACAAAGTTCAAAGGAAGTTAATTGTTTATTTTTAAGTTTTTTTAAAATTTGTTGTGCTGATAAATTTAGGAGTTTCATTTATCCCTTAAACTAATTTTTCATCAGAATAAACGCAACATTTCTCTGGTGGAAAATATAAATTTAATTCACCGTCTGGAATGGGTTTTTCTCTTTCTACTTTTGACTTAATAACTAAATCACCCATTTTTCCTGTAAGGAGCTTAAAATTACCAAAATCCTCAACTCTTGTAAGTTTAATTTTAACTGTATTACTTTTTTCTTTTTCAGCCAATTCTATGAACTCGGATCTAATTCCGAGTTTAACATTTTTATCTTTTAAATTTCCTAAATTTGAATTTGTTTTTATTGTGGTATCATTAATTTTTACTTCATGATCAGAAGATACAGTTGAATGAAAAATATTCATCGCAGGAGAGCCAATAAAATAACCGACAAAAGTTGTTTTAGGTTTTTCAAATAAATCTTTTGGCAATCCAACTTGTACGATTTCACCTTGATCCATAACAATTATATTTTCTGCAAAAGTCATAGCTTCGTTTTGATCATGAGTTACATAAACCAATGTTGTTTTATATTGTTCATTGATTTCTTTTAAGTTTCTTCGAAGTCTAAATTTTAAATCTGGGTCTATAACCGTAAGAGGTTCGTCCATTAAAACAGCTGCAACGTCTTCTCGAACCAACCCTCTACCTAAAGAGATAAGTTGTTTTTGATCAGCCGTTAATTTTCTTGCTGGTGAGTTTAAAAATGAAGATAAATTTAAAGTATCTGAAACTGCTTTTACTCTTTCTTCAATTTTTTCTTTTGTAAATTCCCTGCATCTTAGTGGAAACGCTAAATTATCATAAACAGTCATTGTATTGTAAATTACTGGGAACTGGAAAACCTGGGCAATATTTCTATCTTCTGTTTTTAAATCAGTCACAGGTGTTTCATCGAATAATATTTCACCTTTGGATGGTCTCACTAATCCAGAAACAATGTTTAACATTGTGGTTTTTCCACACCCAGAAGGTCCCAAAATTGCATACCGCTTGCCATTTTCCCAAGTCATTGAAAACGGATTAAGAGCATATGTTGGTTTTGGATCTAGAGGATTATAAGTATGAGAGATATTTGATAAATCAATTTTAGCCATTTGTTCCTCCATATGGCGACGAAACTAATTTTTCATCTTCTCCAAAAGCATAAAACTTATTTGCATTAAAATTTATTTTTACTTTCTCATGAATTTTAAAATTCATTACTTCCTCGATTAAAGCAATTATTTTTGAATTTCCTCTTTTTAGGTGGAGCAATGTTTCTGAACCACTAATCTCTGCCAATTCTATTTCGAATTCTTCACCATTTTCATCAAGTTTTATTTCTGAAGCTCTAATTCCAAAATTATAATCTTTATCATCTAAATTCTTAAAATGATTTGGAATTTCTAGAGAAATATTCTCAAAGTTCAGATTTTTTGAATTTTTTGAACCCTTCAGAACATTCATTGGTGGATCATTTGATATTTCTGCAACTTTTAAATTAGATGGATTTTCAAAAATCTCTTTGGCAGGTCCTTTTTGTAATACCCTCCCTTCATCTAAAACAATTACTTCTCCATTTAGTTCCATTACTTCTTGAGGATCTGTTGTTGAGTAAATTAAAATTGTATCTTGGGACAGTCCTTCTGAGAAAATTCTTTTAAATTCTTCTCTTAATTGTTCTCTAAGTTTGTAATCTAAATTAACTAACGGTTCGTCTAGCAACAAAATTTTTGCTTTTTTTGCAAGTGATCTTGCAAGTGCAACCCTTTGTTGTTGTCCGCCAGATAATTCCTGAATTTTTCTATTTTCAAATCCAACTAATCCAACAGTTTTTAGAGCTTCATCTACATCTTTTTTTATTTGCTCAGGACTTAATTTTCTTTGTTCTAATGGAAAAGTTATATTTTCATAAACATTTAAATGAGGGTAATTAATAAATTGTTGATAGACCATAGCAACATTTCTTTCCCAAACTGGTATTTTAATAAAGTCTTTTTCCTCAAAAGAAATTGAGCCTTGATCTGGATTTAATAATCCTGCAATTGTTTTTAAAAGAGTCGTTTTGCCAGATAATGTTCTGCCTAAAATGGTATACAAATTACCTTTTTTAAAATTAAACGAGACATCGTTTAAATGAAATTGCTCATCAGGTTTATAAGAAATTTTCTCTCCAATTAAATTCATTATTTTAATGCTCCTGATAAATTTCCTTTTGATAGATATCTCTCAACTATAAATGCAACGATTATTAATGGTGCAACTGAGACTAAAGCTGATGCTGAAAGGCTCCACCATGGTGTTATTGATGAATTAAGTGCAACAACTTTTACAGGTAACAATTGTACTTCAGTAAATGTCAAAATAAATGCAAAAAAGAAATCTATCCATCCAAAAATAATACAAAACATTCCCGCAACAATTAATCCAGGTATTGAATTTGGTAAAACAACTTTATAGAAAGCTTGATAAGGATTACACCCATCAATTAATGCAGTCTCATCTAATTCTTTTGGAACTCTATTAAAAAAATCTACCATAATCCAAACAGCAATTGGCATTAATAAAACGATATATACGACCACTAGACCTAATAAACTATCAAGCAATCCTATTGTGCTTAGAAAAATAAAGAAAGGAATTGATAATACAATTGGAGGCATGATTCTTTGTGAAATGAAGAAAAAAGTAATATCGTTGTTTCTAACAAATCCGGCTTTAAAGGTAAATCTTGATAGTGCATAAGCAGCAAGTGTTCCAAGAACAATACTTATTAAACTAGCAGTACAGGTTACAAAAATACTGTTAAAATAAGGCTCGACAATATCTACTCCACCTTTAGCTGGAGACTTAATTAAAACTCTCCATCCCTCCAGTGTTGGTTCGAAATCTAACCAAGGTATATAAGTTACTTTACTATTTACAGATTGGAAGTCTTTAAAAGATGTTGATACAGCCCAGAGAAAAGGTGCAACAACAAATACAGTCCAAAATGTAATAAAGAAATATTTAAGAAAAGTGTAAAGTTTGCTCATAGTTATTCTTTGATCATTAATTTGGTTAAAACTTTAGCTATTATCGTTAAACTGATAATCATTATTACAAGATAAGTGAAAGATAAGGTTGCTGCATAACCCATCTGAAATTCTCTTAATCCTTTAATATAAATATAAAAACTTGAGGTCTCAGTTGCAGTACCTGGTCCTCCTGAGGTCAAAACAAATACTGTATCCATTATTTTTGAAGCCTCGATAAGTCTTATTATTATTGCTCCAATTGATATTGGAGCCATCAAAGGAAAGGTTACATAAACAAATTTTCTAAATGGACTTGCTCCATCTATAGCGGCTGCCAAAAAGGGTTCTTTTGGAAGTGACAAAAGTCCAGCTAGTAATAGTAAAAACATAAACGGTGTCCATTGCCAAACTTCAACAATTATAACAGTAAACTTTGCAATAACCGGATCACTCAACCATAAAATAGGTTTTACTCCTAATCCACCTAACAAATCATTTACAGGACCTAGTGACTCATGAAAAAATGTTCTCCAAATAACTGTCATTATTACTGGAGTTGTCATCATTGGTACTAGAAAAATTACTCTAAAAAATCTTTTAAATTTTATTTCTCTCCAAACCATCATCGCTAAAGCAAATCCGATAACATATTGAAGAATAACTGTAGTTACTGATAAAAAACTTAGCCTAAAAAAAGACTCCCAAAACCTCGGGTCATCAGTAAATAACCTTATGTAATTCGTAATGCCTATGAAGTTCATTTCTGGTGTATAACTATTCCATCCAGAAAGACTTAATCTAATAGTAAAAATAATTGGAAAAATTAAAATTCCAATAAGTACAAACAATCCTGGGAATAAAAAAACAAACTTGTGTTTAAAATTCATAATAATTTTTTTTGGATTATTTAAAATGTGGCCGTTAAAAAACGGCCACAAGTTTACAAAATTATTGCTTATTATCTTCCATTGCTACACCAACAGCATAGGCTTTTCTTACGTTATCTTTTCCTACTCTGTTAAGTATATCTTCCCACTGTTTAGCAGCTTCGTCTAAAGCAGCTTGTGGAGATAATTGACCAGCTAATGCTTTTGCAGCAGCAGTAGCCAATGCAGCATTAAACTCAAAAGTTCCAGGAACTCTTAATGGAAATACTCTATTTTTACTTTGTTCCATTTGTGCAAGAGTATCAACATATGATTGAGCAATATCTTTATCCCAACCAATTTGTGTCCATACATCAACTTTAAAGTCGTCATTTCTAAATGGGTTTACACCAAATCTACCAATTCCAATGTCCGCTTGGTGGTTAGCTTCGTTAGCGAAGAAACATAGGTAATCGAAAGCCATTTCTTTCTCTTTACTTTTCTTAGCTACTCCAACTGCCCATCCCCATACGAAGAAAGGAGCTTGGTTAAAGCCTTCATCCCAAGAGTTAGTTTTTCTATTCCAAACTTTCATTGCTCCTGGTAACTGTGCAGCACCAACTTTATTGTTTATTGGACTATCTGGTTGCATAGCAGCAACAAATGCATCATCCCATGAAAAACTAAACAAAGTTTGTCCTCCACCAAATGATCCAATTTCATCACCTAAACCAAAATTTATTCCTCCTGGAGGAACATATTTAGTTGCCTCAACCCAGTCAGTTAAAGCTTCAACAAAACCTGGATTGTTAATTAGTGGTTTCATAGTTTCTAAATCAAAGAAAAAACCACCAGGTGTTTTAGGATTTTTTGAGTAAGCAGCAGATCTTGAATAGAAAGCAGCATACATTAGATCGTCTTTTTTCATTACTTCAGCGGATCCGTATTCTTTCTCGCCATCTCCATCCCAGTCCCAATTATTAAAGTAAGCTGCCATTTCTCCATACTCTTTCCAAGTTTGAGGAACTCTTAGTTCTTTACCAGTAGCTTCCTTATATTGTTTTTGGTACTCAGGATTATCAATTACATCTTTTCTATATTTCAGATAATGTCTGTCACCATCAACCGGAAACTGATACATAACACCATCCCAAGATGCTACACCAATGTGAGACGGAGTAACGTCTTTCATTTGTTTCATCTCAACGTATTTCTTTGGAACTGGCTCTAAGTACCTTCTCCAATCGTTAATGAAGTTTGAAAATCCAAAAACGATGTCATATGGAGCTTGTCCAGCTTGAAATGGTACCATTGCTTTCGCATATAAGTCACCTGCCGGTGTATGAGTAACATCAACTTTTGCTCCAGTAAGTTTAGCGAACTGCTCAGCATGTAGAGCTGTTGGCTCTCCCATGACTGGTACAGCATGTGTATTAATCTTAAGCGTCTTGCCTTTATAGTTTTTCTTAGACATAGACTCGTAAGAACAATCACCAGGAATATCCCCAGTTGCTTTGATATGTGGAAACTGATCACTCCACTTATCAGCATACGCAACAGGACTAAATACCAACAAAGCTGATATTAGAGCGGTTACGCAAGTTTTTATTGTCTTCATCTTTTTTCCTCTCTTTGTTGTTAATTATGGAACTAACACTGCACGACCTTTGACTTTTCCATCATTAAGATCATGTAGCGCTTTGTTAGCATCATCTAATTTATATTCCTGCATAGATAGCTTGACTTTTCCTCTATCAGCTAATTCCATGAGTTCATATAATTCAGACCACGTTCCTACTAAATTTCCGACTATTGTTTTTTCAGATATTATTAAATCTACGGCTAAAGATTTGATCTCTTCTCCATAACCCACAATATAATAAAAACCTCCATTTGAAGTCATTTGAATTCCCATTGCAGTCGATCCTTTTTCACCAACAAAATCTATTACAGCCTCAGAACCTTTTCCCTTGGTTAACTCTTGAACTTTTTCAATTTCGTTTCCATCAATCAAAACTCCATGATCTCCGCCCAACTCCATTGCATGTTTAAGAGCTTTTTCTGATTTCTCTACAATAATTATATCTGCTGCACACATTGCTTTTAAACATTGAATAGCAATATGTCCTAAACCTCCTGCACCTATGATTGTACAACTTTGACCAGGAAGTAAATGTCTAGTGGCTTTTTTCACAACTCTATAAGCTGTTAAACCAGCATCAGAAAATGGAGCTACATCTTTAGGTGCCAATACTGTTGGCAATTTAATTAAATTTCTCACACTTGTTTTTAAAAGTTCTGAATATCCACCTTCTTTAATACTTAACCCTGGGAAAGCTCCAGCGGCAGCATGCATATCGTTACCTCGTCTACAGTCAAGACACGTCCCATCAGTTCCAGATATAAGTGGGTGCAAAATTACTGGATCTCCCTTTTTAAATTCTGTAACGTCTTTTCCAACATCTTCTATCCAACCAGCATTTTCATGACCCATAACGCAAGGAAGTAGTTTTCCGTCTGGATCTTGAATATGTTTCCAAACTCCTTCAATTATGTGTAGATCAGTTCTACAAACACCAGCTGCACCAATTTTAACTATTACATCAGATGCCTTTTCTATTTTTGGATCAGGCATTTCTTGATTTGTGACCCAAGTTCCCTCTTTCATTTCTGGGTCGTACTTATGTAAAACCTGTGCTTTCATTATTATCCTCTCTAAATTTATTTTTTATAAATAAATTTTAAATTGAAATAAAAAATATGTCTAGAAAGTTAGAATAATTTTAATTACCAATTACAACTTGAGATTGTTAATTAACTTTGTTTTTGCATCCGCCTGTTTTAAAAAACTCATCAATATTATCTATAGCTAGATTAGCCATTGCGGTTCTAGTTTCTTTAGTTGCGCTACCCAAATGAGGAAGAATAAAAGCACTTTTGTGTTTAAGATATCCTGGATTTAAATTTGGTTCATTTTTGTATACATCTAGCCCAACTGCATAAACTTTTCTTCTTTCCAAAGCATCTATTAAAGCTTCGTCTTCAATAATATCTCCTCTTGCAACATTGGTCACGACTGCACCTTTTGGTAATAGTTCTAGTGTATCTTTATTGATTAAATTTATTGTCTCTTTAGATGCAGGACAACATACCGAAAGGACATCAGAGACTTTCATCAAATCATTTAAGTTATCGTGGTAAGTTGCGCCTTGTTCTTTTTCTTCGCTTAATTTTGAACGATTGTGATAATGAATTATCATACCTAAAGATTTAGCTATTTTAGCTATTTTTTGACCAATTCTACCCATGCCAAGTATTCCAAGTCTAGTGCCTGTTAATTGTTTACCAATCAACATATCTGCTGACCAAACCCAGCCGCCTTCTCTAGCTTTCTCAATTCCTTCAGATGCTCTTCTGCATGCACCTAATATCAACAAAACCCCAATTTCTGCAGTAGCATCAGTTAAAACATCTGGCGTGTTTGTTACTGCAATCCCTCTTTTCTTTGCAGCTTCTAAATCTATATTTCCAAAACCTACAGCAAAATTTGATATAATTTTAACACTATCAGGTAATTGATTGATTGTTTCTGCATCAAGCTTATCTGTTAGAGCTGATAAAATACCATCACAGCCCGCACTCATCTCTATTAGCTTCTTTTGAGAGTAGAGTTCATCATTTAAATTAAAATTAGCATCAAATAATTCTTTAGCTTTATCCTCACAAGATCTTAAAAGCCTTCTCGTGATTAAAATTTTTTTCATTTTGTTTTGGATTAATTTATATCAAAAACCTTACCAGGATTCATGATATTGTTTACATCAATACTTCTTTTAATAGCTTTCATCACTGGCAAATTATCTGGATGCTCTCTTAACAGGTAATGTTTCTTTTGAAGACCAATTCCATGTTCTCCTGTAATTGTTCCCTCTAACTCTAAAGCTTTGTTAATTAGATCATCACTGTACTGTCTAATTTTTTTTTGTTTTTCCTCATCATCAGGATCATACAATATTATAGAGTGAAAATTTCCATCTCCAACATGACCAACCATTGGTGCAGTTAGACCTAACTTTTTAACTTCTTTTTCTGCCCATGAAATACACTCAACTAACTTTGAAATTGGTACGCAAACATCTGTGGAATACACTTTCATATCATGACCTAAAGCTTTTACTGAATAATAAACATCATGCCTTGCTTTCCATAGTATTTTTTGTTCTTCGGGAGAAGATGCCCATTGAAAATCACTTCCACCATTATTTTTTGATAATTCTTCTACAATTTTTATAGACTCGTTATTTGTTAGCTCACTACCATGGAATTCAAAGAATAAAGTTGGTGATGCTTTGATGTTTTCTAACTTTGAATATTTGATGCTAATTTCCATTTGATCTTTGTTTAACATTTCAATTCTTGCAATTGGAACACCATACTGAATAACTTCTTGCGCAGTCTTTACTGCTGAGTCTAAATCTGGAAAATAGCAAACTGCACTCATTATGCTCTCAGGTATTGGTGATAATCTTAATTGAACTTCTGTAATAATTCCTAAAGTCCCCTCAGATCCAATAAACAAATTAGTTAAGTTATATCCCGCAGAAGTTTTTTTAGTTCTTGCACCGGTTTTAATTATGTCTCCATTTGGTAAAACAACTGTTAAACCAGAAATAACGGTTCTCATTGTTCCATATTTAACTGCCATTGTTCCTGAAGCTGAAGTAGATGCCATTCCACCGAGTGCAGCATCCGCACCAGGATCTATTGGAAAAAATACTCCATCTTCTCTTAAATATTCATTTAATTGCTTTCTTGTTACATTTGCTTGTACTCTGCAGTCAAAATCCTCAGCATTTACACTTAAAACTTTATTCATTTTTTCTAGAGAAATTGTAATACCATTTTGATTTCCAACAACATGGCCTTCAAGAGATGTGCCGGTTCCAAATGGAACCACTGGAATTTTATGCTCGTTACAAATTTTTAGAATTTTTGAAACTTCTTCATTAGTTTCTGGAAATACAACTGCCTTTGATAATATTGGGTTATAGGTATCTTCCCCTCTTGCATAATTTGCACGAGTAGACTCTGAGGTAGAAAATCTTCCGTTAAATATCTTTTTTAATTCTGCTTGGACAGTTTCGTTCATTCTTTAATAATACAAAAATATTAATTAAAAATACAGTTTATTTAGAAAGCATCTTGCCTATATTTTCTAAGGCTTGCATAATATTATCTCTAGATGCGGCAAAACTAAATCTAACGTAATCATTACAAGTTTTACCGAATGCAGTACCAGGAACAATTGCAACACCTGCTTCATGCATAGCTTTTTTGCAAAACTCAGATCCATTCATGCCAGTCCCTTTTATATTTGGAAAAGCATAAAAAGCTCCTCCCGGCAAACTACACTCAACTCCTGGTAAATCATTTAATCCTTTATGAATTAAATTTCTTCTTAATGTAAATTTATCTAACATATCTTTAATTGAGTCTTCAGGACCATCTAATGCGGCTATACCAGCATATTGGGCTGCTGCATTAACACATGATACACTATTAATCAAAAGTTTGTTTACATGTTCAACTAAATGCTCTGGCCAGTAACTCCAACCAAGTCTCCATCCAGTCATAGAATATGCTTTACTCCAACCCTCAAGAACAATTAATCTATCTCTTAGGTTAGGATAATTAAAGAAAGTCGGCATTTCTTTATAATCAAAAATTTGTCTACTATAAATTTCATCACTTAAAATTGTGACCTGCGGATGTTTTTCTAATTCTTTTGCTAAGTAGTCAATTGCAGGTTTTTCAACAAAGCTTCCAGTTGGGTTGTTTGGATTTATTAGAATTAAAAGTCTAGTTTTGTCAGTTATTAAAGACAGAATTTTGTCTGGATCAAATTTTAAATCTTTATCCTCAGTTAAATCATATGGAACAGCTTTTGCTCCAGAATAATTAATCATTGACTCATAAATTGGAAAAGCTGGAGTTGGATGAATTATTTCAACACCTGGTTCACCATAACAAGTAATTGCATAATACATTGTAGGTTTACCACCTGGCATTATTAAAACTCTATTTGGATCAATATCAGCATTGTAAAGTCTCTTGACCCATCTTGCGACAGCTTCTCGACATTCTGGAATTCCATTTGATAAAACATAACCATGATGACCGTCATCTAGAGCTTTTTTTGCAGCTTCAACAACATGTTTTGGAGTTTTAAAGTCAGGTTGTCCTAGACCTAAATGGATCATAGGTTTGCCTTGTGCTTCTAATTTTTTTGCTTCTGCTAGAACAGAAAATGCACTTTCAGTTCCTAAACGATCTAATGCTTTTGCTAATTCAATCATAATTTTTCGTCGACAAACTAACTGAAAAGCAACTTCATGTCTATTTATTTAAAGTGAAAATAATAATAAAAATTATTTATAAAAAATATTTAATTTCGGTAAATTATCTTTGATCTATCTAACTCTTTTACACTTTTGCAGCCCATAAGGATCATATTTCTTCTAATTTCATCGTGCATATTTTGAAGCAGCCTCTCTACTCCTTGTTGACCACCTGCTCCTAAACTGAACAAAAAAGCTTTACCAAAACTACAAGCAGTAGCACCTGCAGCTAAAGCCTTGAGAACATGAGTTCCCCGTCTAACACCTCCATCTAAAATTATCTCAAGTTTATCACCCACAGCATCTGAAATAGCCTTTAGTTGATCAAAAGGAGTTCTAGATCCATCAAGTTGTCTTCCTCCATGATTTGATATTATTATTGCTGTACAACCAATATCAACTGCTCTCTTTGCATCCTCTACAGACATTACACCCTTCAAGGCAAAAGGTCCGTCCCACTTTTTTATACAGTATTCTGCATCTTCCCAATTCATTTGTGGATCATACTGTTCATTAACATAATCTATTACGGATTTTGTAATGTTAGTTCCCTTGTCAGTTTTGTGTTTAATATTTGCAAGTTCAAATTTCTTATTCGTAAAATATCTGAATAACCATCCTGGTCTCATCGCGAAATTCATTATACTTTCTAATGTGAATTTAGGAGGAGTTGTAAAACCAGTTCTGTGATCTCTTTCTCTATTTCCTGCAACCAAAGTATCAACAGTTAAGCACAAACCGTCAAAGTTTGCTCTTTTACACCTATCAATCAAATCATCAGTAAATGATTTATCTTTATGGATATAAAGTTGAAATAATTTTGGTCCACTTGATATGTTAGCAATTTCTTCAATCGAAAATGAAGCCATTGTCGACATGCTATACATGGTACCAAATTTTTCTGCAGCTCTAGCTGAAGCTTTATCTCCATCAGGATGATATAAACTTTGCATAGCAGTAGGTGATAAAAAAATTGGCATATCTATTTTTCTACCAAAAACTGTGGTTGATAAATCTGGTTCTCCTACGCTTCTAAGAATATTAGGGATTAAGTCACAATCATCAAATGAATTTGTATTTCTTTTTAAAGTGGTTTCATCATCTGCACCACCATCAATGTAATGAAAAATTGGAGCTGGAAGTTTTTTTTTGGCTAGCTTTCTAAAATCTTCAAAATTATAACAATTCTTTAAGCTCATGCATTTCGGAATCTTAAATTATTTCGATTAAGATCACTAATCTTTGTGCAGCCCATTAATTTCATGTCTCTTACTAATTCAGTTTTATATAAGTTAAGTGCTCTCTCAACACCTTCTTGACCTGCTGCAGCTAAAGCATAAAGATATAATCTTCCACCAGCACAAGCTTTTGCACCCATAGATAAAGCTTTTAACATATGAGTTCCTCTTTGAAATCCACCTTCACAAATAACATCTAACTTATCACCAACTGCATCAACAATTTCAGCTAATTGATCGAAAGGTGATCTAGATCCATCAAGTTGTCTTCCTCCATGATTTGATACCATTATACCAGTGCATCCGATATCAACTGCCCTTTTAGCATCTTCAACACTCATAACTCCCTTAAGCGCAAAATGGCCACCCCACTGAGAGCACAATTTTTCAGCGTCGTCCCAGTTCATAGATTGATCCAACATAGTAGAAAAATAATTACCAATTGAAGTATTTGTGTCAGTTCCTTCTTTAACGAAATCTTGAAGATGTGGTAGTTCAAATTTTCCTTTGGTTAAATAATTTATTCCCCACATTGGTTTTGTGGCAAAACTAAACAAACTCGAAAGTGTTAATTTTGGAGGTGATGTAAATCCAGTTCTTAAATCTCTTTCACGATTTCCTCCTGTTATCGTATCAACAGTTAAAGCCATCACATCAAATTTTGCTGCTTTTGCTCGTTCTAAACAAGAGTCATTTAATCCTCTGTCTTTATGGAAATAAAATTGAAACATTTTTGGTGTGTCTATTAAAGATGAAATTTCCTCAACACTAACTGTAGCCAATGCCGAAACACCAAACATCGTATTAAACTTCTTTGCAGCTTTTCCAACCGCTCTTTCTCCTTCGTAATGGAATAACCTTTGCAAAGCTGTTGGAGAACAATAAAAAGGCAAATCTAATTTTTTTCCAAAAATAGTTGTCGACAAATCCACATTTTCAACACCTCTTAAGACATTTGGAACTAAGTCAACATCATTAAATGCACTACTATTTCTTGCATAAGTTATTTCATCATCCGCAGCCCCATCAATATAATGAAATATTGGAGATGGAAGCTTTTGTTTTGCCAATTTTCTAAAGTCATAAAAGTTATGACAATCTTTTAATCTCATATCTTAAGTTAAAATTTTTTTGTAAAATTAAACATATAACTATTTGCCCCAGGATTTTTATCTCCAAGACTCGCATTAGAAATATGATTATAAGAAATACCTAATTCAGAATTAGATGAGATATCAAATAATATCTGTATTTGTGTCTTAAATTCAATTTCGTGACCTAAGTCCTTGCCATCTCCTTCGTCATAATATCCAATTGCAAAACTAGGAGAGAAAGTAGTTGAATTAGATTTTTGATTTAATTGATAACCTGTATAAATATATAATGCATCATCAGCTGTTATCATTGCTCCTGTCACAGGCTGAATATTTCCTAAAAAAATATCTTTGCTAGCATTAAAATTTATATATTCGGCACCAAATAGATTTGCTCTCTTACCATCATCACTGAAATCGAACATGCCAGTGTAAAAACTCCATTTATTTTCTGCGTTAGAAAATGAGACAGTAAGAAATGAAATTATCAAAGTTTTAATTAAAATCTTCATATTAAAAATCCTGGTTACTTTATAGATACTTTTCTAATAATTAAAAGGCCGCCAAAAGCGAACAAAATCAAAGGTATTGACCAGAGTAAAAATGTATTTTGGTTTAATTCTGGTTCATATACAATCCACTCTCCATATTTATTTTTTAAATAATCATATATTTCTTCTTCTTCTTTACCTTCATCAATCTTATTTTTTACGACAAGCTTCATACTAACAGCAAAATCGGACTGAGAGTCGTAAACAGATTGACCTTGGCATATCAAACACCTTAAGTTTTTTGTAATTTGATCTACTTTGGTATTTATTTCATTAGCATAGGAAAAATTAAAACTAAAATATAGCAGCAATATTAATTTTAAAATTTTAAGCATTTTCTTCTAATAAATTTTTTATTTCTATTAAATTTTCGCTTGTCAATGGACCAATATACTTTTTTATTATCTCATTTGTTTTACCACTTATAATAAAAGTTTCAGGAACACCAATGGCTCCGAATTCTATTGATTTTGTTCCATCATTATCGGTAATAACTTCTGAATAAGGATTTCCAAGTGAGTATAAAAAATTTTTCGCATTTTTTGGACTGTCTTTATAATTAATTCCAATTATATTTATGTTCATATCTTTTAATTTCATTAAAAACTGATGCTCTTCTCTACATGGTGCGCACCAAGATGCCCAAATATTTACTACAGAAGGACTATTTTTATCAAATAAGTCAGAAATATTAATTATTTCATCTGAAAATAGTTTTTTTGCATTAAGTGAAAAATCTATTTTACTTTTTAATTTCTCGTTAGAGTAATCTTTCGATACGTTCAATCCCTTGAGCAAGATTATAAAAATTATTATTAATGTTAGTAGTAATCCTAAAAATTTAATATTTTTGCTCATTTTTTCTAATAACACTTAATAAACCACCAAAACCAATAAATATAGTTGAGATCCATATCCAAATCATTAAGGGTTTATATTGATATCTTACGTTATAATATCCATCGTCTTTTAAAATATTAAATACTAAAAAATTATCTGAAAATAATGTTGTCTTAATATCTGCTTCACTCGTAATAGTTAAAGGCTGCTGGTAAATCCTAACTTCTGGGTATAAAGCAAAAGAGGAATTTTTATTTGTAACTTCAAAACTAGCTTTAAGAGATTTATAATTGTCCACATCTTTAACATTAACTTCTTTTAATTTTACAACTTTTTCGTCGAATATTCTTTCATCTCCTACTTTCATATTTGAATTGAATTCATTAGAAAAAAGGCCATTCAATAAGATACTAGTAATTAATAAACTAAAACCAAAATGTGAAATTTTTTGGCTAATCGAGGACCTACTAACAAAAAAATCCTTAATTGTTACTAATAAGAGATAGATGCTCAAAACTATCAGAGGAATAGATAACAAAAATGAATTTTCTGTTTTTGTTAAAATGACATATGAAATAAGCAATGAAACTAAAAAAATAATTAAAATATTATAGTTAAACTTTTTTAATTTATCTTTAATCCATTTCAAACTTGGGCCAAAGCTCATAAAGATTAAAAAAGGAATTAAGAAAGGTATTAAAAGATTATGATAAAAAGGTGGACCAACAGAAATTTTTGAACCATTTAAAACTTCAAGAAAAATTGGATAAATTGTACCAACAAGAACAACAGATAAAAAAAACATCATAAACCAGTTATTCACTAATATTGCGGTCTCTTTACTTAAAATAAAATTCTCTTTTGCTGTGTTTGATATTTTATTCTGATTAAAAAAGAAAATTAATATAGACATCAATATTAGGATAAAGAGAAAACTTAATATAAATAACCCTCTTGATGGATCGTTTGCAAAAGTATGAATTGAATTTAAAATTCCAGACCTAACAAGAAAAGTACCACTCATACTCAGTGAAAAAGTTGTAATTGACAAAATAATAGTCCACTCTTTAAATGAATTTCTTTTCTGTAATACAATTACTGTATGCAGGAGTGCTGTTAAGCAAAACCATGGCATCAATGAAACATTTTCTACAGGATCCCAAAACCAAAAACCTCCCCAGCCCAGCTCATAATATGCCCATATAGATCCAAGCAAAATACCAATTGTTAAAAATACCCAAGATAGCAAAACCCATTTTTTAATATGCCTTGCCCACTTATCTCCAATATTTCCGCTAATCATTGAGGCAAGTGAAGCTGAAAAGATAATAGATGTTCCGACATAACCTAAATATAAAATTGGAGGATGAATAGCTAAAGCAGGGTCTTGTAAAATAGGGTTCAAACCTAATCCCTCGCTAGGAATTGGATATAGCGTTTTGAATGGGTTGGAAGTTAATAAAATAAAAATTAGAAAACCTGAAATAATAATTTGTTGAAATAGTATCGTTAGAAGTTTGTATTTAGTATCTTGTGATCTTGAATTTAATAAAAAAATAAATAGAAAAATTGAAAGAACTAATAACCACAATAATAAACTTCCCTCATGATTTCCCCAAGTACCTGAAACTTTATAAAATAAAGGTTTTAAAGTATGAGAATTGTTAAAAACAGTTTCATTACTAAAATCTGAAATTACAAAAGCTGCAACTAGACTAAAAAAACTTACTGTAATCATTATAGTTTGTATTGAAGTAATTAAAATAAAGTTTTTATCTAAATATTTATTTTCTGAATTTGCATCCAAATATGACTTAAAAATTAAATAAACAGATGCAATTAAAGCTATATATAAAGAATAATTTCCTAAATAATTAGACATACAAATTAATTATTTTTCATAGCTTCGCTAACTTCAGGAGGCATATAATTTTCATCATGTTTTGCTAAAATCTTGTCAGCATTTAGAAAACTTTTATCCTTTAAGAAACCTTCAGCAACTACACCCTTACCCTCTTCAAACAAATTAGGTACCGATCCATTAAAGTTAACTAATAATTCATTTTTGAAATCCGTAATTACGAAAAAAATTTCTTTATCATTTATTTTAATAGAATTTTTTTTCACCATTCCACCAACTCTTATTTTTTGAGCATTTTTGATTTCATTAAGGTTTTTAATGTCTGTTGGAGACTTAAAATATACTACGTTTTCCTCAAGAGATTTAACAACCAAAAAAATTGTAAGAACTAATGAAATTAAAATTAAAAAAATAAAAAGAGCTCTAAATTTAACTTTTTTTCCGTACATGTGAATTTTAGTTAAACTTTAGATGTGGAAGTGTTTGCTAATATCTCTCTGTACGTTTTTTGCTTAGCTACTGATGCAAGTTTCTTTTCATCTAGTGATTTATAATTTTCCTCAAATTTCTTTTTCTCTTTAATTAAATTTAATTTTACTACCGCGTATAAGAAGCTAAAAGAAAATAGAGTAAATATAAATGATGACCAAACGTATACACCGTATCCATTCATATTTAGTAGTTCACTAATCATAATCTATTAAGGCCTTTATTTTTAATCTTTAACAGTTCTGTATTATATTTCATTAAAAATATCAAAAGTGAAAATAGAGCAAATGCCGCAGTCATTATAGCTAATGGTGTCAACATTGAAGAATGAATTGTTGTTTCTTCCAAAATTTTTACTGACGCAGGTTGGTGTAAAGTATTCCACCATTCTACTGAAAATTTTATAACTGGAATATTTATAAGACCAATAATTGCTATTATTGAGCTAACTTTTTCTGCTTTACTAGTGTCTGTCGTAATCTTCCAAGAAGTAATGAACAATAAATAAAAAATTGAAAGTAAGAGCATTGAAGTTATTCTTGCATCCCAAGCCCACCAAGTTCCCCAGGTTGGTTTTCCCCAAATGGATCCTGTAACTAAAGCTATTATGCTAAAAACAAAACCAGAAGGTGCTAAACTTTTTGTTATTAAAGAGAAATTTTTATTTTTAAAAACAAAAACTCCAAAAGAAAGAATGGAAATAAATGAAAATATTCCGAGTGATATCCAAGCTGATGGAACATGGACATACATAATCCTAACTGAGTCACTCTGCTTATAATCCTCGGGAGAAAGAACTAAAGCTTCAACTAATCCAAGCAACAATACAATTATAAATAGCGCAAATACAAACTTTTGTATTTTATTAATTATCTTTAAAGTATTATTTGGATTGAAATAATTAATCATAATTTTTTATAACACATAAATTTTAGATTAAAATTGTTCAAAATTTTCTGACCAAGAATACAGAGGGAGATAGAGGAAAAACAGTACTCTTGATCAGAATTAAATATTTTATAACTAACAGATATGACAGAGATTTGGGACAATTGTGTTTAAATATTGGCTATTAGTTAATTCGAAGGCTTGAAGTAGCTTGATCCACGCTTACCTGAAAAAATTTCATTAATTAGAGGGTGTTTTATAGGCTCTTCAGAGTCATCAAATAATAGATTTTGCTCAGACACATAAGCCTCGTAAGTAATTTCGTCATTCTCTGCTAGTAAATGATAAAATGGCTGATCCTTTCTAGGTCTCACGTTTTTTGGAATCGATTGATACCACTCCTCTGAGTTATTAAATTCAAAGTCAACATCGTAAATCACACCTCTAAAATCGAAGTGTCTATGTTTTACAACGTCTCCAATTGAAAATTTAGCTTTTTGAGTACTCACGATATTAAATATGGATATTTGATGAAAAAAATCAATAAAAAAAATATAAATGTTTTATTAATCTGTTAATATGTAGCAGTGAATAAATCACTTCTAAAATTCATTACAGACGTTGGGCCTTTAGCTATTTTTTTCTTCTTTTATTATAACAGTGATAAAAATTTAAAAGTTGCAATACCACCTCTAATTGTCGCAACAATAATTTCTGTTCTATTGGTTTGGATACTGGAAAAAAAAGTTCCGATGGTTCCTTTGTTAGGAGGAATTTTAATTACTCTATTTGGAGGTTTAACAATTTATTTTGATAATCCAATTTTTATTTATATGAAACCCACTATTATAAATATTTTATTTGCCTTAGCTTTATTCTTTGGAAAATACTTCACCAATGAACCAGTTTTAAAATTAATACTTGGAAAAACACTACCAATGTCTGATGAAGGTTGGAAAATTTTGAATAACAGATGGACTTATTTTTTTATTTTTTTAGCTATATTAAATGAAATTGTTTGGAGAACTCAAACAGAAGAATTTTGGGTTAACTTTAAAGTTTGGGGAATGCTACCAATTACATTCATCTTTACAGCATCACAAGTTGGGTTGATTAATAAACACAAATTAAATGAGTAATTTAAAATTAGTAATAAATAATTCAAATAAAGAACAAAACCAAAGGTATTTTTTTGAAAAAAAAGAACTAAAAATTATATTAGACCTATATGCTAAAATGGTATCTGAAGGATCTTGGAAAGACTATGGCCTCTCAATATCAAGTAAAAGAGTAAGTTTTAGTATTTTTAAAAATGCAGCAGAAAAAGCTATCTACAACATTTGTAAAAATTTTAAACCATCTAATAAGAATTTGAAATATTTAATAACTGACAGAAATGGTAAAATTTTAAATAATGCTTATGATTTAGAAATACTTCTAAAAAAAACAAATTGGAAAAAACTATAGTTTTTGATTATCTTCTTTGACCGAACAATCTTAAAAGCATTATAAATAAATTTATAAAATCTAAGTATAATGTTAAAGCTCCCATAACAGCTTTCTTGCCAATTACTTCACCTGAATCTGATGCTACGTACATATTCTTAATTTTTTGTGTATCGTATGCAGTTAATCCAACAAATATAAGAACTCCAATGATTGAAATAGCAAAGTACATCATTGAAGATTTTAAGAAAATATTTACTAAAGACGCGATTATAATACCGATCAAACCCATCATTAAGAATGATCCAAATTTTGTGAGGTCTCTTTTAGTTGTGTAACCATATATACTCATAGCACCAAATGTTGCTGAAGATATGAAAAATACTCTCGTCACACTAAGTCCTGTGTAAACTAATAAAATTGATGATAGTGATAAACCCATCAAGGCTGCAAAAATCCAAAAAGTAGTTTGAGCTTTTGAAGAACTCATTTTATTTATCCCAAAACTCATATAAAAAACAATTCCGAGAGGAGCTAACATAACCACCCATTTCAATCCTGATAGATAAATTGCATTTCCGAACTCAGTTAAAGCAACTATTGATCCACTTGCATCTGTAACTACTGACATTTTAAAAGATAGCAATGCAATGATACCCGTTAGCAAAACTCCAGTTGCCATGTAGTTGTAAACTTTAAGCATGTAGGCTCTAAGGCCTTCATCCATTACAACAGCTTTTTTTGCTGTCGTTGATCTACTTAAGATATTGTCTCTATTGAATTCCATAATTAAATATATAGTAATAAATTTAAAATTTTTCAAGCAGTCAAAATATAGGTAACAAATACTTAATATTTAATGAATTATAAAAAATTAGGAACAACTGACATAGATATTAGTACAATTTGTCTCGGCACCATGACTTGGGGTGAACAAAATAGCCAAGAAGAGGCCTTCGAACAAATGGATTTCTCACTAGAAAATGGGGTTAATTTTTGGGATACAGCAGAACTTTATGCGGTACCTCCTAAAGCTGAAACTTTTGGTCATACAGAGACGATCATTGGAAATTGGTTTGAAAAAACAAAAAAAAGAAAAGATGTGATACTTGCAACTAAAGTTTGTGGTCCCGCAAGAGATTATATTAGAAATGGTGAAAATAGTTTTGTAGGGAAGAATCTCGAAACTGCACTTCATAACAGTCTTAAAAGACTTAAAACTGATTATATAGATTTATATCAGCTTCATTGGCCAGAAAGAAATGTAAACAATTTTGGAAGACTTGGTTATGTGCATAAAGAAAATGAATGGAATAAATTCGAAGACGTGTTGGTTGAATTACAAAAGTATATTGAGCAAGGTAAAATTAGACATGTAGGTTTATCTAATGAAACTCCTTGGGGTGTCATGAATTATCTCAAACTCTCAAAGGAAAAGAGTTTGCCAAGAATGATGTCCATACAAAATCCCTATAGTTTATTAAATAGGTCATATGAAGTTGGATTAGCTGAGGTGTCTATAAGAGAAAATATTGGCTGTTTATCTTATTCTCCTTTAGCCAGTGGTTTTTTAAGTGGTAAATATAGAAATAAGCAATTTCCAAAAGGATCTCGGATGGAAAGAGATTGGGATTTTTGGACAAGATATCGAAAACCAAATACTAACGAAGCTGTTGATGAGTATTTTAATATTAGTGAAAAATACAACATTGATATGAGTCAAATGTGTATAAAATTTTGTGAGATACAGGATTTTATGTCTAGCGTTATTATTGGTGCAACAACAATGGAGCAGTTGAAAACAAATATAGAAAGTGTAAAAGTGAATCTTGATAAAGAAATAATTAATGAAATTAATGAAATTCAAAAAAAATATCCAAATCCATGTCCATAATTTTTAAAATAATTTTTTTTATTCTCTTATTTGGATCAACTTCTTATTCAGAAGAATTAAATAAAATAGGAACATTTAAAGACTGGGATGCAATTGTTGTTACTAATGGGGATAGTAAAGTATGTTTTGCTCAATCTAAACCTGTTCTTCAATCTCCTAAAAAAAATGATAGAGATGCAAGATTATTTGTAACTTTTAGACCATCTGAAAAAATTAAAGACGAAGTAAGCACAACCTCAGGCTATGAATACAACAGCCAAAATTCAATTACAGCTAGCTCTGGTAAATCAAAATATAAATTTGATATAGCTCAAGATAATTTTGCATGGATTTCAAGTAATAAAATTGAAAAAAAAGTTGTTAGCAGAATGAAAAAGGCCTCAAGATTAATGGTTACTGGATATAATAAATCTGGATCTCAAACAATTGATCATTATTCTTTGATGGGCTTCACTAAAGCATATAACGCGGCTAAAAAAAGCTGCAGTTAAATAATGAAATCAAAGAAAAAGATAGTTCTTGCCTATTCTGGAGGTTT
>CACJWS010000010.1 GCA_902596975.1 uncultured Pelagibacteraceae bacterium | reverse complement strand
AAACTTTAAGTTTTTTTTTAAGATTGATTAAATGTTTAAAGTCTAAGTTCGTTAACCTCTGTACTAGCTGATTAACCATTGGTTATTTTAATTTTTTGAAGTATTTCCTCATTAATGAAGCTCATCTTATCCTCCTGGTTAAGAAATTTAATTCTATGTCTTAATATGTAAGGCAGAGTTTCCTTAATATCTTGATGAGTTACATAATCTTTTTCATGAATAATTGCCCAACCCTTAGCTAAATCTAAGATTTGCTTTAAACATCTTGCAGAAATATAAATTTTTTGATCAAGCGTTTGAATTACCTGCTCTATTTCAACAACATATTTATAAATTTCATCTTTTACAGTTAGTTGATCTTTTTTTCGTTTGATTATTTCCCAATCAACAGCTTTTGATGAAGCACCATTTAATTTACTTGTATTTTTTAACATCAAAATTTTATCGTTTTCATTTAGATCAGATAAAGAAAATGAAATCATAAATCTATCAAGCTGAGAATCTGGTAAAGAACTTGTGCCTGAAGAATCCATAGGATTTTGAGTAGCAATAACAAAAAATGGTTCTGGCAGTTTATAACTTTCACCATCTATAGAAACATTTTTTTCTTCCATTGCCTCTAGGAATGCACTTTGCGATTTCGGACTTCCGCGATTTAGTTCATCAGCTAAAACTATATTTGTAAAAATTGGACCTTGTTGAAAGTTTAACTTCCCATCTGAAAGAATATTAAATCCAAGAATATCACTGGGTAATAAATCAGATGTAAACTGTATCCTTTTAAAGTTAAGACCAAGATTTTGAGTAATAGCTTTTGCAAATGTAGTTTTCCCTGACCCAGGATAATCTTCTATTAAAATACTTCCTTCAGAAAATATTGCAGCCAATGTCAATTTAATTTTATCTGCATTAGAAATTATAATTTTAGATGTGTTAGCTATTATTTCGTTAAACATAATTTTGATTATAAGGGTTTTCTTAAATAAATTGAAAAATTATTATTAAAAGCATCATCACTACTTCTATAGTGCTCATATGATGCATTTATGGTTAAATTATTGTTGAGTTTTGCCCCAATTCCTAAATTCAACAATAAATGCCCAGAATTTTGATCACCTATAGCATTACTAAAAATTTCAGAGGAATTATTAATATAATAAGCCTCTGATAGTGAATTGATTGTTTTATCTTTTCCTAATTCAAATTTTAAAGATGGTTCAAATATACCTTTTTCATTCTCAATGACTTTACTTAAATTTAAACCTGCAGATAGTGATGCGCTTTTAACATTTTGTTTTTTGTAACTTACAGCTGTTCCATCACCTGTTTCTGTATATGCCTTTAGTTGAGTAAATCCTAAATCAAGTCTTGAATAATAATTTAAATTTCTACCTACAATTTCGACATCAGGTTCTAACAAGTAAGTAAAGCTTCCAAAGAGTTGGTTTCCTTTTCTATCTCCTTTATTTTTTCCACTTGTAACATCTCTGCTTAAATCTATATCCATTTCTCCAATGCCAGTAACCATTTCAAAAAATCTTTTGTCTTCAATTTTAAAAGTTGTGTAATTCATAATGCTTATTGTGGCAGTATCCATATTTGCTTCATTGCTACCTACTTCAGTTTCTTGCCATGATTTATTGATTGCAAAACCAATAGTCTTATCTTCATTTATTTTCTTATCAATTCCAAAAGTAATTCCGTCACTATGGATATCTTGACCTAAATTCCCATCTTGCTGCCCTATTCTACCAAATGATATACTACCTTCACTCCAAACTCCCCATTTTTCGGTCTTTTTCTCTTTTTTAATTAGTTTTGCCGAAAGTGAATTTATTTGTTGAGCTAATAATTGATTATCAAAATTCATTGCTAATCTTATATTTTGATTTGAGGAATTATTATTTGTAGATCTAATATAATTCATTCGTCCTGAAATTCTATTTAACGACTGGTTTAAAGAATTTATAGCAGCTACGGTTTGATTTTTTGTAAGAGTTTTTACAGTTTCATTAAAAACTTCACCAGGTTTCGTAGAAAAATTTAAAGCAGTTGTGCTTGATATGCCTGCATATGAATTTCCATTAGTGTCGTCAAAAGCTGTAGCATCTATTAAAATATAGTAATCGATATCAGCCGTTAAATCTGTGCTTGGATTAATAGTAATCGCTGTTGAGCCACTGCCACTAACTTTAGCTCCAGTAACATCAATTGTTTCAATAGTGCTGTCATCAGAAGTTCTTTTAATAGTAATATTTCCACTTTCAGCATCAACCACCTCACTAAAAGTTAGAACTATATTTGCATTTATTGCAACTTCTGTTGCATTATCAGATGGACTTGAAGATGATAGAGTTGGAGCATCATTATCAAAATTTGTAACAACTAAATTCCAATTCGTGCTTCCTGAAGATGTTTCTGTAAGTGTCCAATTAAACTTTCCGTTTGTTACAGTTATTGTTCCTGTAGAGCCAGCAGTAAATCTACTAGAAGAAACTCCTGTTATTACAGAAGTATAAGTTCCAGCTGATAAAACAGAATCTGTGCTAATACTGAAAGTAGTTGCACCATTTTGCAGATCAACAGCTAACTTACCATAATCAGTTGTGCTGTTTGCTAGGAAGACGTAATTTACTGGAAGATAGCCTTCCAATTTCAAAGCATCATTTCCTCCTTGATCATTTGTTAGAGATTCAAGACCTACATTTGTTTTCACTACTAAATCATGATTGCTTGAACCACTTGATATTGTTCCTTTATTTACAATTATGTTTCCATTAGAACTATTGTCGCCAATATTATAAATTGCATCTCCTGTTGCAGATATAGTACCAGTGTTAGTAATAGTAACATCGTTTACATTATTAATTTCAAATCCATTTCCTCCTGTTGCAGTGATCGTCCCAGAATTTGTAATAGTGCCAGCTGAATAGTCGGTTCCAGATGAATATATGTAGAGAGTATTAGCTCTACCCGAAATAGTACCAGAATTTGTTATTGTCCCTGCGTTAGCATGTTGGCCAAAATTTATTGTTCTATCTTTTGAAGAAGTAATACTTCCAGAATTATTAATTGTTACAGTACCAAAAGAAGGGTGTAATTTAATAGTATCTGCACGTTCAGATTCTATTGTTCCACTATTTACAATAGATACAGTACCCCTTGATTGTTGCAATGAAAGTGCTGAACCAGGACTATTAGCACTATCACTCACCGATACTGTTCCAGAATTGTCTATACTAAAGTCTGTTGATTGATCTGCTTCAATTCCTTTAGTCGTTCCAATAATTGTGCCATTATTAGTTATGGTAGTTGAACTCGTTGAAAAAGAATGGCCTTCTAATTCTACAGGTTCTGCTGCACTTGTATCAACTGTAACATCAGCATTAACAGTAAGTGTGTCGTTATTTGACATAACAATTTGACTAGAGTGATTGGATGAAATTGTTATATCTTCAGCTTTGCTAATATTTAAAAAAAATTGATTATAAATAATGACAGATAAAAATATTAGACAATATCTCATATTTGAATACTTAAACATTTTTAAAGAAATAGTTCTAGGGACTGTTTGTCATTAAAATCTTTAAAATAAAAGTGATTTAAAGTTATTTTCAAAAAAAAGATAAACTAATGTTCCAATGATTATATATGGTCCAAAAGGAATTTGTGAAGACAGAGATTTTGAACGTTTCAACAAACTTGGAATAACACTTAATAAAGCTATTACAGAGGATAAAAATATTATAAAAGGTATTGATATCCATCCAAACCAAAAACCAATTGCTGACAAAAGTTTTGCATCTCCTAAACCCATGCCCTCTTTTTTTCTAATTTGTTTATAGAAATAAATTATAGACCAAATAATCAAGTAACCAAAAATTCCTCCAATTAGAGAATTAATATAATTCGGGAAAATTGGATTTAAATTTGGATCAAATGATTTTATAAAACCAATTATCATCAAAGAAAAAGTTAAAACATTAGGAATGATGTAATGTTTGAGGTCTATGAAGAAAATTATTATAAGAGATAAACCTAAAATTAAAAAAAATAAGGTAGTTAAGCTAATACCAAATAAATAATAAATCCCCAAAAAATAAATAATAGTAATTAGCTCAACTATTAAATACTGAAATGAAATTTTTTTTCTACAGCTTCTACATTTGCCGTTTAAAAATAGAAATGAAATTATAGGAATATTATCTTTCCAAGTAATTAATTTTTTACAGTTTGGACAAAATGATCTTCCTGATACAACACCTTTGCCTATAGGGAGTCTATAAATACAAACATTTGCAAAACTGCCCCAAAGGCCCCCAAGAATAATTACAAATATTAGATCCACAGAAACTGATTATAATTTAATGTTTGATGTTATGTGGATTAATCCATCAATTACATATTGAACCATTAGAACTGCATCTTGTAGGTGAATGTATAAATTAGGTGTATTAATTATAATCTCCATTGTTGAAAAATTTATCAAAAATTGCTTAAAATACTAGTTAAATAAATGTTTTTATTTAAATCAAAAAAACCGATCGAGCCTAAAAAAGAAGCTGAACAAGTTAATGTCGACTTAGAACTTGTAACGAAAATGAATCAAGACTTTGCTTTATCTCTTGATTTAAACGACACCCTAATGAATGCATTAAGAGTTATAATTGCAAGACTGAATGCGGAAGCTGCAAACATTTTTTTGATAAATGAGCAAAAGAAAAAGTTTGAATGTATTGCATCACTTCATCAAGATTATTTGGATGAATACGAATTAGATCTAAAAGATGGTGTTATGGGTAAAGCTGTTCAGCAAAGAAAATGTATTCGTGTAGGAAATGTTAGAAAAGATGTAAGAGAAATCGCAGAATTTTATTTTGACTTAGATAATAAAACAAACTTTACAACATATTCAGTTTTGTGTTCACCATTGATTGCTGCAAATGAATGTATTGGGGTTATTCATTGTTTAAATAAGAAAACTCAAGACAAACTATTTATAGAAGATGATAGAAAACTTTTAGAAACACTTTCTGCTCCAGCTGCACTAGCAATTAGAAATGCAAAAATGGCAAAAGAAATGGTTGAAAAAAATAAAATTCAAAAAGAAGTGGAAATAGTAGGAGAGATTCAAAGATCTTTATTGTCTAAAAACAAAGATAAAGACTTTCCTATTTCAGGTATCAACATACCAGCAAAAGTTGTCTCGGGTGACTTTTATAATTTTTCAGATTTAGGAGATGGGAAATATGGATTTGGGGTTGCTGATGTATCTGGAAAAGGTATTAAATCATCTTTGTTGATGTCAAAAGCATCAAGCCTTTATAGATGTTTAAGTAAAACTAATCTTTCAGCATCAGATTTATTATTTCAACTAAACAATGAAATATGTGAAACTATCTCAAGAGGAATGTTTGTTACTATGTTAATTGGAATATACGACTCAAATAAAAAAGAGCTACTTCTTTCAAGTGCAGGTCATGAGCCCCCATTGATATTGTCTGCTGACGGTACTTTTAGTAATTTTTCTGAAGCAGGTCCACCTTTGGGTATCATGCCTAAAACGAAATATCCCGAACATACCATTCCTTTTGAAAAAAGCTCAATGTATATTTTTACAGATGGAATTACTGAGATAAAAAATCCAAGCGGAGAAATGTTAGGATCTGAAGGATTTGAAAATTACATTAAAAAATATCAATCAACTCCAATTAATGAAAGACTTAAAACTATGATAGATGATATTTTGGGAGCTGGCCACATACAAAAAGATGATTTAACAATTGTTGCTATAGATGGAAAATAACTAATAGACTGATATCTGTTCCTGATTATAAATTTTACAACTCATAACTATACTCAATCCCAACATAATAGATAATAAAGATGATCCACCATAAGACATTATAGGTAATGGTGCACCAACAATTGGTAGCATTCCTAAAACCATTGCTATGTTAACAAATACATATAAAAAAATTGCTGTAGCAAAACCAAAGCAATATAATTTTGCAAAGAAACTCCTTGAGACTAGCCCAACGTTTATAATTCTATAAATTAACAATATGTATAAAAATAAAAGTATAATTGACCCAAGAAACCCAAACTCCTCTGAAAAAAGTGTAAATATAAAGTCGGTGTGTTTTTCAGGTAAAAATTCGAGATAACTTTGAGTTCCTTTTAGATATCCTTTTCCAAAAAAACCGCCAGATCCAATGGCTATTTTAGATTGAATTATTTGATATCCAGCTCCTAGGGGATCTCTATCAGGATTAAAGAAAGTTAGAATTCTCGATTTTTGATAAGGTTTTAAAATGGAAATAACAAAAGGCAACGATACTAATAATAACAATCCAGAATAAACAAAATATTTAATATTAAGACCTGCCAACCAAATTATAGCGATACCACTACCTGCAATTAAAATAGAAGTCCCTAAATCAGGCTGCTGTATTACAAGATAACAAGGAATAATTAAAAGTATAATGGGTTGAATTAAGAACTTATAGCTTTGAATATCTGAACTTTGAATTCTATGATAATATCTTGCAAAACATATTATTACTGCAATTTTCATTAGCTCTGAAGGCTGTAAATTTAGAAAGTATAAGTTTATCCATCTTGTTGCACCTGAGGCTGAAATTCCAAAAAATAAAACTGTTATTAATAAAACTAATCCAACAATATAAAATAAGTAAGCATTTTTATACCAGATAGAAACTCTGACAAATGATAAGACTAAAAATAAACTAAAAAATACAGATAATCTTATTATGTGATTTTTAGTATAAAAAGAAAATTTTCCTCCCTCTGTTGAGTAAATTGCAAATACACTAATTGATCCAATAGCAATGATTAATAATATCAATAAATAATCAATAGATCTTAACTTATCAATAAAACTGTAATTACTAGATTGTATTCTCTCTCTTAACATTATGCTAAACTTGTATTTCCATTATTAAATTGTTCTCTTAATTTATGTCTGTCGATAATTTTTTTGATCAATTTGCTTGCAAGCGGAGCGGCTGCTTTACTTCCAGAGCCTCCGTGTTCAATAATAACACTTATTGCATATCGTGGATCCTTATATGGCGCAAAAGCAACATACAATGCATGGTCTCTTTTTTTATACTCAATTTGATCAGTATCTAAATCTAGTTCTCTATCAAGATCAGTTATTCTTCTTACCTGTGATGTCCCAGTTTTCCCTGCGAATTGGTACTTTGGATCGTCGTAACGAGATCTGTATGATGTTCCATATTGCTCATTTGTAGAGCCAAACATTGCATCTAAAACAAAATTAATATTAGACTTTTTGTGATACATTCTTTGGTAAAACTCAACTTTTATGTCATCTAAGTAATTTCTTTCATGCAATGGAAAATTAGATTGATCTAATTTAATTTTATTTATTACGTCCTTATAATTTATAGTATCATCTTTTACGATGTGAGGCTTTATTTTATATCCTCCATTTGCAATTTGTGCAGTCATTAGACAAAGTTGTAGTGGTGTAGTTTGAATATAACCTTGTCCGATACCATTGATAACAGTTTCTCCTAAATACCAACTTTGCTCCAATGCACGTCTCTTCCATTTAGTATCTGGAACCAACCCATTTTTTTCGTCGTTATAAAGATCTCCAAGTACATTAGTCCCTAGTCCATATCTTTTTGCAATTATAGATAATTTATCAACACCTAGTAATCTTGCCATTTCATAAAAGTAAATATCGCAAGATTGTTTGATTGCATTTCTCAACTTCATGTAACCGTGACCTTCTTTTTTCCAACAATGATATTTAACTCCATATAGTTCATATGGATGCTTATGACCTTTGCATCTTATTGTTTTATTGGGATCTAATATTCCATATTCAAGAGCTGCTAGAGCAACTAATGGCTTAAAAGTTGAACCAGGAGAATAAAGTCCTGCAATAGACTTATTTATCAATGGTTTTAGAGGATTATTTCTAATTTCTTGCCAATCTTTTTGATTAATTCCGTGTGTAAATTTATTTGGATCATAAGTTGGTGATGATGCCATTGCAACAACTTCTCCGGTATATATGTCCATTGCGCATATTGAACCTGCTTTTCCTTTAAGCAGCTCTTGGGCATATTTTTGAATTTCTATATCTATAGTTAAGTTAACTTTATTGCCTTGTCTTTCTTTAATATAATCTATTTGGCTTATTCTTTTTCCAGATGCATTGACTTCATATCTTTTAATACCATAATTACCTATTAACATTTTCTCTTGAGAATATTCTATTCCATATTTCCCTACTTTTAGACCTGGAACAAAATTTTCTTTTATCTCAGGTTTTTCAAGATCTTTTGGACTGGCATCACCAACATAACCAACTACATGTACTAAGTCATTTGCATAAGGGTAGAACCTGGATGTCGATAATACAGGTTTTGCACCTTCTAATTCATGTAAATATAAATTAATTTTTGAGAATTGTTCCCAAGTTAAATTGTCCGAAACTACCAATGTATCCCAAGGTTTTAATCTTTCCTTCTTTTTATATAATTTTTTAATTTCAAACTGCTCTAATCCGATAATATTTTTAATTTTAAATATTGTTACATCAAAATCATTAATTTCATCTAATATTAAGTGTAGCTGAAAAACTCTATCGTTGCTTGCTAGTACTTTATTAAAGTTATCTACAATGATGCCTCGTTGCGGAGGAGTTTTCCATTCACGTATTCTATTTTTATCAGATAAAATTTCATATTTTTCTCTATCAGAAATTTGTAAATTATATAATCTTGATGATATACCAGCAAAAAGTAATATTTTTGCTGCAGCAAGTATAAACATCCTCCTTGTTATAACTCTGCCTTTCTCTATGTTTCTCCCTCTATTCAACATTTTCTTGCTTTAAACCTAATAAATAAATTTGATTGAATAATTTTGCCACCGCTGGATAAATTAAAAATGAAAAAAAAGCGGTTGACATTAAAGCCCCATAACTAATACTTGCATCAAAAAAAATTGCTAATGCTGAGAAATGAATTGAGCTAATAATTAATATTGCGATAAAAAATAGTATCCAATCATAAATTAGATTAGGAACTAAAGTTCTAGTCCTAAAAAAAGATGCGATGACACATAGTAAAAGATAATTTATTGATGAAACTCCAATTGGTAGGTTTTGTACAACATCATTAATTACACCTGCAAAAAAAATAAGGCCATAACCAAGCATTTCAGGTTTCCTTAAAACCCAATAAAAAACAATTAAGTGAATAAAATTAAAAGATATATTAATTTTGAAAATCTGGAATGAAAATGAATAACCTGTCAAAGCAAAGAAGAATAATAAAATAATTGGAAAACCATTTAACAAAAATTGATAAAATTTTGTATCTCCTCTAGCCATTTTACTTATTTACCTGTACATAATTTAGTTGATTTAAGTCACTGTAAAACTTCACATACTTTTTATTATCTTTAATTATTATTTTTCCAACAGGAATTGATGCTGGAATTGTGCCATCTGAACCTGAAGTATACACAATTTCATTCTCTTTTATTTCATTGTCTTTCGGTAGGTACTCTAGTTCTGCATATTCATCATTTCCATTTCCTGAGAGTATTGCATTGATGCCACTTGGCTCAATAATGATCGGGATTTTGCTATTAAGATCATTAGCCAGTAACACTCTAGAGCTTAAAAAGTTAACATTTACAACCTTTCCAATGTAATATAATCGATCTTTGACAGCTGATCCTAATTTAACTCCATTTTTTTGACCTTTATTAATTATCAAAGACTTTAAATACGGACTTTGTTTGTCTAATAAAATCTTTGTTAACATATACTCTTTGGAAAAGAGGTCTCTTTCTTCTATCAATTTTTTTAAGAGAGCATTTTCTGATTTATAAAATTCAACTTCTTTTCTAAGCGAGTCAAGATCTAGATCTTTATCTCTTAAAACTGAAAACTCTTCATACATACTCATATGATCTTGGAAGAGATAATATTTATCTTTTACATATTTAAATGGGCTTGATACAACGTATGATCCTCTAAATATTATATCTTTTGTAATTGACCTAAATTGATTAACTGGTCCTGTTTTAAAATACTCTAATGATAATACTAAAATAGATATGATTAATAAAGTAAATAAAGAAAACTTTTGTCTATTTCCTTTTTTTAAAAATGCTGAACGAATAGCAATAATAAAATCATCTCTACTCGATTCTGTTGACATAATATTTAATACTCAGATAGTACAGTAGAAAATATTTCTTGATCGTCTAACGCCTTTCCTGTTCCTATCGCAACACATGACAACGGATCATCAGCAATATTTACCGGTAATCCAGTTTCTTTGGAGAACCTTTTATCTATATTTTTTAAAAGTGATCCTCCTCCAGTCATTGTTAAACCCATATCAACTAGATCAGCTGATAACTCTGGGGGTGTATTTTCTAATGCTTTTTTTATTCCAGATACAATTTCTTTAAGTATCGGATTTAAAGCTTCTGATGTATCTTGTTCTGAGATGTTTACCTCTTTAGGGGTTCCAGATCTTAAATCTCTACCTTTGACTGCATAAGTATTATTATTTGTTGGAATTGCTGTTCCAATATCTTTTTTAATTTTTTCTGCAGTACTGTCCCCTATCATCAAGTTATATTCTTCTCTCATATAATCTTTTAATGAATTATCCATAGCGTCTCCTGCAACTCTTAATGACTCTGAGTAAACAACGCCTCCTAATGACATAACAGCAATTTCTGTTGTACCACCTCCAATATCTACAACCATAGATCCTGTTGCTTCTTGAATTGGTAGCCCTGCTCCGATTGCAGCTGCAATTGGCTCCTCGATTAACTGAACTCTTCTTGCTCCAGCTGCAAGTGCACTATCTTGAATAGCTTTTCTCTCAACTGGTGTTGATCCAGTTGGTACACATATTAAAATTCTAGGGTTTGCAATTGTTTTTTTATGTACTTTTTTAATAAAATGTTTAATCATTTCTTCTGTCACAATAAAGTCTGCAATCACACCATCTCTCAAAGGTCTTATTGCTTGTATGTTGCCTGGTGTTCTTCCTAACATTGTTTTAGCTTCATCACCTACTGCTAAAACTGATTTTTTTCCTTTATTATCAACAACTGCTACAACAGACGGTTCATTTAGAACTACACCTTTGCTTTTTAAAACAACTAATGTATTAGCTGTTCCAAGATCAATTGCCATATCTTGGCTCCAAAACTTTCTTAAATTGGCTAACATTGACATTTAATTATATTCCTTTCACTTTTTGATGTTTAATATTTTGAGATGGCGCTTTTTTCTCACGTTTTATAAGCATTTTATTCAATGCATTTAAATATGCGTTTGCTGATGCAACTAAAGTATCTGTGTCAGCTGATTGACCAACTGTAGTCCTATCATTTTCTTCAATTTTTACACTAACAGTCGCTTGAGCATCTGTACCTTCTGTTACTGCGTGTACTTGATAAAGAGATAATTTTACATTGTGAGGAAATAATTTTTTTATACATTTAAATATTGCATCAACCGGTCCATCCCCTGTTTCTGTAGTATTTTTAATATCGCCATATACATCTAATGTCATTTCGGCTTTTTGTGGTTCTCCTGTACCGGCAAAAACTTTTAAAGATTTTAAATTAATTGCATTTATTTTATTATCTACAATTAGGCTATCGTCAACTAGCGCAACTATATCCTCGTCATATATATGCTTTTTTTTATCAGCTAAAACTTTAAATTTTCCAAATGCAGCTTGGATAATATCGTCTGTAAGATCCGAATAGCCTAAATCAGATAATTTATCTTTAAAAGCATGTCGTCCTGAATGTTTGCCCATTACTAAAGATGTTTTCTTTACTCCAACACTTTCTGGAGTCATAATTTCATAGGTTTCTCTATTTTTTAGCATTCCATCCTGATGAATTCCCGACTCATGTGCAAAAGCATTTTTTCCAACTATTGCTTTGTTAAATTGAACTGGGAAACCAGTTGCGTTTGAAACTATTTTAGAGGCTTTACTTATTAATTCTGTTTTAATTCCTGTATTGTATGGCATCAAATCATTTCTAGTTTTAATTGCCATAACTACTTCTTCTAATGCGGCATTCCCTGCTCTTTCACCTATTCCATTAATTGTACACTCTATTTGTCTTACACCTTCTGAGACTCCAGCTAATGCATTTGCTACTGCTAAGCCAAGATCATTGTGACAGTGTGCAGATAATATTGCTTTGTCTATGTTTGGAACATTATTCTTTAGATGTTTAATTGTTTTTGCAAATTCTTCTGGAATAGAATATCCAACTGTATCTGGAATATTTATAGTTTTGGCTCCACAGTTGATTGCTAGTTCGACTGTTTTACACATAAAATCCATATCAGTTCTAGTTCCGTCTTCACATGACCACTCAACATCATCAGTAAAGTTTCTTGCATAAGTAACACTTTCTTTAATTGCGTCTAGAACCTGCTCGTTTGTCATTTCTAGTTTGTGTTTCATATGTAATGGACTAGTAGAAATAAAGGTGTGGATTCTAAATCTTGGTGCATGTTTCAACGACTCATGACACGCATCAATATCTTTTTTTAGTGCTCTTGAAAGACCACATGGAATTGAGTTTTTCATTATTTTACTTATTTCTGAGACTGCCTCAAAGTCTCCTGGTGATGCAATTGGGAAACCGGCTTCAACGATGTCTATTCCCATTTCATCAAATACTCTTGAAATCTGAATTTTTTCCTCAACGCTCATAGATGCGCCTGGTGATTGTTCACCATCACGCATAGTCGTATCGAATATGTATAATTTTTCTTTATCTGACATTGTAAGTTTTTTAGCTCGAGCATAATACATGCTCTCGCTCAGATTGCAAAATAAATTGGGTAATTTAACCCGATTTTAACATGAAATTATTTCTTGTCACTATCGACAAGCTTCTTCTTAGCAATCCAAGGCATCATTTCTCTTAGAGTGGCACCAACTTTTTCGACTGGATGATCAGCTAGTTTTGCTCTTGTTGCTAGGAAATTTTTTTGACCATTTTTACATTCATCCATCCATTGTTTGGTAAATTTGCCAGACTGGATATCAGCTAAAACTTCTTTCATTCTCTTTTTTGTCTCTTCTTTATTTATGATCCTTGGACCCGACTCGTATTCTCCATATTCAGCAGTATTAGATATAGAATAATTCATATTAGCTATTCCACCTTCATAAATTAAATCTACAATAAGTTTAACTTCATGAACTGTTTCAAAATAAGCCATTTCTGGTTCGTATCCTGCTTCAACTAAAGTTTCATATCCATTTTTAATTAATTCAACAAGACCTCCACATAAAACTGTTTGTTCTCCAAATAAATCTGTCTCTACTTCATCTTTAAATGTTGTCTCAATTATACCAGATCTTCCTCCACCAATGGCTGAAGCATATGACATAGCCAGATCTCTAGCTTTGCCTGATCCATTTTGATGGACAGCAAATAAACATGGAACTCCACCACCTTTTTCATATTCACTTCTAACTAAGTGACCTGGTCCTTTTGGGGCCACCATAAATACATCTAAATCTTTTCTTGCTTTTATCAAATCATAATGAACATTTAATCCATGCGCAAAGGCGATAGATGTCCCTTCTTTTACACGTTGCTCAATATGATTTTTATAAATAGTTGCCTGTAATTCATCTGGAGTTAAAATCATCACAACATCAGCCCATTCAGCGGCATCCGAAAGGTTCATAACTTTTAAACCTTTAGACTCTGCTTTTTTAATACTTGAAGACCCTTCTCGAAGAGCTACAACAACTTCTTTTACCCCGCTATCTTTTAGGTTTAAAGCGTGAGCGTGTCCTTGGCTACCATATCCAAAGATTGCAATTTTTTTATCTTTTATTAAATTTGCATCAGTATCTTTTTCATAAAACATTTTCATTTTTTTTCTCCTAATTAATTATTTAAATATATCTGCACCTCTTGTCATAGCTACGGCTCCTGTTCTTGAAACACTCACCAATCCAAATTTTTTTAAATCCTTTGACATTTTGTCTATTTCACGTCTTAAAGCTGTTATTTGAATAACATTTGATTTTTTTGTTTTGTCTAGTAATACAGGATTATATTTTTTACAAGCTTTCAATGCACTTTCTAATTTATTGTTTGGACCAACAATTTTAAATAACGCCATCTCCTTAAAGATGACTGCTTTATCTTCTCTTTTAAAATCTGCAACTTTATGAACAGGTACAAGTTTTCTTAATTGAAGTTTAATTTGATTAATAACTTGTGGTGTTCCTGTAGTTACAATTGTTATCCTTGATATTTTTAATTTTTCATCAACTTGGGCAACTGCTAAAGATTCAATATTATAACCCCTACCGGAGAATAGACCGACTACTCTAGCCAATACACCAGCTTCATTGTCTACCCAAACAACTATAATATGTGTATCAAATTTCTCTTTTTTATTAGAAAAACTATACGCTGATTTTGAGTTAGGCATTAAACTAAGGACTTACCTTTGCCGGTAATTTTCTTACTTTCTTGATCTTTGGGACCTAAAATCATCTGATTATGAGGCTTTCCTGATGGTATCATTGGAAAACAATTCTCTACTTTATCAACCATACAATCAAATATTACAGGTCTATCTGTATTCAACATTTCAATAATTTTATCGTCTAACTCTTCTGGTGTTTTTGCTCTTATACCAACACAGTTATATGCTTCAGCTAATTTAACAAAATCTGGTAAAGCAGCAGTATAACTTTCAGAATAGTTTTTATCATGTAAAAGTTCTTGCCATTGTCTGACCATACCCATGTATTGATTATTCAATATAAATATTTTAATTGGAAGGTTGTATTGTACAGCTGTAGACATTTCCTGTATTGTCATTAATACCGATGCCTCACCTGCAATATCTATAACTAATTTTTTTGGATGAGCGACTTGTACACCCACTGCTGCTGGTAAACCATATCCCATAGTACCTAAGCCACCAGATGTCATCCAACGATTTGGTTTGTTAAATTTATAATGTTGTGCAGCCCACATCTGATGCTGTCCTACTTCAGTTGTAATGTATGAGTCTTTGTCTTTAGTCAATTCATACAATCTTTCAATCGCATACTGAGGTTTTATAGTCTCTTCACTTCCAATATAATCTAAAGATCTAACCGACCTCCATTTTTGAATTTTTTCCCACCACTTAGAAGTTTTTTGTTTATTTGATTTTAAAAATTTTGATTTTTTTTGTTTTAAACTTTTTAAAGTAGATGAAAGAACAGTTTTTACATCTCCCACAATAGCTAAATCAACCTTAACATTTTTATTAATAGAAGATGGATCTATATCAATATGAACTTTTTTTGATTTGGGTGAAAATTCATCTATTTTTCCTGTTATCCTATCATCGAAACGTGCTCCAATGTTAATCATTAAATCACAATCGTGCATTGCATTATTTGCTTCATAAGTTCCATGCATACCCAACATTCCCAAAAATTGATTATCATCACCTGGGAAAGATCCTAATCCTTGCAAAGTTGATGTAATTGGAAAACCTGTTGCGTAAACAAGTTCCCTTAAAAGTTCACTAGCCTTTGGTCCAGAATTAATTACTCCTCCACCAGTATAAAAAATAGGTTTTGAAGATTTACTCATTAATTCAATTAATTCATCAATGCTGTTTTGATTAAAATGGTTGTGAGATTTACCGTTTAATTTATTTTCTTTTTTAGGTTTTGAATATTTTGTTTTTTGAAATTGAATATCTTTTGGTATATCGACCAAAACTGGCCCTGGTCTACCAGTAGTTGCTACCTCAAAAGCTTTATGTATTGTACTAGCTAAATCATTTATATCCTTGACTAACCAATTATGTTTAGTGCAAGGTCTGGTTATTCCAGTTGTATCACATTCTTGAAATGCATCTGTGCCAATTAAATGAGTTGGAACTTGTCCAGAGATACAAACTAGTGGAATAGAATCCATATAGGCATCTGTCAAAGCTGTAACTACATTTGTTGCGCCCGGTCCCGAGGTTACTAAAATAACACCTGGTTTACCAGATGATCTTGCATATCCTTCTGCAGCATGACCTGCGCCTTGTTCATGTCTTACTAAAACGTGTTTGATTGATTTAAAATTTTGTAGTTCGTCATAAATTGGAAGAACAGCACCGCCTGGATAACCAAAGATATGATCAACATTTTGATCCTCCATACACTTAAATACGATTTCAGCTCCAGAGTATAATTTTGACATTCAGACAATCTAGCTGAAGTTGTGCTTATAGGTCAAGCAATCTATGCTGATTTAGGAAATTTTTTTAAAAATGATTTAAGAGTATTAAATTTTATTTTTTGCCAATCAGACATTTGTCCTCTTGCCCAAGTGGACTGTCTCTTGGCATATTGCCTTGTTTTTATTGATATTTTTTCTTTCAATTCTGTAAGATCTATTCTTTTGTCTACATATTCTTTAATCTCACTTAGACCAATAACTTTATTAGATGATAAATCTTTCTTTACTCTTAATTTATAAAACCTCTTAGCCTCTTTTATTGCTCCATCTCTTAACATTTCATTTGTTCTGAAGTAAATTCTCTCTATTAACTTATCTCTAGGATAATCAATATGTAGCTTTATAAAGCTGTCCTGATTAAAATCAGAGTATGTTTCACTATACCAATCAAACAAAGATTTATTTGTAAACTTTTTTACTTCATAGGCTCTTATTGATCTTTGAGAATCGTTTTTGTTAATTTTTTTTTTGCAAAGTGGGTCTAGCTTAATAAGTTCAGAATAAAATTTAATTTGTCCTATTTTTGATTGTTTTTTTCTTATTTTATTTCGAAAGGTAGGTGGAATATCAGGGATTTTAACTATACCATCGATAAGTGCTTTAAAATACAAGCCAGTACCACCAACAAGAATTGGAATTTTATTGTTTTTCTTAATATTATTAATTTTTTTCTTGGCATCCTTAAGCCAATTTCCTGTAGAATAATTATCCTTTACACTTTTAAATCCATATAAGTGATGTTTTATATTCTTTAAATCATTTCGCTTTGGTCTTGCAGTAAGAATTTTTAATTCTTTAAAGATTTGCATACTATCTGCATTTATAACTTCACCATTTATTTTTTTTGCAAGCTGTGTAGCAAATTTTGATTTTCCAGATGCTGTTGGTCCTGAAATAAGAATTATTTTGGACTTTAAGTCCATTAGTTTAGTTTAACACCAATATATCTTCTTTGATTATTGTTATTGTAAATTGCGATAAGTAAACTTTTATCATTACCTTTTAGGGCTAGTTTTACAATGTTATCGAGATCGCCAATGGTGTTGATTTTTTTCTTTTGTGCCTCAACAATAATGTTATTTACTTGAAGATAATTGACTGGGCTATCTTTATCGATTTCTGTAATAACTAATCCTGTTGTATTTTTAGGTAGATTTCTTTCTTTAATATCATCTTTATTTAGCAATCTCACTTTTATTTTTAAGCCATCAATTGTGTCTTCTTTTGGTTTTTCAGTTACTAATCCTTGAGATTTAAAGTCTTCAGATGTTTCCAATCTTCCAAGTATAATTTCCTTAGTTATTTCCCTTTTATTTCTCCAAACTTTTAATTTTACTTTTTTTCCAACTTCAGTTTCTGCAACTATTCTGGGAAGTTCACTCATTTCATTAATTTTTTTACCATCAAATTCTAAAATTATATCTCCAGCTTTAATTCCTCCTTTATCTGATGGACTATTTTCAGCTACACTTGCAACAAGTGCTCCTCTTGGTTCATCTAATTTTTCAACATCTGCAATATCTTTTGTGACTGTTTGAATTCTTACACCTAGCCATCCTCTTTTAGTTTCACCAAATTCGATTAATTGATTAATTACTTTTTGAGCACTATTAGAGGGAATTGCAAAACCAATTCCAATTGAACCTGATTGACCTAATATTGCAGTATTAATTCCAACTACATCTCCATCCATGTTAAACAAAGGACCTCCTGAATTACCTTGGTTTATAGATGCATCAGTTTGAATGTAGTCTTCATACCTTGAAAGACCAATACTTCTGTTTCTTGCTGAGATTATTCCAGCAGTAACCGTTCCACCTAAGCCAAATGGATTTCCAATTGCAATAACCCAATCACCAATTCTTGCAGTATCAGAGTCTCCAAATTTAACTGGGGTAAATTTCTGATCTGACTCTATTTGAAGAACTGCCAAATCCATACCAGGATCAGCTCCAATTACTTTTGCCTTTATATTTTTTTCACCATTAACTCTAACAAAAACATCCTCTGCACCCTGTATCACGTGATTATTTGTAATAACAATTCCTTTTTCATCTATTATAAAACCTGATCCAAGCGCACTTGTCTGTCTTTTTTGAGGAGTTCCATAATCTTTGAACATATCTTCAAAAGGAGATCCAGGAGGAAATTCAAATGGAAATGGATTAGACCTTGTTGTTACTGTTGTTGTAGTCGAGATATTTACTACTGACGGCATTAATTTTTCAGCTAGATCTGCAAAAGACGCAGGCATATTTGCTGCGCTGGAAGTATTTTGGATATTAATTGAAAATAATATTAGTAGTAAAATCTTTATGTATCTCATCTTTTTAAGTGCCAAATAATAAAAAAACCAATCACTGCAAATATTAATCCACCAGTTCTTAACTGATTATCAGTAGCATCTTTTAATTTCATTATCATATTTTTCATTTTTGATGGAAATATGGCGTAAAGAATACCTTCAATAAAAAGGAATAGACCAAATGCTATGATCAATTCTCTCATGAGATTTACTCTACTTTTTGATCAATATTTCCGAAAAATTTAAAAAATTCACTGTCTGGTGAAAGTATCATTGAAGTCTCACCGCCGATTAAAGCTTTTTGGTATGCCTGCATAGCTCTATAAAATGCGAAAAATTCAGGATCTTGTCCAAAGGCGTCAGCGAAAATCTTGTTTTTCAAACCATCACCTTCACCCTTCATAATCTCAGATTTTTTTTGTGCATCTGCAAGTATAACGGTTACTTCTTTGTCAGCAGTTGAGGTAATTGTTACTGCCATCTCTGCACCTTTTGCTCTAAATTCTTTTGCCTCTCTTTCCCTTTCAGTTTGCATTCTTCTAAAAATTGCGTCACTGTTTGCTTGAGGAAGATCTGCTCTTTTAATTCTTACATCAACAATACTAATACCAAAATTTTCTGCTTCATTATTTACACCTTCTTGAATTAAAGACATTTGTTTTGTTCTATCTTCAGATAAAAGTGTTTGCAATTCTTGTTGACCAAGTACGTTTCTTATCCTTGAATTTATAATTGTTGCCAGTCTTGATCTTGCAACTCTTTCATTTCCAACAGATATATAAAATTTAAGAGGATCAATTATTTGAAACCTTGCAAATGCATCGACTATTAATCTTTTTTGATCTGATGCAATGACCTCTTCTGGTGGTGTATCTAGATTTAAAATTCTTTTATCTAAGAATACAACGTTTTGTATGAATGGAATTTTAAAATTAATTCCTGGTTTCGATATAATTCTTTTAGGATCACCAAATTGAAGAACAATAGCTTGATTAACCTCTTTTACTATAAAAACTGAAAAGTAAATTGTTGCAGCGATTAGTATTATTATTGGTAATAAAAATTTTCCAGCTTTCATTTTAATTAGTTCCTGTCTTTAATTCTTGTAATGGTAGATATGGTACTACGCCTTCACCTGAATTTTTGTCGATTATTATTTTATTAATATCAGCTAAAACTTCTTCCATTGTCTCAAGATACATTCTTTCTTGAGTTACTTTTTTAGCTTTTGCATACTCATTATAAATTGATAAAAATCTACTTGCTTCTCCTTCTGCCTTGGCAACAACTTCTTTTTTATAAGCTTCTGCTGCTTGAAGAATTTTTGCTGCTTCTCCTCGTGCTCTTGGGATTACATCGTTAGCATATGCTTCTGCTTCGTTTTTAGATCTTTCCATATCCGCTCTAGCTGCCTGTACATCTCTAAATGCATCAATAACTTGGTCTGGTGGATCAGCTTTTTGAGTTTGAACTTGTGTAATTTGAATTCCACTTGTGTATTCATCTAAAATTCCTTGAATTATTTCTTGAGTATCAGCTTCTATGAGAGATCTACCTTCAGTCAGAATTGGTTGAATATCAGATCGTGCAATCACCTCTCTCATCGCTGTTTCAGCAGCTGCTTTAACTGTTCCTTCTGGATCTTGAATTTTGAATAGAAAATTACCAGCATCTTTAATTACCCAAAATACTGAAAAATCTATGTTAACTATGTTTTCATCACCTGTTAACATTAAACTTTCTTCTGGAACATCTGCAACTCCGCCTGAAGAAAATCCGCTATCTCTTTCTGACCTAAATCCAATATCCATTCGATTAACTTTTGTGACCTTAGGGGTTAGTACATTTTCTATTGGAAAAGGAAGATGATAATTTAATCCAGGTTGGGTAGTTTTAACAAATTTTCCAAATCTTAATACAACTCCTTGTTCATCAGGTAAAACTCTATAAAGGCCACTTAAAGTCCAAACAATTAGAAGAATTATCAGACCAATTATTATTGGCTTAGCACCTCCTTTGCCACCACCTAAAAATCTATTTATTATTGATTGTAATTTACTTATAACTTCATCAATATTTGGGGGAGTAGGACCTTTTCTAAATCCACCATTTCCACTACCGCCTCCTCCTGGAGGCGATCCCCATGGGCTTTGATTTCTAAAATCGCTCATAATAAGACACTCTATATAGTGTCTTTATTAGTAAAAACAAGATAATGGTAAATTATGGACGAAAAAAAAGTAGGTTTAAGTGACACAACAAAGGCAAAAACTGAGCCAAAAACCTTCAGACGGAACCCAATTATTGGAACAAAGTTTACAATTGCAATATCAAGTGCAAAAGGAGGAGTAGGAAAGTCGACATTTGCCTCGAATCTTGCTTTGGCATTAAAAAAAATGGGCTTAAATGTTGGTTTGCTTGACGCAGATATATATGGACCATCATTGCCAAAATTATTCTCAATAAATGAAAAGCCTGAAAGTGATGGGCAAAAATTAAAGCCTATTTCAAAATATGGAATACAATGTATGTCCATAGGATTTTTAACAGAGGAACAAACACCAATGATTTGGCGAGGTCCAATGGTTATTTCTGCGATAAAAACTTTTACACAAAAAGTTTTGTGGGAAAATTTAGATTTTTTAATTGTTGATATGCCACCAGGAACTGGTGATACGCAATTGACTTTTGCGCAAGAGATTAATGTGGATGGAGTAATTATTATATCTACACCACAAGAAATAGCCTTACAGGATGTAAAACGTGGAATAAGGATGTTCGATAAACTTAAAGTAAAAATATTAGGACTTATAGATAATATGAGTCATTTCGTTGGAGATGATGGAAAAAAATATGCAATATTCGGTGAAGGTGGCGTAAAAAAGACTGCTGAAGAATTTAAAAAAGATTTTATGGGAGAAATACCAATTGATCCTGAAGTTGGAAAGCAAGGCGATTTGGGTTCACCAATAGTAGAAAGCAAGCCAGACCATGAGGTATCAAAAATATATTTTAAGTTTGCCGAAAAAATTAAATCAATTTATCTTTAAGATCAAAAGCTTCCATAAGTTCGTTCCATTCTCTTTTCGATAAACCTGTGTCATCGATAGAAACATTTTCACCTTTTATAAGTTTTTGAATAATAATTTTTCCTTTTGCAGAAACTTCTGTTCCACCAACCCTATAATCCATAAAAGCTTCATAAGTTATTGGTACCCATTTTTTAACAGTATCAAGCATAGCATCAGCATAAGCTCTAATCTCGTACTGAGCATGATGATCTGCTCTGAGCCTCAAAAAATTCATCAGATTTAGTAAATCTGTTTTCCAATACCATTGAGTATAAGTATTTAATGTTAAGTTCATTCTAGCAAGCTCTCTTGCTAAACCTACAGCATTCTCGTCTATAGTTGATCCATCATATCTTTCATTAAGCATAGTTTCATAATTATTATAAGTTTGTTCAGCATCTCCTTTTAATAGATTCAAAACTTTTTTTGCTTTTTCTCCATCTAAAATATCGCCTCTACCTTGTCTATTACTCTGTGATTGAGCGGCAAGATGTTGTGGCTCTGGTAAATAAAATTCTTTATCTAAAATCGAGTATCTTGCAGAATATTCGTTTACATTTGCAGTTCTATGTCTAATCCATTGTCTTGCTATAAATATAGGTAGCTTTACATGATATTTTATTTCACACATTTCAAAAGGGGTGCTGTGCCAATGTCTCATCAAATATTTTATTAGACCAGCATCTGTTGAAACTTTTTTTGTTCCTTTTCCATAAGAAACTCTAGCTGATTGAACTACGGAGGTATCATCACCCATATAGTCAACAACTCTTATAAAACCGTGGTCTAATATTGGAATTGCATCGTATAGAATTTTTTCAAGTTCTGGGGCGGTCACTCTTTTTGTTGAATTTTGCTGAGATTGCTGATCTTTTATTTCTTTTATTTGTTCGTCAGTTAACTTCATGAATAATATATTGAATCTGTTGAATTTGGTTTTATATTATTAATGTTGGTTTTCCAACTATGACGATAAACGAATTTCGTAATAACCATTACGGACGTGGGGGCAGTACCCACCACCTCCACCATTTTCAACTTATGGGGGTGAATTAGGATCGACGGATGACTAAAAGTTATTCTTTCGTTCGGTATTGTTCCGCCGTGAAGGGCTAATTTATAAATGCTAACGAAAGTTACGCACTTGCAGCTTAATTAATTTATTAATTAAGTTACGGGGTCCGGGGCACCTGGCAACAGAACGCCCCTTAATGAATATTTGTTTTTGGTGCGGTCAGAGAGACTCGAACTCTCATGGGCTAGGCCCACACGGCCCTCAACCGTGCCTGTCTACCAGTTTCAGCATGACCGCTTGTTATGCGGCAGATTAAATGAATGACAATTCTATTTCAAGTTGATAAGTTTTTTTTATGGAATTTACTAGTGAAATAAAAAAAGCAACGAGCTCAATTTATAACAAAGTATCAAAAAAAATTCCGGAGATAGAATGGGCTACACATGCGCCTTATATTTATAAAATTAATAAATTAAAGAAAGAGAAGAATGCAGTAATTCTTGCACACAATTATCAAACACCAGAAATTTATCATGGCATCTCAGATTTTTCTGCAGATTCTTTAGCTTTAGCAATAGAGGCTGCAAAAACAAAAGCAGATATAATTGTAATGTGTGGAGTTCATTTTATGGCTGAAACTGCAAAATTAATGAGTCCAGAAAAAAAAGTTTTATTACCAGATTTGAAGGCAGGTTGTTCTCTCTCTTCGTCTATAACAGGCGATGATGTTAGAAATCTCAAAAAAAAATATCCTGGTGTTCCAGTGGTCTCGTATGTAAATACATCTGCTGATGTTAAAGCTGAAACTGACGTTTGCTGCACATCTGCAAATGCAGTAAAAATTGTAGAATCATTAGGAGTAAAAAAAGTAATATTTTTACCCGATGATTTTTTAGCAAAATATGTGGCATCACAAACTGATATAGAAATTATTTCTTGGAAAGGAACTTGTGAAGTGCATGAACAATTCAATGATCAAGAAATTAATGATATTAGAAAAGCTAATCCAGGTATAAAAATAATAGCTCATCCGGAATGTCCACCTGATGTGATACAAGCTTCTGATTTTGCAGGTTCTACAAGTGGAATGATTAAATATGTAAAAGATAATCAACCAGAAAAAGTCATGATGGTTACGGAATGCTCAATGAGCGATAATGTACAAATTGATAATCCAAATGTTGAATTTATTAGACCATGTAATCTTTGTCCGCATATGAAAAGAATAACTTTGCCTAAAATATTAGAATGTTTAGAAAATGAAACTAATGAATTAATAATGGATAATGAGACAATCGAAAAAGCAAGAAAATCTGTAGAGAGAATGGCAGAAATAGGCAGATAAAATCTGTGTCTAAGATTCAATTAAGTAAAAATTTTATAAAATCATCATGTAAATTGGCTTTGAATGAGGACTTATATCCTTCAGGTGATATTACTTCGGAACTAGTTGATAAAAATATCAAAAAAAAAGTTAAAATGATATGTAACCAAAATGGAATTTTAGGTGGGATAGATTTTGCTAAAGAGACCTTTAAATTAGTAGATAAAAAAATAAATTTTAAAAATAAAAAAAAAGATGGATCTCGAATAAGAAAAGGCGAGGTGGTTGCGACTATTGATGGTAACCTAAAAAATATTCTAACTGGTGAAAGAGTAGCATTAAACTTTGTTTCCCATATTTCTGGAATAGCAACGAAAACAAATATGTTTGTAAAAAAAGTTAGAAAAAAAACTAAAATATGCTGCACAAGAAAAACGATCCCAAATCTTAGAGTGATCCAAAAATATGCTGTAAAATTAGGTGGTGGAACAAACCACAGATTTAACTTAAGTGATGAATACTTAATAAAAGATAACCATATAAATTCTGAAAAAAATTTTGAAAATTTAATTCAAAGAGCCATCAAAAAGAAGGGAAGAAAAAAAATTACAGTTGAGGTTGATAATTTATCTCAGTTGAAGAGAATATTGGGTCTGAAATTTGATAGGATTTTATTAGATAATATGAGTTCAAAAAATTTAAAAAAAGCAGTCAAAATATCTAGGAAATTTTATGAAACTGAAGCATCAGGAGGAATTAACTTAAAGAATGTTAAAAATGTTTCCTCTACTGGTGTAGATAGGATTTCCATAGGATCTTTAACTCACTCAATTAATGCATTAGACTTAAAATTGGAAATCTAGAATTTAATTTTATTTTTTTAATTGAGCTTGAGCTGCAGCGAGTTTTGCAATAGGTACTCTATAAGGTGAACAGGATACATAATCTAAACCAGTACGTGCACAAAAGTCGATACTTTTCGGATCACCTCCATGTTCGCCACATATACCGAGTTTGATTTTTTTGTTAATTTTTCTACCTTTTTTTGTTGCTATTTTTATTAAATCTCCAACTCCATCATCTATAGAAACAAATGGATCAATATCAAAAATTTTATTATCAATATAATCGTTTAAAAACTTACCACTATCATCTCTGCTAATGCCAAAAGTTGTTTGTGTTAAGTCATTTGTTCCGAAACTAAAGAATTCTGCATGTCTAGATATATCATCTGCTTTAATTGCTGCTCTTGGTAGCTCAATCATTGTACCTACTAAAAAATTTAGTTTTGTTTTAGTTTTGTTTTCAACTTCTTTTGCAACTCTAATTACTAAATCTTTCATTATTTTTATTTCTGCTTCAGTTGATACCAAAGGTATCATGATCTCCGGAATAATAGATTTTATCTTTAGTTTTTTACATTCAACTAAAGCATGAAAAATCGCTGTGCACTGCATCTCATATATTTCTGGGAATGATATACCTAATCTACAACCTCTATGACCAAGCATTGGATTTTGTTCATGAAGTTCTGTTATTCTACTCTCTAATTCAGAACTTTTAATGTTTAAAGCATTTGCTACATCGCTAATTTCTTTTTGATTTTTTGGTAAAAATTCATGAAGTGGTGGATCTAATAATCTAACTGTAACAGGTAGACCATTCATAATTTTAAAAATATCAATAAAATCCTTTTTTTGAAAAGGAAGTAGTTTCTTTAAAGCACTAGCCCTATCCTCTTTTGATTTTGATAAAATCATTTCTCTTACAGATAAAATTCTCTCTTCATCGAAAAACATATGTTCTGTTCTACAAAGACCTATTCCTTCAGCTCCAAATTCTCTAGCAGTTTTACTATCAAGAGGTGTTTCAGAATTAGTTCTAATTTTTAGTTTTCTAAATTTGTCGGCCCATTTCATAAGTTTAGAAAAATCTCCCGAAATTTCGGGTTTAACAGTTTTAACCTCTCCTTTTATAATTCTGCCAGTTGATCCATCAATTGTAATTAAATCTCCCTCTTTAATTTCATTATTTTTTGTTTTAAAAATTTTATTTTGGTAATCTATTTCTATTTCGCTTGAGCCAGATACACAAGGTCTACCCATTCCTCTCGCAACTACCGCAGCATGGCTGGTCATCCCTCCTCTTGCAGTAAGAATTCCTTTAGCTGCATGCATTCCATTGATATCTTCAGGTGATGTTTCTACTCTTACTAGGATTGTATTTTGCATCATTCCATTTAATCTTTCAGCCTCATCAGATGTAAATACTACTTTTCCACTAGCTGCTCCTGGAGAAGCAGGAAGGCCTTTGGCTATTACTTCTAAATTCGCTGTTTCATCTAAAGTTGGATGAAGCAAAGTATCTAATGAATTTGGTTGTACTCTAAGCACAGCCTCTTTTTTCGTGATGAGTTTTTCTCTTTCCATATCGACAGCAATTTTGACTGATGATTTTGCAGTTCTTTTTCCTGATCTAGTTTGCAACATCCACAACTTATTATTTTCGACTGTGAACTCCACATCCTGCATATCTTTATAATGTTTCTCCAGCTTTATAAGAATATTTTTTAGATTTTTGTAAACTTTAGGCATTGACTCTTCCATTGAAAGAAGTGTTTCTTTTGCGTCTTTTCTAGCTTTCTTAGTTATATGTTGGGGCGTCCTTGTCCCTGCAACAACATCTTCTCCTTGAGCATTTATTAAATATTCGCCAAAGATTTCATTGATTCCATTGGATGGATTACGTGTAAACACAACACCTGTCGCACAATCAACACCCATATTACCAAAAACCATGGACTGAACATTTACTGCAGTTCCCCACTCTGAAGGTATATGATTTAATTTTCTGTAAACCTTTGCTCTGTTACTCTCCCATGACAAAAAGACTGCACTAATTGCACCTAGTAATTGTTCATTAATATTTTGAGGGAAATTTTTTTTTGTTTTTTCTTTTACAATATTTTTAAAGTCTTTAATCAATCCATCCCAATCATCTTCATCCAAATCAGTGTCTAACAAAACACCTTTTGTAAGTTTGTAATTTTCAATTAATTCTTCAAAATTATAACTTTCAATACCCATAACAACATTTGCATACATTTGTATAAATCTTCTATAACTATCTTTTGCAAATCTCATATTTGATGTTTTATTTGCTAAAGCAATCACAGTTTTGTCATTAAGTCCAAGATTTAAAATAGTATCCATCATTCCTGGCATGGATACTCTCGCGCCAGATCTTACAGATAACAACAAAGGATTTTTCAAATCTCCAAATTTTTTACCAGAATCTTTTTCAATATTTTTTAACTCTCTATTTATTTCATTTATAATTTTAGGCTTTAATTTCTTTTTATTTTTATAAAATAAACCACAAACTTCAGTAGAAATCGTAAATCCAGGTGGGACAGGTAAACCAATCCTTCCCATTTCTGATAAATTTGCACCTTTGCCTCCTAAAATATTTTTCGGGTTTTTTATTTTTATTGTGTCTTTAGATTTAAAATTAAAAACTAATTTTGGCATTTATGCTTCTATTTTTGAAAAGTTAAAATAATTATCGAAGCTTTTACACAACATTTTTAAAAGTTCTAGTCTGTTTTTTTTAATTAATTCTTCTTGATCATTAACTATTACATTATCAAAAAACTCATTAACCTCTATTTTGGCACTTGATAGTGTTTTAAGACTTTCATCATAATCCTCTTCTCTACCTATACTTGAAAAATACTTTCTTATAGCATGTATTTTTTTATAAAGATTTTTTTCATAATCATTTTTAAAGAGACCAGGATCGGCAGAACCTACAATTTCTAGTTTTGATTTACTTTCGCTATTTAAAATGTTTGCAGATCTTTTATAAATTGCAATAACATCAAGACCGAAATCTTTTTTAATATTTTTATTCAAATTTAATGATTTATTAAAAATTTTTAGTAAATCATCTATTCCATAAGAATTAGTGGAGCATTCAATAATATCCGACCTAATATTTTTTTCTTTTAAATAATTTTTTAATCTATCTAAAATAAAATCTCCCAATTCATCATTTATCAATTTTGAGTCAAAAGAGTAATTTTGTTCTTTGTATAAATTTATTGAATAATTTATTAGATCTCTTAATTTTATTTTTTTTTGATTTTCAATTATTAACCTTAATAAACTAATTGCCATTCTTCTTAAGGCATAAGGATCTTTTGAACTAGTTGGTTTGAGATTAATTCCAAAAAATCCAACTAAAGAGTCTATTTTGTCACTTAAAGATAATGCTATGCTGTATGGTTTTTTTGGAACTTTACTATCAATGCCACTTGGTAAGTAATGCTCTGAAACAGCTAAACTTATTTCTTCGTCAAAACCTTGCTCTCTTGCAAAATATCCACCCATCACGCCTTGTAATTCGGGAAACTCTCCAACTAAATCCGACATCAAATCTACTTTGCAAATTGAGGAGGCAATTTCTATCTTTTCTTTACTTATTAAAAGTTCATCTGATATTATTCCGCTAAGTTTTCTTACTCTTTGTATTTTATCAAAATAACTTCCCAACCCTTTAAAATAATTAATTTGCTTCAATCTAGAAACCTGTTTAACTAAATTTTGAGACTTATTTCTATTCCAAAAAAATTCTGCATCTGCCAATCTTGCATCTACAACATTTTGATTTCCTAATTTAACTAATCCCTTTTTGTCCTTGCAATCTGCTACAACTATAAAATTATTTGTTATTTTGTTTTTGCTATCAAATGTAGGAAAATATTTTTGGTGATGCTGCATTGTAATAATAAGTATTTCTTCGGGAATTTCTAAAAATTTTTTATTAAACTCACATACTAAAATTTTTGGTTTTTCAACTATATTTATTATTTCGTCTATAAGTTTTTCATTCACGTTTATATGAATTTTTTTTTGATTAGTTGCCTTGTTTATTTCTTTAATTATAAATTCTTTCCTTTTATCTTGATCAATTGTTACTCCTTTTTGTTTAAAAAATTTTATATAAGATTTGAAATCATTAAAACTTTTTACTTCATCTTCTAGATCTTTATCTGTAAAAGTTTTATTTGAACTATGTAAATGGTTTAATTTAAATTCAATTATATTTTTATCAAATAAAGCTAATATTGATTTTAACGGTCTTCCCCAATATAAATCATGATTGCCCCATTTCATTGATTTTTTCCATGAAATTTTTAAAAGTAAACTTGCAATACTTTCTTTTAATAAATCGTATGTTTTTATTTTTTGCGATGGTTTGTTGTAGAAGTAGAATATACCTTTTTCAGTGCTTTTTTTGAAAACTTTTTCTTTACTTATTTTATTGGATTTCAAAAATCCTTCCAATGCCTTTTCTGGAGCATTTATATTAGGACCTCTAATTTCCTCTGCTTTTTTTATTACATCTTTAGATATCTTATTTATATGAACAATGAGCCTATTTGGAGTTGAATAAGTATTAATTTTATCTTTAAATATAATTTCATTATCATCAAAAAATCTTTTAAAAATTTGTGTTAATTCATTTCTAGCATTGATTTGTAATCTGGAAGGTATTTCTTCACTAAATAATTCAAGGAAAAATTCAGACATTTTAATTTTGTGTTTCTACCCAGATTTTTCCAATTTCTCTTGTCAGATCTCTGATCCTTGCAATATATTCTGCTCTTTGAGCAACACTTATAACTCCTCTGGCATCTAAAATATTGAACACATGACTTGATTTTAAACATTGATCATATGCTGGAAGAGAAATTTTCTTTTCAATTAATGATTTTGCTTCTTCTTCGAGCATATCAAAAATTTTAAATAATTTATCTGTGTTTGCATACTCAAAATTATAGGCTGAAAATTCTTTTTCAGCTTGATGAAAAACATCTTTGTATAAAACTCCCTCATCATTCCAAATTAAATCAAAAACATTTTTTTTGCCTTGAATAAACATACATAATCTCTCTAAACCATAAGTAATTTCAACAGATATTGGATTACATTCCATACCTGCCATTTGTTGAAAATAAGTAAATTGAGTAACTTCCATACCATCACACCATACTTCCCATCCAAGACCAGCAGCACCTAAGGTTGGGCTTTCCCAATCATCCTCTACAAATCTGATATCATGCTCTTCGTATTTAATACCTACTGATGAAAGGCTATTAAGATACATTTTTTTAATATCTTTTGGTGAAGGTTTTATTAAAACTTGAAATTGATAATAGTGTTGCAAACGATTAGGATTTTCTCCATACCTTCCATCTGTTGGTCTTCTTGATGGTTGAACGTAAGCTGTTTTCCATGGTTTAGAACCTAATGATCTTAGAGTTGTTGCTGGGTGAAATGTTCCTGCTCCAACTTCTAAATCATAAGGTTGTAAAATAACACAACCTTTTTTTGACCAGTACTTTTGAAGATTTAAAATTGTATCCTGAAAAGAAATAAATGATTTTGGATTTTTTGTTTTTTTTTTAGAAACCATATTTTTGCCAAATAGATCTTTCTTCTAAAACACTTATCAATTTATCCGCATGGTCTTCGGAAGACGAAAGTTTTTTGGCAAGCCATCCTTTAGACTTTTCAAATTTTTTAATTTCAACATCTTCACCAAATTTTTCTCTCAATATCTGTTCCGCATTCCCTATTCCATCTATCAGACCAAGTTTTAAAGATGTTTTGCCAGACCAAAATTCTCCAGAAAAAAGTTCAACTTCAGTTTTGTTTAATTTTGTTGATCTACTTTCCTCTACAACATTAATAAATTCTTGGTGAAGTTCCAGTTGAATATTTTTTAATCTTTGAATGTCCTCTTCTTTCTCGTCTAAAAAAGGGTCTAGAGTACTTTTATTTTTTCCAGCTGTATAAACCCTTCTTTGAACACCAATTTTTTGAATTAAATCTTTAAAACCAAAAGAAGAATAAATTACTCCTATTGATCCGATTATAGAACTTGCATTAGCATAAATCTCATCACCTGCACATGCAATTAGATAGCCTCCAGATGCAGCAACATCTTCCGCAAAAACTAATACTTTTTTTTTATTTTTCTTAGATTGTTCTCTAATAAATTTATATATTAGATGTGATTGAACGGGTGAACCACCTGGTGAATTAATTGAAATTGCAACTGCTTCTGCTTTTTTTACTGAAAAAGCTTTTTTTATCATTTCTTCTTGAGAGGAATATTCTATTCCTTGTTTAAACTTTCCTACATTTCCAATGACACCAGTAAGCCTTAAATGACTAACAATTTTTTTTTTTTTAAAAAATGAGAACATACAAATGATTATAAAAATTTTACTTATTTATAAAGCTACTTATAGTTGAAGAAATAGGTGCGTCAATTGATAAGTATATTAATAAACTTAATGTAATATTTTGAATTTATGGGATCAGTAGTTCAATTAAAAAAGCAAATAACTAATGCATACGCAGATTTATTAAATTCTGTTGATGAAAAACTTAGTTTAGTTGAAGATAAAATTTCCTATAAATTAGATAGTAAAGTTGAGCTAGTTAAAGAAATGACTGATTATCACATGACTAGTGGTGGTAAAAGATTAAGAGCATTGCTTACTTTGGAGTGTGCTAAATTGTGTGGATATACAAAAGGTAGTAGAGATGTGAATCTAGCTGCATGTGTTGAACTTATACACGCAGCAACTCTTATGCATGATGATGTAATTGACAGCGCAGATTTAAGAAGAGGCAAAAAAACTACAAATAAAATTTGGGGAAATCAGTCATCAATTCTTGTTGGGGACTATTTATTAAGTAGATGTTTTGAAATGATGGTTGAGGATGGAAGTATTGAAGTATTAAAACTTTTATCTTCTACATCATCAACTATTGCTCAAGGAGAAGTTTTACAATTACAACATAAAGGTGACTCTGAAATGTTAGAAGATACATATTTGAATATAATTTCTTCTAAAACTGCAGCTTTATTTTCAGCATCTTCAAAAGTTGGGTCGATAATTACTGATAAAGACAATAAATTTAAAGATGCACTAGAATTCTATGGAAAGAACCTTGGATTAACATTTCAGATTGCAGATGACACACTTGACTATAACTCAGAATTAAAAATGTTTGGTAAAGAGATAGGGAAAGATTTCTTTGAGGGCAAGGTTACTCTCCCGATTATTCTATTACATCAAAAATTATCTTCAGATGAAAAATTAGTTTTAAAAAAAATATTTGAACAAAATATCAGATCTAAAGAACAATTTGATTATGTGCTTAAATTGGTAAAAAAATATAATATAATTAATGAGTGTTACAAAAAAGCGGAGCACTATATAAGTTTAGCATCAAATTCATTAAGTATATTTCAAGATTGTGAAGAAAAAACTATACTCAAAAATTTAACTTCATTTAGTATTAATAGAAAATTTTAAGGTGATAAGAGAATTTTTTTCCAATCATTATTTTCTTTAATATATTTTAATCTTTCGTGAATTCTATTTTCACCATCTAACCAAAATTCAATTTCGTGGTGTTTTAACCTCCATCCTGACCAATGATCGGGTCTTGGAACGTTATTTTCATCTTTATAGAGATCTTTAAATTTTTTTATAGATTGGTTTAGCTCTTCTCTATCTTTTAAAATTGAACTCTGATTTGATGCCCATGCACCAATTCTACTTCCGTAACTTCTGGATTTATAATAATTATCAGCTTCTTCATCAGAAACTTTTTCGGCAGTACCAACTATTCGAATTTGTCTGAGTAAACTTTTCCAATGAAAGCACATCGAAATGTTTGGATTCTGCTTTATAGAGTTTCCCTTATTACTATTAAAGTTAGTGTAAAAAACAAATCCATCCTCTCCATAATCTTTGAGCAATACCATTCTTACATTCGGATAACCTTTTTCGTTAATAGTGCCTAGAGCTAATGCATTTGGATCATTTATTTCTGTTTTCTTTGCCTCGTTGTACCATTCAGTGAATAATAGTATTGGATTATCGAGATCTAGAAAGCATTTATCTAACCCTAAAGAATTTTTTTCGTTCATAATTTAACCAAAATAATTTATATAATAATATAATGTCTTTTAATACATTTGGAAAATTTTTTCGATTTACTACTTGGGGTGAGTCTCACGGTCCAGCAATAGGATGTGTTGTTGATGGTTGTCCTCCAAATATTAAGCTTAATGTCAGAGACATTCAGTTAGAATTAAATAAAAGAAAGCCTGGTCAGTCAAAATTCACAACCCAAAGAAAAGAGGATGATAAAGTAGAAATTTTATCAGGAACATTTGAGGGCAAAACAACTGGTACACCTATCTCAATGATTATCTTCAATAAAGATATGCGTTCTAGAGATTATAAAAATATTAAAGATAAATTTAGACCTGGTCATGCTGATTATACATATTTTAAAAAGTATGGAATTAGAGATTATAGAGGTGGAGGTAGACATTCAGCGAGAGAGACTGCTTCAAGAGTGGCAGCAGGGGCAATAGCAAAACAAGTTTTGCAAAATATTATTGGGAAAAAGTACAGTGTAATTGGAGCCGTAACACAATTAGGAATATTAGGATGTGACACAGAAAAATGGAATGACAGTTTCATCACAAAAAACCCTTTATTTTGTCCTGATAAAACAGTTTTAAAATTATGGGAAAAATATTTACTTGGGATAAGAAAAGCTGGCTCATCATGTGGGGCTATTATTGAAGTAAGAGCAAGAGGTGTTCCTGTCGGATTAGGAGCTCCAATTTATTCAAAATTAGATATGGATCTAGCATCAGCAATGATGAGTATTAACGCAGTAAAAGGGGTAAATATAGGATCAGGAATGAACTCTGCTCAACTTTCTGGTGAACAAAATTCTGATGAAATGTCCCAAACAGGAAAGAAAACAAAATTTAAATCGAATAATGCTGGTGGAATTCTTGGAGGTATTTCTAGTGGTCAAGAAATAATAGTTTCTTTTGCAGTAAAACCAACTTCATCAATTCTTTCTCAAAGAAAAACAATTAATAAATTTGGAAAAAATACTTCAATTTCAGTCACAGGGAGACATGATCCATGTGTAGGTATTAGAGCAGTGCCTATTGGCGAAGCAATGATGCATTGTGTAATTCTTGATCACTACTTAATGAATAAAGCTCAATGTGGCAATTAATTAGTTTTTTTAATTAATACTTTAGAATTTAGAGTTTCTAAAACCTTCGCTTCAATAGATTTAGCATCTAGACCAGCTTCTTTATACATTTCTTCTGGTTTATCTTGGTCTAAAAATTTATCAGGCAAAATCATTGATCTAAATTTTATATTATTATCTAATAAATTCTTTTCATTTAAAAAATGATTTACATGAGCTCCAAAACCTCCTATAGAGCCTTCTTCCAACGTAATTAGTACTTCATGATTTGTTGCAACTTGCCACATAAGATTTTCATCCAGAGGTTTTGCAAATCTAGCATCTATAATTGTTGGATTAATTCCCATTTTTTTTAAACCTTCTTCAGCCAATAAACATTCTTTTAATCTGTTACCAAAACTTACTAAGGCAACTTTCTTGCCTTCTCTTATAACTCTACCTTTTCCAATATCTATTTTTTCGTTGATATCAGGTAATTCTAAACCTGCTCCATTTCCTCTTGGATATCTAAATGCACATGGTTGATTATTAATATCTACTGACGTATTGACCATTCTTACCAATTCTGCTTCATCACTTGCTGCCATAACAATAAAATTAGGTAAAGTTGATAAATATGTAATATCAAAAGCACCTGCATGAGTGGCTCCATCGGCGCCAACTAAACCAGCTCTATCAATTGCAAATCTTACTGGTAAACTTTGAATTGCAACGTCATGAACTACCTGATCATAAGCTCTTTGTAAAAATGTTGAATAAATTGCTGCATAAGGCTTATAACCCTCTGTTGCTAAACCCGCAGCAAAAGTAACAGCATGTTGTTCAGCAATTCCAACATCAAAAGTTCTGTCCGGGAAAACTTTACTAAATGCGTCCATTCCTGTACCAGATGGCATAGCAGCAGTTATACCTACAATTTTACTATCTTTCTTTGCATGCTCTATTAATGTATTTGCAAATACCTTTGTAAAAGCAGGAGTCTTAGTTGTTGATTTTTGTTGAACTCCAGTTTGAACATCAAATTTTGCAACTCCATGATACTTATCATCAGATTTTTCAGCAAAACTATATCCTTTCCCTTTTTGAGTTTTTATATGAATTAGTATTGGACCATTATGATTGCTTTCTTTTGCATTTTTTAAAATTGGCAATAGTACATCTAAATCATGACCATCAATTGGACCAACATAATAAAAACCTAATGAATTAAATAATGTACCACCTGTGACAGCCGATCTCAAAAAATCTTCAGCCTTTCCAGCCTTTTTGCTAAATCTTTTTGAAAATGATGAAATAATCATTTTAACTGTTTCTCTGAAACTAAAATAAATCTTACCTGAAAAAATTTTAGCAAGATAAGATTTCATTGCGCCAACTGGTTTTGCAATTGACATATCATTGTCATTCAAAATTACGATCATTTTTGTTTTTGAGTCTCCAGCATTATTCATAGCTTCATATGCCATTCCTGCGCTCATGGCACCGTCACCAATAACTGCTATAACCTGATCTGATTTATTTGATAATTTATTTGCTGTTGCAATACCAAATCCAGCAGAAATAGAAGTGGAGCTATGAGCTGCACCAAAAGGATCAAATTCACTTTCCGATCGCTTTGTAAAACCAGATAATCCACTTCCTTGTCGTAAAGTTCGTATTTTATCTTTTCTTCCTGTTAAAATTTTATGAGGGTATGATTGATGACCAACATCCCATATCAATTTGTCCTTAGGTGTGTCAAAAACATGATGAAGTGCTACTGTTAATTCTACAACACCTAAGCCCGCACCTAGATGACCACCTGTTTTTGAAACAGCATCAATCATTTCACTTCTTACTTCTTCTGATAGAACTTTTAATTCTTCATTATTGAGTTTTTTTATATCTGAAGGGAAATTAATATTATTTAAATGTTTATAATTATGCATTTATTTATTTCTACTTAATATAAATTCAATTGTCTCTTTTAAATCACTAGCATTATTTCCATAGCTAACTAAACTATTAAATATTTCTTTTTTTAGTTTTGACGCATATTTAATAGCATTTTTATATCCTAGTAAACTTATTAATGTTGCTTTTCCCCTTTTTGAATCTTTATTTGTTTTTTTTCCTGCAGTTTTTGATGTACTGCTATAATCAATTAAATCATCTGCAATTTGAAAAAGTAAGCCAATTTTTTCACCAATAATTGAGAATTTTTTTATTTGATCTTTTTTATTTGTCAAAATAACTGGAGACAAACAGCTGAATGAAAATAATTTTCCAGTCTTTTTAATCTCCATATCTATAACTTTTTGTTTAGAAACTTTTTTTCTTTCATAATTTAAATCCAAAAATTGACCTCCAGCTATTCCTTGGTGACCTGATGATTGAGATATTAAATTTATTAGGGATATTTTTTTATTGTTATTTATATTGAACTTTGGATCAGATAAAATTTCAAAAGCTAATGTCAAAAGGGAGTTTCCAGCTAAAACAGCTGTTGATTCTCCAAATTTTTTATGTGTAGTTAGCTTGCCTCTTCTCATATCATCATCATCCATACACGGTAAATCGTCATGTATTAGTGAATAAGCGTGTATACATTCAACAGCTGAACTTAAATATAAAAGATATTTTTTTTCGACATTAAAAATTTTTCCAACATCAAAAATAAGCTTAGATCTTATTTTTTTTCCTCCAGGAAATAAACCATACTTAATAGGTATAATTAGATCTGTTTTTTTTTGTTTTGCTAAGTAATTTTTTAAAAATTTATTTACTTCATTAACAGTTTTGACTAATTTTTTTTTCATTTTTTTTTGAGGTTAATTCTTCAATTTTTTGCTTGGTACTTTCAGATATATTTTTTGAATCCTTTTGAAATTTTTTCTCTATTAAATTATTTAACTTTATTAAATATTGATAATCATCAATAGATTCTTCCAAATTTTTTTTACTTTCTAATTCTTGTATTAAACGATCTGCTATATCTGTGAGTTCACTCAAAGATTTTGATTCAATATCATCTGGTAAAATTTTTTCATTCATATAATAATTTGTAATATTATATGAAAATTAATGATTCAAATATTAAAAAAGCAGTAAAATATTTAAATAATCACGAATGTATTGGAATACCTACGGAAACTGTCTATGGATTAGCTGCTAATGCCTATTCTGATAAAGCTACCAAAAGAATATTTAAATTAAAAGGAAGACCAGCCGATAACCCCTTAATTGTTCATTACTATAATATTAAAGATTTGGAGAAAGATTGTAAGACTAATACTTTGTTTTATAAACTTTATAATTCGTTATGCCCGGGTCCAATTACATTTATATTAAAACTTAAAAATGAAAGTAAAATTTCAAAAAATGTTACTAATAACAAAAAAACGTTAGGTGTAAGATTTCCAAGTCACCGAACTGCCAGAAAGTTATTAAAATCTTTAAAATATCCCTTAGCAGCGCCAAGCGCAAATATCTCTGAAGGAATAAGTCCAGTAACAAAAGATGACGTATATGATGAATTTGGAGAAAAAATTAAATTTATTCTAGAAGGTGGAAGATCAAAAATTGGTGTTGAATCTACGATTATAAGTTTAGTAAAAAAACCCCAAATCTTAAGATTGGGTGGTTTAAATATTTCTATATTAAATAAAAAATTAAAAACAAATTTAAAAACTAAATTGTATGCTAAAAGTAACATAAGTTCTCCAGGGAGAAGAAGAATTCATTATTCACCAGGTATACCTATTAGATTAAACGCAGTTAAAATAAAAAAAGATGAGGCTTTTATCCTAATTAAGAAGAGAGAAGAAAATAATAAGAATTATTTTTACTTAAGTAAGACAAATAACCTAATGGAGAGTGTTAAAAATTTATATAAAACATTAAGAAAAATTAAGAAGTTAGGTTACAAAAAAATAGCTGTACAAAGAATACCAAACCAAAACTTTGGATTAGTGATTAACGATAGACTTTTTAGAGCATCAAAAAAATGAAAAATTTAGTAGAAGTTAAAAATATAAAAAAAAATTACGGAAAGAATGAAGCTGTCAAAGGTATAAGTTTTAACATAAAAGAAGACGAAATTTTAGGTCTATTAGGTCCAAATGGCTCAGGAAAAACAACAACGATAGGCATGTTATTGGGACTTTTAAAACCAACTAGTGGAGAAATTTTAATAAATGGTCAAAAATTGGAAGGGAATAGAATTGAAATCTTGGAACAGATTAACTTCATATCTCCATATATTGAATTACCAAAAAAACTTACGGTTAAACAAAATCTAACTGTTTATGGAAAATTATACAAAATAAATAATATTAATGAGAGGATCGAATTTTTATCAGAAAAATTAAGATTAGAAGATTTGCTTAATAGCATTACAGGTGAATTATCATCTGGACAAAAAAATAGAGTAAGTTTGGCAAAAGCATTAATCAACGAACCAAAAGTATTGCTATTAGATGAGCCAACTGCATCATTAGATCCGGAAGTGGGTGATTTTGTTAGATCTTTTTTGGAAGATTATAAAAAAGAAAAAAAAATATCTATACTTCTTGCCTCTCATAATATGAATGAAGTCACTAGGCTTTGTAAATCAATTCTAATGATGAAGGATGGGATTATTATCGATGAAGGAAATCCTAAAGAATTAATCAATAAACATGGCAGAAAAAACCTAGAGGAAGTTTTTTTAAAATTATCAAGGAGCAAAAATGAGCTTAACTAGAATGTATGGTCTTTTTTTAAGACATTTTTATTTAATTACCAGATCTTTCCCAAGAGTTTTAGATCTTGTTTATTGGCCTACTATTCAAATTACTTTATGGGGATTTATCTCAAATTTTTTTGCTACACATACAACATATTATAATAATGCGGTAGGAGTTATATTAACGTGCGCAATCCTTTATGATTTTCTTTTCAGAACAAGCATTGGATTTAATATGCTATTTCTTGAAGAGATTTGGAGCAGAAACTTTACAAATTTATTTATTGCGCCAATGAAAATCGGTGAAATATTAACTTCACTTGTTGCTACAGCTTTAATTAGAGCTCTTATAGGTTTAATACCAGCAGTGCTTTTAACTTCTCCATTATTCGGTATTTCAATTTTAGATTTAGGAATATTTTTATTCTTTTTATTTTTGAGCCTATATTTATTTGGAATAACACTCGGCATCCTGGTATCTGCTGGTCTATTAAGATATGGACCCTCTTTTGAAAATATAGCATGGTCTACAATGTTTTTATTAGCTCCATTTGGATGCATTTATTATCCAATTGAAATATTGCCAGAGGTGTTCCAGAAGATAGCTTATCTACTACCACTGGTATATATATTTGAAGAGGCAAGAAATATTTTGATTAATCAAACTGTAGATATTCAAAATATATATTATGCTTTCATGTGGAATGGAGTTTACTTTGTATTATCAATTGTATTATTCTATTATTCTTTCAATGTTGCAAAAAATAAGGGAACTCTTATTAATATGGGCGAATAGTGGTGCGCCCGCAAGGAGTCGAACCCTGAACCTCCAGAGCCGAAATCTGGCGCTCTATCCAGTTGAGCTACGAACGCATTATTATTAAATATAATAATTTATGAAAAATATCATCAATTTTATTGTTAAAGAAGACGATAATAACAAGAGAGTAGACTTGATATTAGCAAATCATGATAAAAGCTTAAGCAGAAATAGAGTAAAAAATTTAATACTAAATAGTAAATTAAAAATTAATGAGAAAATTGTCCAAGACCCTTCAATTAAAACCAAATTAAATGACAAAATTGAACTTAAAATTGTTGAACCTAAGAAACAAAGTTTAAAACCTTATGATTTTAAATTAAATATAATTTATGAAGATGAAGACTTAATCGTAATTGACAAGCCTTCTGGAATTTCAATGCATCCTGGTGCTGGTAATTATGATAATACTATAGTTAACGCATTAATGAATTATGATAGTAAAAATTTATCTAACATAGGAGATGAGCTTAGACCTGGTATAGTTCACAGAATTGATAAAGATACATCAGGATTAATTGTAATTGCAAAAAATAATTCAACTCACGAAAAATTATCAATTCAGTTTTCCGAGCATACTATAACAAGAGTTTATCAAACTTTAATATGGGGAAAATTAAGACCCCAAAAAGGAACGATTGAAACATTCATAACTAGAAGTTCAAAAAACAGACAAATGATGGAAGTATCATCTAGCAAAGGTAAAAAAGCAATTACACACTATGAAACTTTAGAGCTTTTTGAGAATGATAAAGTTCCAACCTTTAGTTTTGTACAATGTAAATTAGAAACTGGGAGAACACATCAAATAAGAGTTCATATGTCTTACAAAGGTAATAATATTCTTGGAGATAAAAAATATAAAAAGAAATTTAAAAAATTTAAAAACATTGATGAAGATCTTAATAATAAAATTTTAAATCTAGATAGACAATTTTTGCATGCAAGACAGTTGGGATTTGACCATCCTAGTACAGAGGAAAGATTAGAATTTTCGTCAAATATTCCAAATGAGTTAAGTGATATCTTAAAAAAACTAAGAAAATTAAGTAAATAAAACGATTGTAAAAAAAAATTTCTCTATTACATAAATACTTCCGATGAGCAATAATACATACAATTTGCCTACTCTTTCGAATGAAGGTGGTTTAGCAGCATATCTAGCCCAAATTAAAAAATTTCCTATGCTAGATGCAGAAGAAGAATATATGCTTGCTAAAAACTGGCAAACTACAGGAAATGTTAAATCAGCTGAAAAACTTGTTACAAGTCATTTAAGACTAGTTGCTAAAATAGCGATGGGTTACAAAGGCTATGGTTTGCCTCTTAATGAAATGATTTCAGAAGGTAACGTGGGTTTGATGCAAGCTGTTAAAAAATTTGAACCAGAAAAAGGTTTTAGACTTGCAACTTATGCAATGTGGTGGATTAAAGCTTCTATTCAAGAATATATCCTAAGATCATGGAGCTTAGTGAAAATTGGAACTACGACAGCTCAGAAAAAGCTTTTTTTCAACTTGAAGAAGTTAAAAAATCAAATTGCACCTAGAACTGAGGGCGACTTACGTGATGAACACGTTAAGGATATAGCAAATAGATTAGATGTTAGTGAACAAGAAGTAGTATCTATGAATAGAAGGCTATCAGGAAAAGAGCAGTCTTTAAATGCACCTATTGGAGAAGATGGTGATGAATGGCAAGATTGGGTAGTAGACAATGACATGGATCAAGAGCTTAAATTTGCACAAAATGAAGAAATGGAACAACGAAAAGATCTTCTGCAAGATTCTATTAAAATTTTAAATGAAAGAGAAAAAGAAATACTTTACTCAAGAAGATTGACAGATGATCCAATAACTTTGGAGGATTTAAGTAAGAAATTCAAAATAAGTCGAGAAAGAATAAGACAAATTGAAAATAAAGCATTTGAAAAGCTTCAAAAACATATGCTTAACTCTGCTAAATCAAAAAACCTTCTACCCGCAAATTAAACTGCTGTTTTTTAATAGTTAAACGGATCTACTAAAAGAATAGTATCTTTTCTCTCTGGGCTTGTTGAAATACTGGAAATTTTTGTCTCAATGAACTCTTCAATAGCTTTTACATAAATCTTTGCATTATTAGGTAAATCTTCAAATTTTTTTATTCCTTGAGTTTTAGATTTCCAACCTTTGAATGTTTTGTAAACTGGTTTGACATTTAACTGATCTTCTACAGCAGCAGGAAAATAATCTATTTCATTTTTATTTAGCTTATAAGCCACACAAAGATTTATTTCATCAAGTTCATCTAATACATCTAATTTAGTTAATGCTATTCCATCAATACCTGAAATCTTTATAGTTTGTCTTACTAAAACTCCATCAAACCATCCACATCTCCTTTTTCTGCTTGTAACAGTTCCAAATTCATGTCCCTTTTTACCTAAATGATTACCAATATCATCTGTCAATTCTGTTGGGAAAGGTCCTTCACCTACCCTAGTTGTGTATGCTTTTGTAATTCCTAATACATAATTTATTGAGTTTGGACCACATCCAGATCCTGTTGCTGCTGAAGCTGCAACCGTATTGGATGAAGTTACATATGGATAAGTTCCGTGATCGACATCAAGTAATATTCCTTGAGCTCCCTCGAATAATATTTTTTTATTTTCTGATTTAAATTGATCTATCTTTCTCCAAACGGGTGCAGAATATTTTAAAATATTTGGGGCTATTTTTAATAATTCTCCAATTAGTTTATCTTTTTCATATATTGGCTTACCCAATCCTTTTCGGATAGCATTATGATGTTCAAGTACTAGTGATAATCGATTTTCTAGATTTTGTTTTGATGCTAGGTCCATTACTCTAATAGATCTTCTTCCTACTTTATCTTCATATGCTGGACCAATACCTCTTCTAGTAGTTCCAATTTTTGACTTACCAGCAGAGTCCTCTCTAATTTCATCCATCTCTCTATGAAATGGTAAAATTAATGTGGCAGCCTCAGATAAAATCAGATTATTTTCATTAATCTCTACACCTTTAGATTTAGCCTCTTCAATTTCATCCAAAAGCGCCCAAGGATCTACAACAACTCCATTTCCTATAATAGAAATTTTATTTTTTCTTACAATACCAGATGGTAATAATCTTAATTTATAAGTAACACCATCTATGACTAATGTGTGACCAGCATTGTGTCCTCCTTGGAATCTTATGACAACGTCTGCTTCACTGGATAACCAATCAACTATTTTCCCTTTTCCTTCATCTCCCCACTGGGACCCTACAACAACTACATTATTCATCTAAATTTCTTTTCTATTATAAAACTATTTAAATGGTTAATTGGTCCATTTCCTTTTCCAAAGTTTGGTCTTTTCCTAATGGCATTGTTTACATATCTAATACCTAACTCACAAGATTTCTTTATAGTTTTTCCACATCCATAATATGTTGCAATTGCACTTGATAATGTACATCCAGTTCCATGAGTATTTTTTGTTTTAATTTTTTTATTTGTAAATATTACAATTTCTTTTTTATTTACAAAAATATCATTCATATTTTTTGAACCTAAGTGTCCACCTTTAATTAAAACATTCTTAGCACCTAATTCTAACAATATTTTAGCAGCATTTTTCATATCCAAAATAGATTGGATTTTTATCTTAGTTAGTATTTCTGCTTCGGGAATATTGGGTGTAATTAGATCTACCCTTTTAATAAGTTTTTTTTTCAACACTAAAATTGCTTTATCATCAATAAGTTTAGCTCCACCTTTGGCCACCATAACAGGATCTAATATTATCTTTTTTAATTTTAATTTTTTTAATGATTTTATCACTGAATTTACTACTTGAGTAGAATGTAGCATTCCAATTTTTATTGAGTCTGGCTTAATATCTTTTGAGGTAAATTCTATTTGATTAGAAATTTCTTTACTAGGTATTGAAACTATAGAATGTACACCTTTCGTGTTTTGGGCTGTAACTGCTGTAACTGCTGTCATAGCATAAGAACCTAAAGAAGTAATTGTTTTTATATCTGCTTGAATCCCTGCTCCTCCAGAGGAGTCTGATCCTGCAATTATTAATATTTTAGATTTGATTTTCAATTTACTGAATAGATTTTTTAATTATATTAACACATAATTTATTTAAACTTGAGTCGTCTGACTCACTCATAATTCTTATTTTAGGTTCAGTACCTGATTTTCTAACTAATATTCTACCTTTATTTTTCATAATTTTATTTGCTTCAGAAATCGCTTTTTTACATTTTGCACTATTGATTACAGATTTATCTTTAACTTCTACATTTTCTAATACTTGAGGGGTGGGTTTAAACTTATCAAAAAGTTTGCTAGCTTTTTTTGTTTTTCTTAAAGAAAAAAGGATTTCTAAAGCGACTAATAATCCATCACCAGTTGTAGCAAACTTTCCAAGAATTATGTGTCCTGATTGCTCGCCTCCTAAATTAAATTTATTTTTTTTCATTTTTTCTTTAACATAACGATCACCTACATTTGATCTTAAAAACTTAATTTTATTTTTTTTAAAAAAATTTTCTAAACCATAATTCGACATTAATGTCCCAATCACTCCACCTTTTAAAATCTTTTTTCTTTTCCATCTTTCACCCAGCATTGCAAGAATTTTATCCCCATCAATAATTTTACCATTTTCATCACAAACGATAATTCTGTCTGCATCGCCGTCTAACGCGATTCCTATATGAGCTTTATTTTTTTTGGTCATTTTGCAAATTTTACTTGGATAAGTAGATCCAGATTTAAGATTAATATTTAATCCGTTGGGAGAAGTTCCGGTTTTGAATAATTTAGCCCCTAATGATTTAAATAATTCGGGTCCAGCTTTGTAACCAGCGCCGTTTGCACAATCTAAAGCGATTTTTATACCTTTTAAACTAAATGAAGATGGGAAATTTTGTTTTAATATTTTTATATAATTTTGGTTTGCATCTTCTAATCTTTTAACTCTACCTAGTTGAATAGGTATTGATAGATTTTTAGCAATTTTAGAGTCAATTAACTTTTCTATTCTTTTTTCGATTTTATCAGAAAGTTTAAGTCCGTCAGGTCCAAATAATTTTAATCCATTGTCGTAATACGGATTGTGTGATGCAGTTATCATTATTCCCATATTTGCTCTCATTTTTTTGGTTAACATTGCTAAACCATTTGTCGGTAGCGGTCCCAAAGTATAAATATGCATTCCTGCTGAAGCTAATCCAGATACCAATGCAGGTTCGAGAGTATAACCTGATAATCTTGTATCTTTTGCAATAATTGCTGTTTGTTTACTTTTTTTTAAATTTTTAAAGTATGTTCCAGCCGCTAAGCCAAATTTAAAAAACATTTCTCCATTTATCTTTGAGTCATTGACTTTACCTCTAATCCCGTCTGTGCCAAAATATTTTTTAATCATTTTTAATTTTGTAACTCTCTAAAAACTTTGAATGCTTGATTAATTTCTTTGACATCGTGAACTCTTAGAATTTGAACTCCTTGAAGGTATGCTTGGATGCATGCAGATACGGTTCCGCCAATTCTTTCTTTGGTATCATTTTCTTTTGAAATATCTTTAATAAATCTTTTTCTTGATAAACCTAACATTATAGGAAGACCCAATGAATGAAAGATAGAAATATTCTTTAAAAGGGTAATATTATGTTTCAAATTTTTTCCAAATCCAATTCCTGGATCTAATATAATATTATTATGTTTAATACCTTCTTTTCTTAAGTATCTTAATTTATTTTCAAAGAAATCATAAATATCTAGTAATACATTATTGTATGAAGGTTTTGTTTGCATATCTTTTGGTGTTCCTCTCATGTGATGGATTACGAAAGGTTTTTTTGTCCTTTTTAAATAATTTATAGTTTCAGGATCATAATTTAGACCAGATACATCATTAATAAGATCTACTTTTATTTTAGAAGCTTTCTCCATTACAAAACTTTTTCTCGAATCTAGTGAAACATTACATTTTTTATTTTTTAATACTTTTAATAGATGC
>CACJWS010000009.1 GCA_902596975.1 uncultured Pelagibacteraceae bacterium | reverse complement strand
TTTACATCCAGGCACATTTAGTATGCTGGGTGTTGGTGTATCATTTGCATTATCTGCAAAAAATAATAACCCTAAATCGAATGTAATTTTAATTAGTGGAGATGGTGCCTTTTTATCTGGAGGCATGTCTATAGAAACTGCATTTTTTGAAAAGAAACCAATTGTTGTTGTTATTGACAATAATGGTGGCTTAGCATCAATTGGGCAACAACAAGAAAGATTATTTGAAAGTGGAAAAAGAGTTGCAACAGACTTTAGAGATATACCCTTCCACAGTATATTTGAAGGCTTTGGGGGTCATGGAGAATTAGTGACGAAAAGAGAAGAATTGGGTCCAGCACTAAAAAGAGCTATTGCAAGCGGTAAAACTGCTTGTGTAAATGTAAAAGCTAAACCAGTATTAAGTCCAATTGTTGCTGCTGTGGCCAGCAAGAGAGAGAAATCGTCAATAGAGTAAAATGGCAAAATTTAGCTCACATTTATTGAATGGGTCTGATGGAAATCATGCAAGCAACGTTAAAGTAAAGATTTATCAAATACAATCCTCAAAATTAAAAAAGCTTTTTTTGAATACAAAGACTGATGGAAATGGTAGGATTACTAAGCATTTTAATCTTAGCAAAAAAGATTGCAAATGCGATTATGAAATGATTTGTAATATTAAAAGATACTTTAAAAAGAAAAAAATTGTGGGTGAAATAGTCATAAAATTTAAAATGACCGATAATAAAAAAAATTATCACTTGCCAATAATAATTTCTCCTAACAGCTATACAGTTTGGTGGTCAAAATAATATATGGCTTCGTTGATACAAAGCAAAATTAGCACAAAACTAAATATGTCTAGGAGAATAAGAAGAACTCCTTACACCAAGAGAGTAGAAGAATGTGGTGTAACTGATTTTACTGTTGTAAATCATATGCTCTTACCAAAAAGATTTCAGAAATCTGTTGAGGATGATTATTGGCATTTAAATGAGCATGTTCAGCTATGGGATGTTTCTTGTCAAAGACAAGTTCAGATATCAGGTCCAGACGCTAGTTTATTAGTACAAAAAATGACGCCAAGATCTTTAAAAAATATGGAGACTGGAAAATGTTTTTATATTCCTATGATAGATGAAAATGCTGGAATGATAAATGACCCAGTGTTGTTAAAGTTAGATGATGATATGTTTTGGATTTCAATAGCAGATTCTGATGTATTGCTTTGGGCAAAAGGTATTGCAGTTGGTTTAAATCTAAATGTGAGCATAACAGAACCAGATGTATATCCTCTTGCAGTACAAGGTCCAAAGTCTGAAGATTTGATGACATCAATATTCGGAGAAGATATTAGAAAATTAAAATTTTTTAATTTTAGAATATTTGATTTTTTAGGAACTAAACAAGTTATTGCAAGATCAGGATATAGCAAACAAGATGGATTTGAGATTTATTTTAAATGCTTTGAAGATTACTTCGACAAAAATGAAATGGGAGAAAAAATTTGGGATATAATATGGAAAGCGGGGAAAGAATTTAACATTGCTCCAGGATGCCCAAATTTAATTGACAGAATAGAAGCAGGATTAATGTCATATGGAAATGATTTTACAAAAGAAAATAATCCAATTGAATGTAACTTAGAAAAATATTGTAGTGACAAAAGCGATCATGATTTCATAGGAAAAAATGCTTTAGATAATATTAAGAAACAAGGTGTAAAACAAAAATTAAAAGGGGTATTATTTGATGGTGTAGATTGTCCTCCATGTTCAATTCCTTTTCCACTTTATTCAAAAGATAAGAAATTAATTGGTAAAATTACTTCAGGGATTTATTCTCCAAAATTCAAAAAAAATATTGGTTTATCTATGATTTTAAATGAATTTTGCAAAACAGGATCAGAAGTTTTAGTTCACACTCCTGATAATAAATTAAGAAAAGGAATTGTGTCCTCTTTACCATTTTCAAAATAATAATTAGTAGGTATAAGTCTTATATGAAAAGAGCAGTTATAGCAGGATATTCAAGATCACCTTTTACAATGGCAAGAAAAGGTGAATTAATTGATGTTAAGCCTGTAAATATGTTTGCAGAAGTTGTTAAAAATCTTGTATCTAAAACTGAAGTAAATCCTGCTGATATAGAAGATATTGTTGTTGGGTGTGCTTTCCAGGTTGGAGAGCAGAGTTTTAATATTGGGAAACTCACAACATTTTTATCTGGAATGGAAATACATACTTCTGGAATGACCGTCGATAGATGGTGTGGTTCTTCTATGGAAGCTATTCATGTTGCAGTAGGTAAAATAGCAATGGGCGCAGGAAAAGTTTTCGTATGTGGAGGTGTTGAAAGTATGACTAGAGTTACAACTGGCTTTGAACCAATACCTTATCCTTACACAGATAAAGAAAATCCAAATGTTTATTTTTCAATGGGAATTACTGCTGAAAATGTTGCCAAGAGATATAAAATTTCAAGAACTGAGCAACAAGAGTTTGCAATTCAAAGTCATCAAAAAGCCAATGAAGCTGAAGTTAATGGTAAATTTAAAAATGAAATCGTTGAAATCGCTGGTTGCACAAAAGATGGAAACATACGTCCAAAAAGTAATCAAGAAACTTTAGATGGTTTAAAACTTGCATTTGATCAAGAAGGAACTGTTACTGCAGCAACATCCTCACCTCTTACCGATGGAGCAGCAGCAACATTGATATGTGAAGAAAGCTATGCAAAAGAAAATGGTTTAGAGATTTTAGCTAGAATTGTTTCAACTGGAGTTAAAGGATGTGAGCCAGATGTAATGGGACTTGGACCTATAGGAGCAACTAAGAAAGCATTAGAGAGAGCAAATTTATCAATTAATGATATCGATATTGTAGAGATTAATGAAGCTTTTGCTTCTCAATCAATAGCATGCTTAAAAGATCTTGGTATCGATCAAAAGAAAGCTAATTTGGATGGTGGAGCGTTAGCTCTAGGACACCCTCTAGGAGCAACAGGAGCTAGAATTACTGGCAAAGCTGCTGATTTGCTTAGACGTGAAAATAAGAAATACGCTTTATCTACTCAATGCATCGGTTTAGGTATGGGTATTGCGACTGTAATCGAGTCGGTAAATTAATTATCTATTAATTCCTCTTAAACGTTCTGATCTTCTTCTTAATAATTCAGCACTTATCAATATTAAGGTCGATAAAACAATTAAACATGTAGCAACTGCTAGAATTGTAGGGCTTAATTGTTCTCTTAAACCTGTCCACATTTGAATTGGAATAGTTGTATTTTCAAGACCAGCTAAAAATAAAACGACTACAACTTCATCAAAAGAAGTTACAAAAGCAAACAAACCTCCTGATATTACTCCAGGTAAAATCAACGGAAGTGTTACTTTCATAAATGTATTTACTGGGTTACTGCCTAAACTAGCTGCCGCTCTTGTTACACTATGATCGAAACCTGATAATGTTGCAGTAACAGTAATTACAACAAAAGGTGTTCCCAAAATTATATGAGCTAAAACTATTCCTGTATGAGTTGCCGCTAAACCTGCTTTTGCCATAAAAAAGAATATTGCAACACCTGATATAATAAGTGGAACTATCATTGGTGAAATCAAAGTTGCCATTATTATTCCTTTAAAGGGCATGTGTCTGCTGCTCAATCCTAATGCAGCAACCGTTCCTAAAATTACTGACCCTAAAGTTGCAAATATAGCAATAATAAAACTATTCTTTGCAGCAAGACCCCATGGGTTCTTTGTACCGTAAACCATATCCTTGTACCATCTTAATGAAAAAGCATCTGGGTCTAAATTCTTCATTCCTTCTGAAAAAACAAGAAACTCTTCTGCATTAAATGATAATGGAAATATTACAAACAAAGGTGCTATTAAAAAAATAAAAACAAAAGTACATATGGCAATGTAAAAGTAGTGCCAAATTCTATATCTAGTTTCTGTATACTTTGGTAATGCCATACTAACCTAACTTAATATTATCAACTCCAACTAATTTATTATAAAGCCAATAGATAACCAAAACTCCTCCAAGCAACATAAGCCCCATCGCTGAAGCAAAACTCCAATCTAAAGTAGTTTTCATATGATATGCAATTTGGTTACTAATTAAGGTTCCTGATGCTCCCCCAACTAAAGCGGGTGTGATGTAGTATCCAATTGCTAAAATAAAAACTAAAAGACACCCTGCCCCGATACCTGGTATGGTTAATGGAAAATATACTTTCCAAAAAGCCACAAAAGGTGTTCCGCCAAGAGATTTACCTGCTCTCATTAAACTTGGCGAGATAGTTTTCATCACACTGTAAAGTGGTAAAACCATAAATGGTAATAGAATTTGTGTCATAGCAACATAAGTTCCGACTTTGTTGTACATCATTTCTGGCCTATTATCGTCTGACACAAGGCCAATCAATACAAAGAAATCATTAACTACTCCTTGCTGTTGAAGCAAAATCATCCAGCTAGCTGTTCTAACTAATAACGACGTCCAAAACGGAAGAAGAACACAAATCATTAATAAATTACTATACTTCATTGGAAGTGTTGCTAGTAAATGGGCTATTGGGTAACCCATTAAGAAACAGAATACAGTAACAAAGAAAGCAACCTCTACAGTTCTCAACCATAAAATTCTATGTATTCTTCTATCTTCACTAACTTGAGTAATTTTGTTATCTTCATTCAAATACATATCCATAGCTTTTAAATATTTAGCTGAAGTGTAAGGAGGTGCAGTCCTTTTAATAGCTTGCCAATATTCTACATTTCTCCATCTCTTATGAACTTTCATTATTTGTTCTTTAATACTTTGTGTCTCGTCAATTTTATTTCTTTTTACCTGTCTGAATAATTTTTTTGTGATGGTGTTGAACCCATTTTTTTCTTTATTAAGTCTTTGAGCAAGTTTTCCATGTTCTTTTTTTTCTACAAGAATTTTAAAATCAGATAAAAATGAAGCAAATACTTCTTCAGATGGAAGTTCTTTACCGTCCCATGTCTCCATAGACTTAAATGTTTTTGGAAGCATGTTTGTAATCATTTTATCATCAATACTTCTTGTAAACATTTCTCCGATTGGAAAAATATAAGTAATAATCAAAAAAAGTAGTAATGGCGCAACAAGTAAAAATGCTTTAATTTTGTTTTTTCTTTCAGCTTTTTTTAAACTTATCTCTAAAGGAATTCCGTCAGTTGTAAGTATTTGTTTTGTTTCGCTGCTCATAAATAAAAAGGGCGACTTAAAAAAGTCGCCCTATATATATTATATTATTCTAGTCTTTTATACTCTTTTATAGACCAGCTTTCATAGCTTCCCACTTCTCACCAAGTTCTGTACCGTTATCAGCCCAGAAAAATGGATCAACTAAAAAGTATTTTTTAGTGTTTGAAGGAGCAGTTGGCATTTGTGGCATCATTTCAGTTTTACCATCTTTGTACCAAGGCTCATTTGCTTTGATAATTTCTAAAGATGATAATCTGTATGGAGCATATGCAATATATTTAGCACTTCCAGCTAACATTTCAGTGTTAGTCATCATTGCTAAAGCTTTTTTAGCATTTGCTTCATCTGGTCCACCTTTAACAAGTGCGAAATATTCATAGTCAAGACCTTGTCCATCCCATACTTGTTTAATTGGAGCACCTTCACCGATTTCAGCATTAAAGAATCTTCCATTCCAACCAGTTGCCATAACAACTTCACCAGATACTAATAATTCTGGTGGTTGAGCACCTGCAGACCAGAATACACATCCACCATTTGGATCTGTACAAAGCTCTTTAATTTTATTCATAGCTCTATTAACACCAGCTTCAGTTTCTAGTAATTTGTAGATCTCTGATCCACCTTTACCCATATAAACACCGTCACCAGCTAATGCTATTTCTAGGTTTGTTAGAGCAGATTTGTAAATAGCTCTTTTTCCTGGAAATTTTTTAGTGTTAAAGAAATCTTTTATAGTCGATGGTGTGCCGTCAACATTGTTTACGTTGTAAGCATAGTTCCAAGAATATAAAATGTTTCCTACCGCACATTTACTTGGCATTGGAGCAAAGAAATCTTCACTTGCAGGAGTTCCATCTGGAGCTGCAGGGAAGTCTTTGTCAAAATCGAATTCAACGAAAATTCCTTCGTCACATCCGTTGATAGTATCAAATGCGAATACATCGATAATATCCCAAGTAATTGCACCTGCTTCTTTTTGAGCTTTAATCTCAGATAATCCACCTGAATAGTCTACCCAGTTGATATCAACACCAAGAGCTTTTGCAGTTGGATCACCATACCCTAGCTTTTGAGACTCTGTATAAGCTCCACCCCAAGATGCTACTGTAACCGCAAATGCAGATGAAGTTATTGAAAGAGCAAAAGAAAGAGCAAGTAATAATTTACTTAATTTTTTCATTTATCCTCCGTTTAAACGTTTAATATAAATTAATTTATATAAGCGAAGTACAACAAAAACGATATTCAGAGTCAACAGGCCATTTTGTTATAGGAATACTGGGATATTTAAGAAATTATTTAGGATCTAGAGCTCTTGCGTCTTGACTGTTCCATCCTACTTTAATCTCATTACCTAATTTTAAATCTAACTCGTTTGAGCTATTTGGAACTTTTAAAATAAATTCTTTATTACCTAAAAGATCTAATCTTACTCTAGTGTGATCGCCATGGTAAATAACTTCTTCGATTTTTCCCGTTTGATTATTATCCATTTTATCTTTTGGATTTATCAATGCCCTCTCAGGTCTTATTGAAACTGTTGTTTTATCACCTTTGGAAGTTACCGAAACTGGATTAGCTAAAATTTCTCCATTTTGTAGTTTAACTTTACAAACATCTTTTGAAATGTCAGTTACTTCTCCTCCAAATGTATTATTTTCACCTATAAACTCTGCAACGAAAGAATTAACTGGTTCTTCGTACAATTTATCAGGACTTGATAATTGTTGAACTTTACCATCATTAAAAACTGCGATCCTATTTGACATTGTTAAAGCTTCTCCTTGATCGTGTGTAACGTAAACTACAGTAACACCAATATTTTCATGAATATGTTTAATTTCGTATTGCATACTTTCTCTTAAGTTTTTATCTAAAGCTCCAAGCGGTTCATCCATTAGAACTACTGCTGGATCAAATACTAGAGCTCTTGCAACAGCTACCCTTTGTTGCTGACCACCAGATAATTGCGCTGGCATTCTACTTTCAAATCCTGATAAAGAAACCATTGATAAAGCTTTATCTACTTTTTTATCAATCTCATCTTTTTGAACTTTTCTGACTCTTAAAGGAAATGCTAGATTTTCATAAACTGTCATATGAGGAAACAATGCATAATTTTGAAAAACCATTCCAATTCCTCTTTTGTGTGGTGGAATATTTGAAATAGGATTAGAATCTAAATAGATTTCACCATTCGTTGGTGTTTCAAATCCAGCCAACATCATCAGACAAGTTGTTTTTCCTGAACCAGATGGACCAAGCATAGTAATGAACTCGCCCTCTGAGATATTAAGATTTAAATCTTTTACTACTAAGACTTTACCATCGTAACTTTTGTCAACTTTATCGAACTTAACGAATTCTGTATTTTTAGACATCTAGTGTTTAAAACATTTAAGAAGTTAATTATCAATAGCTAATAGTTCTTAATATGTAGCTCTTTTGGAAATTTACAGAATAATTCACAACCTTTGTCGGTAACTCGGATTGCTTCAGATGCTTCTACCCCCCAATCACCAAACTGCATTACTGCAATCATATGAAAACAAACATTTGGTTCAAGTACTGTCATATCGCCTTTATAAATATTTAAAGTATGCTCTCCCCAATCTGGTGGATATCCAATACCTATTGAGTAACCCGTTCTTGATTTCTTCTCGATACCATATTTATCTAATATTTTCCAAAAGGCTTGGGCAACATCATTTGCTGTGTTTCCGGGTTTTGTAGCATTAATTCCAGCTTGTAAAGCTTCTATAGTTTTATTCATTGTATCTATTTTTAATTGATCAGGTTTACCTAATAAAATTGTTCGAGCCATAGGTGCGTGATATCTTTTATAAACACCTGAAAGTTCAATTATAGTTGCTTCACCTTCAATAAATTTATCTTGGGTTGCTGTTAAATGTGAAGCAGATGTACCTTTTCCAGTTGGAAGAAGCGTTGCGATACTAGAATATTCACCTCCAAATTCTTCTGTACCATAAAATAAAGACTTTTGAATTTCTCCAACAGCATCGCATTGTCTTGTACCAGGTTTAATTACTTCCATTGCAGTTTGCATTCCTTTTTGAGAAATTAAAGCAGCAGACTTCATATAATTTATTTCTGCATTAGATTTAATTAATCTAGCCCAATTAACTAGTCGATCAGAATCGATAATGTTTGCATTTGGTAACCCCTGTTTAATCTTTTCATAACAAAAAGCTGTGAAATAATGAGCATCCATTTCAACTCCAATAGACAGTTTATCCCATTTTTTTTCTTTAATTACTTTGGTCAAGTAATCATAGGGATGTTTTGGCCAAGTATGAATATAACTCTCATCATAAACAATAATATTGTCTTTATTTAAATAGGTCTTTATGTACGCCCCACCTGCATCCTGATCTCTAACAAAGCAAATTGGCTCTTTTGAATCAACGTGCACTAATACACATTGTGCATAATAAAAAGACCAAGCATCGTAGCCTGTAAGATAATTCATATTATTTGTGTCGTGAGAAATGATTAAATCAATTTTTTTCTCTCTCATCAGAGATTGAACTTTTAATAGTCTTTGTTTGTATTCTTCTTTTGAAAAGGACATAAATTAATCAAACAGTCTTCCAAATCCTTTTACAGATTTATTTTCACCTATGTTTTCTAAAGATTCCCAGATTAAAGCCTGATTGCTTGAAAGAACTGGTATTCCAAGTTTATCTTCTAATTTTTGTATTAAAGGAAGAACTGGTAAAGCAGTGCAAGATACAAATAAAGCATCTGCCTCACTTACATCTAAATTTATTAGCACATCAAACAGATAATTTTGATCTACTTTACCAATCTCCATGTCAGAATGAATATCAAAGTATGAATTTGAGGTGATTTCAAAACCAGATGATTTAAAATAATCAACAACATCATCGTTAACTTTTTTACTATAAGGTGTGAATATAGAAAGTTTTTTAATATTTAATTTTTTCAATGCTTTCAAAGCTGCTGTACTTGGTGTTGAAAGTTTTGCCTCAGGTTTTGCTGCTTGTATTTTATTTTTAATATTATCGTACCCTGCTGCAATTGTTCCTGATGTACAAGCATATACAACACAGTCTAATTTTTGCTCTGGCAAGATATCTCTTGTTACTTGAGTAATATTCTCTGACATTTTGATCAAATTCTCTTTGGTTAAGGGATTATAACATTCTATTCTATTTACAAAAAAATCTATTTTTTTATCTTTAATTACACTTATAAAATCTTTTTCAATCACTAGATCGGTTGCTAAAGCGATAAGTCCAATACGTGGATTTTGGTTATTTTCAAACTTTGGTTCTATTTTTTGTGATTTCATAAATACAATATACCACCACATATTGATTAATCATTAAAATTTAAAAACTGTATCTAATTTCTTGAATGGTTATAGTAAATAAACGTATAATAAGAAAAATTAATTTTGAAATATAAATGCTCGATAAAAAAAAATTTTATATCAATGGCAAATGGGTTGAGCCAGTAAACAAGAATGAATGTGAAGTTATTAATCCATCAACAGAAGAAGTTTGTGCAATTATAAGTCTTGGAAGTTCTGATGATACAAATGCTGCAGTCAAAGCAGCAAAATCTGCATTTGAGACTTGGAAAGAAACTTCAAAAGAAGAAAGGTTAAATTTATTAGAAAAATTATTAAAAATTTATAATTCTAGATGGGATGATATGACTGATGCTATTACTACAGAGCTTGGTTGTCCTAAAGATTGGTGTTCAGCTAATCAAACATCTTCTGGCGCAGGTCATATCGAAGACTTTATAAAAAGATTAAAAGAATTCGAATTCGAACCAGGTTTTGATAAAGGATCTACTAATCATATTGTATATGAGCCAATTGGAGTTTGCGGATTAATTACACCTTGGAATTGGCCTATAAATCAAATTGCTTTAAAAGTAATTCCAGCTTTTGCTACTGGGTGTACAATGGTACTTAAACCATCTGAAATTGCACCATTGTCAGGAATGCTATTTGCAGAGATGATAGATGAGGCTGGATTTCCAGCTGGAGTATTTAATTTGGTAAATGGTGATGGGCCTGGTGTTGGAACTGACCTGTCAGGACATCCTGATGTTGATATGGTCTCATTTACAGGATCTACTAGAGCTGGAAAATTAATTACAAAGAATGCTGCTGAAACTATAAAAAGAGTTTGTCTTGAACTTGGTGGTAAAGGTGGAAATATTGTTTTTGCTGATGCATATCCTGATGCAGTCAGAGATGGTATTAGAAACGTAATGAGTAATTCAGGTCAATCCTGTGATGCCCCAACTAGAATGCTTGTTGAAAAATCAATTTATAAAAGAGCTGTTGAAGAAGCTGCAGATGAAGCAAATAAAATTAAAGTTGATCTTGCTTCAAAAGCTGGTGACCATATTGGGCCTGTAATTTCAAAAACTCAATTTGATAAAATTCAAAGTTTAATAAATAGTGGAATTGAAGAAGGTGCTACTTTAATAGCAGGTGGTCCTGACAAACCTGAAGATCTAAAGAAAGGTTATTTTATTAAACCAACAGTATTCACTGATGTTAATAATAATATGAGAATTGCTAAAGAGGAAATATTTGGACCAGTATTGTCGATTATTCCTTTTGAAAATGAAGAGGAAGCTATCCAAATTACAAATGATACAGAATATGGATTAGGAAACTACTTACAAACAGAGGATAATGAAAAGGCAAAAAGAGTCTCAAAAAAATTAAGGTCCGGAATTGTGTATGTAAATCATAAAGCAGCTGACTCTGGGACTCCTTTTGGTGGGTATAGACAATCTGGAAATGGACGTGAAGGTGGAACCTGGGGATTGCATGAATATCTAGAGGTAAAAACTATTACTGAATGGAAAAATTAAAATGCTTGGTTATGTAATGGTAGGAACCAATAACTTAGAAAAAGCAATAATTTTTTATGATGAAGTCTTAAAAGTTTTAAATCTAGAAAGAAATTATAAAGATGAAGTTTGCGCTGGTTACACAGAAAAAAATGGCGATGGAACTATAGAGTTTTATGTGACCAAACCTGTCAATATGAAAGAGGCAACTAATGGAAATGGAACGCAAGTTTCATTTATTACATCATCTAGAGATATAGTTGATAAGTTTCATGAGATTGGACTTAAGGCAGGTGGAAAAAGTGAAGGAGCTGGAGGTGAAAGACCAGAAGGTTCTGGAGTTTACTATTCTTATATTCGAGATCTTGATAATAATAAAATTTGTGCTTTCACAAACAATTAATGTCTTACAATTTAATTCAAGAAAAAATCAATGAAGGAAAAATTATTTTACTTGATGGAGGTATAGGTGCTGAGCTTGAAAAAAAAGGAGCTAAAATGGATCAAAACCTCTGGTGTGGAAAATGTTCGGTAGATAGCCCAGAATTTCTAAAAGAAGTTCATGAAAATTATATTGATGCAGGTGCTGATGTTATTACAACAAATACTTATGCTACAACTCCAATTTCTCTTAGAAAACACGGATATGAAGACTCAATTGAATTATTTAATAAACAAGCAGTTCAAATTGCAAAACAAGCAATTAATAATTCAAAAAAGAACATCTGTTTAGCGGGAAGTGTTTCGAGTTATGGAAGTTTTCTTAAACTTGGAACAAAGAACATGAAGCCATGTTTTAATGAACATATTAAAATTTTATCAAATGAGGGTGTTGATTTAATAATTTTAGAAGCAATGACATCTCAAGCAGAAATCGTGGAGACTATGCTTGAGTGTTCTTCAAATATAAAGTTACCTGTTTGGCTTTCTATTTCCTGTGTAATAGATCAGAATACAAAAAATATTACACTTGGTTATGATGATGTGAAGAATAAAACTGAAATTTACGAGGATTTAGAAGTATCGTTGAAAAATTTTAGTAAATTACATAAGGGGCCAATTTTAATTGCTCACTCAGATATTAAAACAACGAGTGCAGCTTTAGATACTGCATTAAAAAATTATAATGGAGTTATTGGTGCATACCCTAACAAAGGCTATTACGAAAAACCAAATTGGAAGTTTGTGGATGATTTTTCACCCAATGATTATTTGGAAGTTGCAAAAAAATGGTTTAGCAAAGGTGTAAAAATTGTTGGTGGTTGTTGTGGTATAGGAGTTGAAGAGATAAAAGCTGTTTCAATTTTGAAGTAATAATATATTGTAAAATTATGAAAACTTTTATTGGTGGTATTGGTTGTTTTTGGGACGAAACTAAATACGATGGTATAAAAGGAATATTATCTACCGAATGTGGTTATTGCGGAGGTGATGATCCTAATGTTACTTACAAAGCAGTTTGTGGTGGGGATACAGGTCACATAGAAGTAGTCAAAGTTCAATATGATGAAAATATTTTAAGCTATGAAGACATGGTCAGATTATTTTTTAAACTCCATGACTCAACTCAAAAGAATAGACAAGGAACTTATGTAGGAATTCAATATCGCTCTGAGATATTTTATAATAATGATAATGAAAAAAATACAGCAGAGAAAATTTTAAAAGAAATGAATGAGAAATTAGATGGAAAAGTTACTACAAAAGTTTCCAAAGAAAAAAACTATTGTAAAGCAGAAGGCTATCATCAAAAGTACGAGAAAAATAAATCTCTTAAGTTTGGATAAAAAGTACTAATTTGAAAAAAATTATTTCAGAAAAAAATCCAGAATTAGTTACAAGAAAAGATAATAAAGCTCAATGGAATCTCCCAAATAAAAGGAGGTTGGGTTTTAGAAATTTATATAAAATTAATAGATATGGAATATACCTTAGATCAGATTTTGTTTTAAAATTAAAAAAAAAAATTAATAAGAGAATTGGTAAATTATCTTTAGTAAAAAAGGTAACTAAAAATAAAGCTTTTTGCTCTTTAATAGTTGGTAAAGATCAGGATATTTTATTCGAGCAGTACGCAAAGGACTTTTCTACAAATCAGCCTCAAACAATTATGTCAATTACAAAAATGTTTATACATTTATTTGTGGGAGAGCTGATAGACAGAAAACTAATTAACTTAAATAAGAAAATTTCATTTTACTTGCCAAAAATTGGCAGTGGTTATGCAAATGCAAAAGTAAAAGACGTTTTAGACATGAACATTGTAAATCTATATAGCGAAGATTATACAAAAGCTTATTCGTCTTCATTTTTACATGAGCCTGTGGGAGGATGGAGACTGCCGATTAAAGGCAAAAACATTCAAAGCCAGGAACAATATTTAAATTCAATTAAATCTTTAAAAAGCAGAGATTTAAAAAATTATACCGATCTGGCGCATTATAAATCAGCTAATACCGATGTTATTGGACTAATTGTAGAAAAAGTAAGTAAAAAAAGTTTAAGACAATGGCTGTTGGAAACAGTTGAAGCAACAGGATTTGAAGAAGGATTGTATATAGGAACAGATAGATTTGGAACACCGTGGATGTCTGGAGGCGGAAGTTTAATTACAAGAGATTTTTTAAGAATGGGTTTACTTTTTTCTAGGTTTGGAAAAGGTATAAATGGAAAAAATATTGGTTCTAAAACTTTTTTGAGTAAAACTATTAATAGTGAGGGACCCAAATACATTCAATTATCTAAAGATAAATTTGTCTGTTATGTTAATTCATTAATGAAATGCGGTAACTGGATTGGTCACTCTGGGTATGGGGGCCAATTTTTAGGAATAAATTTGAAAACAAAAGTTGTTGCTGCGTTTTTTTCTGTCTTAGAGACTAAATCTGCAACAAATGAAAAATATAAAAAAGATATGGTAAATATGATAGACCAAATAATTAGTAAAGATTACTAATTTAAGAAAATTTTGTTATCAAGGATTTTAAATGTTTATCTGTTACGCCACAACAACCCCCAATAATTTTTACCTGATCGTCTATTAACTCAGAACACTTATCAACAAATTCAATTTCATTTTCAGTTATTAATGCTTGCATAGTACTCGTGTCAAATTTATGAATCTCTGGATAAAACATAATAGGCCCATTCCAATTTGATTTTAAAACTTTCATTCCCTCTTTTGTATCAATAAACCAACTATGCATTATTCCATAAACATCTCCACCAATAGATTTGAGTGAATTAATTATTTCAGCAAAATTTATAATTTTATCTTCGGGAAGGAATTTTGGCTCATCAGGATATTTTAAAGGGTCATATATAATAGATCTCTCTTTTTCAGCTCTAAAATTTCTACCTACTACGGTTTCATCAAATTTACTTATACAGCAACTTAATCCAACCCACACAGGTAAACCTGTTTCCAAAGCTGCAGTAAGCAAAATTTTAGCATGGTCAATATCTAAAAGCATTTCAAGAATAAGCACTTCGACTCCCTCTTCTTTTAATACCTTCGCTTGTTCTTTATAATTTTTTTCTTCTTTTGCAAATGATGGTACAAATTTTGTGTCAGGTCTAAATTCATTTTCAGCCAAAGCTAAATATGTTGACATGCTTCCAGCAATTTTAATTTTTTTTCCAGAATTTTTGACTGCTTGTCTTGCTAACTTAACTGTATCAATGTTAATTTTTATTGTCTGATCTCCTAAATTTGAAGGCTCAAGACAATGTCTTGCAGTTCCAAAAGTATTGGTTGTTATCATATCGCATCCGGCGTTTATATGACTTTCGTGTACTTTGATTACTATTTCTGGTGAGAAAACATTTGCTAAACCAGAAAAAGCTGGTCCCATAGTTCCACCAAGTCTCTGAATTTCTGAGCCTGTTCCACCATCTAAGAAGACTTTTTTTTTTGATTTCAATAATTCATTAATATCCATTATGCTAATTTCTTCTCTGACTTTGGAACATATACAACTTCAATTACACCACCAAGAATTATTAGAAAACTACCTATTGTTTCTCTCCAACCAAAAGGTTCATTTGTTAAAATACTAGCACTAACAACACCAACAATTATTTCAGCTAAAAATAAAATAGATGATAAGCCGGCTCCTAGTTTGCTTGGAGCCCAAAAGATTATTACTCCTGTAGGAATAAAATAAAATATCGAAATAAGTAATAAAAAAGTGGACATTGACATGATAACCTCCACTGATGGAACTGGTCCTAAATAATCTACTAAGAATAACCCAATAGGTATACTGGCTAAACCTCCATAAAAAAAGAATGTGAATATAATTGGAAAGACTCCATCTGTTTTAATTATTTCCATTCTAATTAAACCAGCACCAAATAGTGCACCTCCAGCAAGAGCCAACCAATCACCTGCATTTTGAGGTAATGGGATTATATTTTCTTGACTAAATACAATCCATAAACCTCCTAGTGCCAAACCTAATGTGATTACCCTCTTCCAACCAAATTTCTTTTTTAAAAATATAATTTCAAATATTGTTGTCCAAACAGGTATCATGTAAAACATGATTAATGCTTTAACTACATCAGTAAGAAGAAAGCTAAGAGCATAACAAACAAATCCACTTCCAACAAAAAAACCAGTCAGAGGAAATTCCAATCCAATAGACTTTCCTTTTATAACTCTCCAAATTGCGACTGGTGATAATATTAATATTCCAACCGCCATTTGGGATATTGTTCCCCAGCCACCAGTCAAACCTCCATCTTCTAGTATTCTTTGAGGTAACCAATAAATTCCCCATGAACCAGCAGCAATAGCTAATGCAAATGAAATTTTAAAATGATGAGGGTGTCTGGTCATTATTATTCCGTTAATTCTGGTTTAAATTTTGAAAAGTTAAAAATTTCTTCATAAGATTTGGCAAAGTTAATTAGTTTATTATCTTCTTTAACATTTGCTATAATCTGCATTCCCATTGGTAGCCCTTTATTATTAAAACCAACTGGAATAGATATAGTTGGCAAACCAAGCAAACTTGATAATGTATAGACTTCCATATATCTATGATAAGTGTCAATTTTATTATCATTGATAAATTCTGGATTGTTTAGGTTTTTTTCAAAAGGAAATAGTTGAGCCGAAGGTAATGCTAAAAAATCATAATGTTTAAATAGGTTTTGTATTTTATCCATATATTTATTTCTTATTTCTATTGCTTTTAAAACATCGTTTGTTTTGATGCTTTTCCCTTTTTCATATTCCCAATATGCTTGAGAAGGTAATTCATTTAAATTTTTTAAATTATATAACAAAAAGTTTTCATACAAAAATTTGGCTCTTAATATTGTCCAAGAATACCACAATTCTTCTGAATTAATTTCAGTTTTTAAATCTTCAATATTTAAATTATTTGACTGTAATTTTTTTAAAATATTTTCACATAAGTCAATGACTCCATCTTCATACTTATATTGTTCGTTTAGATCAATGCACCATCCAATTTTTAAATCTGAAAGTTTTTTAATATTTATATCTTCAAGATCGAAAGATAATTTATCCTTTACATTCTTCCCTTTTATATAGTTAAATAAAAATTCCATGTCATTGGGAGTCCTAGCAAAACATCCAGTTGTAGATATTAAAGGAAAATCTTTTAAATTTTTAATTTCAAATCTATCTTCTGCAATCGCACCAGGTGTTGGTCTTAATCCATAAATATTTGCAAATGCTGCTGGGTTTCTACAAGATCCCATCATATCTGTGCCATCTGCAAAAGGAATTAAATTTGCTGCAACAGCTGCTGCTGCACCACCAGAAGACCCTCCTGCTGACTTACTATGATCATAAACATTTGAAGTTGCTCCATAAACTCTGTTAGTAGTATGACAGCCAACAGCAAATTCAGAGAGATTTGTTTTACCAATTAAAATTGTGTTTTTTCTATAATTATCTACTAATAAAGAGTCCTGTTTTGGTATATTTTTTAATAACTCTTTATATCCATAGCATGTTACCTCATTTTTAATATCAAATAATTCTTTAACAGCAATTGGAAGTCCATAAATATCATCTTTGTCATTATCACTATTAAAATTTTCATCTTTTAATTTTGCTTCTTCAGTAATTTTTGTTTCATCTATATGTGAAATAATAGCATTTAATTTTGGATTGAATTTTTTTATTCTATCTAAATAGAAATTTAATACCTCTACTATTTTAATTTCTCTTTTTTTTATTTTTGAAATTATTTGATGGACAGAAAAATTCTCAAGCACTTAATTAAACCTATCTTGCTTGTCTAATACTCTCTAAAACTAAATTCTTGACCTCATCTAATGATGCCTTTTTGGGATTTTGTCCATAAGCTTGGTCTAACATTGATTTCTTTGCTATTCTCTCTTGGCAATCTTCTGGCACTCCTAATTCATTTAATCCTTTAGGGATTTTTAATCTATCTAGAATTATATTTAAGTTGTCTTGAAAACTTTCAATTGAATGGTTTTCAAATTGCATAGCCTCTGACATTCTTTTTACTTTTTCTTCTAATCCAGGTAAATTATATTTCATGACTGCAGGAAGTATAATTGCATTAGTCAATCCATGATGAGTATTATATTCAGCACCAACCATGTGCGAAATTGCATGAACTAAACCTAGGCCTTTTAAGAAAGCTATTCCACCCAAATAAGATCCAATAATCATTCCTCCTCTCGCTAAAAGATTATCAGGTTCTTCGACAGCTGCATAAAGTGATTTTGAAATTAAATTTAAACTTTCTAATGCAGAACCATCACAAAGTGGATGAAACATAGGAACACTATAACCTTCAATTGCATGTATCATTGCATCTATACCGGTCCAAGCAGTAAGATTTGCTGGTAATTTTAAAGTTAGCTCTGGATCTACTAAAGCTAAACATGGTCGGGCGTCTGGATGCCATAAACAAAATTTCATTCCTTTTTCAAGATGAGTGACCATGGCAGTAACTTCTGTTTCAGCACCTGTTCCTGCTGTAGTTGGAATAGTTATTATTTTTGGAAAAGGATTTTCCATAGTTAGTTTTGGCGGCTCTTTTTCAAATTCAAAATCCCATAAAGGCACACCGCTATCAACTGTAAGAGAAATTGCTTTTCCTCCATCCATTGCACTTCCACCGCCTATTGCAATTATTGCATCATGATTGCCTTCACGAAATTTTTTACATCCAGAATCTATTTCATCATCTCTAGGATTTGGCGATATATTTGAATAAATATCTGAGTTGATTTTTGAGTCATTAAGTAAATTTTGTAAATCACTTATAAATGGTAAATTTACACTACCACTATCAGTAACGATTAATGCATTATTTATTTTAAAATTTTTACAAAACTTTCCAATTTCTTTAAATCTTCCAGGTCCATAAGCTGTAAAAGTTGGGAATGTCCAATCCTGATTATTTAATAAAAATTCTTCATTAAGCTTAAAATTTTGCATAATATTTTAAAAACTTATACTAATTTCAATATTATTAAATGAAAATTTCATCTGAAAAAACAGATCTAAAAAAAACATATTTAGCAATTGCTACAATGCTCTTAGCAATTTTATGTATAGATCTTTACATGGTTATTATTAAATTTTTAGGTGATGAATACTCAATAATTCAATTAACTTTATTTAGAAATGTAGCAGCAATTATACCTTTGTTATTACTGATCTTATTCACAAATGAATTTTCAACAATATTCAAAAACTTAGGAAATAAGTTTTTGATATTGAGTTGCTTGAGAGGAATATGTTTTCTTTCTATGAATGTATTCATTTTTATCTCAGTAGTAAATCTGGAATTTGCAACAGCAATGACGCTAACCTTTTCGTCACCTTTCTTCATAGTAATACTATCAATAATTTTATTGAGTGAAAAAATTGGTATTTACAGATGGTCAGCAGTTATAATTGGTTTTGTTGGTGTGGTTATGATAATGAAACCAACAAGTGAAATTTTTAGCTTGTACTCAATTTTTCCAATTCTAACCGCTATAGCATGGGCTTTCACTGTCATAATTTTAAAATTCATTCAAGGCAATCATTCAACTGCAAAAATTCAGTTATACACATTAATATTTAATGTCATTGGTGGTTTACTTTTATTTTTTGTAACTACAGGACATGTTGAAATTAAAAATTTTAAAGATTTTATTTTGATGACAATGACTGGGGTTTTGGGTGGTACAGCAGCAATATTGTTTATTTATTCTTACCGTTTAATTTCAGCAAGTAAAATAGCTTCATTTGAGTATCTTGGTATACCGTCATCTTTTATTCTTGGTTGGATTTTCTTTAATGAAGCTCCATGGAGCCAACTATTTCCTGGAGTAATAGTAATTATTTTTGCTGGTATGATTATTATATGGAGAGATAATATTAAAAAGAAATCAATAGAAGGTAATAAGCAAATTTATTGATTTGATCTCATAGATTTCATTACTATTACTCTATCTATCTCACCTAATAGCTTTCCACTTTCATTACAAACTACTGGATAAGTTTTATCATTATCAATTAGCCTATCTATTAAGTTTTCAATTTTAGAATTATCTAAAATATTATCTTTTCCATTCTCAAATAAATTTTTTGTTTCATTGCAGCATTCTGTTCTCATGACTTTGCCTGCACTCAATACTTTATATTTAGGAACATCTTCGCAAAAATCTTTAACATATTGATCTTTTGGATTAGATACAATTTCTTCTGGTGTACCAACTTGAGAAACTTCTCCATCTTTCATAATTGCAATATGATCTCCCATTTTAATTGCCTCTAAAAAATCGTGAGTTATAAATACCATAGTTTTTTGAAGCTTTTCTTGGATCTTTAAAAGCTCATCTTGCATCTCTCTTCTAATCAAAGGATCCAATGCTGAAAAAGGTTCATCAAAAATTAATATTTCAGGATCCACAGCTAGTGCTCTTGCAAGTCCTACTCTTTGCTGCATACCTCCAGATAATTCTCTTGGATAATTATTATGCCAACCATCTAAGCCAACCATTTTTAAAACTTCCATTGACTTTTCTGTTCTTATATCTTTTTTTGTTCCCCTTACTTCTAATCCATAACCAATATTTTCTAGGACTGTTCTATGAGGAAATAAACCAAAATGTTGGAAAACCATGCTCATTTTATTTCTTCTTAATTCTAATAATTCACTTGCACTCATTTTTGTAACTTCAACATCATCCATTTTCACTACGCCAGCTGTTGGTTCAATCAATCTTGAAATGCATCTCACTAGTGTTGATTTTCCACTACCAGATAATCCCATTACTACAAATGTTTCTCCTTTTTGAATTGAGAAGCTGACATCTTTTACGGCAACAACATGTCCTGTCTTTTCTTGAACTTCCTTAATAGTTAAATTTTTATCAAGGTTTTTAATAATTCTCTTTTCGTCTGGTCCAAATAACTTCCATATATTGGTACAGGTGATTTTTTGTTCTGAAGCCATTTTTAATAAATAATATTACCCCAAAAATAGACAATATTTTACTTTAAATGTAAAATTATTTATTTTAACTTGCTAACATGGCTACTAGAACTGATTTAATAGATAAATCAAATCAATCAAAAAACATAATAACTTATGTAATTATTGGAGTTGTTTTTTTGGTAGCACTTTGGCTATCTACTCAAAGTGAAGGGCCTTCAAAATTTCCTAAAGAAGTCACAGATAAATTTACATTTACAGCTTGGGTGAATGACGGAGAAGATTATTTAAAAAAAAATTACAGATGGGTTACTAAACTTATAGCAAGCTATATAAAAGAAACTTATTATTTTTTAGAAGACTTTTTGCTTGAGTCTCCTTGGATTTTGATAGCAGCAATAATCATAATCCCCTGCATAATTGCAGGTGGTTTGCGATTAGGAATTTACTCTTCTTTTGTAGTTTATTTTTGGGGAGCAACAGGAATGTGGGAACCATCCTTACAAACTGTAGCATTAATGGGTTTGTCAGTTTTATTATGTGTATTTTTTGGATTTATACTGGGTGTTTTGTGTTCACAAAGTAATAGATTTGAAAATTTTATGAAGCCGGTCTTAGATACTATGCAAGTGATGCCGGCATTTGTATATTTGTTTCCAGCATTATTTTTTTTTGGGATAGGAGGTGCGCCAGCAATATTGGCTACAATGATATATGCAATGCCTCCAATAATAAGATTGACGAATACTGGTATAAGACAAGTGCCAGCTCAAACTATTGAGTCAGCCACTTCCTTTGGTTCAAGTAAACTACAATTGTTATTTAAAATTAAAATTCCATTATCTTTACCAAGTATAATGATGGGCATTAACCAGGTAATAATGATGGCATTGGCATTAGTGGTTCTTGCATGTTTTATAGGTGCAGAAGGTATTGGAGGTCAAGTTTGGCAAGCAATAAGAAGATTGGATGTTGGCTGGGCAATGGAAGGTGGGCTATGTATTTTATTTATGGCGATAATGTTTGATAGATTTAGTTTAGCGTTTAGTAAAGATAAAGAAAGACTTCCTTCAGATGTTCAAAGATTTTATCTACTTCCTCAAAGTTGGGAAAAATATCAAATCGCAAAAATTTTAGAAATGCCATTGAGTTTTGGAAATAAGATTTTAAAAATTTTATGTCAAACAGTTACTTCTGCTATAGCAGTAGTATTTAGAATCTTAATTTCTGTTTTTAATAAATCTACAGCAGAAAATATTGGTGAATTTATTAGTAAAAGATATTATGTTATTCCTTATTTTCTAGTTTTATTTCTAATTGCATTTATAGATCATTACTTTTTAGAAATTGGAACATTTCCAAAAGAATGGAAATTATCGATAAGACAACCAATTACTAATGCAGTGGAAAGCCTGACTGTAAATCCAGGATTTATTTCTTTTGCAAAAGGTTTAAGAGCTTTTGTTTATTTAAATTTGTTAAGACCTTTAGATGTTTTTCTAACCCAAATACCTTGGTGGTATACATTGGCAGTATTTGCAGCTTTGGGTTATATAACTGTTGGAATAAGATTTGCAATAATTACTGCAGTCCTTCTTCTATTTATTGGTGCATGTGGAATATGGACTCAATCAATGATAACTTTATCGTCAGTACTTGTGTCTGTAGTGCTGTGTTTTGTTATAGGAGTTCCTCTTGGAATAATTGCATCTTACAATGAAAGATTTAGGAATATTCAAAACGTTGTGTTAGATGCAATGCAAACACTTCCTTATTTCTGTTATTTAATTCCTGTTCTAATGTTTTTTGGAGGTGGAACAGTTTCAGCTGTTCTTGCAACTGTAATATATTCAATTCCACCAATAATTAGATTAACATCACTAGGTTTAACACAGGTTTCTGGTACTTACTCTGAAGTATCAAGATCATTTGGTGGAACACTTATTCAAACATTAAATAAAGTCAAATTCCCATTAGCTGTTCCAAGTTTAGTTATTGGATTTAATCAGACTGTAATTATGGCTTTTGCTATGCAAATAGTTACACCGCTTATTGGTGGTAAGGGCTTGGGTTTAGAGGTATTTAATGGTCTAGCAAGGTCCGATACTGGTAGAGGTCTAGCGGCAGGGATTGGAATTGTACTGTTAGCTATAATCATCGATAGAATTACACTTGCATATACAAAGAAACAAAGAGAAGCTTTAGGCTTAATAAGCTAAGACAAATAGTACTATTTGCGTGGTTTACATACCAATACATTTTGATCTAAAATGTGTTTTTAATTAATTAAAAAGAGAGGAAATAAATGAAGTTATCAAAGAAAATATCAACACTTATTCTTTCTGTAGTGTTGCTAATTGGATCTTTTGGTCATGCCAATGCTGCCAAAAGACTTCATGCGGCTATAGCAGATTGGACTGGTGGGATAATTACATGTGAAGTTGCAGTTGCAATCCTTGAAAGAGAAATGGGATACAAAATTAAACAAACAGTATTCCCATCTGGAACTGGATTATGGGAAGCTATTGCTGCTGGAGAACTAGATTTTGCATGTGAAAGTTGGCCAAGTTATGCTGAAGCTGATTCTGTAATGTTAAAAGAAGACCTAATATACGAAGGTAAAGTCGTTGGAACATACAACGGTGATGGAAGTGTAGATCTTTTAGGGACATCTGGAATAATTGGTTTATCTGATTATTGGATACCTAGATATGCAGCAGAGGAACTTGGCATAAAAACTTGGAAAGATTTAAACAAACATAAAGCAAAATTTGCAACTATTGAAAGTGGTAAGAGAGGTAGACTAATTGGATGTCCGGTTGCAGGTTGGAACTGTCATGACCAAAAAAGACTTGATCTCTTAGGAATAGACTTCCAAGCTGACGAACTTGGAACAGAAGCTGCTGCTATCGCAGAAGCAAAAGCTGCTTACATGCGAAAAGAACCATTCCTACTTTATCTATGGTCTCCACATTGGTTCTTTGGAGAGTTTGATATGGTTGGAGTGCAACTACCTGAACATAAAGTTTGTGATCCAGATACGTTCACAGAAGCAGGAAACTGGAAAGATTGTGGAACAAAAGGATGGCCAGCAACTGGTTGGGCTAAAGATTACACGATGAACTACGGAAACCCAGCTACTTTTGCTAGTGCAGAACATGCTGATGCTAAGAAGTTCTTTGAAAAAATGTCTTTACAAAATATTGACCAAGCTAAAATGTTAGTTGAAGTTGATATTAAGAAAAGAGATGTAAAAGAAGTTGTTAATGAGTGGTTAGACAATAATCCAGATAAATGGAAAAGTTGGCTTCCATAATAACTTTAAAATAAATTAGATAAAAAGGGCTTTGATTTTCAAAGCCCTTTTTTTTATTACTTAAGATAATTTAATCGACCCACAATTTCATCTCTATCCATGTAATAACCTTGTAGGTGTCTGTGTCCAGAATTTGGATCAAATTCAGTTCTTCCATGAAGTACTCTTCTATTATTAAATGTATATATATCTCCTGGTCTTAGCCTAAATTTTATTTGAAATTTGTCATCGTGTAAAAGTTTTCCAAATTTATGATGAGATTTATAAACTTTATCCATTTGATCTGGATGACAATCTAAAGCGTCCATGGTTGCAGTACTAAATCTAACATCATTATAATCACCATCTTTTGTTAGACTTATTGCAGTGCCATAAAAGCTTCTATGAGCTTCTTGTGTATAATCTTTGTCTCTAAACTTTAAAGGAATTTTTGTTAGCGTATCAAAAGTATCTCTGTCGTTATTCTTTAAATATTCTGCAACAGCGAATGCATCTACTGCAGATGAGTCACCTCCTTTTGCTGAATTAATTAAACAATGTAAAAATTGATACCCAGGAGGATTTTCAAACCATGGTAAATCCATATGATTTTGAAGTGCATGAGCTGTATAAGCTGAGTTATTAGGTTTTGGTATATTTATAACTTCAAAAGGTGTTTTAAAAAATGTCTCTCTTGTGTGACTAATTCTGTTTAAAACAGGGAACGCTGAATTTTTTTCTACTGGAGCATTATAAACTATTGCTATTCCTTTATAATGAAGAAGCTCTAACCATTTAACTAATCCCTCTTCAGAAGAAATAATTTCATTGTGATCTATATATATACTATCAATATTTTTTTCTAAACTACTATCCCATAATTGATAAGGTGATTTGTATTCTTCGTTATTTTTAATTGTGTAACAATTTTCTCTAAGCCAACTAATATCATAATGGCTTACATGATTTCCCTCACTCCACTCTATTTCTAATTTACCATCGCTATTAAGATTATATTTTTTTGGGTTTATATTTTCTGATACATCTAAGATATTAAACATTCGATGCCTAGAATCTTTATCGTGTGCTGTAGGGCAATTATCTCTCAGCCACATATAATTAAATTTACTCTCTTTTCCGTCATCCCAAATTACTTGAAGATAAGTCCCGTTTTTTGAGATTTTTGAAATTGAGTGCATAATCAATATCAATATAAAATAATTTAATGCTCAATTCAATTATTAGTTGACATATTAATAGTTGGAAGATTTGTTAGTTTGAATTATCTTTTAAAATTAAAAATGAGCATAACCTTAAAAAATAAAAAAATAATCATATCCGCAGGAGGTTCGGGTATTGGATGGAGTTCGGCAAAAATATTTTTAGATAAAGGTGCAATAGTATATCTTTGTGATATCAATCCAAAATTTCTGAATAAATGTAAGACGCACAAGCTCAATAATAAAAAATTATTTGTATTTCAGTGTGATGCCTCTGATGAAAACCAAGTAAAAAATTTTTTTAGCAAAATATTAAAAAAAACAAAAAAAATTGATGCTCTTATAAATAACGTTGGAGTCGCTGGGCCAACCGGGACACTTGAAAAATTAAAAAGTAAGGATTGGGAAAATACATTAAAGGTAAACGTTATTAGCCATTTTTATTTTTCAAAATATTCAATTCCAATGTTAAAAAAAAATAAAGGTGGAGCTATAATAAATTTATCATCAACCGCAGGTATATTTGGATTTCCATTAAGATCCCCTTACTGTGCAAGTAAGTGGGCAGTTGTTGGTATAACTAAAACACTGGCAATGGAACTAGGAAAATTTAAAATTAGAGTAAACGCTATTTGTCCTGGAACAATTAAAGGAGATAGAATGGGTAGAGTAATAAGGGATAAATCGAAGTTTTTAAATGTTTCAAAAAAATTAATAGAAAAAGAATTTGTTTCAATGACTTCTATGAATACATGGGTCTATGAAGAGGATATTGGAAGAATCTGTAGCTTTTTAATTTCGAATGATGCACCAAGGATATCAGGACAAGTAATTGCTGTAGACGGCAATACTTTAAGAATGCATTAGTATTTAAACTTTAATATTTTTTTCGCTTATTTCCATAAATGGAAAATGCGACTCTTTATAGTGTATGTTCTCTGCTTTATTTAAAAAACTAATATCGTCTAGTAAACCTGCATATAAATAGTATTTTTTATACTTTTCTACATAAGTTAAAATAGGAGCAGCACATTTCCCACAAAAATGTTTTTTAATTTTATTACCACTGCCACCTTCATGTTCATAAATTTTTAATTTAGACTTATCTATATCTATTGCTCCATCTCTAAGCAGTATAATTGTCATTATTCCTCCTATTTTTTTTCTACAATCAATGCAATGACAATTGAAAACTAAAGGGACTTCATCAAGCTTAACCTTAAAAGTTATATTTCCACAGATACATCCACCAGTTTTATTTATAAAAATTTTTTCTTTCATCAATTTCTAATTTTATTCTCATATTTTTTTCTAATTTTTAATACATCAACTAAATATTGGTCCCTAATATTTGAAAGCATATTAATTGATTTACCTTTAGCTTGTTTTTTTGTACCTGATATAAGTTTAGAAGATAATTTATTTGTTAACTTTGGAGCTTTTAATTTTGTCCAAGGTAATTTTAAGGCTGGACCAAATTGCTTTAACATATGTTTCATTCCTGCATTACCTCCAGCAAGATGAAAGGTTAAAAAGGTGCCCATTATTGAGTATCTAAGACCTGGTCCATCTTCTATTGCACGATCTAATTCCTGTGTTGTTGCATAATTTTCATTAATAATATGTAAACCCTCTCTCCACAACGCCTCTTGAAGTCTATCCGATAAATAACCTGGTAATTCTTTTTTAAGCATGATTGGCCTCATTGAGATTGATTTGTAATATTTGTTTGCATCTGAAAGAAACTTTCTTGTAGTTTTTTTTCCAGGAACTATTTCAACTGCTGGCAATAAATACGCTGGGTTAAATGGATGTCCAATTATGCCTCTTTGAGGATTTTTACTCTTAGAAAAAATTTTAGAGGGCAAAAGTCCTGACGAACTTGAAGAAATAATTACATTTGATTTTACATATTTAGAGATTTTTTGGATTAAATCAGTTTTAACTTTATAATTCTCTAATACACTTTCTTGAACAAAATCCACATTTGAAATAGCCTCTTCTAAAGAATTAAAGAATTTTAAATTTTTAATTAAAATTTTTTTTCCAAAAAGTTTTTTTATACTTTTTGAAGTTCTTTTTATTTCTTTTAAAACATAGTTTTTGAGATTTTTGTTTTGATCATATGCATGAACAATTTTGTTGTGAGCTAAATTTCTTATTATCCAGCCAGTCCCTATTACACCAGTTCCAACTATTCCTACAGTTTTAATTTTTGACATTACTTGTGTTTTACAAGCTTTAATTTTTCTCTTGTTTCTGAAGGTGACATAATCTCTACACCAAGATCTGTGACGATCCTTATAGCTTTCTCAACTAATTGAGGATTTGTTGCCAGTTTACCTTTGGATAAATATAAATTATCCTCTAAACCAACTCTTGGATTGCCTCCCATTACTACAGTTTGAGCAACATATGGCATTTCGTTTTTAGATATTGCAAAACCTGACCATATACCTTCTTTAGGCATTATATCTTTCATCGCTTGCATAGCTAATGGTGTTGCTGGTGCTCCCCATGGAATTCCTAAACACATTTGAAAAAGAGGTGGATCACTTAATAATCCCTCTTTATATAATTGAGCACCAAACCACATATTTCCTAAATCAAAAGCTTCTATTTCAGGTTTAACTTTTATTTCTTGAAGTTTTTTTGCAGCTTTTCTTAAATCGTTAGGTGTGTTGACTGTGATAACTGAACTATCTCCAAAATTTAAGGTTCCACAATCAAGTGTGCATATTTCTGGAAGAAATTGTTCTGCATTAGCAATTCTTTCCATTACATTTGCCATGTCTGTCATTGGACCAAAGTCTAAAGGGTTCTTGCCTTGGCCGATATCTAAATCACCACCCATGCCTGTCGTGAGATTAATAATTACATCAGTTTCAGATGATCTCACTCTGTCAACCACTTCTTTATAAAGCTCTAGTCTTCTACTTGGAGTTCCATCTTCCTCTCTAACATGGATATGGGCAATTGCAGCACCAGCTTTAGCAGACTCTATTGCTGCTTTTGCAATTTGCTCTGGAGTTTTAGGTAAATCAGGATGTTTACTTGCTGTATCACCAGATCCTGTAACTGCACATGAGATGAAGACCTTATTGTTCATTTTTATTTCTAGTAAAATATAATATCATATCATTAACAATTATAAGAAATAAAAATTAAATGGACTTAAATAAACTAAGGGTTAGACGTAGCTTTATATTTACACCAGGTCTTCAACCAGAGATGTTTCCAAAAGCCTTGGCTTCAGGAGCTGATATGGTTTGTATAGAATTAGAAGATGGAATTGCCATGAAAGATAAAGACGAGGCAAGGAAAAATACTATTGAAGCATTAAAGTCACTAGAAGTAAAAAATGATGTTGAATTAGTTGTTAGATTAAATTGTCAAAGAACTAAAAATGGTCTTTTAGACTTAGAAGCTATTGCTTCAAATAAACTAAAGGTTAAAGCTATCATGTTGCCTAAAGTTAAAACACCTGACGAAATTACATTTATTGATGACATGCTTACTGATTGTGGTTTAGATACTGATCTTCATGTTATAATGGAAACTAATCAAGCTCTTGAAAGTATTTATGATATTGCACATTCTAGCGATAGAATAGTTGCTTTATATTTTGGTGGAGAGGATATGGCAGCAGAATTGAGAGTGGAAAACAAATTAGAGAATTTAGTTTATGCAAGATCAAGGTTAGTTCATGCTGGCGCAAGTAAAGGAGTTGATGTTATTGATGTTCCTTATTTAAATTTAGAAGATATGGAAGGAATGAAAAAAGAAGCACAGTTTGTCAAAAATTTAGGTTTCACTGGAAAAGGATCGATTCATCCGAAACAAATAAGTATTTTAAATGAGATTTTTACTCCGTCTGAAGAAGAAATAAGTAAAGCTAAAAAAATTATGGATCAATTTAAAAAAGCAAATACAGGTTTAGTTGTAATAGATGGTAAATTGATAGAAAGACCTGTTTTAAGAGAGATGCAAAGAAAATTGTTAGTAGCAGATAAAATAAATAAAAGCTAATAAAATGGCATTTCATTTAGCTTCGAGAAAAATAATAAAAGATTGGACAGATTATAATGAGCATATGAACATGGCTTATTATGTTTTAATTTTTGATGAAGCATGGGAAACAATGCTTAATAAATTTGATATGGGCGGAGCTAAAGCACAAATAAATAAAAGAAGTACAATGGTGGTTGAAACAAGAACAACTTACGACAATGAAGTTAAAGAAAATGAAGAAGTTGATGTTTATTGCACTTTCTTTGATCATGATAGGAAAAGATTACATTTAAAATGTGAGATGATCGAAAAAAAAACAGGAAAACTTGCTGCAACTACAGAAAGTATATCTCTTTATATCGATCTTGAAAAAAGAAAAGTTACAGAATTTGAAGAAGATAAAATAAAAATTATGGATGATTTTATTAACGAAAATAAAAATAGTTTTAAATCAGATAAATTAGTACTTGCAGATAAACTTAAAAAGTAAATGAATTTTGACTACATAATTGTTGGAGCTGGTACAGCAGGATGTGTTCTTGCAAATAGATTAAGTGAAAATGGGAAATTTAATGTTGCCTTGTTTGAGGCAGGTGGATCTAGTGACATTTGGAAAGTTAATATGCCTTTGGCAATTCTATATGCAATGCACGATCCCAAATATAATTATAAATATTATTCAGAACCGGAGCCTAATTTAAATAATAGAAGATTATTTTGCCCAAGAGGAAAAATGGTGGGTGGTTGTTCTGCACATAACGGAATGGTTTATGTTCGAGGAAACAAAAACGACTATGAAAGATGGGCCTCATTTGGCTTGAAATCCTGGTCTTACGAAAATGTTTTACCGTTTTTTAAAAAAATTGAGACATGGTCTGAAGGAGAGAATAAATTCAGAGGTGGAAAAGGAATTTTGCCAGTAAATCAATCCAAAAATAAAAATCCTTTGTTTGCCGCTTTTATTAACGCTTCTGTTGAAGCAGGGTATAAAAAAAATAATGACATGAACGGAGAAGATCAAGAAGGATTTGGAATGTATGATATTACAATTCATAAAGGTCAAAGGGCTAGCGCTTCGAAATATTATCTAGAACCTGCAAAAAAAAGAAAAAATTTAAAAGTCTTTACCAATTCTTTTGCTGAAAGGATTATTTTTGAAGGAAAAAAAGCAGTTGGAATAGAGGTAAATATCAAAAATAAAGTCACAAAGGTTTATGCTAACAAAGAAGTTATTTTAAGTGGAGGTTCAATCAATTCACCACAACTATTAATGTTATCAGGTGTAGGACCTGAAAAAGATTTAAAAGATAAAGGAGTTAATGTTGTACATTCTTTAGAGGGAGTAGGTCAAAATTTACAAGATCATTTAGAAACCTACATTCAGCAAGAATGTAAGACTAAAGATACACTTTATTCTTATGTTAACAAAATAAATATGCTTAAAATTGGTATTCAATGGTTTCTTTCAAAAAGTGGTCCATGTTCTACTTCATTTTTAGAAGCAGGTGGTTTCTGCAAATCTTCAGAAGACAAAAGCTATCCAAATATTCAATTTCATTTTTTTCCGGCATTTGTAATCGATCATGGATTAGTTGATCCTGATAGGCATGGTTATCAATTACATGCAAGTTTGAATCAACCTAAAAGTAGAGGACATATTAAATTAAATAGTTCAAATCCATACGATTACCCTAAAATTCAATTTAATTATTTAGAAGATGAATATGATTTAAAAGAAACAATTAAGTGTGTTCGTGTAGCTAGGAAAATTTTAAGTCAAGATTCAATGAAACCTTACGCTGGAAAAGAAATAGGACCAGGTGAAAATGCAGCTGATGATGATCAAATTACCGAGTATATTAGATCAAAAGCCGAAACAGCTTATCATCCATCCTGTACATTAAAAATGGGTGTGGACAAAATGGCGGTAGTTGACGAAAAACTGAAAGTTCATGGTTTGGAAAATTTAAGAGTTGCAGATGCTTCTGTTATGCCAGAGATTACAAGTGGTAATTTAAATGCACCAACTTTAATGATAGGAGAAAGAGCGGCTGACTTTATCCTTAATTAGACTCGAGATATTCTTTATATCTATCTAAACTTTCTTTAGGCCAAGCAATTTTAGGATCATACATTTCATCATAGCAAATATCTTTGTTTACAATATTTATCCATGGATCTTTACTTTTAACAAATATGTGTGCTTGAGGCGGAAAAAGCTCTGGATTAGATAAAGTATTTGTTCTGATACTTATCCTTTTAACAGCGAATTCATAGTCAGAATAAATGTAAACACCACACTTTTTGCAAAAGTAAACTTTGCAACTTTTTCCACTGCCTGCAATTAACTTCTTTTCTAAAAGCTCACCTTTGATATCTAATGAATTTTCAAAAATACTTGTATTAACAACGAAAGATGATCCGGTTATTTTCTTACAATCTTTACAATGACAAGCATGTGTAAATAAAGGCTTAGATTTAATAGTATATTCAATTTCTCCACAAATACAGTTACCAGAAATTGGTTTAAAATCTTCCATAAATAATTTCAAGAATATCTTATTAATTATGAAGGTTAAAGTTTTTTGATATAGGTGCGATATGCAAACAAACGATAATACAAAGGGTATTTTTTTAATTATGACTGGAATGGCCTTTTTTTCCATTCAAGATTCATTGATAAAATTTATTTTTGAAGATATTGCATTATTTGAGTTATATTTGGGAAGAACTTTAATACAAGCGACTATTCTCATATCCTTTTTTTTAATAACAAAAAAAAAAATTACTCTTAAAACACATTACCCTTTTTTAACTTTAGTTAGAGTAGTTTGTTTCTTTTTTGGATTTGCTTTTTTTTATATTTCTTTGACCTTTATGTCTTTGGCGATGGTTAGTGCTTTGTTTTTCTCATGTCCTTTCTTTATGTCTATGTTTGCTAAATTTTTCTTAAAAGAGCAAATTGGAATTAGAAGATGGAGTGCAATTGTTGTAGGTTTTATAGGAGTATTAATTGTACTTAATCCAACACTTGAAGAATTTAACTTTTTCAAATTAGCGCCTGTTGGATGTGCACTTTGTTATGCATGCTCAATGACAATTACAAAATATACTTCTGATAAAGATAATATTTATACTCAAATGACCTTGCTTTATATTTTTGCAGTTGTTGTAAGTTTAATTATTTATTTTGTCAGTGGAGATGGAAAATTTAATAATTTTTCTGATCCAACTTTACAGTTTATTGTAAGAGAATGGTTTACTAATCCTTCGGCTTCATGGCCATATGTTTTGATAATGGGTATTGTGGCTTCTATATCTTTTTTCTGCGTTTTTTCTGCTTATAGTATTGCGTCACCTTCCATAATTTCTTTGTTTGAATATTCTTATATAATTTTTGCTATGATCGCGGGATATATTCTTTTCGAAACTATTCCAACTACTCGAACTTTTGTCGGAGCAGTAATAATAATTGCTGCTGGTGTATATATATATTTTAGAGAAAAAGTAAAAAATCAAATGATAGCTACAGATACACCTAATAGATAAGCTCAATGAGAGTATTTGTTTTTTCAATATTTTTTATCATAATTAATTATAATCTTTCTTACTCTGCAACATTTAAAAATTTTGCTGAATTAAATAAATGCATAAAGAGTTATAGTTCTTACGTTGACTATAAAAATAAAATACAAAAATGTTTCTTGGATCAAAATATTAAAATCAATGATGAAGGAATAAATTTAATTAAAAATAAAAATGGAATTATTGATGACATTATTGAATTAAATTTACCTAATAACGAAACTATTAAGAAAAAAAAGGGATTTAGACAAATAATGAAAGATTTTTTAAATCCAGATCTAGAAAAAATGGCTCAAGAAGAAAGCTTGTTTAACAAACCAACTGTCTTTTCAGAAAATTATAATGAAGCTAAAAATTTTACACTAAATAATAAAGACTTTAAAAAACTAAATACACATATAAAAAATAATCCTCAAGATTTATATGCTCTAACAGAAGATATTAATTATTTATCAAAATGGACTAACTATATGTCAGAATTTAAAAGACAGGAGTTGCTTTTAAATATTTATAACTCATTTGATCCATTAATATTAAATTTATCTGTAAAACCAAAAAATGCATCAAATATTGGGTTTGCTGGATCACAAGTTGGAATTATTGCTGCTGTAGGTGTAGCTGCTCTTGCTGGTGGAGGTGGTGGTGGTGGAAGCGGTAGTTCTTCATCAAGTCCAGCCACATTATCTTTTTCGGTTTCAGCTAGCAGCTTGGGTGAATGTGATACAGGAATAACTATCACAGGAAATTTGACAAAAGCCCACTCCTCTAATGTAAATATTACATATAGTACTGGAGGTACGGCTACATCTGGAACAGATTATAATTTATCTTCTTCATCATCAACGATTGTTTCAGGATCTACAAGTGCTTCAATAACTCTTACACCTGTGAATGATACTACAGATGAAACCTCCGAAACTGTTATTATCACTGCAAGCACGACGGATGTATCTACAACAGGTAATACTCAAACAACAATTACAATTTATGATTATGTATTAAAATGTAATACTACAGCTTACTCTGAAGATACAAGTGTTCAAAGCACAATTACTGGTAGATCCTCATGGACTTTGGTTGATCAATCTTCAAATAATGTTCATCCATATGAGCTTGTTAATTTACACAAGGCACATTCATTTAAGAATAGCAGTAATCAATATTTACTTGGTGATAGTCAAACAATATATGTAATGGATGACGCTATGCATAATAATCATTCATCATTCCAAGGTAAAACAGTAACAATGTTAGATTCTCCTTCAACATCAAATAATTCTACACAACATGGTACTCATGTTGCTAGTATTGCTGCTGGTATTATCAGTGGAACTACTCATGGTGTTGCTCCAGATGCTGATATTGTATTTTCAACATTTGATGATAATGGAACTGCTCAAGCCTCAGATATAGACACGGCAAGAACAACACATTCTGCAATTGTAATGAATAATAGTTGGGGATACAGTCAAGGTTGTGTTGGTAATAGCTGTACTAGTGCTGTTGAGTGGTCTGAATTAGTTAATGATGCTAGCAATAATGGTAGAACTATAAGAGAAGAATTAAATAATTCTACTATGCATGCTTTTGGCTCACATACATCTACATATATAACTGCACTAGATAATTTTCAAAATAGTGGTGTAATAGTTTGGGCAAGTTCAAATTATGTAAATGACACTGATGTAAGTGTAATGGCAGGGCTACCAGCTTATTTTAATGGAACAGATGACTCGGTTGATCTAACTGATGCATGGCTTTCTGTAATGTATGCTGAATTTACTGGCACTTCTTTATCAGGAGCTTCTACATCAGACTTTAATAGATTAGGTAATCCCTGTGGAGCAGCTAAAGAATGGTGTTTAGTAGTTGATGATAAACAAATTGGTGCGGCTGGTTACATAGATGCTGGAGGAACAAGTCAATATACAGTTTCCAATGGATCGTCAATGGGTGCTCCACAAGTTTCTGGTATGATTGCACTTTTAGGACAAGCCTTTCCTAATCATACACCCGAGCAGCTGACAGATAGACTTTTGGCGTCAGCCAATAATGCTTGGTTCACACCAAGCGGCAACACTACATTTACAGTTCATGGAGCATCTATTAAGCACGGTTATAATGATACTTGGGGTCATGGTGTGCCTGACATGTATGCCGCTTTATCACCAATTACTACAAGCTCAAATCCTCTTTCATTTGGAGGAGGTGGAGGAAGTGGTGGTGGGGGTGGATCATCGGGTGGCGGACAAATACCATTTGCACAACTAAAAAAATATCCTGTTTCCTTATCATCTTTATCTACTTCCTCATCTTTAGGTAATGCAATTTCTAAAGGTTTGGAAAATAAATTTACATATGCTTATGATGCATTGCATGGTGGTTTTAAAATATATGTTTCTGATTTTATTAATACTGAAAATAAAAATAATCAAAAAATAAAATTATCTATAAATGAAGAATTGGAAAACTTGAGCAAAATTGAAATAAGTGGTCAAACTTCAAATAACATCTTTGAGGGAGAATATATAAATTTTAAAAATAAATATAATTATGGCACAAGCATAACTTTGGATGCCCCAAATTTAGCAATTCAAAATGCTTTACCGAAAAATAATTTTTATATAAATCCTTTCTTAACTGAAAATACAGGTATGGGTTTTAATCAAAGATTATTTTTAAATGATGGCGATTTATTAATTAGCTACAATAACTCAAAGATTAATCCTCTTACAAATATGAATAAAGATGTAATCTTGCCAATAGAAACTTTAGCTTTTTCATTAAATTTAAATAATGAAAATTTTGAAGAATTTTCTTTAACAGCAGGTATTATGAAAGAAAGTGAAAGTTTTTTACTTTCTAAATCAAGCGGAGCTTTTGGATTAAATAATAATAATTTAACAAATTTTTTTGGTTTTAATTTAAATAAAAATTTTAATAACAATAGCTCAATATCATTTAATAATACTACTGGAATTTCTCAGTTAAAAAATGGGAATGATAATTTTATAATTGGTTCATCAAAAGTTTTAAGTTCAAGTTTTGAGGTAGATTACCAATTAAATAATATATTTGGAAAAGATAGTATTAATTTAACATACTCACAACCTAACCGAATTGAAAAAGGTGATATGAAATTTCGATTTATAGGATTATCGGATAAAAATGGGGTAATACCATACCAAGATCATAGTATAAAGCTAAGTCCATCAGGTAGACAAAAAGATATAACTTTAAGTTATATTAAAGAATTTGATAGTTCTTTAAGATTAGGATTTAAGACATTAATAACTGATGATTTGGGACACTTTAAACAGGATAGCCTAGATACAAACTTTATTTTTACAGGATCATTTAAATTTTAATGAAAAAATAAAAATATTATTAAAATTAACTAATAATTCTTCAAATATCAGACAAAATTGTCATTGAAAAAATAATCCAATAAGATTTAATTTTGTTTATATAAATTGTTAACAATTAAAGGGAAAATATGAAAAAATTATTAATAGGTATATTCGTGTTTATCTTAAGCTTTACTTCAAAAGCTTTTTCAGATGGGCATGGAATTAAAATGGGTATTATTTTAGGATTTACTGGTCCTATTGAAACCCTAACACCTGCAATGGCAGCTTCTGCTGAACTAGCTTTTAAAGAAGCTTCAGATTCTGGCTCATTACTTGGTGGAAAAAAAATATCTGTAGAAAGAGCTGACTCAACTTGTGTTGACTCTGCTGCTGCTACAACTGCTGCTGAAGGTTTAGTTTCAGGTGGCGTTGTTGCGATTATGGGTGCTGATTGTTCTGGTGTTACAGGTGCAATAGCAACTAATGTTGCCGTACCAAATGGTGTTGTTATGATTTCACCATCAGCTACATCTCCAGGATTAACTGATCTTAATGATAATGGTTATTTCTTTAGAACTGCTCCATCTGATGCTAGAGGAGGACAAGTCTTAGCAGATATTACAAAGGACAGAAAAGTTAAATCATTAGCTGTAACTCATACTAACAATGACTACGGAAAAGGTTTAGCTGATGTTTATGTAGCTGCAGTTAAAGCTCATGGTATTAAAGTAACAGCTGTTACAGCACACGAAGAAGGTAAAGGTGACTATGGAGCAGAAGTAGCAACACTTGCAGCAGCAGGTGGAGATGCTCTTGCTGTTTTAGGTTACTTAGATCAAGCTGGTGGTAGTATAATTCAAGGATCATTAGACTCTGGATCATTTGATACTTTTGTTCTTTCAGATGGAATGATTGGTGACTCTCTTACTGACAGATTTGGAAAAGATTTAAATAAATCATTTGGATCTTTACCTGGATCAATGGGTAAAGGTGCTGGTATATTTAAAGAAGTTGCTAGTGCTGGTGGTATTGACTCATCAGGCCCTTACACAGGTGAAAGTTATGATGCAGCAGCCTTGATCACACTTGCAATGCAAGCTGGTGGAAAAGCTGACAGAATGACTGTTCAAAAAAATGTAATGTCAGTAGCCAATGCTCCTGGAACAAAAATTTATCCAGGTGAATTAAAGAAAGCACTTGATTTATTAGCTAAAGGTAAAGCAGTAAATTATGAAGGTGCTACAGCTGTTGAATTTACAGATGTTGGTGAAGCTTTTGGATCTTTTATTGAAAAAGAAATAAAAGGTGGAAAGTTTAAAGACAAAAAGCAAAGATAATTAGAAATTAAAACCCCAGTTTCTTAACTGGGGTTTTAAAATAAATATTTATCAGATAAATAAAATATTAATCCTAAAACAATACCTAATAAAATATAATACATTATTGTTTAATAATTTTTTCCGGAATAATTCCTTGTGGTCTATAACGCATTATTAAAAGTAAACCAATTCCTATGACTAAGAATCTAAAATATGGGGCACTTTCAATTAAGTGAACTCTCACTGCATTAGTTTCTGGCAGATGGGATGTAAACAAATTAATTAAAAATAATGCAATTGGAGCAGCTTCGACCCATAAAAACCAAACTACAAATCCGCCCAATATTGCTCCAAAATTATTTCCTGTTCCACCTACAATAACCATAACCCAAATTACAAAAGTATATCTCATAGGTCTATAGCTGCCTGGTGTAAACAAACCGTCATTTGTAACCATCATAGCTCCAGCTAAGCCAACAATTGCAGATCCCAAAATAAAAATAAGAAGATGCTCTTTAACAATATTTTTACCCATTGCACTTGCCGCCTCTTCATTATCTCTTATAGCTCTCATTTTCCTTCCCCAAGGTGAATAGAGGGCTTTCTGAGTCACAATTAACAAGATAATAACAACAGTAAGAAATAAACCTGTAAAACATAATTTTACATAAACCGATGAAGCATCAATAACCATTTGATTTAGAGCTTCTTGCTTATCAGAGATTGAATTAATTAAATTTAATTTTGATGAATTAAATTTTGTAACTAAATTTATAAACCATTCTGAAGTTTGTAGATCTATTTCGTATGGTGCTGGTCTTTTTAATCCTATTACATTTTTTACACCTCTTGCCAACCATTCCTCATGTTTAATAATTGAAACGATAATTTCTGCTATTAATAATGTTGCAATAGCTAAATAATCTGCACGAAGACCTAATGCGATCTTTCCTATGACAAATGCTAAACTGCCAGCCAAAAGCGCACCGAAAATCCAGGAAAATAAAACGGGTAATCCCATGCCACCGAGAAATCCTGTCTTTGCTGGATCAACTGACTCTATAGCTTCTATCCCTGGTGCAGCAGTTACTCTTAGTAAAATTATTCCACCCAAGATTACAGAAGCTACTGAGTAATTTCTTAATTTAGACTTATCAAATCTATTAAGTATAAATTTAACTACAAAGATAATTGCAACAATTATCCATATACAAGCTAAAATATTTAAACCTCCAACTTGCCAAGCTTTTTTGACTGGTTCAACCGAAACTAAAACTACAGCTAATCCTCCTAATGCTGTATATCCCATTATTCCAAAATTAATTAATCCAGCATAACCCCATTGTATATTCGCCCCAATTGTCATAACTGCAGAAATTAAACAATAATTTAAAATAGTTAATGCTATAGACCAGGATTGAAATATCCCAACCAAAATTATTAAAAATATCATGATTGAATATGCGGCGATGACATTTTTATAATTCCTCATATTACTTTTCCTTTAAAGATACCTGACGGCCTTATTAATAAAACAATTACTAAAATTGAGAATGAAACTGCAAACTTGTAATCTGTCGATAATAACTGGAGTAAAGAATCTGGCTCAAGATGTTCAGGTAATAGATATGAAATAAATCTTTTGTATGCGTAAGTTACAAATATTTCTGCAAAAGCTATAACGTATCCACCTAGGAAGGCTCCAAATGGATTTCCAATTCCTCCAACAATTGCTGCGGCGAATATTGGAAGCATATTATTAAAATAAACAAAAGGTCTATAACTTTTATCTAAACCGTATAATACTCCACCAATAGTAGCCAAAATTCCTGCGATGACCCATGTTATCAAAACAACTCTCTTAGGATCTATACCAGACAATAATGCTAAATCTTCATTGTCCGAATAAGCTCTCATACTTGTTCCAGTTTTAGTTCTATTTAAAAACCAAAACATTATTGAAACAACAATTAAAGTTACGATTATTGTTATTGCTTGTGTTGATTTTAAAGTTATACCTTCTGCAAGACCAGTCATCTCTTTAAATTCTGTTGCTTTAATTATAAATTTTTCACCATCTAAAAATCTTCTATCAGATGGTCCAATGATTATTCTAATTAAGGCTTGAGTGACAAACATAACCCCTACACTAACCATTGCAAACTGAACTGGAGGACTTTTTTTTATCCTGTAATAACTGAAAACAAATTTATCTATGATTAACATATATAAAATCATCATAAAGATGGCGAAAGGAATTGTTAAAAGTGCTGTTGGTAAAAAACCTAATCCAAAACCTAAAGACTGAAAATAATATGTTAGAATAACTGCAAACATTGTTCCAAAAGACATCATGTCTCCGGTTGCAAAATTAGCAAATCTTAAAACTGCATAAATTAAAGTAACAAAAATAGCACCTAAAGCTAATTGTGAACCATAAGCTAACGCTGGTATTACTGTGAAATTAAAAAGTACAATTATTGCATTTAAGAAATCCATTACGCTCCCAAAAATGATCTACGAACCTCGGGATCCTCAAGCAAATCATTACCGGATCCCTCAAATTTATTTTGACCTGTTACCAATACATAGCCTCGATCTGAAATACTTAATGCTTGCTTTGCGTTTTGCTCAACCATAATAACGGCAACATTTGTTTTTTTAACTTTTATTATATGTTCAAACAATTCATCCATTACAATTGGAGAAACTCCGGCTGTGGGCTCATCTAACATAAGAACTGATGGATCGCTCATTAAAGCTCTTCCAAGCGCGACTTGCTGACGTTGTCCGCCAGATAATTGTCCGACGACTTGGGATTTTTTTTCACTCAAGATTGGAAATAAACTATAAATACTCTCAATTTTATTTTCTAAACTACCTTCTGTCAAAAAGCCACCAATCTCTAAATTTTCTCTTACAGTTAATTCTGCAAATACATTTCTTGTTTGTGGAACAAATGAAATACCCTTTTTTACTCGATCTTGAGGATTAATTTTTGAAATATCTTCACCATTCAAAGTTACAGAACCTGATTTTAATTTTAATAATCCGAGCATCGCTTTCATGGCTGTTGATTTGCCAGCACCATTGGGACCTAGAATAGCTACTATCTCTCCCCTATTGGCAGTTATGGAACATGAGCTAATAATATCAGGGCCATCCCCATAACCTGCAGTCATTTTTGCTCCTTCAAAGTATGCCATTAATTTTCTTTTTTTGTTAAGTTTGACTTTCCAAGATAGCTTTCAATTACTTTTTCGTTTTTTTTGACCTCTTCAGATGTTCCTTCAAATAAAACTGAACCATCTGCCATTACTATTACTGGATCACACATTCTGCTTATAAAATCCATATCATGCTCTATCATACAAAAAGTGTAATTTTTTTCTTTATTCAATTTTAATATTGCAGTTCCTAGATCTTTTAAAAGTGTTCGATTAACTCCCGCTCCCACTTCATCAAGTAAAACCAATTTTGCATCAACCATCATGGTTCTTCCTAATTCTAATAATTTTTTTTGACCTCCTGAAAGATTTCCTGCCCTTTCATTTGCTAAATGTGTTAAATTAAGAAAATCTACAACTTCATAAGCTTTTTCTCTAATAACTTTTTCCTCTTTTTTAACTAGTCCTGGTTTAATAAGTGCATTTAATAAGTTTTCTCCGCTTTGATTTGATGGCACCATCATTAAGTTTTCTAAAACTGTTAAGTTTGAAAATTCATGTGCAATCTGAAAGGTTCTTAATAATCCTCTGCCAAATAACTCATGTGATGGTACATCAGTAATATTTTCATCATTAAATATTACCTCTCCATCATTAGATTTTAAATTTCCAGCTATTAAATTAAATAATGTTGTTTTCCCTGAACCGTTTGGGCCAATTATTCCAGTTATTGAACCTGATCTAATATTTAATGAGCAATTTGATACTGCTGCTAGTCCTCCGAATAATTTTGTAAGATTATTTACCTGTAAGATATTGTCAGACATTTTACTTACTTTTTTTTAATCTATTCAAGACGCTATTTGCTGTTTTATTCAGAGATTTGTAAAATCCAAGTTTTCTTAATTCTTTAACAGCTTGTTCATTTAAACCTTTTGGGGTTTGTGAATTTTTAACAAGGACTTTTAGATCTTTATTTGAATTAATTTTTGCATCTTCAGATAAAGCAATAAATAACGAGGTAATATACTTTTGAGAGTCGCTTCTATTAATTCCCTTTTTTACTAACCATTCACTCAGAGTTTGTAGTAATTCGTAAAATGGTGCCATCATTGATGAAGTTGACCAAAAATTTAGTGATAGATTTTCATTTTTTATTTCAACAGATGTGCCAAGCTTATTAAAAAAATTTCTAACTTGTTTATCTGGTGGAAAAATTGGTACTGGTCCTTTTCTAAGAGAAATTGGAGGCAAAGGAATTGCTCTAATAATCTTGGTTTTAACTTTAATATATTTTTTTAATTCAGTCATTTTTATAGTTGATATAAAACTTATTATCGTTTGACCTTTTTTAAATTTTAATTTTGGAAGAATAATTTTTCCAATCGTTGGTGTTACTGCTAAAAAAACCCAATTTGATTGATTTATAATATCCTGATTATCAGCAGATATTTTTATCTTTTTACTTTTTCTTTTAAGTTCACTTGAAATTTTTGAATTTCTCTTTGAAACAATTATTTTATTAATTTTTAATTTTGACCCCAGTATTCCGTTGATTACTGATTTCGAGATATGTCCTGTACCAATAAATCCGATTTTCATGATAAACTAAGTGATTATTATCACTAAAATTAATTAATTAGTAAAAAAAGAGCCTCTAATTCTTAGTAATTCTCTTGATAATTTTTTATTTTCTACAAATGGTTTTCTACCATGGAGCCAGAAATAGTTATTTGCAACTACTGAATAGCCAACTGGTAAAGGCATTACAATCTTTTTTTGACTTCCTTCTAAAGAGTCTGATAATTTTTGTAGAAATAACCCTTGTTCCATATTTTTGGGCTCAGGAAATTGGTCTATATAAGAAATTTGTGGTTTTCCATTTTCGTCTTCTGAAAAAACAGGATGTTCTACTTTGTAATCAACATTTTTACTTTTTGGAGAACCCCATATAAAGTTTTGTTTTCCAACTTTATCATTAGTTAAGCTATCTAAATGTTCCCAATCATCAAGGTGTAACATTGCAGTTTCACCTCCTTGAACATTTTCTTCCTCCATTTTTAACATTAATAACCAATCAGTTTTTTCTTTGACGTAAGTTCCATCAGTATGAAGATCCATATTAGTATATGCTTTTCTAAGATATGAGTCGCTATTGTCCTCATGTTTAACATGAAATCTCGCATAATATTTTCCAGCCATTGAATCAAAATTTGGATTACCTAGTAAGTGTGTTACAGCTGTTGATAGTTTAATAAGAAAATTGTTATCAATTTTTTTGGATTTATTTTTAGGTCCTATAATGAAACTACCTGTGTCTCTATCTCTTAATATAGAGTTTATAAATTTCCCTAGCTTTCCACCCGTTGAATCATCTAAAGATTTTGCAAGTGTAAATCTAGTAAAAGGTTTGTATTCAAGAGCTGTAATATCAAATTTTTTAAAAGGAAATATTAGTTTATCTATAATTTCATCTTCAATTTTAATATTGATTATTCTTTTGGAATAATCACTAAATGAAATATCAAACCCTTGAATAGTATCTAAGCTATCCATTATAATTATTTGTTACAAACTCCAATTGAATTTGGTCCACATGTTTCACCATTAGTCCATGTTGCTCCAATTAAATTTGCTCCATCAAAATTAGCATTGGTCATATTCGATGATGTAAAGTTAGCTTCCATTAGATTTGCATTTTGAAAATTTGCTTCAATTAATGTTGAGCCCATAAAATCAACTCTTGTCATATTGGCTCCTGTAAAATTAGCTTTTTCGAAATTTCCACCAACTAGAGTTGACTCATATAAGTTAGCTCTAACAAATGTTGACTCTGGAAAAGTTCCAAATGACAAGTTAGAATTCATCATAATACTTTTATCAAAATTTACTTGTATAAAACTTGCGAATGATAAGTTTGAGTTAGGCAAATAACTACCTTGCAAATCTTGTCCATCTGAAAATCTACAGTTAGTATAATCAACTCCATCAGTTAAAGGATCATCACATGCTGCTTGTGAAATACCTGGTATTAAAATTAAGAACAATAGTAAAATAATTTTTTTCATTTATATCGTAAAGCTACTTAATAAAAACATAATGATAGCAGAGAATAAAGTTGGGTAAACTAAATTATTTCTAGTTAATTTAAAAATTAGTATTGCTAAAAGCACAACAATAAATCTGGACAAGTAATTACTGTCAGAAAGTGCACCAGCTGGAAATATTATCATTCTAGAAATTAAAGCCGCCAATGTCGAATAGGCTAAATAATTAAACCACCTATATATTTTAGTATTTTCATCTATTATTTCAGATGTAAAAGCTCCTAAAAACCTTGAGATATAAGTTGCTAAGGATGTAATAACTATTATTAAAACAATATTAGCTGACATTTTTCTCTCCTATTACAAAAGCAACAGTTCCAGCTATAAAGCCTCCAATCAAAACACACCAATCAGGACTAATAAAATAAAATAAAGGTCCTAAGATAGCCCCTAAAATTATTGAAACATTTAGTTGTATAGACTTCATCACTCCTATCATTGTGCAAGTAAAATAAATTGGATTAATTATAGCTAATCCAATTATCATTTCTCTATTTAAGAAATCAGCAGAGTAATAACCTAAGATAGTTGAAAAAATTGCTATCAACCAAGTTGCAGTTCCAATTCCTATCCAAAAATCGACTCTATATTTTTTTTCAATATCTTTATAATTATTTTTAAGAATTAACCACGAAGATACTGCAACAAAATGACAGGATAAATAATACTTCCATCTTGGTTGACTTTGGTGCTTTAACAATGGCATTAAAGATACAGTCATCGGATACAATCTTGCATTCACTAACCAAACTGCAAAAAATAAATTAAGTAACGAAACGCCAATCAAAATCGATTCTGCCATCACAAGTGAGCCAGGTAATGCATAAGTTAAAAAAGTAGAAAAAATACTTTCTTGAATTGTAAAACCTAAATTTTTTAGTAATGCACCTATTGCTAAAAAGCTTAAACCTAAAGCAATTGCAGGGCTATCGAATTCTTTTGCACAAAGAATTCCTTTGAAAAAATATTTTGAATTAATCATCCGCCTAGAAATAGACGTCCAACATCATCATTTTTAAGTAAATCATCACCTCTTCCTGCTATAGCAGTTTGGCCAGATACTAATACATATCCAATATCAGAAAACTCTAAACCTTTTTTAGCGTTTTGCTCAACTAGAATAATTGTTTTCTTTTCATTTTTTTGTAAGTCTCCCAAAATTTCAAATACCATATCAATATATCTTGGCTCTAATCCAATAGAAGGTTCATCAACTAATAGAACAGATGGTTTCATTACTAAAGCTCTAGATATTTCTAATAATCTTCTTTCTCCACCTGATAATACTTTTGCCGGTTGATTTCTTCTATTCCTTAATCTTTCATATTTATCTAAAATCTTTTCTGCTTCTTGATATGACTCTTCAGTTTTATCTTTAATAAAACCACCCATTAACAAATTTTCCTCAACAGTCATATCTGGAAAAACTGAATTATCTTGCAGGATATAAGCTATACCAACTGACTTTAATTTTTCAGCTGGAGTTAAATTTGTTATTTCTTTTCCATCAATTTCTATTTTACCAGAAAAAATATTTGTAAATCCATAAATAGAATGAAGTATTGTTGATTTACCTGCTCCATTAGGACCAATTAAACATAATGATTGTGCTTTGCTTACAAATAAATCAAAATTATGTAAAATCTCCATTTTACCATATCCAGCATTCAAATTTTTTATTGTTAAATGAATATCTTCGGAAGATAAGTTTTTTAAATCTTCTGCACCAGGTGCTTTTCCTAAAACTTCATATTGATTAGACATTATTGAGCCCCCAAATATGCATCAACTACTCTTTTGTCATTTTTAATCTCTTCTGGAGTGCCATTTGCAAGCATTTTGCCGTGAGCAAGACAAAATATATCTTCGGCTAATTGCATAATCACTCTCATATTGTGCTCAATAACAAGTAATGTTATTCCAAAATCTTGATTAACTTTGATTAGTCTATCAATAATTCCATTAATTAAAGTAGGATTTATACCTGCTGTTGGCTCATCTAATAATAGCATTTCTGGCTCATTCATTAGTGCCATTGCAAGTTCTAATAACTTTTGTTGTCCAAAAGATAGGTCGCCTGCCCTGAGTTTTCTTTTTTGATACAATCCAACAAAATTAAGTAAGTTTTCTGCTTTTTCTGTGAGCTCTTTTGGAATTTTAGAGAAAATTTTGAACAAACTTTCATCACTACCTTTGTGACTGATAAGCATGTTATCTACACAATTTAATTTTCCATAAATTCTAGTTTGTTGAAATGTTCTTAATAATCCCAGTTTTGCAATTACTGGAACAGGTAATTCTGAAACTTCTTTTCCATTAAACTTAATTGAACCATTATCTATTGGATAAGTTCCAACTATTGAATTAAATAAAGTAGTTTTTCCTGATCCATTAGGTCCTATAAGTCCTACTATTTTCCCTTTTTCAACTGACATAGAAATATCAACATTAGCTTTAACACCACCAAATGATTTACTTACATTGTTGACTTCTAAAATACTCATTTTAATTCTACCTGTGCTTTTCGATCAGCTTCATCGACAACTTCACCAAATTTTTCTGGATATTTTTCCCTTAACCATCCCATTAATCCCTCTGGGAAATAAATTACTATAACTACGATTAAAACTCCTAACGCAACATATTGCCAGCCTAGGAAGAATGTCCAAAAGCCCTCTTTAAAAAAGTGAAATAAAGTTGCACCAATAATTGGGCCCCATAAAGTTCCCTTACCTCCAAGGATTGCCATCAAAACCATGAACACTCCCATTTCTCTTCCATCAAATGCAACATCTGTTGAGTCGATATAACCAACTAGACCTCCCATTATTCCTCCAGCAAGACCACAAAAGAAAGCTGAAATCATCCATCCAGTTATTTTGTATTTCATAGTCTCAATTCCCATTGCTTCAGCTTTGTCTTCATTGTCTCTGATTGCGTTCAGAATTAATCTAAACCTTGTTGTATAAATTGCTCTTACAGCAATGAAAGTTAGAACGAGTGCTCCAAAACTTAGAAAATAAAAAAATTCACCTCTTGCCTCAAGACCTCCAATATTTGGAAAAGGAGGAGTGGTAAAGCCCTGTCCAGCTCCAATAATTTCAATACCTCCAGAAATTTCTCCTGCTGCAACTCCTAAACCTAATGTACAAATCGCAAAATAATGACCTCTTAATCCTAAAATTGCATAACCAATTAATCCTGCAACTATTGTAGGAACAACAGCGGCAACTACTAGGCCAGCTGCCATGCCTTGAAAGAATTGCGAAGGTGTATGAACGAAAGTTTTTTCACCACCACTTTCTGTCCATTCTGCCAATGGGAAAAACATACCAACTTGAACAGATGCACAAAGATACATTCCCAAACCATAAAAAAGAATATTTCCAAATGTGTTGTAGCCCATTTCACCACCTTGGATATTCCAAGTAGTTGCTAGAACAATTAATACACATAGAATTGATAATTGAACTTTAAAAGCTGGAAAAATAAATGGTGCAACTAAACCGAATATTAAAATTCCAATGTACAAGATCCAACTATTTTTGTTCATACAAACTCTCTATTTTATCTCTAAAATCTTTATCAACTGTAAAATAATGTCCTTTTTCCTCATGAAGACTAGATCCTGTTGAATGATATTGATCTAAATGTTTTTTAAATTTTACAATATCCACTTCTATCAATTCGCCATTATCATCCTTAATTTTAGCTTTTCTCATTTTAAATACTCTCTCTTTCTTGAAAGTTTAAATCTTCTGTAAACTAAAATTAAAACTAATAATAAAAATACTGAACCAATTCTAAATTCTGTGCCAAGAATGTAATCTGCAAATTCTTCAAATATTCCTAATCCCATACCTGACATAGCTACTCCAGGTAAATTTCCTAATCCTGCAACAATTACAATCATAAATGATCTTATAGTGTATGGTAATCCCATGTAAGGATGAATTGTAAAAGTTATTGAAATTAAAGCTCCAGCTACACCGCATAATGCAGCATTTATTCC
>CACJWS010000008.1 GCA_902596975.1 uncultured Pelagibacteraceae bacterium | reverse complement strand
TTGCAAAAGATTATGCGGCAGAAGATGCCGATATAACTTACCGTTTATATAAAATATTTTTGAAATCGCTTAAATCAGAAAAATTACTAAATATTTATGTAATCGAATTTAATATTTTGCCCAATTTTTTTTAAACTTTTATCCTCTAAATATGGTTTTAAAATTCTCAAAACATCTTTTTCATTTAGATTATTTTTATCAATATGACCTGTTGGAATGTAACAAGCTTTACCTATTTTGCTAGAAATTGAGATACCAACTAAATTTGCCTGGTGTGGGTCAAGAGAATCTGTTTCAGTATCAATAGAAAATTCACCAGCTTCTTCGGCTTCTTGCATCCAATCTTTTATTTCAGATAAATTTTTTATCAAAACATATTTATCTTTTGATATTTTAGATGTTTCTTTTTTGACTTCTATTTCATCACTAAATTTGGATTGACCATACGTCGAAATTGCCGAACTCAATAATCTATTAAATTCCATTTCTCTCAAAAAATTATATAACTTGTCTACGTCTACTTTTTTTAGAACAAAATCAGTTAATTTGTCTTTCACCGGAACATCATTTTTTAATGTAACCAGTTTTTTACTTACCAGAGCCTTATCTTTATTTTCTAAAAGTGTTTCTCTTCTTTTATTCTGTTTTATTTTATTTGCGTTTTTGAGAAGGTTTTCTAAATTTCCATATTCCTTAATTAATTCTGCTGCTGTTTTTACACCAATACCGGGAACGCCAGGTACATTGTCTGTACTATCACCTGCTAGTGATTGAACATCAATTACTTTATCCGGACCAACCCCAAATTTATTGATTACATCGTCATTAGATATAAATTTATTCTTCATTGGATCGTATATACGAACCTTTTTTTTGAAAAGTTGCATTAAATCTTTGTCGGATGATACAATTGTTACCTTTGCACCCTCGTCTAATATTTGCTCTACATAGGTGGCAATCAAATCATCAGCCTCGTAATTTAACATTTCTATTGAGGGTAAATTGAATGCTAATACTGACTTTCTAATATAATCGAATTGTGGAATAAGATCATCGGGAGCATCAGACCTATTTCCTTTATAATCTGAATATATTTCGTTTCGAAAATTCTTTCTTGCAGAGTCAAAGATTACTGCAAAATGAGTTGGTTTTTCTAAATTTTCGCTAGATTTAGAGTCCTCTAATAATTTAAACAGCATGTTACAAAATCCACTTACCGCTCCTACTGGCAAACCGTCACTTTTTCGTGTTAATGGTGGCAATGCATAATAGGCTCTAAATATGTATCCGGACCCATCAATAAGATAGAAATGATCTGTTTTTTTAATTTTACCCATAATTTAATTTATAATAAATTGACATATTATAGTAAGAATAAAACATCCTGTTAATAAATATTAGTGGATTAAACTTTATTAAAATAGTAATTTACAGCTAATGGAATTAGTAAATTCAATTTCTAATAATAAAATAATTAAAATCGTAGTACTTGCATTAATAGGTTCTATTTTATTGACAATATCTGCAAAAATTAAAATACCTTTTTATCCAGTTCCTATGACTATGCAAACATTTATAGTTTTGTTTTTAGGAATTTCCTTTGGATATAAAGTTGGAGTACTTTCGGTAGTTTTTTATTTAATAGAAGGAATTATGGGATTACCGGTATTTTCTAACTCACCAGAGAAAGGAATAGGATTAGCTTATTTTGTTGGTCCCACAATGGGATATTTAATAGGTTTTATATTTGCATGTCTGATAGCAGGCATATTTACATACGATAAAAACCATATATTAAATTTTTTAAAAATTATAATTGCAACATCAGTAATATATATTTTGGGTATTTTGTGGCTTGGAAATTTAATCGGTTGGGATAAACCAATATTAGAATTTGGTGTTTACCCATTTCTTTATGCTGAATTATTTAAGATATTATTACTAACAGCTTTAGTTAATAAAATTATTAAAATTAGAAAATATATTTAGAATTACCTTGGAGATCTTTTTGATAGAATTCTTTGAAGTGTTCTTCGATGCATTTTAAGTCTTCTTGCAGTCTCAGATACATTTCTGTTACATAATTCAAAAACTCTGTGAATATGTTCCCATTTAACTCTATCAGCGGACATTGGATTTTCTGGTGGAGCAGCTTTTTTATTTGGATCAGCTAAAAGTGCTTTTTCTACGTCATCTGCATCTGCTGGTTTAGCTAAATAGTCTATTGCACCTTCTTTAATGGCTGCTACTGCGGTTGGTATATTTCCATAACCAGTAAGCATCACTATTCTGCTCTCTGAGTTATTTTTCTGGATTTCTTTTACAACTTCTAGTCCGTTTCCATCGTTTAGTCTCAAGTCAACAACTGCAAAAGCAGGTTTTTTTGATTTCACAGACTCAATTCCAATTTTTACACCCTCTGCTTGTGAAACAGAAAAGCCCTTTTTCTCCATTGCTCGAGCTAGTCTTTCTCTAAAAGGGTTATCATCATCTACTATAAGTAGAGATTTATCCTCAAATTCTGTTATTTTTTTTAATACTTCTGCTTCTGGCATGGGCCTTATATGGAAACATTCTAAATTATTTCAAGAGTACATTTTTACTTTACATTGGCTCATTTTCTGCATAAATGCTCGTTTTATATAAACTTGCATAGCAGTTATGCCGGTTTTTTTTGTTAAATTTTTTTTGGAGCTTTAAATGCAAAAATTTAAATCAGTTGATAAATTGGTAAATCAACTGAAACCAACAGAACCTGTTTATTGTATTAGAAGAGATTCTATAAACATAGCTTCTAAATTTTTTCAGAATAAATTTCCTGGTAAGATCCTATATGCAGTTAAAACTAACCCGCATCCATTAGTATTAAAAACTATCGTGGAAAGTGGAATTAATGATTTTGATATCGCTTCAATTAAAGAAGTTGAGGCAATTAGAAGTGTTAGCCCAGATGCAAAATGCTCCTACATGCATACCGTAAAAAGCAAGGAAAGTATAAACGAAGCATATTTCAAATATAATATTAAGACTTTTTCAATAGATACAAAAGATGAATTAACAAAAATTCTTAATAGTACTAATCAAGCTAAGGATTTAGAGTTATTTGTGAGAGTTGCAGTTTCTAATGAACACGCAGAAATAGATTTATCTAAAAAATTTGGCGCACAAACTTCTGAAGCAATAGGGCTTTATAGATTAACAAAACAGTATGCAAAAAAAATAGGATTAAGTTTTCATGTGGGTTCGCAATGTATGCATCCAATATCCTATTCAAAAGGGATTAATGAAATTAAATATATAATAAAAAAAACAAAAATAGTTCCAGATGTTATAAATATAGGTGGAGGATTTCCAACAATCTATCCTGACTTAGTTCCTAAATCATTAGACTCTTATTTTGAGGAAATAAAAAATTCATTAAATAAATTAAAATTAGAAAAAAAACCAGAAATTATATGTGAGCCAGGTCGAGCAATTGTTGCAGAAAGTGGTTCGACAATTGTGAGAGTAAACTTAAGGAAAAAACAAAAGCTATATATAAATGATGGAACATACGGAACTTTATTTGATGCAGGTGTGCCTAATATAGTTTATCCATCAAGGATAATTACAAGTGGAAGAATTATATCAAAAAAATTGACTTCATTTGATTTTTATGGACCAACATGTGATAGCATGGATTATATGAAGGGACCTTTTATTCTACCTAATAATATTAAAGAAGGTGATTACATTGAATTAGGTCAATTAGGAGCATACGGATTGACATTTAGAACTCAATTTAATGGATATTATTCTGATAGTATTTACGAAGTATGTGATTATCCAATAATGACGATGTATGACAAAGAAACATATAAAGAGTTTCTTGTTGCATAATGTCAGATACAAAAAATCTTAATCATAACAGAAAAAAAGACTTTTTAAGTAAAGAGGTTGAACATATTGATATTACATCTTTTGACTCTAGAAAAATTATATCTTCTATGGAAAAAATGTCTTTTGTTTCAAGAGAAACTGCTAATGCATCCAAGATATATAATGAAATGCTTAAAGATAAAGATTGTACAATATTCTTAACTCTTGCAGGGTCTACTTCTGCCGCTGGATGTATGCATATTTATAGAGATATGGTTAAATACAACATGGTAGATGCAATTGTAGCAACTGGAGCATCTATAATAGATATGGATTTTTTTGAAGCGCTTGGATTTAAACATTACCAAGGATCACAATATCAAAATGATAATGAACTTAGAGACAATTATATAGATAGGATTTATGATACTTACATCGATGAAGAGGAGCTCCAGGTTTGTGATAAAACAATAGGAGAAATAGCAGACAAACTTGAGCCGAAGTCTTACACGTCGAGAGAATTTATTAATGAGATTGGCAAATATCTAAAAACTAATTCTAAAAAGAAAGGTTCTTTAATTGAAACAGCTTTTGATAACGATGTACCTATATTCTGTCCTGCATTTACAGACTCAAGTGCAGGTTTTGGATTAGTCATGCATCAAGAGAGAAATCCAAAAAATCATATTACAATAGACTCAATTAGAGAATTTAGAGAACTAACAGAGATTAAAATTAAATCTAAAGGGTCGGGATTATTCATGATTGGTGGTGGAGTTCCTAAAAACTTTATACAAGACACGGTAATTTGTGCTGAACTTTTGGGAAAAAATGTAAATATGCACAAATATGCAATACAAATTACTGTTGCTGACTCAAGAGATGGAGCTTGCAGTAGTTCAACATTAAAAGAAGCAAGTTCATGGGGTAAGGTTGATACTACCAAAGAACAAATGGTATTTGCTGAAGCTACCAGTGTTTTACCATTAATAGCAAGTGACGCCTATCATACTGGAGAATGGAAAAATAGAGACAGAAAAAACTTTTCCAAAATATTTTGATAGATGATCAAAAAAGTAAAAATTGGAATTATTCAAAGTAAAATTTCAGATAATATTCAAAAAAATATAAATTCAGCTATTAAAAACATAAAAAAAGCAGCATCAAAAAAAGCTAAAATAATTTGTGTACCAGAACTATTTTTATCAAATTATTTTTGTCAAACAGAAAGTCATTCCAACTTTAAGCTAGCGGAAAAAATACCTGGCAGAACTACAAAAATATTTTGTGAATTAGCCAAAGATTTACAAATAGTATTAATGATTTCATTATTTGAAAAAAAAACACATGGCTTCTATCATAATACTAGTATCGTTATTAGCGAGAAAGGTAAAATTTTATCGAAATATAGAAAAATGCATATACCAGATGATCCTGGTTATTATGAAAAATTTTATTTTACTCCTGGAGATTTAGGTTTCAAATCTGTTAAAACAAAATTTGGTAAAATTGGACCTTTAATTTGTTGGGATCAATGGTTTCCGGAAGCTGCAAGATTGACTGCACTTAAAGGTGCACAAATAATTTTTTACCCTACTGCTATTGGATGGCATCCTAAAGAGAAAAAAAAATTTGGAAAATCTCAACTAGACTCTTGGATAACAATGCAAAAATCTCACGCAATCGCAAATGGTACTTATGTGGTTGCTATAAATAGAGTTGGAACAGAAAAAAAAGGTAAGAAGAAAATAGAATTCTGGGGAAACTCAATGATCATAGATCCTAGTGGGCAAGTAATTGGGAAACTTGGGAATAAAAAAGAAGAAATTTTAATTCGTGAAATAAACTATAAAAAAATTGATTTAGCCAGAGAGCATTGGCCTTTTTTAAGAGATAGAAGAATCGATTTTTATAAAGGCATACTAAAAAATCCTGCAGATGAATGAAAACTTTAATGGATTTAGAATGCCGGCTGAATGGGAGCCTCAAAATTCAGTTTGGATTGCTTGGCCTTATAATAAAAATGATTGGCCTGGATTATATCAATTTATTCCTGAAGTAATTTTAAAGATTATAAAAAAAATTTCAAAAAATCAAAAAATTAACTTAATCGTTAGCAAAAATATAAAAAATATAAAAAAATTAATAAAACTTAATAAAATCAAAAATATCAACTTCCACTATATTAAAACTGATAGAATATGGTTAAGAGATTCTGGACCCATATTTATAACAAACAAGGTCGAAAAGAAAAAAGTAATACTAAATTTTGGTTTTAACGGATGGTCAAAGTATAAAAATTATAAAAATGACAATAAAATCAATAATAGTATTAGTAAAATTGCTAATTTTAAAAAGATTGATCCAATAATCAAAAAAAAAGGCAGAATTAGAAAAATAATCATGGAAGGAGGGGCATTTGATGTAAATGGCTCAGGTACAATTTTATTAACTGAAGAATGTTTGTTAAGCAAAATTCAAGAAAGAAATAAAAATTTTAAAAAAAAAGACTACGAAAAAATGTTTAATAAATACTTAAATATAAAAAACTTTATATGGCTTAAAAAAGGAATCGCTGGCGATGACACGCATGGACATGTTGATGACATATCAAGATTTGTTTCAAGAAATACGATTATGACTGCGGTTGAAAATAATAAAAAAGATATAAATTACAAAAACTTAAATAAGAATTTAAATATATTGAAAGAAAGTAAATGTGAGAAAGGAAATAAATTCAAAATTATAAAAGTTCCTATGCCTTCACCAATTTATATTGAGAATACTAGAGTTCCTGCAAGTTATATGAATTTTTATATTTGTAATAAAAAAATAATTCTTCCAATATTCAAAGTAAAAGAAGACAATATTGCAATTAAAATTTTCAAAAATTACTTTAGAAATAGAAAAATCGAAACAGTTGACTGTAGCAAATTGATATGGGGATTTGGTGCAATACATTGCATGACCCAACAAGAACCTAAAATTTAGTTATGCTGCTTTTAGTGTGCCGAGTAATAATCTAAAAGGTATCAACATTACAAGAGCTACAAATATTTTTACCGCAAGATCTCCTAACGATAAAGTTACCCAAGGAATTCCCGTTCCATAGAATGATATTGAGAAAAATAAAATAGTATCAACAGTTGAACCTATCAAAGAAGATGTTAAAGGTGCTATAAACCACTTTTTTTGTCTTAATTGATCAAATATCTGAACATCTAAAAGTTGAGCAATTATAAAAGCTGTTCCTGAACCAATTGCTATTCTTATAGAAATAAGATCAGTAAAATTAGTTGAAAATATTAAAGTAAACAAAATTCCAATTGTGAAGCCTATATAAACAATTTTTCTAGCTACTAATTTTCCAAAGGATCTGTTGGCTAAATCTGTAATTAAAAATGCAATTGGATAACTAAAAGCACCGTAAGTTAAAATTTCCTCTAAACCGTAATATTTTATGGGAAATTGAACTAAATAATTAGATGCTAGCACAACCAATCCCATTAAAAATGAGAGAGTAAGGAAAACTTTATTCATTATGCTGTTTTTGCGATTATTGATTTTTTAAGCTTTTTTAATCTTAACGATAAATCTCTTGATTTTGCAGATTTTAAGAAATTATCAAAGCTACCTTTTTTATCTACAGATCTAACACCTGCATTTGAAACTGTTAATCTCATAGATTTTTTTAAAAGTTCACTTTTAAATTTTACTTTCTTTAAATTTGGAAGAAATCTTCTCTTAGTTTTATTGTTAGCGTGACTAACATTATGGCCTTTTAGAGGGATTTTACCAGTAAGTTCGCATTTTTTAGACATAAATTTTCAAGATGTATATGGTCTTAAAGAATACCAGTCAAGATTAATTTTTTGTTCCAATAGCTTCAGAAATATTTTTAAAACCTTCTCTTTTTACAATTTCGTCGAGATCTTTATTAATCTTTGAAGCAATAGTTGGTCCTTTATAAACCATACCTGTATACAATTGCACAAGAGTTGCACCGCTTACAATTTTATTAAAAACGCCATCGGCAGAGTCAACGCCTCCAACTCCAATTATTAAGATTTTTTTTCCAACTAATTTAAAAAATTTATTAATCAATTCATTAGAGATATTTTCAAGTGGTTTTCCAGACAAACCGCCTTTCTCTAATTTATTTATATTAGATATATTTTCTCTATTTCTATCTGTCGTATTTGAAACTATAACTATTTTAACATTATATTTTAAAAAAAGTTCTGAGATTTCATCAATACTTTTTTCATCAATATCAGGAGATACTTTGACTGCTATTGGCACATTTGAATTTAAATTTTTCTTTTCTTCATTTATGCATTTTAAAAGATTATCTAACTCTTCATTTTTGTGAAAGTTTCTTAAATTTTCTGTGTTAGGAGAAGAGATATTAATTGTAATATAGTCTGCTAAATTATGAAATTTTCTGAAACAAATTAAATAATCTTCAACTCTGTTTTCAGTATCTTTATTAGGTCCTATATTAATACCAAGCAATCCATTAGGTGAATTATTTTCAATATTTTTTTTACTTTCTTCTGATCCAATATTGTTAAATCCAAGTCTATTAATTAAAGCCTCATCTTCCTCCAATCTGAACACTCTTGGCTTCGGATTTCCTATTTGTGGTTTAGGTGTAATTGTACCTACCTCAACAAAACCAAATCCTAGTTTGTATAGAGGATTGTAAACTTCTGCATTTTTATCAAATCCAGCAGCAACACCTAGAGGAGAATTTAAGGTTTTGTTTAAAAATTTAGTTTGGATAGTAACTCTGGTTGTTTTATCTATAGCTGGTATCTGATTTAACTTTAAAGCCTTTATTGCTAGCGTGTGTGCAACTTCAGGGCTAAATTTAAATATAAAAGGTCTTATAAGATTAAACATTTTCAACCTTTTTTTTTATCAATTCTTTGGTTTCATTTACTCCAAAAAAACTAATGAAGAAGCCCATTCTGGGTCCATTTTCGTCACCAAATACAACCTCATAGATAAGCTTAAACCATTCTCTTAAATTTTCTTTATAACCATTTTCTTTTCCCACAGTAAAAATATTTGTCTGAATATCTTCAGGAGCCATTTTATCATTACAATTATCTAAAGACTTAATTAATGCTTTCAGTGCAAGTTTCTCTTTTTCATTTGGAGTTTTGTAAATTTTTTTTGTTTTTATAACATCATTGAAATATTTTATTGCATATTCAATTAAATTATCAAAAATTGGATGATCATTTTCATTAATTTCTGACTTGTATTTTTTTACAAATTTCCAAAGTAATTGTTTGCTGTCCGCATTACTTGTTTCAACTAAATTTAAAAGCATTGAAAAAGTCATAATTGTATTTTCCTCTGGCATTGATCCATTATGTACATGCCAAACTGGATTCATTAACTTCTGCAAATCATTTTGAGTTTTTCCTTTTTCTATAAAATCTAGATATTCATCAACAGCTTTTGGAACAACTTCTCTGTACAATTTTTTTGCTCTTTTTGGATTTTGATACATGTAAAGAGATAGACTTTGAGGAGATGCATAATTCAGCCATTCATCTATAGTTACTCCATTACCTTTTGATTTAGATATTTTTTCACCTTTTTCGTCCAAAAAAAGTTCATACGCAAAACCAGATGGGTTAGATTTACCTAATGTTTTAATAATCTTAGTTGAAAGAATTGCACTCTCTATTAAATCCTTTCCATACATTTCAAAATCAACATCTAAAGCGTACCATCTCATTGCCCAATCAACTTTCCATTGCAATTTGCAGTTCCCGTCTAAAATACTTTTTTCCAATTTTGATCCATTATTATCAAATATGATTTTAGAAGATTTAGAATCAATTTCTAAAACGGGTATTTCAAGAACTTTTCCAGTTTCTGGGCATATTGGTAAAAAGGGAGAATAGGTTTTCTGTCTTTCTTTGCCTAAAGTTGGAAGAATTATTTCCATAATTTTTTCATAATTTTCTAGAACTAATTTTAGGGTGTCATTAAAATAACCAGACTTGTAGAGTTCTGTAGAACTTTTAAATGAATATTTAAATTTAAAATTATCAAGAAATTGTTTCAACATATTATTATTATGTTCTCCAAAACTACTAAACTTTTCAAATGGATCGGGGACATCCGTTAAAGGTTTGTGAAGATTATTTTTGAGCTTTTCTTGATTTGGAACATTTTCAGGTACTTTTCTAAGACCATCCATATCATCAGAAAATGTAATAATTTCCTTTGGAATATCTGTTAAATGATCAAGAGCGTTGACAATCATTGTCGTCCTTGCAACTTCTCCAAATGTACCTATATGTGGTAGACCACTAGGACCATAACCAGTTTGTAAAACTATTTTATTTTTTTTTTCTATGTTCGATTTTCTCTCTCTTAATAGCTTTTTAGCCTCAACAAATGGCCAGGCGTTTGTTTTGTCAAAATTTGTTTTGTCAATCACAACTACTTAAATATCCTTAATATCAGCCTTTTTAATAATTCATATAGAGTTGAAATTTATTTACCATAAAATAATGTCCATTCAAAATGTCCAATTATAAAACTGTCTTTTTTACATTAGGGGTTTTGCAAATTATTTTAGGTCTTTCAATGATTGTACCTATTTTGGTTCAATTAATATTTGATCAAATTGATGCAGGATTTATCGGATCAATGATTGTTACTATTGTTTTTGGATTTTTATTTTTCATTTCTAATTATGATCACGATAGAAAGATAAGTTTACCTCAAGCTTTTTTGCTCACAGCACTTTCGTGGTTAAGTATTGCTATATTTGGTTCTTTACCTTTAATTTTTTCTAGTACGGATTTGAGTTTTACAGATGCTTTTTTTGAAAGCATGTCTGGTATTACAACAACAGGATCTACAATTATCACAAATTTAAATGAAACATCTAAAGCGATATTACTTTGGAGAGGAATGTTACAGTGGTTTGGTGGTATTGGAATTATCGTAATGGCAATTACTTTAATGCCTTTAATGAATATAGGAGGTATGCAACTTTTCAATATTTCATCTAATGATACTTCTGAAAAAATTTTTCCTAAAACTAAAGAAGTTTCTCTGAGATTATTGTCTATATATTCCTTATTAACTTTAACTTGTGCTTTTTTTTATTTTATATTTGGGATGAGTTTTTTTGATAGCATCGTGCATGCTATGACAACAATAGCAACTGGGGGTTTTGCAAATTATAATGAATCTATAGGTTATTTTAATAGCTCGTTAATAGAAATTAATGCAATAATATTTATTATTCTTGGAAGTATACCTTTTATTAGTTACATCAAATACTTAGCTGGAGATAAAAGAATATTTTTCAAAGATACACAAATAAAAACTTTCATAATTTTAGTTATTATTTCAATTCTTTTTATGTTTTTTTATTTATCTGTTATAAATAAAAGCTTAACTGAGATAAGTTTTTTGTCAGTTAGCTTTAATATAATTTCTATTTTGACTGGAACAGGATATGCTACCGAAAATTTTAGTAATTGGGGTCAATTTCCATTAGTATATTTTATAATTTTAATGTTCATCGGAGGATGTGCAGGTTCTACAACTTGTGGAATAAAGATTTTTAGAGTTCAAATTTTATATCAATTTATATCAAACCAACTGAAAAAAATAATTTACCCTCGAGGAATTTTCAAAATTAAATATCAAAATAACAATGTGGATGAAAAATTCATGGACTCAATAATCTCATTTATTTTTCTTTATATTTTAATATTTTTTATTGTGACAGCTCTGTTATCACTTGATGGGTTAAATTTTATAACTGCTATTTCGGCTGCAGCAACGTCAATTTCAAATGTTGGGCCAGGTTTAGGTGATATTATTGGACCTAATGGGAGTTTTTCGAGCCTTTCTGACTTTTCTAAATGGATCCTTAGTGTTGCAATGATACTTGGAAGGTTGGAATTATTTGCAATTCTAGTATTATTCATTCCATCGTTTTGGAGAAAATATTAATGTTTGAAAAAAAACAAACTTGGTCAGAATCTATTTTAGTCTACAAAGATATTCGAATGCTAAGAATTTTACTTCTTGGTGCAATAAGTGGTTTTCCCTGGGTATTGATTGCGAGTAGTTTAAGTCTTTGGCTTAAAGAAGAGGGATTAAGTAGGTCAACTATTGGGTGGGCAGGTTTAATATTTGGAGTTTACGCCTTTAATTATTTGTGGGCTCCTATAATTGATAGAATACAAATTCCATTTTTAACAAAAAAATTGGGACATAGACGGGGTTGGATTGTCCTAATGCAGATTATAATTTTATTTAGCTTAATTGTTTGGAGTTTTATAAACCCTACAGAAAATTTAGCATTACTAATTAGTGTTGGATTAGTTATTGCAATTGCTTCGGCTACACAAGATATAACAGTTGACGCATTAAGAATTGAACAGATCAATGCCGATGAAGGAAAATCAATGGCAGCAGGTGCTGCTATGGCTGTTGTCGGATGGTGGACTGGATACAAGTTGGGTGGTGTTATAGCATTATTTACAGCGGAATATTTTCAAAATATTGGAATTCAAGATTACTGGCAAACTACTTTTTTAGTTCTTGGTGTTGTAGTAATCTTGATGAATATAGGCTTAATGTTCATACATGAGCCTATAACAACAGATAGGCAAAACAAACAAAAAGAGACAGATGAAATAATACAATCAAAACTTGGATCAAATAATGCAATTACAAAATTTGTTGCCTATATTACTGGTACAATTGGAGGTCCAATAATTAGCTTCTTTAAGAAAAATGGTTTCTCAATTGCAGTAGGTATACTGGGTTTTGTATTTCTTTTTAAAATAGGAGAAGCCTTTCTTGGAAGAATGTCCATAGTTTTTTATAAAGAGGTTGGATTTTCAAAAGGCGAGATAGCAATATATTCAAAAACGCTGGGCTGGATAACGACAGTTGTATTTACATTATTAGGTGGAATATTTGCTATGAGAGCTGGTACAATCAAAACAATGTTTGTTGCCGGTGGATTTATGGCAGCGACAAACTTATTATTTGCTGCATTGGCATGGACAGGAAAATCTGAGTGGTTGTTTGCTTTAGCAGTTATCGCTGATGATATATCTGCAGCATTTGCAACTGTTGCTTTTGTAGCATTTATATCTCTTTTAGTTGATAGGACATATACTGCTACCCAGTATGCACTATTAGCTTCAATTGGAACAGCGGGAAGAACTACACTTGCTTCTTCATCGGGTGCTTTAGTAGATTGGCTAAATGGAGACTGGGGAACGTTTTTTATAATAACTACTTTAATGGTTATTCCATCTTTAATTTGTTTGTGGTTTATAAGGAACAAGATTAAAATTGGTGCAAAATAGTCTTTTTTTAAAAGAACCTTCAGTCAATATATTAGAAGAGCCAATAAAGAACTCTAATCTAAGCTCTCAACTTATCTACGGTGAGAAATTTAAAATAATTGGTAAAAAAAATAATTATTTTAAAATAAAAAGTTCATATGATAAATATTCAGGTTTTATAAAAAAAATTGATAACTACAAAAAATTTAATCCAACTCATAAAGTTGGAATTTTGAAATCAAGAATTTATTTAGGTAATAAAAAAAAGAAATCAAATAAGTTTTTACCATTTGCGAGCAAAATACAAATTTTAAAAAGAAATCAAAATTTTATTATGTATGAAAAAGATAAATGGCTAAGATCAAAGGGCATATTTCCAATCCAAAAAAAAAATACTAATTTTGTAAAAATATTTAAAAGTTTTCTAAACTGTAAATATAAGTGGGGTGGAAAAACATTCGAAGGAATTGATTGTTCAGCTCTATTACAAATATTTTATAAATTTAATAATAATTTTTTTCCAAGAGATACGATTGATCAAGTTAAATTAAAAAAAGGTGTGCAATGCAAAAAAAAATTTAAAAAAGGTGATATTATTTTTTGGAAAGGGCATGTTGCTATATGCATCAATACAAATGATCTTATTCACGCTTATGGTCCAAAAAAAAGAGTGATCATAATGCCAATAAAAAAAACGATAAAACTAATTAAAGAAACTGCGAAATTAGATGTAAAAAAAGTAATAAGAATATGATTTATTCTCGACCAAAATCAGGTTTAGAAATATCTTGTTTTTGAGAAATTATTTGTTTTCTTACTACTTTCGAATTGATTAATTTTTTTATTATCTTTGAATTTTCTTTCTTGCTTATATTCTTCTTAAAATCATTTAAATTTTTCATAAAAAGATTTATTGCTTCAATCATATTAGTTTTGTTCTCAAAGAATATATCTCTCCACATGATTTCGTTGGATGCAGCAATTCTTGAAAAATCTCTTAATCCACCTGCACTAAATTTAATCAAATTTTTACTCTTTTTTTTCTGAAAATCCTGAGCAGTTTTTATTAAATTGTAAGCAATCAAGTGAGGTAGGTGGCTAGTTACTGAAAAAATTTTATCGTGATCATCTGGGTTCATAATAATTATTTTAGATCCTAAAGATTTCCAAAATCTCTCTATTTTTTTTTGCTTTGGAACATTTTTATCTTTTATTATTATGCACCATTTATTTTTAAACAAATTAGAATTACCATATTCGGGTCCGCTAACTTCGGATCCTGAGATAGGATGGCTCATCACCCAATCAAGATTTTTTGATAATTTTTTTTTTTTTAAAGTAATTAGATTTTTTTTTGTTGAACCAACGTCGGTTATAATTGAATTATGATTCAGATTTTTATTTAATGAAGAAAAAAATTTAGGATATTCACTCATAGGAGTACTTAAAATCACAAGATCAATTTGTTTTAAATTTTTATCTAATCTTGTTAAAAATTTAATTTTTTTGTTAAATTTTTTAATAATAGATTTATATTTTTTAGATTTTTCAAATACAAAAAAATTTTTAGAAATTTTTTTTTGTATTGACGCCTTTAATATTGATGAGCCTATCAATCCACAACCGATAATAAGAATATTATTAAACATTTTTAAAAATAGTTTTCATTCTTTTAAGGAATATTTGGTTTTCTTTTGTGTTGCCAATTGTAAGTCTTAGACAATTTTTTATGCCATATGAATTCATTTCTCTTAGTATAATCCCATATTTCTGTAATTTTTTTAAAGTTGTATCTGCAGTAAATTTTGCTTTTTTAAAATCTAATAAAAAGAAATTTCCAGATATTTTGTTTGTAGCAATATTATATTTTAACATCTCATTTTTAATTTTTTTACACCATTTAAGATTATGTATTACTGACTTTTTAACAAATTTATTGTCTTTAAGTGATTCAACAGCACAAATTTGAGCAAATTTATTTACGTTAAAAGGTGGTTTAATTTTATATAATTCTTTAATTATAGATTTGTCACCGTATCCCCAGCCTATCCTTAATGAAGCTAGACCATAGATTTTTGAAAATGTTCTTAAAATAAATACATTTTTAGAGTTTTTAAATAACTCAATTCCAGATTTGTAATCCTTATTCTTCATGTATTCAAAATATGCATCATCAACAACCAATAAAATATTTTTATTTAATCTTCTCCTTAAGTCCAATAGCTCGTTTTTTGTTAAATAGGTGCCTGTTGGATTATTAGGATTTGCAATAAAAACAATTTTTGTTTTTTTTGATGTCTTTTTAAGTATTTCTTTAACTGAAACCTTAAAATCAATTTCTTTAGCTAATTTTACATTTGCTCCTACGATTTTGGAGTATATCCTATACATGAGAAAACTGTACTGAGGAACAACAACTTCATCATTCTCTCTAAGGAACAATTGACAAAGCATTTGAATTACTTCGTCAGAACCAGAGCCACAAATTATCTTTGATTTATCACAACCATACTTTTTTGATATTTTTTGTGTTAACTCCAAAAATTTACTGTCTGGATATTTTGATATATCAAATTTAGACTTAACAATTTTTTCGACATTTTTACTGACACCTAAAGCAGATTCATTTGCAGATAACTTAATAATATTTTTATTACCAGCCAATAAGGATTTTCCTGGTTTGTAACTCTGTAATTTTATGTTTTTAAATCTTAGCAATGTCATAGTAAATATTTCACTATAAATAGTCTTTTAACTAGATAAAACAATAAATAATTCAGCAATATTTGACATATAAATTCCTTTGAAGTAAAAGCTGGATGCGCTGATTTATACTGAATTGCGAGCGCTATAAAAAAACCGCTAAAATGTTTTTTTTCTCACAATTCAATCAGTACAATTATTATGAATAAGAATATTGATACAAAAAAAATAATTATATCAAATCCCCTTAAATTGGATTGTGGTAATGAAATTAATAACTTTCCAATAGCATATGAGACATATGGGGAATTAAACAGTGAAAAAAGTAATGCAATATTAGTTTTCCATGCTTTAACTGGAGATCAATATGTTTCTGGAAAAAACCCAATAACTAATAAAGATGGTTGGTGGAGTTATGTCGTTGGAGAAAATAAGCCAATTGATACAAATAAATTTTTTGTGATTTGTGCAAACGTTATGGGAGGCTGTATGGGATCTTACGGACCTAGCTCAATAAATGAATCCACTGGTAAACAAATAGGAACTGATTTTCCAATTATAACTATTAACGACATGGTTAACGCTCAATATGAGCTAATTAAATATTTAGAAATTGAAAAACTTTTTGCTGTAGTAGGTGGTTCAATGGGTGGAATGCAAGTACTTCAATTTGTTGCCAATTTTCCAGATAAAGCAAAACTCGCAATACCGATTGCTTGCACATCTAGTCACTCGGCACAAAACATAGCGTTTAATGAATTAGGAAGACAAGCAATTATGGCTGACAGTAAGTGGGAAAATGGATTTTATAGTAATTACAAATTAAATCCTGACAAAGGTTTAGCAGTAGCAAGAATGGCAGCACATATTACTTATCTTTCTGAAAAAGGATTGCAGGAAAAATTTGGAAGAAAATTGCAAGATAGGGATAGCCTAAGATATGGATTTGAGGCAGATTTTCAAATTGAGAGTTATCTTAGATACCAAGGATCTGTGTTTGTTGATAGATTTGATGCTAATAGTTATCTATATATAACTCGTGCAATGGATTATTTTGATTTATCCAAACAGTACAAAGGAAATTTATCTGATGCATTCAAAAAAACTAAAACAAAATTTTTTGTAATATCATTTACATCAGATTGGTTGTATCCAACATCGGAGAATAGAGAAATAGTTATAGCATTAAATTCTATTGGTGCAGATGTCGGATTTGTTGAAATAGAATCTGATAAGGGACATGACTCATTTTTGCTTGATGTTCCAAGTTTCCTAAAGACACTAGGCGATTATATTAATTCAACCTACAAAATTATAAATGAAAGAAGAATTTAATATTATATCTAATTTGATAGAGGAAAATACAAGAGTTCTCGATGTTGGTTGTGGCAATGGAGACTTAATGAAATTTTTACAAGAAAACAAAACTAAAGATATTCGTGGATTAGAAATTTCTAAAGAAAAAGTTCAAAATTGTTTGTCAAAAGGATTAACTGTTATAGAAGGGAATGCTGAAAGCGATTTAAAACAATTTCCTAAATCGTCTTTTGATTACGTTATTTTAAGCCAAACATTGCAAGCATTTTTGAATCCTGAATTAGTAATTAATGAATTACTGAAAGTAGGAAAAAAAGTAATTGTTACCATACCTAATTTTGGTTACTGGAAAGTTAGACTACAATTATTGTTCAAAGGCACAATGCCTGTAACGGAAAATTTACCTCATGAGTGGTACAATACACCAAATTTACATATGTGCACAATTAAAGATTTTTATAATTTTTGCAGTAATAAGAATATTAAAATATATAAGTCTATTGCTTTAAAAAAAAGTCGAATTTCAGAAATAAGCAAATCAAATTTAAATTATAAAAATCTTGACTCTCACTTAGGTATATTTTTAATAGAAAGTTAAATGAAAGTAGAAATTATTAAGTGTCTGGAAGATAATTTTTCTTACATTTTAATTAATGAAGCTAATAGAAATTGTTGTGTTATCGATCCTGGTGAAGCAGATCCAATTATAAATTATTTAGAGAGAAATAAATTAAATTTAAAATATATATTAAATACACATCATCATAATGACCATGTTGGTGGGAATGAGGAATTAAAAAAAAAATTTGATGCAGAAGTAGTAGGTTATATTGGAGATAAAAGTAGAATACCTCAAATTGATATTTGCTTAAATGATGGTGAAATTTGGAAAGAAGATATTTTTGAAGCAAAAATATATCATGTCCCAGGTCATACTATAGGTCACATCTGTTTTCATTTTTTTAAAAATAAATTAATTTTTACAGGAGATACTTTATTTTCCTTGGGATGTGGAAGAATTTTTGAAGGGAGTTATGAGCAAATGTATAACTCATTACAAGTTTTAAAAAATTTAGATAAAGATACAAAAATTTATTGTGGACATGAGTATACTTTAAAGAATTCTGAATTTTGTTTAGCACAAGATTCCAATAACAATGAATTACTAAACAAAATTAAAGAAATTAAGGAAAAAATTAAACAAGGTAAAACTAGTATGCCATCAACTATTGGTGAGGAACTTAATTGTAACATTTTTCTTAAGTCAAACGATCTAGAAAATTTCAAAAAATTGCGGGATTTAAAGGATAATTTTTAAGTTATTAAACTTGACTATAATACAACCCGGACTATATTGCTCCCTATAAAAATTAGGACTAACTATGTCATTCGCAGTAATTCAAACAGGTGGTAAACAATATAAAGTTAAAGCTGGAGAGATTCTTAAAGTTGAAAAACTCGAAGATTCAAAAGAAAATTCAAAAATAGAGTTTAATGAAATACTAGCTTACGGAGATGATAAAAATTTAGAGTTAGGAGAGCCAACTATTAGTGGAGCTAAAGTTGAAGCTGAATTAATAAAAAATGGAAAAAATAGAACAGTTCTTATTTTTAAAAAAAGAAGAAGGCAAAATTCGAGAAGAAAAAATGGTCATAGACAAAAATTTACAATGGTAAGAATAAGTAAAATCTATTCAAAAGATGGTAAAATTATTTCTGAAGCAGAAATAAGAAAAGAAATACCATCAAAAAAAACAGTTGAAACTAAGGAAGCAGCTAAATAAAAAGTAATTTATGGCAACGAAAAAAGCAGGTGGATCGTCAAGAAACGGAAGAGATAGTGCAGGTCGTAGACTGGGTGTGAAAAAATATGGTGGCGAGATGGTTGTGCCTGGCAACATTATTGTAAGACAAAGGGGAACTAAAATATTTCCTGGAGAAAATGTTGGTATGGGTAAAGACCATTCGATTTTTTCAGTTGTTAAAGGTAAAGTAGAATTTAAAAAATCAAAATCTGATAGAACTTACGTTTCTGTAAAGCCCAATTAATAGATACAACATTCACATAGTTGTTATATGAAATTTCTAGATCAAGTTAAGATATATGTAAAAGCTGGCAACGGAGGGTCGGGATCTCCAAGTTTTCGTAGGGAAAAATTTGTAGAGTTTGGTGGCCCTGATGGCGGCGATGGAGGGAAAGGAGGATCTGTAATTCTTATTAGTGAAAGAAATCTTAATACTTTGATTGATTACAGGTATCAACAACACTTCAAAGCTGAAAGAGGAAAAGATGGCAGCGGAAAAAACAAAACTGGGAAAGGTGGTGAAGATTTATATTTAAAAGTACCTTTAGGAACACAAGTATTTGAAGAAGATAATAAAACACTTATTTATGATTTTAAAAGTCAGAAAGAGGAATTTTTAGTAGCAAGCGGAGGTAAAGGAGGATTTGGAAATACAAGATTTAAGTCCTCAACCAATAGAGCCCCAAAGAAATTTACAAAAGGGGGTCATGGAGAGGAATTTTGGATTTGGCTTCAACTAAAAACAATTGCTGATATCGGTATCATAGGATTGCCCAATGCTGGGAAATCCAGCTTGCTTGCATCAATGACGAGTGCAAATCCAAAAATAGCAAACTATAAATTTACTACAATTAATCCAAATCTTGGTGTTGCTAGTTATGATGACAAAGAAGTTACTTTAGCAGATATACCAGGCTTAATTGAAGGTGCTCATACCGGAACTGGTCTTGGAATAAAGTTTTTAAAACATATAGAAAGGTGCAAAACTTTGCTGCATTTAATAGATATAACTGAAGATGATTTATTTAATTCTTACAATCAAGTCAGAAAAGAATTATCAAAATACAGTAAAGATTTAGTTAAAAAAAAAGAAATAGTAGTTTTAAATAAAACTGACTTAATTGATGAAGAGGAAAAAAAAGACAAGATAAAAAAACTCAAGAATAAATTAAAAAAAAATATCTTTTTAATGTCAACAATGGATAAAAAATCAGTATCAGATATAAAGTCAAAGTTGGTAAACTATGTATCTTAAGGACTCCAAAACTGTAGTAATAAAAATAGGTTCATCTTTATTAATAAATGACAATAAAATTATTAGAGAAAAATGGCTTTTGGAATTTGCTAAAGATATTAAAGAGTTACAAAAACTTAAAAAAAACATTGTTATAGTGAGTTCTGGAGCAATTGCTTTAGGGTGTAAAAAATTACAATTAAATAAAAAAACTTTAAAGCTTGATAAAAGTCAAGCTGTTGCATCAATTGGACAAATAGAATTAATGAATCTTTTTAAAAAGACATTTAGCTCAAATAAAATAAATATTTCTCAAATTTTAATTACTTTAGAAGATACTGAACAAAGAAGAAGAGCTATAAATGCTAAAAGAACTTTCGAAAACTTATTTGAGCTTAATTTTGTACCTGTTGTTAATGAAAATGATAGTATTGCAACTTCTGAAATTAAATACGGAGATAATGACAGATTAGCATCAAGAGTTGCACAAATATCAGGTGCAGATTGTTTAATATTATTGTCTGATGTTGATGGATTGTATTCTAAAAACCCAAAAATTCATAAAAATGCTAAATTGATTAAAGAAATAAAAAATATTGATTCTAAAATTGAAAATTTTTCAAGTAAAAGCACAAGTGAGTATGGTACTGGTGGAATGAAAACGAAAATTGATGCTGCAAAAGTATGTCAAGTCTCGGGTTGCTATATGGCTATTGCAAATGGTTTAATTAAAAGACCAATTAAAAATATACTGGAACATAAATCTGGGACATGGTTTTTGCCAAAAGTATCTAAATTAGATGCAAGAAAAAAATGGATAATTAGCTCTATATCTCCAAAAGGAGAAATTATTATAGATGATGGTGCTTTAAATGCTTTAAAAAATGGAAAAAGTTTATTAGCTGCAGGTATTAGAAAAGTTTCAGGAAAATTTGTTAAAGGTGATCATGTTAGAATTTTGGATAAAAATAACAAAGAATTTGCTAGAGGGTTGAGCAGTTTTACATCTGATGAGATATCTAAAATAAAAGGAGAACATTCTAACAAAATTAGTAATCTTTTAGGCTATGTTACAAAGTCTGAAGTTATACATAAAGATGATATGGTTAAAATTTAATGAGTAAACTACTTAAAAAAATTGGATTGAATTCTAGAAAAGCTTTGAATTCAAGTATTAGTCCAAAAAAAAAGAATAAAGTTTTAAAAGATTTTGTAAAATTAATTGAGATTAATAAGAATAAAATTATTAGCGAAAATAAGAAAGATATTTTTTATGCAAGAGGAAAAAAATTAAAAGAAAACTTAATTCAAAGACTTACTCTTAGTAATAATAAATTAAAAAGTATAATTGACTCTGTTAAAACTATTACTTCTTTTAAAGATCCTATAGATCAAGTAACTTCCAAATGGAAAAGGCCAAATGGACTTCAAATTAGAAGGGTTACAATACCAATAGGAGTTATAGGTGTAATATTTGAGAGTAGACCCAATGTTACATCGGATGTATCAGCACTATGTTTTAAATCTGGAAATGCTGTTATATTAAGAGGTGGTTCCGAAGCCTACAATAGTAATAAAATTTTAGTAAATTTATTTAGGAAAGCTCTAAAAAAAAATAAAGTAAACGAAAATTACGTCCAGTTTATAAACAATAAAAGCAGAAAACTCGTAGATTATTTATTATCAAAAATGGAAAACTCCATTGATGTTGTAATACCACGAGGCGGAAAAAATTTAGTAAAAAAAGTTAAACAACTTTCAAAGGTGCCAGTTATTGGTCATTTGGAAGGAATTTGTCATACATATATTGATAAAGAAGCAGAAGATAGTATGGCAAACAAAATAGTATTAAATGCTAAGTTGAGAAATACTAGTATATGTGGTGCAACTGAAACTCTCTTAATACATAAAAGTAAATCAAAATCAGTAAATTTAATTTTAAATTCACTAGCTAAAAGCGGTTGTAAAATTTTAGCAGATAAAAAAATAAGTAAATTATTTAAAGGCAAAACATATCCTGCAAATAATAATACTTGGTCAAAAGAACATCTTTCACCGATTATTTCAGTTAAATTAGTGAATAATGTCAAAGAAGCAGTTGCCCATATCAACAAATATGGAACTATGCATACAGATGCAATAGTAACCAAAAACAAAAATACAGCAAAATTCTTTATTAAAAATGTAAAAAGCTCTATTGCTATTCAAAATTCATCAACACAATTTGCTGACGGAGGAGAATTTGGTTTTGGTGGAGAGGTTGGAATTTCAACAAACACCTTGCCACCAAGAGGTCCTGTCGGTCTAAATCAGTTAGTAAGTTATAAATATGAAGTTTATGGTTCAGGGCAAATTAGAAAATAAAAAGATTGGTGTACTCGGTGGATCATTTGATCCAGCGCATGTTGGTCATGTAAGAATTTCTAAATTAGCAAAAAAAAATTATAATTTGAGCCAAGTTATATGGGCTATAACAAAACAAAATCCATTTAAAAAAAGTAATCCAAATGATCTATATAAAAGAACAGCTTATGCAAAAAAAATTAATAAAAATAATAAATTTATAAAAGTTAAATGTTTTGAAGAAATAATAAAATCTAATCGTACAGTAGATTTAATCAAATATTTAAAAAAAAAATTTAAACATTCAGAAATATTTTTTTTAATGGGGGCAGATAACCTAATAAATTTTCATAAATGGAAAGGGTACAATTCAATAACTAAAATGTGCAAAATATTGGTATTTGATCGAAATGGATACAAATCAAAGGCTTTTAGATCTAAATCATTTAGGAAATATAATAAAAAAGCAGTTGAATTTATAAAGTTTAATAAAGTCAATATTTCATCTTCTCAATTAAGAAAAATTTGATACTCTTAAATTAATTAATGGAAAAAATATCAGCTCTTAAAGATGAAATAATCAAAACGCTTGATATTAATAAAGCCTTAGACATAGTTTCAATAGATCTCGAAGGAAAGTCATCAGTTGCAGACTTCATGATTATAGCTAGTGGTACATCATCAAGACATATTCAAGCTTTATCTGAACAAGTTTTTGAAAAATTAAAAATTAATGGTGTGAATAATTGTAAAATTGAAGGAAAGGATAGCAATGATTGGAAACTTGTAGATGGAATAGACTTAATAGTTCATATTTTTAATCCTGAAAAAAGAAAATTTTACGAATTAGAAAAAATGTGGTCAGAATTAATTCCTAAAGAAAAACTGATCATATGAAAAAAGTATACTTTATAGCTTCATTATTTTTTTTCATATTTACAAATCCAATTTTGAGTAATGAAAACGATATTTACAAAAAAATTGATTTATTCAGCGAAGTCTTAGATAAAATTAATAAAGAATATGTTGATGAAGTAAATCAAAGTGCAGCAATGGATGCTGCTATAAACGGTGTTTTGCAATCTCTGGATCCCTATTCAGCATATATGTCTCCGGACTCGTTTAAAAATATGCAAACTGAGACTAGCGGAGAATTTGGAGGATTGGGCATTGAAGTCAGTATGGAGGCTGGTGTCGTAAAAGTAATTTCTCCAATTGATAATTCACCAGCTGAGGAGGTTGGCGTTAAAGCTGGAGATTACATTGTTAAAATTGATGATGTTCAAGTTCAAGGAAAAACTCTTTCTGAAGCTGTAGAATTAATGAGAGGCCCAGTTGGATCTGATATCGAAATTACTGTAAGAAGAAGGGGAGAAAGAAAAGCTCTTATATTTACAATTACAAGAGAAATTATACAAGTTGCATCTGTAAAGTCTGAAATAAAAGATGATCAGACAGGTTATATAAGATTAACATCATTCAATGAGAATAGTAGTAAACAAATAAAAAATAAAATCAAAGAATTTAAGAAAAATAAGAAAATTAAAAATTACATATTAGATTTAAGAAACAATCCTGGTGGATTGTTATCTCAAGCAATAAAAATTTCAGATTATTTTTTAGAAAATGGAGAAATAGTTTCAACAAAAAGTAAAAGAAAGTATGAAAATAGAAAATGGTTTGCAAAAAAAGGAGATATTATTGACGGAGAAACAATGGTTATTTTGATTAATTATGGGTCTGCATCAGCATCTGAAATTGTTGCAGGAGCACTACAAGATCACAAAAGAGCAATATTAGTAGGAGAGAGTACATATGGAAAAGGGTCAGTCCAGTCAATTATTCCTTTAGAAAATGAAGGTGCCATAAGACTTACTGTTTCTAAATATTATCTCCCATCAGGTAAATCGATTTCAAGAGTAGGTGTAAATCCAGATATAGTTATTGCTGAAGGTTCAGATGAATTTAGAATAAATACAGATACCGATAACCAGTTGGAATTTGCACTTAAATTATTAAATGGTTAAGAATGAAAGAAAAATTTCAAAACCTCCCATTAAGAAATGGTGTTGGTATTGCAGTCTTAAATAAAGAAAATAAGATATTTGTGGCAAAAAGAATTGATAATCCTGCTGATTTTTGGCAGATGCCTCAGGGCGGTATTGATGAAGGTGAAAATTATTTTGATGCAGCGTTAAGGGAACTTAAAGAAGAAACAAGCATAAAGTCAGTAGAACTAGTTAAAGAAATAAGCAAATACACAACTTACGATCTTCCTGATCGCCTTCTAGGAATTATTTGGAAAGGAAAATATAAAGGCCAAAAGCAAAAGTGGTTTATTGTAAAGTTTAATGGAGAGGAAAATGAGATTAACATTAAAACTAAACATCCTGAATTTCTAGATTGGAAATGGATAGATATTAAAGATTTAACAACTAAAGTTGTAGATTTTAAACTTCATGTTTACCAAGAAATTCAAAAAGAATTAGAAAAAGTAGTTAATTAATACTTATAGATTTTAGAACTTCGACTTTGTGATTTAAAAGAAATCTTTTTTGATCATCGATATTATCTTTTGATAATTCTGCTTCAGCACTGCTTATCGACTCAGATACAAAATTTTTATCAGCATTTTTTAAATCAAAAATTGAACTAGTTAATACAGATAATGTATTATCTTTAAATTCGACAATACCATCCTCAACATAGAAACTTTGTTCCTCAGACTCAGAGAATACTCTAATTATACCTGGTTTTAAAAAAGAGATAATTGGAATATGGTCTTTAAGAATACCAATCTCTCCTTCTACAGCAGGTATTACAACCTCAAATACATTGTCTTTAGAAAGAAAAGATTGTTCTGGATTAACAATATCTATATTAAAAAGATTACTCATTAAGCAGCTGCATCTTTTGCCATTTTTTCAGCTTTTTCTATTGCTTCTTCTATTGTACCAACCATATAAAAAGCAGCTTCAGGCAGATGGTCATATTCACCTTTGCATATTGCGTCAAACCCTTTAATTGTTGACTCTAAATCTACTAGTTTACCTGGAGATCCTGTAAATACTTCAGCCACAAAGAAAGGTTGTGATAAAAATCTTTGAATTTTTCTAGCTCTAGCAACGGTAAGTTTATCATCCTCTGATAGCTCATCCATTCCTAGAATTGCAATAAAATCTTGCAAAGATTTATATGTTTGTAAAATTTTTTGAACAGATCTTGCTACTCGATAGTGTTCATCACCAACAACTCTTGGATCTAAAATTCTAGAAGTAGAATCCAAAGGGTCAACAGCTGGGTAAATACCTAATTCAGCAATTTGTCTTGAAAGTACAGTCGTTGCATCTAAGTGTGAAAAAGAAGTTGCTGGAGCTGGATCTGTTAAATCATCTGCAGGTACATAAATTGCCTGAACAGATGTAATTGATCCTTTATTAGTAGTTGTAATTCTTTCTTGTAGGTTTCCCATGTCTGTTGCAAGAGTAGGCTGATAACCAACCGCTGATGGAATTCTTCCTAGAAGAGCTGATACTTCTGAACCTGCCTGAGTAAATCTAAAAATGTTATCAACAAAGAACAAAACATCTTGACCCTCTTGATCCCTAAAATACTCTGCTACAGTAAGACCAGTCAAAGCTACTCTAGCTCTAGCTCCTGGAGGCTCATTCATTTGTCCATAAACTAATGCTGCTTTAGATCCAGTTCCCTCTGGCTTGATAACTCCTGACTCGATCATTTCGTGATATAAATCGTTCCCTTCTCTAGTTCTCTCTCCCACTCCAGCGAATACTGAAAATCCACCGTGGGCCTTAGCTATATTATTTATAAGTTCCATTATAATTACAGTTTTTCCAACTCCTGCTCCACCGAACAATCCAATTTTTCCACCTTTGGCATAAGGTGCTAATAGGTCGATTACCTTTATTCCAGTTACTAAAATTTCTGTTTCTGTAGACTGATCATTAAAAGAAGGAGCTTGTCGGTGGATAGGCCAATTTTCTTTAGTAGAAATTTGTCCTTTCTCATCAATTGGTTCGCCTATTACATTTACAATTCTTCCTAATGTTTCTGGACCTACTGGAACTTGAATTGGAGCACCTGTGTCTTTTACTTCATCACCCCTTTTCAGTCCCTCAGTACTATCCATAGCAATTGTTCTAACACTTGACTCTCCAAGGTGCTGCGCAACTTCTAAAACTAATCTATTACCTCCATTATCACACTCCAAGGCTGTTAATATTTCTGGCAGTTCTCCATCAAATTTTACGTCAACGACTGCACCAATTACTTGTGTTATGTTTCCTTTTTTGCTCATAATTATAAACTTTCTGCTCCTGATATAATTTCAATTAACTCTTTTGTTATTGCTGCTTGACGGCTTCTATTATACTCAATTGTAAGCCTATCAACCAATTCGCCTGCGTTTCTAGTTGCATTATCCATTGCTGTCATCCTCGAACCTTGTTCGCTGGCAGAATTCTCTAACATTGCTTTAAATATTTGCGTTGAAATATTTTTTGGCAATAAATTACTTAAAATCTCATCTTCATCTGGTTCAAACTCATAGTCATTATCATTACCCGAGTCATCTTTATCATCTTTATTTTCATTAAGTGGAACTATTTGTTGTTCTTGTGGAATTTGTGTAATTACATTTTTAAATTTATTGTAAAATATTGCGCAAACATCAAATTCATTTTTTTCAAATTTTTCAATTATAATTTTTCCTACTTTATCTGCATCGAAGTAATTTATATTTTTTGACTCTTTGAAAGAAATATTTTCTACAATATAACTTTTATACTGTCTTTTAAGTTGATCATATCCTTTAGATCCAACGGTAATAATCTTTAAAGTTTTGTTTTCAGATATTATTTTTTCGAAATAACTTTTTGCTTTTTTAATAATGTTAGTATTAAAACCTCCACACAAACCTCTATCAGCGGTGAGGACAATGCATAAATGAACTTTCTCTTCACCTGTTCCAACCAATAACTTTGGAGCATTTTCTTTATCTGTTATACTTTTTGAAAGATTTAAAATTACATTATTCATTTTTTCAGAATAAGGTCTGCCTTTTTCAGCATTCTCTTGAGCTTTTCTCAACTTAGCTGCAGCTACCATTTTCATAGCTTTAGTTATTTTCTGAGTTGATTTTACACTAGTAATTCTTTTTCTGAGATCGTCTAAACTTGGCATTTATAATTATTTAATTCCTTTAATTAATTCTACTAATTGTTTTTCAATGTCTTCCTCAATCTTTCCAGTTTTGGCTATAGACTCCATAATCTCTGGTTTATCAGATTTACACTTTTGCAGAACTTTATTTTCAAAGTCGGCTACATCTTTAAGTTCAATATCATCCAAATAACCTTTTACACCACAGAAAATTGATATAACTTGTTCTGCAACTGTCATGGGAGAATACTGTCCTTGTTTTAAAAGTTCAGTTAACTTCGAACCTCTATTTAAAAGTTTCTGTGTAGATGCATCTAAATCAGATCCAAATTGAGCAAAAGCTGCCATTTCTCTGTATTGAGCTAACTCTAATTTAATTGATCCAGCCACAGATTTCATAGCTTTAGTTTGTGCAGCTGATCCAACTCTAGATACGGATAATCCAACGTTTACTGCTGGTCTAATTCCTTGATTGAATAGTTCAGTTTCTAAAAATATTTGCCCATCTGTAATAGATATTACATTTGTTGGAATATATGCAGAAACATCACCTGCTTGTGTTTCAATAATTGGTAGCGCAGTCAAAGAACCTCCACCGTTTTCATCACTTAACTTAGCAGCCCTTTCTAATAATCTACTATGTAAATAAAACACATCACCTGGGTATGCTTCACGTCCCGGTGGTCTTCTTAATAATAATGACATTTGTCTATATGCAACTGCTTGCTTTGATAAATCATCGTAAATAATTAAAGCATGCATTCCATTATCTCTAAAATATTCTCCCATAGTACATCCTGTATAAGGAGCTAAAAACTGAAGAGGCGCAGAGTCTGAGGCTGTTGCGGAAACTATAGTCGTATATTCCATTGCGCCAGCATCTTCTAAAGTTTTTACAATCTGAGCAACCGTTGATCTTTTTTGTCCAATTGCAACATATATACAATAAAGTTTTTTACTTTCATCGTCTGACTCATTAATTTTCTTTTGATTTATAATTGTATCGATAGCTACTGCAGTTTTACCTGTTTGACGATCCCCAATTATAAGTTCCCTTTGCCCTCTTCCAACAGGAATTAAGCTATCAATTGCTTTTAAACCTGTTTGCATTGGTTCACCAACAGATTGTCGTGGAATAATTCCTGGCGCTTTAACTTCAACTCTTTTTCTCTCTAAACTTTTATCTAAAGCTCCTTTTCCATCAATTGGATTTCCTAATCCATCAACAACTCTTCCTAAAAGTTGTTTTCCAACTGGTACATCAACAATCGCACCAGTTCTTTTTACAGTATCTCCCTCTTTAATTTCTCTATCATCACCAAATATAACAACACCAACGTTGTCGCTCTCTAAGTTTAATGCCATTCCTTTAGAGCCATCAGAAAACTCAACCATTTCTCCTGCTTGAACATTGTCCAAGCCGTAAATTCTTGCAATTCCATCTCCAACAGACAATACTTGTCCGACCTCTGAAACTTCAGCTCTATCGCCAAGTTTTTTTATCTGTTCTTTTAGTATTTTTGTTACTTCTGAAGGATTTATTTCCATTTATGCCTCTATCATTTGTTTTTGAATTTGTTGCAGTTTATTTTTAATAGAATTATCTACCATCGTGCTTCCTACTTTTAATACCAAACCACCAATTAAACTTGGGTCAAATTTATAATTTAATTGTATCTTTGCTCCAAAGTTTTGAGATAACTCTTCTTTAATTTTAGAAATATCTGTTTCATTAAGTTCTTTAGCTGAAAAAAGCTCTGCTTTTATCTCGCCTCTAGCTTTCGAACATACCTCTATAAAATCACTTAAAATTTTTTCTAAATAAAAAAATCTTCTTTTTTGTATTAAAAAAACCAGAAATCTTTTTAAAAGATTATCAAAACTGTTTTTTTCAGCAATTGTTTCAATAACTCTAGTTAAATCCTCAATGCTTGTCGTGGGGTTTTTAATTAAATATCTAAATTCTTCACTCTCATTTATGAGTCTTATTATTGAAACGACTTGTTCCTCTACTTTTGCTATAGATTTATCTTCATTAGCCAGCTCAAATAATGCTTGCGCGTAACTGTTATTAGAAGTTATTGATATTTTTTTTTCGCTCAATTTATACTCTCAATTGTGAAGATGTTTAAAATTTTGCTTAGATAACATACGAATTATCAGTCTTCAAGGCTCAGATTGTAAAAAATGGTAAGATTTAACGGGCTAATTGAAGCTGATAGGGTCAACATCAACTGAAAGTTTCATTCCTTTGGAGAGTTGAAATTCTTTCAATACATCTTTCAATTTTTTCTGAATACTAGATGTTTTTTTTGCTCTTATTAATAGTCTATTTCTGAATTTTCTATTAATTCTATATATTGGGGCGTTTACGGGTCCTAAAATTTTTGCATCTATAGACTTTGATAAAATATTTTTAAGTTTTGCGGCATCTATATCTAATTTTTTTTCATTTGATGAAGATAAAATTAAAGCGATAAATCTTTCGTAGGGAGGTAAATTATTCTTTTTTCTTAAATTTAATTCATTTTCTAAAAATTTAAAAGGATCTTCATTTGTAATTTGATTTATAACTTCTGGTTTTAAATTATATGTTTGGAAATAAATATTTGCTGGCTTGCCAGTTCTGCCCGCTCTTCCTGATAACTGGTGGTAAAGTTGTAAATTTTTTTCAGTGCTCCTAAGATCGTGTCCTTGAGAAGTTAAATCAATATCTAATACAACAATACAATTCAATTTTGGAAAGTGAAATCCTTTTGATATTAATTGAGTGCCTACAAGAATATCTATTTCACCAGATATAATTTTATCCAATTTATCTTTACCAGATGCTTTATTCATTGTGTCGCTGGAAAAAATTATTGTTTTTTTATTAGGGAATAAGTTTTTAACCTCTTCCGCAATTTTTTCTACTCCAGGTCCACTAAATACAAACTCACAAACATCTCCTTTTTTACAATCTCTATTTAATTTTGATTTATATCCACAGTAATGACACAAAAGAATTTTTTTATTTTTGTGAAATACTAAATTTATAGAACACCTAGGGCATGTAAAAACATTTAAACATTTTTTACATAAAACGTAGGGCGCAAAACCTCTTCTATTTATGAAGAAGAGAATTTGATCTTTTTTATTTAAATGTTCTTTTACTTTTTCAATAGTTTTGAGAGATATAGAACTTTTGGTCGCTAGTTGATTTTGATAAAGATCTATAACATGGTGTTTGGGCAAATTCGCACCTTTATATCGATTAAGCAATCTTGAGTAATTATATTTTTTAATTTTAATATTTTCATATGTTTCGATTGATGGAACTGCAGTTACTAAATTTATTGGAATATTTTCATGTTTAGCTCTTGATATTGCCATATCTCTAGCATTATAGATAATTCCTTCATCTTGTTTGTAAGATTGATCGTGTTCTTCATCTACGGTAATTAAACCCAATTTTTTGAATGGTAGAAATAAAGATGATCTTGCTCCAATAGCTACTTTTATTCTGCCTGAGGATAAACCATTCCATATAATTTTTCTTTTTTTTGGACTTATTTTTGAATGCCAAACTGCAGCTTCGAATCCAAAATAAGATTTAAATTTTTTTTCAAATTCATTTGTTAGCCCTATTTCGGGCAATAAAATTAGAGCCTGTGATCCAATATTTAGAATTTTTTCAATAGCTTTAAAATAAACTATTGTTTTGCCTGAACCTGTTGTTCCTTGAAGTAAATGAACTCTAAAGCCGCTATCATATTTTGATAATTCTTTATAAGCGTTGTTTTGTTCTTCAGAAAGTTGATAAATTTTTTTTTCATTTGATATATCGTATTTTAATAGATCTTTGTCATTTTTTATTTTTAAATTTTCGTCATTAATCAAATGTAGTTTTAAACACATTCCTAGGGGTACAAGATTGTAGTTAGAAAACCACTTTAAAAAATTGATTGTATTTTTACTTAGTGGTTCAATTTCAATTTTTTCAGTTATAGATTTTAATTTAAATTCTTTCTTATTCTTTTCTTCAAAAATATCCCAAATTACACCAATAATATTTTTCTTACCAAAAGGTACTTTTACATAATCTCCTGGTTTTAATTTAATATTACTTAGATATGTAAATGGATGATCAAATATATTAGGCAATAGAACAGGATATTTCATAAATTAATTATGATATATATTAAGAGTGTATCTGTCTTTTATCTACTGATAATGCCGCTTCTTTTATAGCTTCTGAAAATGTTGGGTGTGCGTGGCATGTTCTTGCGATATCTTCTGAACTGGCCCCAAACTCCATTGCAACGGACATTTCTGCTATCATTTCTCCTGCATGAGGACCAATAATATGTACACCAAGCACTTTATCAGTTGATTGGTCTGCCAAAATTTTTACAAAACCCTCTGGCTCATCAATTGCTTTGGCTCTTGAATTTGCCATAAAAGGAAATTTACCAATTTTGTACCCTATGTTTTCTTTTTTTAATTGCTCTTCGCTTTTACCAACATAAGCAACCTCGGGAGATGTATAAACAACTCCAGGAATAATATCATAATTAACATGACCTGACTGGCCTGCTATTAATTCTGCAACTGCAATTCCTTCCTCTTCAGCTTTATGGGCTAACATTGGGCCATCAATAACATCACCTATTGCATAAATATTTTTAACATTCGTTTCAAAATTTTTATTTACTTTAACTCTTCCTTTTTCATCTAACTTTACACCAACTTTATCTAAATTTAAGTTTTTAGTATAAGGTCTTCTTCCTACAGAAATTAAAACAACATCAACATCGTGTTTAACTTTTTGGCCATCATTTTGTGAAGTCTCAACCGTCACACCGTTAGAGTTTTTAGTTATTTTATCAACTTTAGTATTAAGGTTGAATTTTATACCTTGTTTCTTTAATATTTTCATAAATTCATTTGAAATATCTCGATCCATTCCAGGCGTGATATGATCTAAAAATTCAACGACTGTAACTTCAGTGCCAAGTCTTGACCAAACTGATCCCATTTCCAATCCTATATATCCTCCACCAACAACAATCATTTTATTGGGGAGTTTGGGAATAGATAGGGCTCCAGTTGAAGAAAGAATTCTCTCTTCATCAAAATCTACTCCAGGCAATGAAACTGGCTCTGATCCTGTACTTATTATTGTTTTATCAGTTTGAATTATTTTAATGCCTTCAGAGCCTTCAATTTTTATTGAATTCTCGTTCTCAAACGAACCTTTGCCTTTAAAATAAGTGACTTTGTTTTTTTTGAATAAAAATTCAACTCCTTTAGTCAAAACTGTTACAGCTTTGTCTTTATTTTTCATCATTTTATCTAAATTGAGTTTTATTTCTCCAGTCTCGATTCCAATTTTTTCAAAATTTTTAGCACTGTGAAATTTTTCAGATAAATTAAGTAAACTTTTTGACGGGATACATCCAATATTTAAACACGTCCCCCCTAGAGATCCTCTAGACTCTATGCATGCTGTTTTAAGTCCAAGTTGAGACAATCTAATTGCACAAACATATCCCCCAGGGCCACCACCAATTACTGTAACATCAAATTTTTCTGACATATTATAAATTTAAAAATAACCTTCTCGGATCTTCTAAGTTTTCTTTAACAGTTTTTAAAAAACTTACAGATTCTTTTCCATCAATTATTCTATGATCATAAGACAATGCTAAAAACATTACAGGTCTAGCCTTTATCTCACCGTCAACAACAACAGGTCTTTCAACGATATTATGCATTCCAAGAACTGCTGATTGTGGAGGGTTTAAAATAGGAGTAGATAACATTGATCCATACACACCTCCATTGCTAATTGTAAATGTTCCCCCTTGAAGATCCTCTATAGTAAGACTACCATTTTTTGCTTTGTCTGACAGATCTTTTATGTTTTTTTCAATGTCCGCAAAAGACATTTCATCAGCATTTTTTAATACTGGAACTACTAATCCTTTTTCAGTTCCTACTGCAAAGCTCACATTATAATAGTTTTTGTAAACCATTTCATCATTTTCAACTTCAGCATTTATTGCAGGAAATAATTTTAATCCTACTATACAAGCTTTCACAAAAAAGGACATGAAGCCAAGTTTAATTCCATAACTATTTTGGAAATCTTCCTGGTTATCTTTTCTCATTGAAATTATATTTGACATATCAACCTCATTAAACGTTGTGAGCATAGCAGCATTATTTTGAGCCTCTTTTAAACGTTTAGCAATCGTTTGTCTTAGTCGTGACATTTTAATTCGTTCTTCTTCACCGTATTGAATTTTTCTTTCGTTAGGTTGAGGGTTAGCTCCCATTAAACTTATTAAATCGCCTTTTAAAATTCTTCCATCTTTACCTGTCCCTTTTACTTCATCTAAATTAATTTTATTTTCAACAACCATTTTTCTTACAGCAGGAGAAAGTGTTTTATTTTGTTTAATAGGCTTGGTTTCTTCAACTTCATCGGTTAATACCAATGGTTCTTCATCAAGCAATAAAGGTTCTTGAGTTTTTTTTATATCTTTTTTCTTTTCGATTTCTAAATTTATTACGTTATTTTTTTCAACGTTTCCTTTAACAGGCTCAGCTTCCTTTTCTTCTTTAAGAGCACTACCTTCTGAAATCATTCCTAATACAGTTCCAACTTCAACTGTATCACCATCTTTTGAGTTGATCTCTGATATAACACCACTTGCAGGTGCAGGAACTTCTAAGTTTACTTTGTCAGTTTCTAATTCTACTACAGCTTCATCAGCAACTACGTTATCACCCTTTTTCTTTAACCATTTAGTGACCGTAGCCTCTGTAATACTTTCTCCCAAAACTGGAACTAATATTTTTTCACTCATTTATTCAAATACTTTATTTATAATTTCTTGTTGTTCAGAATTATGTCTTCTTGCATAACCTGTAGCAGGTGTAGCATCTGGACTTCTTCCAATGTAAGAAATTGCATTGTTTTTAGCCTTAATAGTCTCTAATGTCCATTGTATATAATCTCTAACAGCAAACCAAGCACCCATATTTTTGGGCTCCTCTTGGCACCAATAAAATTTTGAATTTTTTGCAAATGGTTTTAGCTCTTTAACCAAACTTTTTGCAGGGAAAGGATATAGTTGTTCAATTCTATACAAAATCACATCATTGATATTTAGTTTCTCTCTTGCCGCGAGAAGATCAAAATAAATTTTTCCAGAGCATAATATTACTTTTCTAATTTTTTTATCTTCTTTTAACTTAATAAAACCTTTTTGCTTAGTATCTCTAGCATGATCCCATAGCACTCTATGAAAAGAATTTTTTTTACTAAAATCTTCTAAATTTGATACACAATATTTATTTCTTAAAAGTGACTTAGGTGTCATTATAATTAAAGGTTTTCTAAAATCACGGTGCATCTGTCTTCTTAAAGCATGAAAATAATTTGCAGGTGTAGTACAATTCATAACTTGTAAATTATCATTTGCACATAATTGTAAAAATCTCTCTAATCTCGCAGAGGAGTGCTCTGGACCTTGTCCTTCATAACCATGGGGTAATAACATAACCAGTCCAGATGCTCTTTTCCATTTTCTTTCACCAGATGATATAAATTGATCAATAATTACTTGTGCACCATTTGCAAAATCTCCAAATTGAGCTTCCCAAATTGTCAATGTATTCGGTTCTACTAAACTGTATCCATATTCAAATCCTAAAACTGCAAGTTCAGATAAAAAACTATCTACAATTTCAAAATTTTTTTGGTTACTAGATATATTGTTTAAAGGTATGTACCTTGAATTATCAATTTGATTTCTTAAAACTGAATGTCTTTGACTAAAGGTACCTCTACCTGAGTCCTGACCTACTAACCTTACTGGATAACCTTCAACTAATAATGAACCAAATGCTAAAGACTCAGCTGTTGCCCAATCAATTCCTGAGCCTTCATTAATAGTTTTTTTTCTATTTTCCATAATTTTTGTTATGGTTTTGTGAATATTTTTATCAGTTGGAAAAACATGTATTCTGTCAGAAATATTATTTAAAATTTTCAAATCTGATCCAGTTACACCTCTTTTATCTTTACCTCTTTCGGGTTTATATCTCGACCAAGTTCCCTCAAACCACCTAATTTTAGGTTTATAATCTTTTGCATTTTTAAATTGATCATCTAATAAATTTTTAAAATCAATAATTTGTTGATCTAAATCTTGTTTCGTAAAAAGTCCTTCATTTACCAGCTTTTCACCATAAATTTTAATTGTAGATGGATGAGATCTAATTTTTTTGTACATAAGTGGTTGGGTGAAGGATGGCTCATCTCCCTCATTATGTCCAAATCTTCTGTAACAAATTAAATCAATTACAACATCTCTATTAAATTTTAATCTAAACTCAGTTGCTATTCTAGTTGCGTAAACAACTGCCTCAGGATCATCTCCATTAACATGGATAATTGGTGCATCAACCATTTTACCTACGTCAGAAGGATAAGGGGAAGATCGCGCAAATCTAGGACTTGTTGTAAATCCAATTTGGTTATTAACAATAATATGGATTGTCCCTCCAGTGTTATGACCAGGAAGTCCGGACATCGCAAAACACTCTGCTACTATTCCTTGCCCTGCAAATGCAGCATCGCCGTGAATTAATATTGGTATAACTTTATTTCTTTCTTTGTCTTTGTGAAAAAATTGTTTAGCTCTAGTTTGGCCAAGAACAACAGGATTAACTGCCTCTAAATGTGAAGGATTATCTGTTAAACTAACGTGTACAGGATTTCCATCAAATTCTCTATCAGATGAGGCTCCTAAATGGTATTTGACATCTCCAGCACCATCTTCTGAACCATCCATTTCACCAGCAAATTCATTAAAAATTCTTTTATAAGACTTTTGTAAAACGTTTGCTAAGACATTTAGTCTTCCTCTATGTGACATTCCTATTTTAACTTCTTTTATTTTGGATTGTCCTCCGATTTTTATAATTTGCTCAAGAGCAGGTATTAAACTTTCTCCACCATCTAAACCAAATCTTTTAGTACCAACATATTTTGTGTTTAAAAATTTTTCAAATCCCTCTGCTTGTATTAATTTATTTAAAATTGCTTGCTTTCCATTTTTTGTAAACTTGAGTGCATTCTCGTCTTTTTCAACTCTATCTCTAAACCACATTCTCTCAGTTGGATTTGAAATATGCATGTACTCATAACCTATGGGACCACAATAAGTTTTTTTTAAAAACTTAAGTATTTCTCTAATATTTGCACTTTTTTTATTTATTATTCCGTTTAGAAAAATTTCTTTCTCATAATCTTCTTTTTTAAAACCATAGTACTCAGGATGTAATTCGTCTAAATATTCTGACTTCATCAATTCTAAAGGATCTAATTTTGATAATAGATGTCCCCTTAAGCGATAAGCTCTTATCAAGGCTACAGCACTTATTGAATTTTTATTTGAATTTGCAATTACTTGAAAATTAAACTTACTAGAATTATCTTTATTTTTTTCATTTTCTTGAGCTGTTTTCTCAACATCTTCTATATTTATTTTCTTTGAAAAAGGTTTCCATGATGGTCCATTTATCTCGTCGACTAATATCTTCATATCCTCATCTACACTTGAGAAATATTCAATCCAACTTTCAGATAGAGATGGATCTTTATTTATAAATTTTACATACATTTCCTCAATAAATGCACTATTGGCCTTATTTAGAAATGATGTTTTTTTATATTCCAGATTTTTAGGAGAACTCATTTTATTTTATTATAATACTAAATTTTGTTTTCAATTGGACAATTTATTTAACAATGTTTTTCCAATTTCTGAAGGGGATGTGGCTACTTCTATGCCACAATCTTCCATTTTTTTGATTTTATCTTTGGCCCCACCTTTACCACCTGATATTATGGCCCCTGCATGTCCCATTCTTCTACCCGGTGGTGCTGTAACTCCTGCAATAAAACCAACCATGGGTTTTTTTATGTCATGATTTTTTACAAATTCAGCTGCTTCTTCTTCAGCTGATCCTCCTATTTCACCAATCATTAAAATTGATTTAGTTTCCTCATCTTTTAAAAATAAATCTAAACAATCAATAAAATTTGTGCCATTTATTGGATCACCACCTATACCTATACATGTTGATTGGCCCAAATCATTCTCTGTAGTTTGTGCGACAGCCTCGTAGGTCAAAGTTCCAGATCTTGATACAATACCAACAGAACCCTTTTTATGTATATTTCCTGGCATTATCCCGATTTTGCATTCATCAGGAGTGATTATCCCTGGACAATTGGGACCGATTAATCTTGATTTTGAATTAAGTAACTTTTTTTTGACCTTAATCATATCAAGAACTGGTATTCCCTCAGTGATACAAACAATTAATTCTAAGTTAGCTTCAATGGCTTCTATGATTGCTGCAGATGCAAATTTCGCAGGAACATAAATCATAGTTGCGTTGGCACCAGTTTTGTCGACTGCTTCCTTTACTGTATTAAATACTGGTCTATCTAGATGAGTTTGACCACCTTTTTTTGGTGTAACCCCTCCGACTAAATTTGTTCCATATTTTATTGCTTGCTCCGAATGAAAAGTTCCATGACTACCCGTAAAACCTTGGCAAATTAACTTTGTGTTTTTATTAACTAAAACTGACATTTATTTAATAGCCTCTACAATTTTTTTGGCGGCATCTGATAAATCAGATGCAGAAATTAACTCAAGACCTGAATTATCAAGTATTTTTTTTCCCTCTTCAAAATTTGTTCCAGCTAATCTTACAACTAAAGGAACATTCATTTTTATTTCTTTTGCAGCATCCACAACACCTTGGGCAAGAACATCACATCTCATTATTCCACCAAAAATATTAATCAATATTCCTTTAACATTTTTATCTGATAAAATTATTTTAAAAGCAGCTGCCACTTTTTCTTTAGAAGCCCCACCACCAACATCTAAAAAATTTGCTGGTTCCTTTCCATATAATTTAATTATGTCCATAGTTGCCATTGCGAGCCCAGCTCCATTAACCATACATCCAATTGTTCCATCAAGTTTAATATATGCTAAATCATGCTTGCTAGCTTCTATCTCTGTTTCTTCTTCTTCATTGAGGTCTCTCAACTCAATTAGCTCTGGATGTCTGAATAAAGCATTTCCATCAAAATTCATTTTTGCATCTAAACAAATCAACTCTTTTTCTTTTGTTAAAATTAAAGGATTAATTTCAATTAAATTAGCATCGGTTTCTATAAATAATTTGTATATGGACTTGATTAGACTAATTCCTTGTTCTTTTGTTTCTTCATCTAGATTAAAAATACTTATTATTTTATTACAATTTTCATCAGATATTTCGTTATCTAAATCTACTTTTGTTGTTAAAATTTTCTCAGGAGATTTGATTGCGACTTCCTCTATATCCATACCCCCTTGATCACTTGAGATAAAAGCTATCTTTGAGCTCGCACGATCTACAACACAAGACAAATAAAATTCTTTATCAATGTTAGATGAAACTTCGACATATAATCTTTTGACAATTCTTCCACTAGGTCCTGTCTGATGAGTGATTAATTTTTTTCCAAGCAAGGATTTTGCCTCTGTTTCAAGACTTTTTAAATCATCTACTATTTTAACTCCACCAGCTTTACCTCTGCCTCCAGCATGAATTTGTGCTTTCAACACATATTTATCAGTTTTAAGATTTTTAGCTTTTTCCAATAATTCATTTACATCTAGAGCATAAACTCCATCCGGAACTTTAGCCCCATATTTTCTAAGTATATTCTTTGCTTGGTGTTCGTGAATATTCATTAACTAGTTATTTAAACTAGGATCAATTTTGGATGCAGCTTCCCATAATTTTTTTACAGCATCTACTGAGTTATTAAACTCAGATTTTTCATTTTCATCTAGCTCAATTTCTTCGATTTTTTCTATACCGTTCTTTCCAACAATTACTGGCACTCCTGCGTAAATATTGCTTATTCCGTATTGTCCATTTAAATGAGCAGCACAAGGGAGCATTTTTTTGCTATCTTTTAAGTATGCTTCTGCCATTTCGACACCTGAAGCTGCCGGTGCATAAAATGCTGAACCTTTTTCTAAATATTTAACAATTTCAGCGCCTCCATCTCTAGTTCTTTGATTTATACTTTCCAATTTATCTTTTGAAATTTTTCCTTCTTTAACTAAATCTAATAATGGTTTTCCTGAAACTTTTGTAAATCTTGGTAGAGGAACCATAGTATCTCCATGACCTCCCATTACCATTGCCTCAATTTCTCTAACAGGCACATTTAATTCTAAAGATAAAAATAATTTAAATCTTGATGTGTCTAATATTCCGGCCATTCCAACAACTTTTTCAGGCGATAGTCCAGAAAATTTTTGAAAAGCCATAACCATTACATCTAATGGATTTGTAATACATATAACAAAGGCATTTGGTGCATGCTGCTTTATACCTTCAGCAACCTGTTTTATAATTTTTAAATTTATTCCTAATAAATCATCTCTACTCATTCCTGGTTTTCTTGGAACACCAGCTGTAATAATGATAACATCTGAATTTTTTATATCTTCATAATTATCAGTACCTGAAAATTTTACATTAAATCCATCAACGGATGAAGACTGTGCAATATCTAATGCTTTACCTTTTGCAATTCCACTTGCTACATCAAATAATACTACTTCATCAACAAGCTCCTTTAGTCCAATTAAATGTGCTAAAGTTCCACCTATTTGTCCAGCTCCTATTAATGATATTTTTGACATTTTACTATTTCATTGTTGGCATTATAAATTCAGGATCTGATCTAACACCTGAAGGCCATCTTGAAGTAATTGTTTTTAATTTAGTATAAAATCTAACTCCTTCTGGCCCGTGCATATGTTGATCTCCAAATAATGATCTCTTCCATCCACCAAAACTATGAAAAGCAACTGGCACAGGGATAGGGATATTAATTCCAACCATTCCTACTTTAATTTGATTTGCAAATGTTCTTCCTGCATCTCCATCTCTTGTATAAATACTTGTTCCATTACCAAACTCATGGTCATTAATTAAATTTAATGCTTCATCAAAATCCTTAGCTCTAACAACAGATAATACGGGTCCAAATATCTCCTCTTTATAAATTCTCATATCTTTTTTAACATTATCAAATAAGCAACCACCAATATAATAACCATCTTCATAACCCTGAAGTTTGATATCTCTTCCATCAACCACAAGGTCTGCTCCTTCTTTAATACCTAAATCAACATAACCTCTTACTCTTTCAAGATGCTCTTTTGTTACTAAGGGACCCATTTCAGAATTCTTATCCATGCCTGGTCCAATTTTTAAAGCTTCCACTTTTTTAGATAATTCATCGACTAGTTTGTCACCTACATTACCAACAGCAACAGCAACAGATTGAGCCATACATCTTTCTCCTGCAGACCCATATGCTGCACCCATTAGACCGTTTACTGCTTGATCTAAATCACAATCTGGCATGACAACACAATGATTTTTAGCTCCACCAAGAGCTTGAACACGTTTTTCATTTTTGGCTGCATTTTCATAAATGTATTTAGCAATAGGTGTTGATCCAACAAAACTTACTGCGGATATATCTTTATGTTCCAAAATTGCATCTACAACTTCTTTATCTCCATTAACAACATTCAAAACCCCATCTGGTAAACCGGCTTCACTAAATAGCTCTGCAAGTTTTAATGGACAAGATGGATCTTTTTCAGAAGGTTTTAATACAAATGTATTTCCGCAAGCTATTGCCATTGGAAACATCCACATTGGAACCATTGCAGGAAAATTAAATGGTGTAATTCCTGCACATACACCTAATGGCTGTCTTACTGACCAGCTATCAATGTTTGTACCTACATTTTCTGTAAAGTCACCTTTAAGCATTTGTGGAATTCCACATGCAAATTCAACTACCTCTAATCCTCTTGTGAGAGAACCTTTAGCATCTTCATAAACTTTTCCATGCTCTGATACAATCATCTTGGCTAGCAAGTCAGAATTTTTTTCAATTATTTCTTTGTATTTAAATATTATTCTAGCTCTTTGTATTGGAGTTACATTTGACCATGTTTCAAATGCTTTTTTTGCTTTTTGTACCGCTAAATCAAGATCTTGTTTTGTACCAAGTCTAACCTCAGACTCTTGTTTGCCTATAGCAGGATTAAATACCTTTCCTTTTCTATCAGATGTACCTGAAACAATTTTACCATCGATAAAATGCTCAATTAAATTCATGAATGTATTTAAATAAGTAATTATGTGGTTGCAAGCATTTTCTTTATCTCAGCAATAGCTTTTGCTGGATTTAATCCTTTTGGACACGCGTTAGTGCAGTTCAAAATCGTATGGCATCTATAAAGCTTAAGTTCATCTGCAACCTTTTGAAGTCTTTCCTTTCTATCTTCGTCTCTACTATCCATTATCCATCTATAAGCTTGTAATAAAACTGCAGGACCTAAATACTTATCACCGTTCCACCAATAACTAGGACATGAAGTAGAACAACAAGCACACATTATACATTCATAAGCTCCATCAAGTTTAGCTCTATCTTCTGGAGATTGATGAATTTCTGTTGTTTCACTTTTTGAATTATTTTTTAACCAAGGTTCAATGGATTGGTATTGTTTGTATAATCCACTTAAGTCTCCTATTAAATCTTTTTTTACTTTTAAGTGAGGCAAAGGATATATATCTATATCTCCCTTAATTTCTGCATGTGGCTTAGTACATGCAAGACCATTTTTTCCACCCATATTCATTGCACATGAACCACAAACTCCATGCGCACAAGATCTTCTATATGCAAGTGTTGGATCAATTTCGTTTTTAATTTTATTTAGTATATCTAAAACTTTAGATGGACAATTGTCCATATCTACTTCATATGTGTCTATCCTTGGGTTCTCTCCAGTGGTTGGATCCCATCTATAAACATTTACTTTTCTAATATTCTTTGAACCAGTTTTGTCTTTAAAATATTTACCTTTATTAACTTTTGAGTTTTGTGGTAAATTTAATTGAACCATTAATACACTCTTTCTTGTGGAGGAAAATATTGGACTTCATTTGTTAATGTTGAAGTATGTACATCTCTGTATTCAATTTTAGTATTTTTTCCATCACACCAAGATAATGTATGTTTCATAAATTTTTCATCATTTCTTTTCGGATAATCTTCACGAGCATGAGCTCCTCTGCTTTCTTTTCTGTGATATGCAGAATCTACAGTTGTTATTGCTTGTCTAATTAAATTATCAAATTCTAAAGTCTCAACTAAATCAGTATTGAATACCAACGATTTATCTTTAACAGAAATCGATTCCATGCCGTCATATGTTTTTCTGATCTCGTCTACACCCTCTTTAAGATTCTTTTCAGTTCTAAATACAGCACATTTAGACTGCATTGTTTTTTGCATCGCCAGTCTAAGTTCAGCAGTTCCATTATCTCCCTCTGCATACCTTAGTTTATCAAATCTATTTAGACATTTTTCAGTTTCGCTTTCACTAACTTCTTCGTGAGGCGTTCCAGGTTTTACCAATTCCGCTGCTCTCTTTGCTGCTGCTCTTCCAAAAACAACCAAGTCAATAAGTGAATTTGAACCTAATCTATTTGCTCCATGCACAGATACGCACGCGGCCTCACCAATCGCCATCAAACCTGGGACTGTTTTTTGAGATCCGTTTACTGTTAAAACTTCAGCTTTATAATTTGTTGGTATACCACCCATATTATAATGAACTGTTGGAACAACTGGTATCGGTTCTTTGGTTACATCTACATTTGCAAATAATCTTGCTGCCTCAGTAATGCCTGGCAATCTATCTTCAATAACTTTTTTATCTAAATGACTTAAATATAAATGAACATGGTCTTGATCTTTACCAACACCTCTTCCCTCATTGATTTCAATAGACATTGATCTACTAACTACATCTCTTGATGCAAGATCTTTAGCGTTGGGAGCATATCTCTCCATAAATCTTTCACCTTTAGAGTTTACCAAGTATCCACCTTCACCTCTTACACCTTCAGAAATAAGTGTTCCGTGTCCATATATTCCTGTTGGGTGAAATTGTACAAACTCCATATCTTGAAGAGGTAATCCAGCTCTTAATACCATTGCATTACCATCACCAGTACAAGTATGTGCAGATGTTGCTGAGTAATACACCTTCCCATATCCCCCTGTGGCTATAATTGTTATGTGAGATCTAAAACGATGAATCGTTCCATCATTTAAATTCCAAGCAATTAAACCTTTGCATTGTCCATCTTTCATAATTAAGTCTAATGCAAAATATTCAATAAAAAATTCTGTATTATGTTTAAGTGCTTGACCATACAATGTATGAAGAATTGCATGACCAGTTCTGTCTGCTGCAGCACAAGTTCTTTGTACAATTCCATTTCCATAATTTTTTGTCATTCCTCCAAATGGTCTTTGATAGATTTTTCCGTCTTCTGTTCTACTAAAAGGAACACCATACTTTTCTAATTCTAGTACTGCTTTTGGAGCTTCCTTACACAAATATTCAATACTATCTTGATCGCCTAACCAATCTGCTCCTTTTACAGTATCGTACATATGCCAACGCCAATCGTCTTCTCCCATGTTTCCAAGGGCTGCTGAAATTCCACCTTGGGCAGCTGATGTATGACTTCTGGTTGGAAAGACTTTAGAAATGCATGCAGTTTTTAATCCAGCTTCACTTAAGCCAACCGCAGCTCTTAGGCCAGAACCTCCAGCACCAAGGACAACGACATCGTATTCATGATCTATAATATTATAAGATTTCATATAGTTAGTTTAAATACCGCAAATATTGTAATTAAAGGAATTGTTATAGCAAAAAAATTTAAAGCTTTGTTTGCGGCATTTTTGATTTTTTCATCTTTAATATAGTCTTCAAAAACCTCGCTGATGCTTAATGCCGAGAAAAAGTAAGCAAAAATAAGAAAAAGACTAAATATAAACTTTGAAGGTTGAGAAGTTAGAAAAGTTAATATCTCTAAGTAGCTTTTGTCATAAATACTAACCAAATTTAAAGCAAACCATAACATCAAAGGCACTAATATGAGAGAACTCACTTTTAAAAATACCCATTTTTTTGTCACTGCTCTCATTAAAATAAATTTCGTCCTATTAAATAAATTGAAACGGTTAATATAAAAGATCCAAATATTACAATTAAGCCAGTAATTTTTGTGGTTTTTAACTCAAATCCATAACCAAAATCCATAATTAAATGTCTTATCTCACTTAAGATTTGAAAACTAAAAGACCATGTAATACCCAAGATGAAAAATTTCCCAATAATAGATTGGAGGAATAATTTTATAAATTCATGACTTCCTTCGCTAAATGAAAAAAAAATAAAAAAGATACAAATTAAAGTTATTGCTAATATATTTATTATTCCTGTAATTCTATGAGATATTGAAACTAAAGATGAAACATGCCATCTATAAATTTGAATATGAGGAGATAAAGGATTATTTTCCATTTTGATTTGCTTTCATTATTGTTTCTGCAATTTCAACAGAATTTAATGCGGCGCCTCTTAATAGGTTATCTGAAACGATCCACAAATTAATTGAATTCTCTTTTGTTTTATCATCTCTAATTCTTGAGATAAATGTTTCATCACTACCAGTTGCTTCTATTGGTGTACTATATCCTCCATTTTCTCTTTTATCTATAACTCTACAACCATCAGCATTATTTAATGCTTCTCTGATTTGTTCTAGAGAGTAAGGATTTTCAAACTCTATATTTACTGACTCTGAATGTGATACAAGAACAGGAATTCTAACGCACGTGGCTGTTAGCTCTATATTATTATCCAGTATTTTTTTTGTTTCATTAGTCATTTTCAATTCTTCTTTTGTGTATCCATCATCCGAAAAAACATCAATGTGAGGAATGATATTGAAAGCTATTTGTTTAGTAAAATTTTTAGATTGAACAGAATTTCCATCGAGATAAGATTTAGTTTGTTCAATCAATTCATCCATAGGTGCTTTTCCGCCTCCAGAAACAGATTGATAGGTAGAAACTATCACTCTTTTTATTTTATATAAATCATGTAATGGTTTAAGAGCTAATACTAACTGAGCTGTTGAGCAGTTAGGATTTGCCACAATATTTTTTTTCATTTCATTAATTTTTTCTGCATTCACTTGAGGCACAATAAGTGGAACATCGGGGTCCATTCTAAAAAAACTAGAATTATCAATTACAGTTGTTAATTTTGCTGCACTTTCTGCATACTGTTCTGCAATTTTACCGCCAGCTGCAAAAAAAGTTATATTCGCATTTGAAAAATCATATTTTTCAAGATCATGGACTTCGTAATCTTTGCCTTTAAAACTTATTTTTTTTCCAGCACTATTAGAAGAGGCAACTAAAAAAAGATTATCAAATTTAATATCTTTTTTTTCTATAACTTCTAGAGTCTTTCTTCCCACATTACCGGTTGCACCGATGATAGCTATATTAGTCATTTTAAAGATTTATACTAAATGAAAGGTAAATCGCAAACTGTTCCGTTAAAACTATTACCATTTATATCAATTTTGAATGTTTGCTTTGCTTCAAAATATGGTTTTTTTATCATAGCTATACCAATTACCTGTTTAAAAGTTGGATTGTAACAACCTGATCTTAATTCTCCGATTATATTATTTTTTTCATCTGTTAAGTTCATTGAACCAGTTACACTTATTTTATCAGTATCAATTTTAACACCCATTAGTTTTCTTTTAATTCCTTCAGACTTTATTTTTTTTAATTTCTCTTTTCCTAAAAATTCAACATCACTATCAATATTAATATATTTATCAAAGCCACATTCGTATGGGTTGTCTCCATTGTCCATATCGTTTCCTTGAGAAAGTAATCCACTTTCGATACGTTCAATTAAATTAGGACATCCTGCTCTAATATTAAACTCATCTCCAATTTCAAATAGATGATCGTATAATTTTAAACCTGAAGCATTATTCTCTACATAAATTTCATATCCACCTTGTTTAGACCATCCTGATTGAGCAATTAAATGTTTGGCTCCAGCAAAATCAAAATAATCAAAACCAAAAAATTTTAATTTTGTTATCTTTTCACCAAAAACTTTTTCCATTAATTTAAAAGATTTTGGCCCTTGCACAGCCATAATGTCAACTTCAGGTTCGATAATATTTACATCAAATTTATTTCCAATTGCCAATCCTTTTGCAAATAAGATTACATCCGTATCTGCAATAGAAACCCACCATTTATTCTCATTAAATCTTAGAACAACTGGATCATTAATTAATCCAGCATTATCATCTATGATTGGACAATAATAACATCTTCCATCTTTTGATTTCGAAAGATCTCTACAAGTCATAAGTTGAACCAATTTTGCAGCATCTTTTCCAGTAATCTCTACTTGTCTCTCAGCGGCCACATCCCAAACTTGAACATGCTCTTTTAAATGATGATATGAGTCTTCTAAAGAACCAAATGCAGCAGGAAGCAACATATGATTGTATATTGTGTAAGCTGTAACACCTTGTTTTTCAATTCTTGATGTATAAGGCGTACCTCTAAGTCTTCTTGATTTTGCAATAGAAAAGTTTTTCATTTTTTAGCTTAGTGTCATCTTTTTATCTATTTGTAAAGAAAGTAAGTTGTTTATTTGAAAGAAATCTAAGTAAGTTCCTTAGCTCTTTTTCTTAATTCAAATTTTTGGATTTTACCTGTTGATGTTTTTGGAAGTTCACAGAAGTCTATTTTTTTTGGAATTTTAAACCCTGCTAGAGTTTCTCTACAAAAATCGATTAATTCTTTTTCATTTGTCTCTTTATCTGCCACTTTCTCTATAAAAGCGCATGGAACTTCTCCCCATTTCTCATCTGGTTTTGCTACTACAGCAACAATTGAAACAGCTGGGTGCTTAGAAAGTGTGTTTTCAATTTCGATAGAAGAAATATTCTCTCCACCTGAAATAATAATATCTTTCGACCTATCTTTAACCTTGATGTATCCATCTGGATAAATAACTGCCAAATCGCCAGAGTGAAACCATCCATCTTTCATAGCCTTTTCAGTGGCCTCTTTGTCTTTAAAATACCCTTTCATAACAACATTACCTTTGATCATTATCTCGCCAATGGTTTCTCCATCCATGGGCACGGGTTTCATAGTTTCTGGATCTAAAACAACCACTCCTTCTGTGTTTGGAAACCTCACACCTTGCCTTGCTTTAATTTCATTAATTTTATCTTCTTCAAAACCATTCCATTCATCATTCCAAGCACATTGTAAAACATGCCCATATGTTTCTGTTAAACCATAGACATGCATTACCTCAAATCCTAATGCTTTCATTTTTTTGAAAATAATACTTGGAGGTGGTGCTCCAGCAGTTAAAACATAAACTTTGTTTTTTAATTCCTTGATATCATTTTGTGATGCACCTGTTATCATATTAAGTACAATAGGTGCACCTCCAAAATGGGTAATGTCATGCTTTTCAATTAATTCAAATATTTTTTTTACATCAATAGCTCTTAAACAAACTGTTTTTCCATTTAACATTGGTATTGTCCACGGGTATCCCCATCCATTACAGTGGAACATTGGTACAACTGTTAAAAAATTTAATCTATTTGGCATATTCCAAGCAACGGCACTACCTGTTGACATTAAATAAGATCCTCTATGGTGATAAACAACACCTTTTGGATTTCCAGTAGTTCCAGATGTGTAACTTAAAGAAATTGCTTGCCACTCATCCTTTGGTTTTTTCCAAATATAATTTTCATCACCAGTATTTAAAAATTCCTCATATTCTCTGTCTCCAATTTTTTTTAATAAGGATTGATCTGCAAAATCGTCTTGAACATCAATAACAATTGGTTTGTTTTTTAAAGTTGATAAAGCCTTTTCTGCAACAGCATGTAATTGTCTATCTATTATTAATATTTTTGCTTCACTGTGTTCTAAAATATAAGCAACAGTTTTTGCATCAAGTCTTGAATTAATTGTATTTAAAACGGCTCCTGTCATAGGAACAGAATAATGTGCTTCAAAAATCTCTGGAGTATTAAAGGTCATAACTGAGACTGTGTCTCCTTCAACAATACCAATTTTCTCTAGTGCACTTGCAAATTTGATGCACCTGTTAAATACTTCAGTCCATGTGAAAGATTTTGTTTCATATACTAAAGCCTCATAATTTGGATAAATATCTTTTGCTCTTTCTAGAAAGCTAAGCGGTGTTAACGGGACATAATTTGAAGGATTTTTATCTAAGTTCTGATTATATTTATTCATCAGTTAAATTTTGCGCTCATAGTATATTTACTACCAGAAATAGCAGATTTATAATGGCTCTCAGCTCTAGGCAAAATTTTGTCAAAATAATAATTTCCTGTATTTAATTTATCTTCATAAAACTCTTTATTGTTTTCCAAATTTTCATAGCTTTTTCTCATTGTTTTTAGCCATATAAATGAAAGACAAAAATAACCAAAAAATCTTAAATAATCGTTACATGATGCGCTTATATCGTCTTTTGGCGTATTGCCATTAGGAGATATCCAGTCCGTGAAATCTGACAATATATTTTTTAATTCAGATATTTTTTTTACATGTTCATTTAAATTGTCTACTTTTGAACAATTTTGAATTTCTGTATCTACATATTTCATAAAATTTTCAAAAACTTTTTTCTGACTAATTTTTCTAAATACAAAGTCAATTGCCTGCACAGAATTAGTTCCTTCGTAAATAGGTGTAATTCTATTATCTCTAAATAATTGTTCTATCCCTTGGTCTTTTGTATAACCATAGCCACCAAAAACCTGAATTGCTTCATTGGTTATTTCCATACCCATATCTGTAAAAAATGACTTAATTACTGGGGTCATAAGACCTACAATATCCGATGCATCTTTTTTTACTTCCTCTGAACTATGACTTAAGCTTACATCTACCTGCTGAGCCATCCAAAAAGATAAGGATCTTTCTCCCTCAATTATAGACTTCATATTTAATAAACTTCTTCGAATATCTGCGTGCTTAATAATTAAATCTGTTTCTCCATTAGAATTATTATTTGATTTGCCTTGTTTTCTCTCTTTTGAATAACTTAAAGCAGTTTGATAAGCTGTTTCAGATAGACCTAATCCTTGTATACCGACAACAATTCTTTCTAAGTTCATCATTGTAAACATGGAATTTAAGCCTTTGTTCTCTGGTCCGATCATATAGCCTTTGGCATCATCAAAACTTAATACACACGCGGGTGAACCTTTAATACCCATTTTTGATTCAATTGAAACAGTATTGACGCCGTTTCTTGGACCAATTGATCCATCATCATTAATTTCATATTTTGGTACTAAAAATAAACTTATCCCCTTCGTTCCTTTTGGTGCATCCTGCGTTCTTGCTAAAACAAGGTGTATAATATTTTCAGTTAAATCGTGGTCACCAGAAGTAATAAAGATTTTTTGTCCACTTATATTATAAGTACCATTTTCATTTTTAATTGCCTTTGTTTTTATTAGTCCTAAATCTGTTCCACATTGAGGCTCTGTTAAACACATTGTCCCACTCCATTTACCCTCAACAATTTTAGGAAGATATGTGTTTTTGATTTCTTCAGTTGCATGACTCAAAATACAATTGTATGCACCTATACTTAATTCACTATATAATTTAAAAGATAAACTTGATGATGAAAGCATTTCATCAAAAAAAGCACTTACAGTTTTTGGCATTCCTTGGCCACCATATTTTGGATCACAAGTTAAAGATACCCATCCATCTTCTATAAATTTTGAATATGCCTCTTTATAACCTGGAGGGGTTCTAACTACTCCATTTTCATAGACACAAGGATTTTCGTCTCCAGCTTTAGCTAAAGGAAGAAGCATTTCTTCATTAATTTTTGCAGCTTCCTCTAAGATATCTTTTACTAGATCAGATGTGACTTCTTTATATTTTTCAATTTCGTTATAATTTTTATTATCTTTTAGATGTTCAAATAAGAACATCATATCTTTCACAGGTGCGGAATAAACAGTCATAAATTTAATAGTATCAAATTAAGTTAATTTTTTTATTTTTGCAAATATGCAATAATCGCATCTCCCATACCAGAAGTTGAAATTTCTTTTGTTCCTTTTGACATAATATCTTTAGTTCTTAACCCATCATCTAGTACATTTTGCACTGCTTTTTCTAAGTCATCAGCCTCTTTATCTAAGTCAAGAGAGTACCTCAGGGCCATTGCAAAACTCAAGATGGTTGCAATTGGATTTGCAATTCCTTTTCCAGCAATATCTGGAGCAGATCCATGAACAGGCTCATACATTGCTCTCATTTCACCATCTTTATTTTTTGCACCCAGAGAAGCTGAAGGTAATAAACCTAAAGATCCCGTCAGCATAGATGCTTCATCTGACAACATATCACCAAACAAATTATCTGTCACAATTACATCAAATTGCTTTGGATTTCTCAAAAGTTGCATTGCACAATTATCTGCAAGCATATGATTTAACTCAACATCTTTAAATTCTTTATCGTGAAGATTTTGAACTTCCTCTTTCCATAATTGACCTGCTTCCATAACATTTGATTTTTCACAGGAAGTAACTTTATTGTTTCTCTTCTTTGCTAGATCAAATGCAACTCTAGCAACTCTTTTAATTTCTGATGAAGTATAAGTATGAGTGTTTATTCCTTTACGTTCACCATTATCAATTGGCTTGATACCTCTCGGCTCACCAAAATAAATACCACCTGTCAATTCTCTAACAATCATGATATCTAAACCTGATACGATTTCAGGTTTTAGCGTAGATGCCTCAACTAATTGTTTAAAACAAATTGCAGGCCTCAAATTTGCAAATAATTTTAATTCTTTTCTTAGCTTAAGAAGAGCTCTCTCAGGTCTTTTGGAAAAATCTAAATTATCATATTTTGGTCCACCCACAGCTCCTAGAATGACTGCTTCACACTCTAATGATTTATAAAATACTTCATCTGTAATAGGTGTTCCGTGCTTGTCGTAAGATGCTCCTCCAACTAAAGCTTCTTCCATATCAAAATCAAGAGATTTATTTACATTAAACCAAGTTATAATCTTTTTAACTTCACCAATAACCTCGGGACCAATACCATCACCTGGTAATAATAAGAATTTTCTTTTTTTGACTTTAATCATTAAATATCCAAGGCTTTGTGGATTTTAATTTTTCTTCAAATGAAATTATTTTATTAGACTTTTCCAAAGACAGTGCAATATCATCTAGTCCCTCAATTAAACATTTTTTTTTAAATTCATCTAATTCAAATTTGATTTCTTTATTCCCAAAAATTATTTTTTGATCTGGTAAATTTATTGCAATTTCTTCTTGTCTCTTAGAATATTCAGAAAGTTCTTTTATCTGTTCATCATTAACTTTAATAGGCAATATTCCATTTTTAAAACAATTGTTATAAAATATATCTGCGTAACTAGTACTTATAACGCAAGTGATACCAAAGTCTAAAAGTGCCCATGGCGCATGTTCTCTAGAAGATCCACATCCAAAATTATTCCCTGCAATTAAAATCTTAGAATTATCATATGGGGATTTATTTAAGATAAAGTCATCTACTACTTTACCTTTTTCATCATATCTCATTTCATAAAATAAATTTTTTCCAAGTCCTGTTCTTTTTATTGTTTTTAAAAATTGCTTTGGAATAATCATATCTGTATCGATATTTACAATTGGTAAATATGCAGGAATGCTTTTTAATGTTGAGAATTTGTTCATTTAACTATTGTATTTTCTAACATCATCTAAATTTCCTGATATAGCAGCTGCAGCAGCCATAGCTGGACTAACTAAATGAGTTCTTCCACCTCGTCCTTGTCTTCCTTCGAAATTTCTATTTGATGTTGATGCACATCTTTCTTCTGGCTTCAACTTATCTGCATTCATAGCTAAACACATTGAACAACCTGGCTCACGCCATTCAAATCCAGAATTTTTAAATATTACATCTAAACCTTCTTGCTCTGCTTGTTGTTTTACTAATCCTGAACCAGGAACTATCATTGCATTTACATGAGAAGCAATTTTTTTATCTTTTAAGATTTTTGCAGCTTCTCTTAAATCTTCAATTCTTCCATTTGTGCAACTTCCAATAAAAACTTTATCAATTCTAATATCTTTTATTTTAGTTTTCGGCTTTAAACCCATATATTTTAATGACCTGTTAATAGAATTTTTTCTGTCTTCGTTTTGCTCATTTTCAGGATCAGGGACAATTCCATCAATATCTACTACATCCTGAGGCGAAGTTCCCCAAGTTACCATTGGTTTAATATCTTTGCCCTCAAGACTGATTTCTTTGTCAAATACTGCATCACCATCAGACTTTAATTTACTCCAATATTCTAATGCTTTGTCCCAATTTGAATTCTTTGGAGACATTGGTTTACCTTTTAAATAATTAAAAACTTTTTCATCTGGCTCTATTAATCCAGCCCTTGCTCCACCTTCAATTGTCATATTGCAAATCGTCATTCTTTGTTCGACACTTAAATTCGAAATTAAGTTTCCAGCATATTCAATTACATAACCAGTTCCACCAGCTGTACCAATTTTTCCGATTATTTGTAATATTACATCCTTAGATGTTACTCCAACAGGAAGAGATCCATTAACGTTTATTCTAAAATTTTTTGATTTTTTTTGAACTAAAGTCTGTGTTGCCAAGACATGTTCCACTTCCGAAGTTCCAATTCCGAATGCTAATGCACCAAATGCTCCGTGAGTAGCAGTGTGACTATCACCACAAACGATAATAGTTCCAGGTTGTGTAAATCCCTGTTCTGGACCAATAATATGAACTATTCCTTGTCTTTTATCGTTCATTCCAAAAAGATTTATTCCGAATTCTGCACAGTTTTTTTCTAGTGTCTCGATTTGTATTTTTGAATCTTTGTCAGTAATAGGAACTGATCTATCCGTTGTTGGAACATTGTGATCTGCTACTGCTAAAGTTAAAGAAGGTTGTCTAACTTTTCTATTAGAATTTCTTAAACCTTCAAATGCTTGTGGACTAGTAACTTCATGAATTAAATGTCTATCAACAAATAGAAGTGAAGTCCCATCTTCTTGTTGATGAACAAGGTGATCATTCCATATTTTATCGTATATAGTTTGAGGCATTGTAAAAAATTATTTTTTTACTTCAGGATTTTCTTTTTTTTCATCAGTTTTTTTTTCTACTGATGGGGTTTCTTCTTTAGTTTCTTTTTTATCTTCTGGTTTTTTTGCTTCTACTTTTGGAGCATCTTTATTGGTATCTTGTGAGCTGTCTGCTGTTTTTTGCTCTGTATCAGGCATAACATTTTCTTCTGTTACTTCGTGAATCTTAGTTTCGACATCTATACCTAATTTCTTTTTAATTTTTTCTGCAATTCTTGCAGATTTACCTGTTCTATCTCTCAAATAATATAACTTGGCTCTTCTAACTTTTCCTGACCTTACAACTTTAATTGTATCTACAATCGGACTATATAAAGCAAATGTTCTTTCCACACCCTCACCAAAAGAAATTTTTCTTACAGTAAAAGAAGAATTGATATCTCTATTTTTTTTTGCAATACACACACCTTCAAAATATTGAATACGATCTCTTTTTCCTTCAGTTATTCTAACTCCTACTTTAACAATATCACCTGGGAAAAATTCTGGATGCTTTCTCTCAGAAATAATTTTTTTTACTTTAGATTGATTAATTTCTTCAATTGTCTTCATTTTAATTCTCTTTAGTCTTTTTATATAATTGCCACAAATCCGGTCTTCGGTCGCGTGTTATAGCCTCAGATTGAGATAAACGCCAGTCTTTAATTTTGGCGTGATCGCCTGATAATAGCACATCTGGAACACTTTTTTCCTCCCATATTTGAGGTTTTGTAAATTGAGGATACTCTAAAAGTCCGTTTTCAAAACTTTCTTCTTTAGCTGAATTTGTATTACCAAGAATACCAGGAATAAATCTTAAAATTGCATCAAGAATTACAAACGAAGCTCCTTCACCTCCAGATAAAACAAAGTCTCCTATACTTACTTCCTCAATATTTCTTGTTTTTAACAATCTTTCATCAACTCCTTCAAAGTGTCCACAAATTATATTTATTGTTTTTTCTTGAGATAGTTGTTTTGCTAATTGATGATTGAACAACTTACCCTTTGGACTTAGATAAATAATCTTTTCGCCATCTTTAACATTCTTATCTATTGATTTTGCTAATACATCTGCTTTAATTAACATACCTTCCCCTCCTCCATAAGGAGTGTCATCAACAGTTTTATGCTTATCAAATGCATACTCTCTTATATCCACAGTATCTATTTTCCATTTATTCTCTGATAGTGCTTTACCAAAAATACCTTGGCCTAAATAGCCTGGAAAAAAATCTGGATAGAGTGTGAATATACGAGCTTCT
>CACJWS010000007.1 GCA_902596975.1 uncultured Pelagibacteraceae bacterium | reverse complement strand
TGTATGGAGGAGATTCCTCACATCTGCCATTGAAAATTAATTCAGCAGGTGTAATACCCGCTATTTTTGCTTCAGCTCTATTATTATTGCCAGTTACTTTTTCAAATTTTAATGTTTCACAAAATGAAACATTTTTAAACATTTCATCTTATTTTTCTCAGGGACAACCTTTGTATATGCTGTTATATGCATCAGGTATAATATTTTTTACTTTTTTTTATACTTCAATAACTTTTAATCCAACTGAAACAGCTGAGAATTTACGAAAATATGGTGGATTTATTCCAGGAATAAGACCTGGAGAAAGTACTGCACTTTACATTGACACAATATTGACAAGACTAACAACAATAGGTGCATTATATCTCGCACTAGTTTGTTTGATGCCAGAATTTTTAATTGCTAATTATCCTATTCCGTTTTATTTAGGTGGCGCTTCTGTTCTAATAGTTGTTGTTGTTGCAATTGACACTGTTACACAAATTCAAACAAGGATGATGAGCTCTCAATATGAGCAACTAATCAAAAAAACTAAGTTTGGTAGATAAGTGAATATAATATTGTTTGGCCCTCCAGGAGCTGGGAAAGGTACTCAAGCTAAATATCTTGTAAAAAAATTAAATGGTTATCAAATTTCTACTGGAGATATTTTAAGAGATGAAATTAAAAAAGATACTGATATAGGAAAAAAAATAATAAATAATATGAATGAAGGAAAATTTGTTAGCGATGATATCGTCAATAGCCTTTTAAAAAATCACGTTTTTGATCCTAATAAAAAAGAAAAATTAATATTTGATGGCTATCCCAGATCTCTTAGCCAGGCTAAAAATTTAGACTCATTATTAAGTGACTCAAATCAGAAGATTGATCATATTTTTTTCTTAAATGTAAATAAAGAAACTATTGTAGAAAGAATAAAAAAAAGAAAAGTTTTAGAAAAAAGATCTGATGATGACTTAGATACTATATTAAAGAGATATGATACTTATATTGAAACTACTAGACCAGTATTAGATTACTATTCAAAAAATTCAATTTTTCATGAGATTGATGGATCAATGGAGATTGATCAAATTACCAGTAAAATTGAGGCTTTTTTAAATGTTTAAGACGTTGACTTTGACTAATCTTCTTATATAAAAGGCACAATTTATCACAAATTTTATGGCTCGTATTGCAGGTGTAAACATACCACAAAATAAATTAGTTCATGTTGGGCTTACCTATATTTATGGAATTGGAAATAAATTTTCTAAACAAATTTGTACTGAATTAGAAATACCAAAATCAAAGAGAGTTAATGAATTAACTGATGATCAAATTTTAAAAATTAGAGAGTATATTGATCAAAAATTTACTGTTGAAGGTGATTTAAGAAGAGAAACATCTTTAAGTATAAAGAGACTAATCGATCTTGCAACATATAGAGGATCTAGGCATAGAAAAAAACTTCCTGTTAGAGGTCAAAGAACAAGATGTAATTCTAGAACTAGAAAAGGAAAAGCAATTGCAATTGCAGGTAAGAAATTAACCCCACTTAAAAAATAATGAAAAAAGAAGTAACTGAAAATAAAGAACAGAAAATAGAGTCTAAGCCTAAAAAAAGTTCATATTCAAAGAAAAAAAAAGGAAAAAAAAATATTTTAAATGGAATAGCCTATGTTCAGTCTACATTTAATAATACTATTGTATCTATCGCTGATACAAATGGAAATGTAGTCTCTTGGGCATCTGCTGGTCAAAAAGGTTTTAAAGGTTCTCGTAAGTCTACACCATACGCAGCACAAGTTGCTGCAGATGCAGCCGCAGCTAAAGCTTTGGAAGTTGGCATGAAAATTTTGTCTGTTGAAGTTAAAGGTCCTGGATCTGGAAGAGAAACTGCTTTGAGAGCTTTACAGGCTAGAGGATTTAAAATTATATCAATTAAAGACACAACCCCAATGCCACACAATGGTACGAGACCACCTAAGAAAAGGAGAGTTTAATGGAGCAAACAGAGGTAAATTCAAAAAATTGGAAATCATTAATTAAACCAGCAAAACTAGATGTTCAATTAAGTGATGATAAAGCATTTGCAAAAATCACTGCTGAACCACTAGAAAAAGGATATGGGTTAACCCTTGGTAATTCACTAAGAAGAATACTTTTATCCTCTATAAGAGGAACTGCTGTAACCTCTATTCAGATAGATGGTGTATTGCACGAATTCACATCTATTAAAGGTGTTAGAGAAGATGTCACTGATATAGTATTAAATGTAAAATCTTTAGCTTTAAAAAGTACATCTGAAGAACCAAAAAAATTAATACTTGATGCTAAAGGTCCTGGAGAAATAAAAGCGTCTGATATAACACCTGTTACAGATATTGAAATTTTAAATCCAGATTTAGTTATTTGTAATTTAGATGAAAATACTAAATTTCATATGGAAATGTCTGTAGGCACTGGAAAAGGATATGTATCAGCTGATATGAACAAGCCTGAAGAACCGCCACTTGGATTAATTCCAATAGATTCACTATTTAGTCCAGTAAAGAAAGTTTCTTATTCCGTTAGCACTGCAAGAGAAGGAAAAGCCTTAGATTATGATAAATTAACAATGGAAGTTGAAACAAATGGATCAATCTCAGCGGAAGATGCTGTTGCATATTCTGCAAGAATTTTCCAAGATCAACTAGGAATGTTTGTTAACTTTGATGAACCACAAGAAGTTATCGTAAAAGAGCAGCCTTCAGAGCCAGAATTTAATAAGAATTTGTTAAGAAAAGTTGATGAATTAGAACTTTCTGTAAGATCAATGAACTGCCTAAAAAATGATAATATTGTCTATATTGGTGATTTAGTTCAAAAATCAGAAGGTGAAATGTTAAGAACACCTAATTTTGGTAGAAAATCATTAAATGAGATTAAAGAGGTATTAACTGGAATGTCATTATATCTTGGAATGGAGATTCCAAACTGGCCACCAGATAACATTGCTGAATTGTCTAAAAAACTAGAGGAAGCTATCTAATGAGACATAAAATGGGCTATAAAAAGCTCAACAGAACTTCAGAACATAGAAAAGCTCTGATTAAAAATATGCTTAACTCATTAATAAAGTATGAGCAAATTACAACTACATTGCCCAAAGCAAAAGTTTTAAAACCCCAAGCAGACAAAATCATTACACTAGGCAAGAAAGATACATTATCCAATACAAAGACTTTAATTTCAAAACTGCAAGATATTAAATCTACAAATAAAGTTAAAAAAACTCTTTCTAAGAGATATGAAAATAGAAAAGGTGGTTATACGAGAATTATAAAGGCTGGATTTAGATATGGTGATAATGCGCCAATGGCAGTAATTGAATTTGTAGACAGAGATGTTGAAGCAAAAAGAGTTGATAAAAAGAAAAAGAACCCAACTAAAGATACACCAAAAGTTGAAGACAAAAAGCAAGCTACAGCTTAGTATTAATTCATATTTTATTTAATTGATGTTGTAAAACAATTATCTAGTATTTTATATTAACTAAATGAAAAATATAATTTTTCAAATAATTATAATATTTCTTTTTATAACTAATAATTTAAAAGCAAATCCACCAAAAATTGATGGCTTAAAATTTTATACCTTAAATGACGATAATATGCCTTGGTTTAATTTAGATAATGAAAAAGATTTAATAGACTTATCAAATATTGATTGCCAATGGAGTCATGGAAAAAAAACTAAATGTAGAATGCACTTGTCACCTTTATATAACTTTCCTAAAGATGGATTGTTAATTCAAAATAAAATTGTTAGATCTGGCAAAATTGCTTGGAAATTTAAAAACGGTGATGGTGATTGTGGTCAACAAAGAAAATCAGACGAGTGCAATACCTTTAGAGAGAGATCTGAAGTTAGCATGTTAGGATTAAAGTCTAAAAATACATGGTTTAAATTTAGTATTTATATACCTGAAAATAGTGAATTTACTATTCCTATAAGTAATACTATATGGCAAATACATTCTAAGGCAGGACCAGTAAATTTTATGTTTAGAGTTGCTCCAAATGGAGATTTGCAATGGACAGATTTTGTAAATCATAGTTTTGGAGGTTTTGACACTTATAAAATTTTAGAATCAAGTAATGTAAAAGGTAAATGGAATGATTTTGTTATTAATATGAAATTTGTTGATTGGCCAAATAAGAGTTTTATTAAAATTTGGGCTAATAACGAACTCGTAGTTAATTATACTGGATTGACTAATAATAATATAAGTAAACAGTCGTATATGAAGTTTGGAATATACAAAAGTAATATTAATAGATTTAATATAATGCACAAAGGTAATCCGCCAAAAAGAGCTGATACAGTTATATATTATGACTCCATAGCTATAGGTAAAAAGTGCGAAGAGCTCAACCTAGATGAAGAAAACAATAGTTGCAAAAAATTAAAATAAAAATGAAAAAATCAATTAATGTAGACAAATCTTTCAATGACATGCGTATTGATAGATTTATTCGAAATCATTTAGGAAAAATTCCACAAGGACTTATTGAAAAAAGCCTAAGAAATGGAAAATTAAAATTAAATCAAAAAAAAGTAAAAAGCTCTCAAAAAGTTAAAACTGGTGACAAACTTAATATTTATAATTTAAATTTTGAGAAAAAAATTGAGCAACTCAAAAAAAAATATAATCCAAGTAATGAAATTATAAAAGAAAATGAAGATTTAATTATTGAAAATAATGATAATTTTGTTGTTCTAAATAAACAATCAGGAATTTCAGTGCAAGGTGGCACAAAATCTAAAAAGAATATAATTGATATATTTGCAAAAAGTAATTTATTTAGAGATGAGAAACCTTATTCTGTTCATAGATTAGATAAGGATACTTCTGGTGTTTTTATAATTGCAAAGAATAGGGAAACAGCCCAACTGTTAACTTCACTTTTTAGATTAAGAAAGATTTATAAAACCTATTTAGCAATATGTAATGGTGAATTAATTTTATTTGATAAAGGTGTGATAAAAGATGATTTGATAAGATTTGAAAATAAAAAAAAAATTGTTGAAAAAGCTGAAACAAAATATGAAATCTTAGATAAAAATAATAATGCGACCTTCATACAGCTAAATCCAATTACAGGAAGAAAACACCAACTAAGAAAACAATTATTTAACTTAGGAAATTCTATTATGGGTGATAAAAAATATAATTCTACAAATAACTCAAAAATAAATAATAAAAATTTAATGTTACATTCCTATGAAATAAAATTTAAAATAAATGAGAAAAAATATACTTTTAGAGCCACACCGCCAGATTATTTCAGAAATATGTTAAAAAATAAAAGACTTAATTTTTAATATTTGATAAAAAATTCTTTATCAAATCATTCTCAATATTTTTATAATTTTGTTTTTTGATCTTTATTAAATTTGAAACCCCTTTATCTCTAACTCCACAAGGAACTATCTTTTTATAAACATTAAGATCATTAGAAATATTTAATGCAAAGCCGTGATAAGCAATCCATTTCTTTACTTTTATACCTATTGCTGCAATTTTATCTATTTTACCAGATTTGTGCTCAAACCAAATTCCAATATTTTTTCTATCAGCAAAACACTTTATATTGTAATTTTTTAAAGTATCAATAATTGTGTTTTCGATTGCAGTTATAATTTTTTTTATATTTTTACCTCTTTTGTTTAAGTCAATCACAAAATAAAAAACTAATTGACCGGGACCATGATATGTTATTTTTCCACCTCTATTTGTTTTAATAAATTTTATAGATTTATCTAAAATCTCATTATCACTAAAACTTGTTCCACCTGTATAAATCTCTTCATGTTCAAGTATCCAAATAAGTTCTTTATTTTTATTTACTTTGATTTGCTCCAATCTATCTTCAAGTATATCTATCGCAGATTTATATTTTATTGGTTTTACTGACTTTTTGATCTCTATTGTCATTATAAAATTGTATTATTTTTATTTTGTATTAATAGTGCCAACTAAATTATAGGTAAATTTTATGACTATAGTGAAAAAAATAAAAGATAAAAAAGTTAACTTTGAATTTAACAAGGAATTTATCAAAGTTGTCACAGATAAAATTGCCTCAAATGATGCCGGATTTATTACAAATTCGTTTAATGATATGCATCCAGCCGATGCTGCGGATATAATTGAACATTTAAGTCAAAATGATAGAGAAAATTTAATAAAATTAAATAGTTTCAAAGTTGATCCTGAAGTTTTTGTTGAATTAAATGAGTCAATTCAGTCTGAAATGATTGCTTATTTATCATCTGATTCAATAGTGAACATACTCAAAAATTTAGAGTCAGATGATGCAATTAAGATTTTAGAAAATGTTGATGAAAAAGAAAAAAATACGATCCTTAGCTCATTACCCCCAAAAGACCGATTTGCACTACTTGAAAGTTTAAGTTACCCAGAAGATTCTGCTGCCAGATTAATGCAGCGTGAATTTACAGCTATACCAAGTAATTGGTCTGTAGGACAAACGATAGACTATTTAAGAGAAAATAAAGAACTTCCTGAAGAATTTCTAGAAATATTTATAGTTGATCAAGAATTTAAACCCATTGGTACAGTTCCTTCATCAAGAGTATTAAGAACTCCAAGAGACACAAAAATGATGTCTATTATGGCTGAATCTCAAACACTAATACCGGTTGATATGGATAGAGAGGAAGTCGGTAATTTATTTGAGAATTATAATTTGAGTTCAGCTGCTGTAGTAGATAAGTCTGACAAATTAGTCGGGATGATAGCTTATGATGATGTTCTAACAGTATTAAAAGAGGAAGCTGAAGAGGACGCACTTAGATTAGCTGGAGTAGGTGACGAAGAAATAACTGATGGAGTAATAACAAAAACAAAGAGAAGATTTAATTGGTTGTTATTAAACTTGTTTACTGCTTTTCTAGCAACTTATTGCATTAGTCTATTTGGTGCTACTATAGAGCAAATGGTAGTATTGGCTTTTTTGATGCCAATTGTAGCATCAATGGGTGGTAACGCTGGCATGCAAACATTGGCTGTCACAGTAAGATCTTTAGCAACACAAGATTTAACAAAAAATAATTTTACAAATAATATTATTAAAGAATTCAATATTGGAGTTTTAAATGGAGTTATTTTTGCAATTATAAGTTCTTTGATAGTTCAACTATGGTTTAATGATATCCAACTCTCCCTAATAATTTCAATTTCAATGGTTTTAACTATGATAGTTGCTGGTCTTTTTGGTATTTTGGTGCCTGTAACATTAAATAAAATGAAAATTGATCCTGCAATTTCTTCTAGTGTATTTGTTACAACAATAACAGATGTAATTGGATTTGTATCTTTCTTAGGTGTGGGAGCTTATTTTTTATAATTAAAAATTATCAATCAATCTTACTCCATTAATATGATAGGCAATAAATAGTCTATATTTAGATTTAAAATTATCTAATTTCATTTTTTTCTCATCTCTAAATTCAAGATAATCAATTTTTATTTTAAATTTATTTTCAAGCTCATATTTATATTTTGATAAATCCACAGATTTATTTGTTTTTGATAATCTTTTTAAATTATCCAATTTGATGGCTATTTTTGATGCTTTTTTTATAGATGATTTATTTAACAATTTGTTTCTTGTAGATAAAGCAATATTATTATTTTCTCGAATGGTAGGACAACTAATAACATTTATTTTATATTTTTTTCCTAATATTCTTTTAATTAGCATGTACTGTTGAAAATCTTTTTCACCCATATATACATGCCTAGATTTAACAATAGATAACAATCTATTCATCACGTTTAATACACCCTCAAAATGACCTTTCCTATATTTAGCGCATAAAATTTTATCAGATTTATTAAGTTTAAAATTTTTCATTTTATTTTTATATATTTCATTGACCTCTGGTAAAAACAAATAATTAACTTTGAGTTTTTTTAATATCAAAATATCTTTTCTTATATTTCTAGGATAATTCTTAAAATCTTTTTTTTGATTAAATTGAGTTGGATTGACAAAAATACTAACTATTGTTTCTTTGTTATTTTTTTGTGAAATTTTTATTAAAGATACGTGGCCTTTATGAATTCCCCCCATTGTAGGTACAAATCCAACATTTTCGTAATTTTTTACTGCCTTATTTAGTTCAAAAATATTTTTTAAAATTTTCATTTTTAATAAATATGATTATAAGTAAAACATCTTAATGATTAAACAAGCTATTATTCCTCTTGCTGGTTTGGGTACACGTTTGCTACCTTTGACTAGTGTTTTTCCTAAAGAACTACTTCCAATAAATGGAAAACCAGGTATTGAGTATATTTTAGATGAATGTATTGAAGCTGGTGTAAGTGAAATAATTTTTATTATTTCAAAAAAAAAAGAAATGATAAAGAAATATTTTAATAATGATAATTTTTACAAAACAATTATAAAAAAAAAGAAAGATCCTAGAATAATTAAAGAGTATAAAAAAATTCTTTTTTTAAGAAAAAAAATCAAATTTGTTTATCAAAACAAACCCATGGGAACTGGTGATGCTGTATTAAAAACTAAAAAGTTTATAAAAAATAAATATTTTTTAATGTTGTTACCTGATGATTTAATTATGAAAAAGAATTGTTCAAAAGATATGATAAAGATTCATAAAAAATTAAAAGGATCTGTAATGGCCAGCATGAAAGTTAAAAAGAACAATGTAGATCGTTGGGGAATTTATTCAATTAAAAAAAATTTTGACAAATTAAATTTTAAAATTGCAGATGTAATCGAAAAACCTAATACTAAAGATGCTCCTTCAAATAACGCAGTAATAGGTAGATACATATTATCAAAGAAAATTTTTCAATATCTAAAAAATCAAAAAAAAGGTAAAGGTGGTGAAATACATATTACCGATGCAATAAGGCGAATGATACTAGATCAATATTTATTTATTGGACATAAATTTTCAGGTAATTATTTAGATTGTGGATCCATGAAAGGTTATATTAAATCTGGAATTGAAGTTTCTAAGCTATGAAAATTTGTATTATAGGATCGGGTTATGTTGGTTTAGTTAGTGGGGCTTGTTTTGCTGACTTAGGTAATACAGTTACATGTGTTGATATTAATAAAGAAACTATAGAAAAATTAAGTAAAGGAATAATCCCAATTTATGAACCTGGTCTTCAAGAATTAGTTGTAAGAAATTTAAAAAAAAAAAGACTCTTATTTACAACAGATATTTCTAGATCAATAAAAAAGTCAGATATCATATTTATTTGCGTTGGAACTCCTACCAAAAATAATAAAGCTAATTTGAAATATGTATTTAATGTTACAAAAAGTATAAAATTTAATCTAAACAGGTATAAAATAATAGTTACTAAATCTACAGTCCCAGTGACCACAGGTGATAAAATTACAAAAATCTTAAAATCAAATAAAAATAAAAATAAGTTCGATGTTGTATCTAATCCTGAATTTTTAAGAGAAGGTGAAGCTATCAGAGATTTTCAATTCCCAGATAGAGTTGTAGTAGGCACAAGCAGCAACAAAGCAAATAAAATTATGAAAAAATTATATCTCCCTTTAATTAAGAAGGGTGGCAGATATTTTCATACTTCTAGAAGATCTGCCGAATTAATTAAATATGCATCAAACGCTTTTTTAGCCACTAAAATTACATTTATTAACGAAATAGCAAATCTATGTGAAAAATCCAATATTGATGTTCAGGATGTTGCTACTGGCATGGGGTTAGATGAAAGGATTGGAAGTAGATTTCTACGTCCTGGCCCGGCATATGGTGGATCATGTTTTCCAAAGGATACAAGGGCACTTATTTCAACTGGTCGAATGTTTAAAACAAATCTTTCAGTTGTAAAATCAGTAATTAATTCAAATGATAAAAGATCTAATTTATTACTAAATAAAATTAGCAAAATAATGAACAACAAAATTAAAAATAAAAAAATAACATTTTTAGGTGTTACTTTTAAACCAGGGACTGATGATATGAGAGAATCTTCTTCATTAAAAATGATCCCAGCTTTATCAAGAAAAGGTGCATATATAAATTATTATGAACCAACAGGCAAGAAAAAGGAATTTAAATCTAAAAATATAAATTTTTTTGAAAATATAAAAGATGCTTGTAAAAGTGCAGATTTAATAATTATTCATACAGAATGGAATGAATTTAAACAACTAAACTTTAAAAGAATTACTAAAAAAAGAAATTTTAAAGTTTTTGATATGAGAAATCTTTATTCAACTTCTGAAATGAAAAAAAATAAAATAAATTATTTTAGTATTGGTAGATAATTAATTAAGATCAAATATTGCATCAACTTCTACTGCAACGCCCAATGGAAGACTGTTAGTGCTTACAGCAGCTCTAGCGTGTGAGCCAGCTTCATCAAATACGCTTTTTATTAGATCTGAGGCTCCATTTATTACTTTTGGTTGCTCAGTAAAATCATCAGTAGAATTAACATATCCAGTAAGTTTCAAACATGATTTAATTTTAGATAAATCATCACTACATGCTTTTTTTGCTTGAGATATTATACTTAACGCACATCTTTTAGCTGCCTCATAACCTTCCTCAGTATTATAATCTTTTCCAAGTTTTCCCTTAATTAAATTTCCATTCTCATCAATTGATATTTGACCAGATATATATAGTAAATTTCCAGATATTCTTGTAGCAGTATATGATCCAACAGGATCATTCGCTTTTGGTAGTTTGATATTTAAGTTTTTTAAATTTTCTTCTGCTGACATTATTTGTCTTTCTTTTTCTTTTTATTTCTATCGTATTCTTTTCTTTTCTCAATTAAAATTAATGCTTCTTCCATAGTTAATTCAACAGGATCCTTCTCTTCTGGTATAGTCGCATTTAATGATTTGTATTTAATGTATGGACCATACTGACCTTTCATTATTCTAACTGGCTTTTTATCTTCAGGGTGTTCTCCTAAATCTTTTATCATAGATGATGAAATTCTTCCTGGTTTAGCTTCAGCAATTAATGTAACAGCTCTATTTAATCCAATTGTGAATAATTCATCAACATTTTCTAGCCTAGCTGATTTATTTTCACATTTAAGGTAAGGACCAAATCTTCCAACATTCACAGTAATATCTTTATCATTTTCAGGATTTTTACCTAAACTTAATGGTAACGAGCATAAGTATTTTGCCTTTTCTAAATCAATATTTTCAATCTCAACTCCTTTAGGGATAGAAACATTTTTTAAATTATTTTCTTCTTTCTTTAATTTTCTTTTTTTCTTTTTAGTTTTTTCATCTTGCTCTATGATTTCTTTTTCAAATTGCAAATATGGACCAAATCTTCCATTTTTAAGAAAAATATCTTTACCTTTATCGTTTTTTCCAATGAATTTAGGTTCTGCTAGTGTCAGTTGTTGTGCTGCTTTAGATTTTGATAGTGGTCTTGTAAATTTGCATTCTGGATAGTTTGAACACCCAATAAAAGCACCACCTCTAAAACTATTTTTTAAACTTAATTGGCCAGTTTCACAAAGTTTACATTTTCTATCAATATTTCCATCTTTATCGACCTCAAATATAAGTGATCCAAGACTTTCATTTAATAGGTCTAATACTTCTCTGGTTCTTTTTTCTTTCACACCTGAAACATTAGAATTAAAGTCTTTCCAAAAGTTCTCTAAAACTTTTATCCAATTTTCTTTACCTGATGTTATATCGTCTAATTGATCTTCTAATTTTGCAGTAAAATCATAATCAACATATTTGGTAAATAATTTTTCTAAAAAAGCAGAAAGTAATTTACCTCTATCAGTTGGGAAAAATCTTTTATTATTTATATCAGCATAACCTCTATTAGCTATTACTGAAATAATACTTGCATAAGTAGACGGTCTTCCAATCCCTAGTTCCTCTAATTTTTTAACTAGACTTGCCTCTGAATATCTTGGCGGTGGTTGCGTATAGTGCTGTTCATCAATATGATCTTCAAACATTACTTCACCTTTTTCTACATCAGGCAAAGTATTTTCATTGTCATCATCATTTTCATCGATCTTATAAAGTTTTAGGAAACCATCAAATTTTAATGTTGAACCACTAGCTTTGAATATATTTTTATCATCATCTGAGTTGATGGTAATAGTTTTTCTATCAAATTTTGCTGACTGCATTTGTGATGATAAAGATCTAGACCATATTAAATTATAAAGTTTATATTGATCAGTACTTAAGTATTTTTTTATATCTTCTGGTTTTCTAATTATTTCTGTTGGACGTATAGCTTCGTGAGCTTCTTGAGCATTCTTTGCTTTTTTGCCACTATAATTTAGAGGTTGTTCTGGTAAATATTTATCACCGTAATTCTGTATTATAAAATCTCTGAAAGATGTTATCGCGTCTTTTGAAATATTAGTTCCATCTGTTCTCATATAAGTAATTAATCCTACGGTTTCACCTTCAATATCAATTCCTTGATATAGTCTTTGAGCAATTTGCATTGTTCTTGATGCTCCAAAACCAAGTTTACTCGATGCTGTTTGTTGTAATGTTGATGTAGTAAAAGGTCCTGATGGATTTCTGTTATAAGTTTTTGAACTTATATCTGTTATGTTATATTTTTTATTTTTTAATTTTGATAAAGCATCATTAATATCTTGTTTATTTTTAAATGAAAATTTTTCAATCTTATTTCCATCTAATTGTGAAATAGTTGTATTTATTTTTTCATTTTTCTTATTTTTAAAAATTATATTTAAAGTCCAAAATTCTTTTGGTTGAAAAACTTCTATTTCCTGTTCTCTTTCGGTTAAAAGTCTTAGAGCTACAGACTGAACTCGACCAGCAGATTTCGAACCTGGTAATTTTGTCCATAGAATGGGGGAGATATTGAAACCTACTAGATAATCTAGAGCTCTTCTTGCCATATAAGCATCAACTAAATGTGGCTCTATTTTTCTTGGATTATCTATTCCATTTGTAACTGCTTTTTTTGTTATTTCGTTGAAAACAACTCTTTCAACTTCTTTATCTTTTAATAATTTTTTTTCTTCAAGAAATTCTTTTACATGCCAAGCTATTGCTTCGCCTTCTCTGTCAGGGTCAGTAGCTAGAATAATTTTTTTTGAATCTTTAGCACTATCTGTAATTTCTTTTAAATATTTTTTTGAAAAACTGTCTACCTCCCAAATCATTTTAAAATCATTTTCGGGATCAACAGAACCGTTTTTCGATGGTAGATCTCTTATATGCCCATAACTTGCAAGAACCGTATAATCTGATCCTAAATATTTATTAATTGTTTTTGCTTTTGCTGGACTTTCAACAATTACTAGATTCATATTTAGAGAACGTACTTAAAACAGTTAAACTGTCAAATTATTAAATTTTTGTCTTCGTTTCCTCTTTATTTATCAAGCGTTTAACGTTTTCTCGATGAGTATAAAAAATTAAAATAAACATTATGAAGTAAAACATAATATTATCATTGCTGTAAAAAAATATAAAAATAGGAACACTTAATGATCCAAGAATTGATCCTAATGATGAGTATTTAGATATTAAATATGTAATTACCCAAACAATACCAAAAACAATACCCAAAAAATAATTTAAAATAATCAACATTCCAACATATGTTGCAACACCCTTACCACCTTTAAATTTTAACCATATTGGAAAAACATGCCCTAAAAAAACAGATAATGAACAAATGTAAATAAATTCTGGATAATTTAATTTAACATAAATTATTGGCAAAACCGCTTTTAAAATGTCTAGCAATAAAGTTGAGTAACCTAAAAATTTATTACCAGTTCTTAAAACATTGGTGGCCCCTATATTACCCGATCCTGTTTCTCTTATATCTTTTTTTAAAAAAATTTTTGTTAATAAAAAACCAAAAGGAATAGAACCTAATAAATATGATAAAAGTGATAAAATAAAAATTTCCATTTAAATATTGTAAAGCTCTTGACCTTTTACGTATGTATTGGTCACTTTTCCTTGTAATCTTTTATTTTCGATTGAAGTATTTTTTGATTTAGAAACCAAATTTTCTTGCTTTACTATCCAAGGTTTATTTATATCCACAATACAGAAATCTGCATCATTACCTACGGATAAATTACCTTTATTGATTTTCAATATTTTTGCTGGATTGGAGGTTAATGCAGCAATAATTTTTTCAAGTTTTACAGATCCATTGTGATATAATTCTAATGACAAGGATAATAACGTTTCAATACCAGTTGCACCTGTAGCAGCTTGAGCAAAGGTTAATCTCTTTTGCTCTTCATCTTCAGGTTTGTGATCTGAAACTATTACATCGATTGTGCCATCATTTAATCCTTGCACTAAACTTAATCTATCATCTTCAGTTCTAAGTGGCGGTGACAATTTTAAAAAAGTTCTAAAATCACCAATATCATTTTCATTTAAAGATAAATTATTTATTGATACTCCACATGAAAATCTTACTTTTTCTTTTCTATCTTTAATAATTTCAACTGCTTTTCCTGATGAAATCTGAGAAATGTGATAACGACAATTATATTCTTCTAATAATGTTAAATCTCTCTCTATAATTATTAATTCTGCTATTTCCGGGATACCTTGCAAACCAAGTTTTGTAGAAATTATTCCATCATTTATCATGCCATTTTCAGCTAATTCTTGATCTTCCGCATGTTGCATTATTAAAGATCCCAAATCTTTTGCTGAATTCATTATTCTGGACATAACTCTCGTATTCTGAATTGTTCTAATTCCATCTGTAAATGCTATTATCCCTTTACTTTGTAGAAGACCAAACTCTGTCATATTTGTACCTTCAGTACCCTTTGTTAGAGATGCTGTTGGAAATATATTTATTTTTGATTTATCTCTGCCTCGTCTTTTTAAAAAATCTACTATTGAAACATTGTCAATTATTGGATCTGTATTAGGCATTGTTACAACTGAGGTTACACCCCCAGATAATGCAGCATTGCTCAAAGTTCTAAAATTTTCTTTATATTCATAACCTGGCTCACCAACAAATACTCTCATATCAACTATACCTGGGAAAATATAATTCTCTTTTAAATCAATAACTTTTTCTCTACTAGGAATGTTGTTTTTGTTCACCTTTTTTCCAACACCTTCAATTTTTCCATCTTCACCTATTATTAATCCTCCTATTTCACTTATGTTATTGTGAGGATCAATTATATTTGCGTTAATAAAGTATTTTTTTTTCATCATTCACAAAAAATTTTTAAACATGCCATTCTTATTGCAACACCTAATTCAACTTGTTCTTTTACAACACTCATATTGGTGTCATCAGCTAGTTTTGTATCAATTTCAATTCCGCGGTTCATTGGGCCAGGATGCATAATAATTGAATCTGATTTTGCATATTCTAATTTATCCTGTGTTAGTCCATAGTATTCATAATACTCTCTATTAGATGACAAGAATGAACTACTCATTCTTTCATTTTGAAGTCTAAGCATCATTACTATGTCGCAATCTTTTACACCTTTCTTCATATTTGAAAAAATATTAACTCCAAATTTTTCTATATCTTTTGGTAAAAGGTTTGAGGGAGCTACAATATTAACTTCGGCACCCAACATGTTTAGTAAGTAAATATTAGATCTTGCTACTCTTGAATGTAGAATATCTCCACAAATTGCAACCTTTAATCCTTGAATTTTTTTTTTCCTATTCAATATAGTTAATGCATCAAGTAATGCTTGGGTAGGGTGTTCTCTTCTTCCATCACCAGCATTTAAAACAGCACAATTAACTTTTTGAGATAAAAGATTACAAGCTCCTGAATCTTGATGTCTAATAACTATTATATCAGGATGCATTGCATTTAATGTCATTGCAGTATCTATTAGCGTTTCACCTTTTTTAATTGCTGAGTTTGTTATATTCATTGACATTACATCTGCACCTAATCTTTTTCCTGCTAATTCAAATGAGCTTTGTGTTCTTGTTGATGGTTCAAAAAAAAGATTAATTTGTGTTTTTCCCTTAAGTAAATCTAATTTTTTATTTTTACTTTTGTTTAATTCAATAAATTTTTCAGCTTCTTTTAAAATTAAATTAACATCATTTATTGATAAATCTTGAATACCCAGAAGATGTTTTTGAGAAATTTTAATAGCTTTGGTTTTAGTTGCCATTAAAACCAACTCTATAGCCACAAAGGTTGATTAATGCAAGTATTAATTATTAATAAAATCTATGGCACCTTGTAAGATAAATGCGGCAGCATTTTTATCTATATTTTTTTCTCTTTTAGTTACGTTAATACCTAAATTTTCAGTTAATTTAAATGCCCCAACTGTTGATAATCTTTCATCCCAAAGACTTATTGGAAGATCAATTTCTTTTGATATTGCTTTTGATACATCATTGACTGATTGAGAGGATTTGCCTAAGCTACCATCCATATTTATTGGATTGCCAATAATTATTCCTTTAATATTATTTTCTTTAATAATAACCCATAATTCATTGATAAGATCTTCAAATTTGGTTTTGTTTATTGTTTTAAGCGGCGTAGCAATTTTTTGATTTTCATCACATATAGCTACACCAATTCTCTTTGAACCTAAATCAAGACCAATTAATCTAGATGTATTTAGCTGTTTCTTTTTAAATTCCTCAATTGTGATCATATTGTATATTATTTACTTAAGTGATAGTTTGCGGCAATATTTTTACCATATGAGTATAGATCTTAAAACAGTAAAGCACATTTCGAAATTAGCAAGAATTTCTATTGATGATGAAAAAGCTAACAAATTAAAGAGCGACTTAAATAATATATTTGAATTTATAGAAAAATTGAATGAATTAAATACTGATAATGTTCAAGCTTTAACATCAATTGCTGAGACCACCCTAAGATTTAGAAAAGATGAAATTAAATCAGAAAATATAAGAGAAAAAATTTTAAAAAACTCACCTGAAGAAAATAAAGATTTTTTTGTTGTACCAAAGGTTGTTGAATAATGTCAGATATAACAAGTCAAAGTTTATTCGAATTAACATCGAATATAAAAGAAAAAAAACTATCTTCAGAGGAAATTACAAAAGCATTTATAAACCGCGCTGAAAAATCGAAAAAATTAAATGTTTATGTTACAGATAATTTTGAAAAAGCAATAGATCAATCAAAGAAATTTGACTCTAATCCTAATTTAGATTTTAAACTACCAGGTATTCCTATTGCTGTTAAAGATTTATTTTGTACAAATGGAGTTAGAACAACAGCAGGTAGCAAAATATTAAATAACTTCGTTCCCACATATGAGTCTACAGTTACTCAAAATTTGTGGAATCAAGGAGCAATACTTCTTGGTAAACTTAATTGTGATGAATTTGCTATGGGCTCTTCAAATGAAACTAGTTTTTTTGGAAATGTTCAAAATCCGATAGGAGAAAATTTAGTACCTGGTGGATCTTCAGGAGGATCTTCTGCAGCTGTTGCTGCAAATTTAACTCCAGTTACCATTGGAACAGATACAGGTGGATCTATTCGTCAACCAGCATCATTTACAGGAACTGTAGGACTTAAACCTACATATGGAAGTTGTTCTCGTTATGGAATTGTAGCTTTTGCTTCATCTTTAGACCAAGCAGGACCTATGACGAAAAATGTAAGAGACTGTTCTATGCTTTTAGAGGTGATCTCTTCATTCGATCAAAAAGATTCAACTTCAATTGAATACAAAAGAAATAATTACTCAAAAGAATTATCAAAAGATATTAAAGGAAAGAAAATTGGTATTCCTAAAGAATATAGAGTTGACAATATGCCTGATGAAATTGAACAGTTATGGAAAAATGGTATCTCATATGCAAAAGATTGCGGAGCAGAAATTATAGATATTTCACTTCCACATACTAATTACGCATTACCAACTTATTATATAGTTGCACCAGCTGAAGCATCATCAAATCTAGCTAGATATGATGGTGTTAAATATGGTTTTAGATCTCCTGGTCAAAATTTATTAGAAATGTACGAAAAAACAAGATCTGAAGGTTTTGGTGATGAAGTTAAAAGAAGAATTATGATTGGAACTTATGTTTTATCTTCTGGATACTATGATGCCTATTATCTAAAAGCGCAGAAAGTAAGACAATTAATAAAAAAAGATTTTGATGATGCCTTTTCTAAAGTTGATGCAATTTTAACTCCATCTACTCCAAGCTCAGCTTTTAAAATTGGTGAAAAAACAAATGATCCAGTATCAATGTATTTAAATGATATATTTACAGTTCCAATAAATTTAGCAGGCTTACCAGGTATTTCTATACCAGCTGGTAAAGATAAAAATAATTATCCTTTAGGCCTTCAAGTAATTGGAAAACCTTTTGATGAGCAAAATATACTTAATATTTCTTATGCATTAGAAGATAAGATTAATTTTAAAAATGATATTTCAGACTGGTGGTTAAGTGAGTAAAAATAGTGAATATCTTATTGAAAGAGAAAATAAACAATATGAAGTGATAATTGGTTTAGAAGTGCACGCTCAAGTTACTTCAGAGTCAAAACTTTTCTCTCAATCATCAACAAAATTTGGTGCAGATCCAAACACACAAGTTAGTCTCGTAGATGCAGCATTTCCAGGAATGTTACCAGTTATAAATGAATTTTGTATTGAACAAGCAATTAAAACTGGAATAGGACTTAAAGCCAAAATAAATAAAAAATCTGTCTTTGATAGAAAAAATTATTTTTATGCAGATTTACCCCAAGGATATCAAATCTCTCAATACAAATATCCAATTGTCGGTGAAGGAAAAGTAATTTTGGATATGCCGAATGGTCAAAAAGAAATTGGAATTGAAAGATTACACTTAGAGCAAGATGCAGGCAAAAGTATTCATGATATTGATCCAAATAATACATTAGTCGATTTAAATAGATCTGGAGTAGCTTTAATGGAAATAGTAAGTAAGCCTGATTTGAGATCTCCAGATGAAGTCAACGTTTATATAAAAAAATTAAGATCTATAATGAGATATTTAGGAACATGTGATGGCAATATGCAAGAAGGCTCTTTGAGGGCAGATGTTAATGTATCAGTAAGATTAAAAGGTAAGACTGAATTCGGAACAAGGTGTGAAATTAAAAATGTTAATTCAATAAAATTTATGCAAATGGCAATAATATCCGAAGCGAATAGACAAATAGATTTGTTAGAGGAGGGGAGAGAAATAGATCAAGAGACAAGACTTTTTGACACTAAAAGAAATGAGACAAGATCTATGAGATCAAAAGAAGACGCGCATGATTACAGATATTTTCCTGACCCAGATCTATTACCACTTGAAATAAGCCAAGAATTAATTGAAAAAATAAAATCAGATATACCTGAATTACCGGATGAAAAGAAAAAAAGATTTATTGATAAATTTAATCTTTCACCATATGAAGCAACAATTTTGGTATCTGACATTGAAACATCAAATTTCTTTGAAGAAGTTATAAAAAATTCAGATGTTAAATTAGCAACAAACTGGATTACAGGTGAATTATTTGCAGTTTTAAATGAAAAAAATTTAGAAATATCTCAAAGCCCAGTTAGTGCTAAAAATCTATCAAAACTTATTAATCTTATAAAAGATGGAACCATATCAGGAAAAATAGCTAAAACAGTTTTTGAACAAATGATAGATGGAGATCAAGATCCATTAATAATAGTAAAAGAAAAAGGTTTAAAACAAGAAAGCGATCCAAAAGCAATTGAGGAATTGATAAATAAAGTTATTGAAAACAATTCAGATAAGGTTGCTGAATATAAATCTGGTAAAGATAAATTATTTGGCTTTTTTGTTGGTCAAGCCATGAAAGAAAGTAAAGGTAAAGGTAATCCTCAATTAATAAACAAAATATTAAAAGAAAAGTTGAATGGATAAAAATTTCATAATTGATCAAAATATGATCAATTATATTTTTTCACATACAAATAATCTTCACAAAGTACAAAAAAAATTATTAAAATATAACGAAAAACTTGGTCATATTAAAAAATTACAAATTTCAATTCTACAAGCTAATTTCATACAATTTATCATAAAAATTAATAACTATAAATCATATTTAGAAATTGGCACTTTTACAGGTTACAGCATTTTATCTGCTGCACTTGCCTTACCTAAGAATTGCAAATTAATTGGTATAGATAAAAATTTAAAAACTAACAATGAGGCAATTAAGTTTTTTAAAGAAGCAAAGCAAGATAAAAAAATAAATCTTCTTTGTGAAAATGGAAAAATTGCTCTTGAAAATCTAATTAAGAAAAAGGAAAAATATGATGTGATATTAATTGATGCAGATAAAGAAAATTATATAAATTATTTTAATCAGTCTCTTAAATTAAAAAGCAAAAAGGGTATAATTTTAATTGATAATACACTTTGGAAAGGAGATGTTGCAAATCCAAAGATAAAAGACAAATTAACTATAAAATTAAGAGAATTTAATAAATACATAAAAAAATCACCTATTAATAAGTATATTTTACCAATTGGTGATGGTTTTACAGTTTGTTGGTAATTATGTTTGAAATCCTATCTTTTTATAAAATATCAAAACTTAATAAATTAAAAATAATTAAAAAAAATATTTTAAAAGAAACTAATAAGCTTGATATTAAAGGTCTTATAATATTATCTCCTGAAGGAATTAATGGCACAATATCAGGTAGTCATACAAAAATTAAACTGACAATTACAAAAATAAAAAAAATCTTGTCAATTGATAAGTTTGATATTCAAAATAAAATTAACTCAAAAATATTACCATACTCAAAAAATAAAGTTAAAATAAAAGATGAAGTGGTTCCAATTAATGAAAAAATTAATTTTAAAAATTTTTTTAATAAAAAATATTTATCACCTAAAAAATGGGACGAATTTATATCTAAAAAAAATATTAAACTGATTGATGCCAGAAAACCTTTTGAATATAAGATTGGTACATTTAAAAATGCTCTTAATCCAGAAACTAAAAATTTTAGAGATTTTAAAAATTATTTATCAAAATTTAATAAAGACGAATCAATAGGGATGTTTTGCACCGGTGGTATCAGGTGTGAAAAAGCGTCTAATTATCTTAACAATAAAGGTTTTAAAAATGTTTATATGCTTAAGGGTGGTATCTTAAATTATTTTAAAAAAACTGATCCAAAAAAAAGTAAGTGGAATGGTGAATGTTTTGTTTTTGATAAAAGAGTGACTATTAAAAAAAACCTAGAAATTGGAAATTATACTGTTTGTGGTGGTTGTAGAATGCCATTGCATAAAAAACTAACCAAATCAAAAAAGTATAAAGTAGGCCTATCATGTCCAAATTGTTTTGATAAATTGACAAATGATCAAATAAAACGTTTCACAATGAGGCATAATCAAATGATAAATTCAAAAAAATAATATCATGAATATATTAAGTGATGACATCAAAGAATTAATTAAAAAATTAGCGATACCTGCATCGGTAGGTACACTCTTTCAAACGTTATATAATATTGCTGATACATATTTTGCAGGAAAAATATCACCTGAAGCTTTGTCAGCTTTAACAAAATCTTTTCCAATTTATTTTATTATTATTGCCTCATCTATTGGTATCACAGTTGCAGGTACATCATTGATAGGTAATAGCATTGGAGAAAAAAATAATAAAAATGCTTCAATTTATTTCTGCCAATTAATTTTCTTTTCTTTTTCGATAATTCTATTGATTACTTTTATTGGTTTAAATTATGCATCAGACCTTTTTTCAATTATGGGTTCAACTAACGAGGTAATAAATCTTGGCTTACAATATACAGATATCATTTTTCTTGGTTCGTTTATTTTTATTTTAGTTGTTGCATTAAATTCATTACTTCATGCAGAAGGCGATACGAAAACTTATAGAAATGCTTTAATATTATCTTTTTTTTTAAACATATTGTTAAATCCAATTTTAATATTTGGCTTTTATTTCATTCCGGCTTTGGGCATGAAGGGTATTGCGATCGCAACTTTAATTGCTCAATCAGTCGCTTTTTTAATTATATTTATAAAAGTTTTAAAAAGTAATTTATTTAAAAACATACTTATTTCTTATTTTATTCCTAAATTATTTTTTTTAAAAAATATTTTTTTTCAATCTATGCCAATAATAATTTCAATTTGCGGTTATTCAATTGCTTCTGCTATTGTATTCAAATATGCAGGTTTATCAGGAGAATATGCAGCAGCTGGTTATGGGGCTGGCACCAAAATAGAACAAGTGGTTTTATTGCCAATCTTGGGAATAAATACAGCAATTATCACAATTATTGCTCAAAATTTTGGTGCACGAAATATTTTAAGAATTAAAGAAACATACTTCCAAGCTATAAAATATGCTTTCATTATAATGATTATTTCTTCTTTTATTATTTATTTTGGTGCTGAAATGATAACAAAATTATTTTCAAAAGATTTAGAGGTCGTTGAATTTGGAAAATTATATTTAGAGATTTCAGCCTTTGTGCTACCAGCTTATCCAATATTTTTTTTATCAAATGGTTTTTTTATGGCTTTGAAAAAAGCTGAAAACGCATTAATTGCTAATATTTGCCGAAATGGAATTTTTCCATTTGTCGTATTTTATACTGCAATTTATTTTAATTCTGACTTTTCTGAATTTTTTTGGTTATGGGTAATATTCAATTGGATTTTCTCTCTGATGTATCTTGGTTATACTTATTTTTATTTGAATTATAAATTAGACAAAATTAGAGCTATCAACTAACCATTCATAAAGGTGTTCTGAAAACGATCTTCTTACAAATAAATTAACATTATTCTTTGACTTGTGGTGAAGAATTACATCAATATGATTTACTATTGTTTGTGTTGATGAACCAACATTATTTTTAAATTTTTCGAAATTAAAAGGTGATCCAGATGATAATAATTCAAATATATTTTCTCCTTTTATATTTATGCAAATTAATTGTGAAGAGATATCAGTAATTGATCCAAATTTTAAAGACGAAATATCTTTATAAAGTTGATCAAAAATATTTGAATTTTTATTTTCATCAAAATATACCATCCATTCATCCGGACTTAACCACAAAACATCATAGTTTTCATTTGATGAGCTGGTATTTGACTCAGAAGGTAAAATAATAGATAGAATTTTACCCACTTTTGTAAAAAATTCTTTATTTTTTCCCCTGATATTAATTTTAATTTTTTCTTCAGATAAATTAATATCGATATTGTTTTTATTAATATTCGAAATATTTGGATGTAAGATGTCAAGCATTTAGTCTTTTATTCTCCTTGTCTAAAAAAATTGTGTCAGAAACGGTCACATTAATATTTTTGTTTTCCATTGGAATAATTAACTTTTGACCCTTCATTGTTTTACCACTTCTAACTACAGCCAAGGCAATTGATTTATTTAGGTTTGGACTAAAATAGCTTGAAGTTACATGTCCTAGCATATCTATAGGCTTTGATTTAATGTCTGAAACAATTTGAGCACCTTCTTCCAAAATTTCTTTTGGATCATCTGTAAGTAGTCCTACTAATTGCTTTCTATCTTCTCTAATAGTATCACTTCTATATAAAGATCTTTTACCAATGAAGTCATATTTCTTTTTACTTACAATCCAATCCATCTGTAAGTCTGAAGGAGTCATTGTGCCGTCTGTATCTTGTCCAACAATAATGAAACCTTTTTCAGCTCTGAGTAGATGCATTGTTTCAGTACCATAAGGTGTCAAATTAAACTCTTTCCCAGCTTCTATACACATTTTCCATAATGAATGTCCATATTTCGACTCTATGTTAATTTCATAGCTTAGTTCACCCGTAAAACTTATTCTCATTATTCTACAATTTATATTTTCAAGTTTATCTTCTTTAAATGACATATGAGGAAAGTTTTCATCACTTAAATCTAAATTTGGAAAGAGTTTGTTAAGAATTTTTTTTGAATTTGGTCCACAAATACTTGCTGTAGAATAATGATCTGTCACTGATGTTAAATAAACATCTAACTCTGGCCACTCCGTTTGTAAATAATCCTCAAGTTTGCTTAATACATTTGCGGCTCCCCCAGTAGTAGTTGTCATAAGATAATGATTTTCAGATATTCTTGTAGTAACACCGTCGTCATAAACCATACCATCCTCGTTTAACATAAGTCCGTATCTACATTTTCCGATTGCAAGTTTTGACCAAGCATTTGTGTAAACTCGATTTAAAAATTCTGATGCATCTGTTCCTTGGATGTCAATTTTTCCTAGAGTTGATGCGTCTAAGATACCTGCACTGTCACGTGCCGCTTTACTTTCTCTTTGAACAGCATCATGCATATTTTCTCCATTTTTTGCATAGTACCAGGGTCTTTTCCACTGACCAACATTTTCAAATTCTGCATTATTTTCCACATGCCATTCATGCATGGATGTTTTTCTTACTACTTCAAAAAATTTTCCAACATTTCTCCCAACTAGTGTTCCGAAAGTTAATGGTGTGAATGGAGGCCTAAATGTAGTTGTTCCCAATGTACCCATTTTTACACCAGCTGTATCAGCTATAATCCCAAGTGCGTGCATATTAGATAACTTTCCCTGATCTGTTGCCATACCAGTCGTTGTATATCTTTTTACATGTTCAATTGATCTAAAGCCTTCTTTTAAGGCTAATTTAATATCTTTTGCAGTTGAGTCATTTTGAAAATCTATAAAGCATTTTGTTTTACCTAAAGGTATTTTATTTGGTAAAAGCCATATATTTCTTTTATCATTTTCTTTAGAGCAAATTATATTTGTATCCTGGTAATCTTGATTATCTATATCTAAGAATTTATTAATTTTATTGACTGTTTTATCTATAATATTTTCTAAATCAAAATCTCCATTGCATGAACCAACAGAAATTTGATATTCACTATTTTCTTTTGGTAAGAATACTTGGTCTTCATCTCTAAAATCTAATTTACCTCCAGATTGAGTATGCATATGCACCATAGGTGTCCATCCACCACTCATTCCTAAACAGTCACAACTTAATCTAATTTTATTGCCTACAGTTGTATTTCCATCTTCCGATAGTTTCATGATTTCTAATGAATTTATTTTTCTGTATCCAAAAGTATTTGTTACAACATGATTGAAGTAGATTTTTATTCCTAGACTTTCTGCTTGTTTAATTAATTCAGAGCTAGCAGATTTTCTTAAATCAACAATTATATTCTTTATACCTTTTTTATGAAGTGAAATTGAAGTTTCGTATGCACTATCATTATTTGTAAATAATATTATATTTTCTCCACAGGTAACGCCGTAATAATCCAAATATTTGTTTATAGAATTAGATAATAATATTCCTGGTCTATCATTATTATTGAATACAAGTGGTCTTTCAATTGATCCAGTTGCAATTACAACTTTTTTTGCTCTTATTTTCCATAATCGTTGTCTAATCTTATTTTTCTTTTTTTCCTCTGGTAAATGATCTGTTAAATTTTCTTTAGCTAAAAGAAAATTGTATCCATGATAAGCTGCAATACTTGTTCTTGTCTTAATTGTTAAATTACTTAATTTTTTAATTTCTTGAATTTCATTTTTTAACCATTCATTTGATAACTTATCATCAATCTTAATAGACTCATTGTTTTGATAAATTGTAGAACCACCTAGTATTTTTTTGTCATCTACTAATAAAGTTTTTAAATTATTTTTTGCAGCCATTTTTGCAGCAATAATACCTGAAATTCCACCACCGATTACCAATACATCGTAGTGAACATATTTGTGATCATAGATATCAGGATCTGGTTCTGTAGGAGATTTTCCCAAACCCGCAGATAATCGTATTAATGGTTCATATACTTTTTTCCAAAAACTCTTTGGCCACATAAATGTTTTATAATAAAAGCCTGCAGGAATTAACGGTGATATAAAATTATTAATACCCCCGATGTCAAATTTTACGTTAGGCCAGCAATTTTGAGAACTTGCCTCTAATCCTTCATACAATTCTAACTCGGTAGCTCTTACATTTGGTTCTGTTAGGTCTTTTTTACTACCAATTTGACAAATTGCATTAGGCTCTTCTGCTCCACAAGAAACTATACCCCTTGGTCTGTGATATTTAAAACTTCTACCGACTAAATGAATACCATTTGCCAAAAGTGCAGATGCCAAGGTATCACCCTCATATCCAAAGTAAGTCTTGCCATCATATTTAAATGAAACTCTCTTAGTTTCATCAATATATTCGGTTTTATGAATTCTATAATTGGGCATTACTTATAATTAACAGGAGGTTTTTCACCCATTTTATAAACAGATAATATTTTATCATTCGATGTGTCTCTAACGACGTTGAACCATTTTCTGCATCCGTGAACATGATTCCATCTTTCAAATTGAATACCTTTAATATTTTTTCTCATAAATAGATATTCCGCCCATTCATCATCGCTAAGTTCAGTTGGTTGTTTTGGTCTAACTATATGAGCTTCGCCACCTGAAGAAAATTCACTTTGATCTCTCTCTCCACAAAATGGACAATTAATTAAAAACATTACTAATGTGCAACTGCTGCAGCACCATGTTCATCAACAAGATCACCGCTTACAAATCTATTTAAATTAAATGCTGCGTTTAATTTATGTGGCTCATCATTTGCGATTGTGTGCGCAAACAAATCCCCCGATCCTGGAGTAGCTTTAAAACCACCGGTACCCCAACCACAATTAAAATATAAACCTTTAATATTAGTTTTACTTATAATAGGACTTGCATCTGGACATATATCAACAATTCCTCCCCATTGTCTTAACATTTTCATTCTACTAAAAATAGGGTAGAGCTCTAAAATAGCCTTTAAAGTTTCTTCTACAATATTATGACTACCTCTTTGTGTATATGAAACATATGAATCTGTTCCCGCACCTATAACTAATTCGCCTTTATCCGATTGACTTACATAAGCATGAACTGCATTTGACATTACAACAGTATCAATAATTGGTTTTACTGGCTCTGAAACTAACGCTTGTAATGGTTTACTTTCAAGAGGAAGTTTTAATCCAGCCATATTTGCAATTACACTTGAGTGGCCTGCTGCAACAACTCCAATTTTATTGGTTTTTATAAATCCTTTAGTGGTATCTAATCCTTCAACTATATCTCCATTTCTCTTTATTCCTTTAACTTCACAGTTTTGAATTATATCAACACCCATTTCGCTTGCGCCTCTTGCATAACCCCAGGCAACAGCATCATGTCTTGCAGTTCCCGCTCTTCTTTGTAACGTTCCACCCAAAACAGGGTATCTGATATCAGGTGATGTATTTATAATTGGGCAAAATTTTTTAACTTCCTCAGTATTTAACCAAACAGCATCGATTCCGTTTAGTCTATTGGCATGTGTTCTTCTTTTTAAATCTCTTACATCTTGAAGATTGTGAGCTAAATTCATTACACCTCTTTGACTGAACATCACATTGTAGTTTAGCTCTTGAGATAAATTTTCCCACAGTTTAAGCGCATGATCGTATAAACCAGCACTAGCATCCCATAAATAATTTGATCTAATGATTGTAGTGTTACGCCCGGTATTTCCACCACCAATCCAACCTTTTTCTAAGACTGCAATATTTTTTAAATTATGTTTCTTTGCTAAATAATAAGCAGTAGCTAAACCGTGTCCACCACCACCCACAATAATAGCTTCGTATTCTTTTTTTGGCTCTGGATTTCCCCAAGCTTGTTGCCAATTCTCATGCTGTGATAAAGCATTTTTTATTAGAGAGAATACTGAATATTTGTTTTTCATATTTTGGAGAAATTACTTGAATATGATTGAATATTCAATGATTTCAAGTTACACATATTATCGTGGAAGGATGGGTGAGCTGGTTTAAACCAGCGGTTTGCTAAACCGCCGTACGCTTGAAAAGGTGTACCGAGGGTTCGAATCCCTCTCCTTCCGCCATAATTTTATTAAAATGGATCAAATTAAACTAAATTTAGGCTGTGGATCTAAAATACTATCCGGATTTGTAAATGTTGATAAATTTGATGTTTATAAGCCTGATATAGTTCACGATTTAGAAAAATTTCCTTATCCATTTGAAGATAACAGTGTAAAAGAAATTCAACTAAGTCATGTTTTGGAACATATTGGTCAAAATCCAGATATTTTTAATCTTATAATTAAAGAATTTTATAGAATTTGTTCTAATGGAGCCATATTAGATATTAGAGTGCCTCATCCTAGGCATGATGATTTCTTAGCTGATCCAACCCATGTTAGACCAATTACAATTTTAGGACTAACATTATATGATAAAGAATTAAATAAAAAATGGGAACAGACTGGTGCTGCCAATACACCAATGGCAATTATACATAATGTAAATTTTAAAGTTAAAACTGCCCAGTATACTCTTGATAAGAAATATCAAAATTTATTAAAAGAAGGAAAGATTAAGCAAGATGAATTGGAGGATTTCGCGAATAAGTATAACAATGTTATCAAAGAGATGAAAATAATTTGGGAAGTGATCAAATAATTTAATATAAAGGATTATTCTTAAAAAAATCTTTCAAAAATATTGGTTTTTGGGATAATATGTACCTATATACATTATAATTTTCCATTACTCTTTGAACATAATTTCTAGTTTCTTTAAACTTAATAAGCTCAACCCAATCAACATAATCTATTTCTCTCTTTTGAGGATTTTTATTAATTTTCTTCCAATATTTTACTCTTTTTGGTCCTGCGTTATAAGCTGCTACAGCGAAAGGGTAGGATCCATCATAATCAAGAATTAAACCTGCAATATAAAAAGATCCTAAATTTATATTATATTCAGGACTTGTTGTTAAACGAGATTTTGAATAAGAAACTTTTGCCTGCTTAGCAACTGTTTTTGCAGTGTAAGGCATCAACTGCATTAAGCCTTGTGCTCCAACTCTACTTCTTGCAGATATATCAAACTCACTTTCTTGTCTTATAATAGATAATATTAAAGCTTGTTCCGGAATTTTTCTTGATCCAACTTTATTAGGAGTGCTTATTACTGGATAATTATATTTGTTATGAAACCTTTTTTGATAAGATGCTATTTTAGAAACTTGAATGGCAAAATCAAATCTAGAGATGTCAGTTGCTAGTTTTGCTGCCAATATTTCACTTCCTGCAGAAACATTGTCATTTGCTAGAAACCTTAAAATATGTTTAGTATATTTATCTTTTTTTACTTCATCTAATAAGTGTACTATTGCAACTAATTTATTTTTGTAAAAACTTTCAGCATAATTTTTATCAACTTGTGTAGTCTCTTTAAGCTCAAAAGTTTTATTTGGATATATTTTCATATGAGATAATTGACCATAATAGGTTGTTAAATATTTCGAACCTTCTTTAAACCATTTATCTGCTTCTTCTTTATTATTTAGTGCTAAATTTGCTTTTCCAAGCCAATAAGCTCCTCTTGATAAACTAATAGGATAACCAACATTATTATAAAACTTCGTAAAATGACTTTTTGCTAAAATTGGATCTTTTAAGAAACTTAAAGCAATCCATCCACTCATCCATTCAGCCTCAGCTAATTCGGCACCCTCTGATAGACCATGTTTACTTGTAATCTTATAGGCTTGCTCATATCTTTTCTTATAAATAAGTGATCTCGCAATTATTGATCTTTCAACCCACCATTTATCTGGACGAACCATATAGTCTTTATTATTTTTGATACTTAATAAAATTTCTAGAGAACTATCAACCCTTCCTCTTTTCCTTCTCCATTTTAGTCTATCATAATTTAAACCTGCATCTTTTTTTAAACTTGCAGGCACATTAGATATAGCGCTATCAACACCATAAGATCTGCTCATTAACAATTGCCTTGCTGTATATAAAAGTTGATAATCTTTTGGTAGATATCTTAACATTCTTTTAAGGTCCCAATATTTATTCTCCCAAGCTAAATAATCAGCTCTTTTAATATAATCACTACTGTTCAAATATTTTTTAAATTTCTTTCTAAAAAAAAAAAGATCATTTTTACTTAAATCAGCTGTAATAAATCCTTCTTTTATTAAATTTATAGCTGTCTCTTTATTTTTTGATAATAAAGCATCGCCTAGCATCATTTTTCCAAATCCACTTAAAGGAGGGTGTTTATCGAACCACTGTATAATTTCATTTTTAGTATGATTTTTAGAATTTATTTTATGCTCTCCTAAGTAACGAACTCTATCTATCCTTGGATAATCTTTTACTCTTTCGATAAACTGTTTATATTCTGTAAAAGTAGCCCTGTTACCTGTTGTAAGTAGATGTCTCCATTGAATAAAATCATAAATAGATTTTGCTCTTGCTTTACTTGCGGCTTTTTTTGCATCCTTCCAATTACTTTTCTCCATAAATGAAATAGCTTGTTTTGCATATCTCAAATCTCTATCGCTATAAAATTTTTGTTTTTTTATCTTTCTTAATTTTTCTTTAACTATTAGAGGCTTATTTTTTGGAATTATTACACCATCAATTTTCTTAAATATCTCCGTGGTAGTAATTTTTATTTCCTTTTTAATTTCATCTTCTTTTCCAGATGGTTTTGGTAGAGGAGTGATTTCAGCTATTTTTTTTGTTGTATTTTTTTCATTTAAATCTGGTTTTTTAATAGGAAGTATAGTTTCATTTGAAAAAGCAGATTGAAACGATAAGAAAAAGAGGATAATTGTTGTTAATAATTTTAAATACATTTTATTAAATCAAACAACTTATGTTATAAATAATTATGTTTAAAGGATCAAATGTAGCATTAATTACACCGTTTAAAGACAACAAGCTTGACGAAGAAAGTTACATAAAAATAATAAATCATCATCTGGAAAATGGAACAAATGGGTTAGTTCCAGTTGGAACAACAGGTGAGTCACCAACATTATCACATGATGAACATGAGAGAACAATTGAATTGTGTATAAAAGAAGCAACCGGTAAACTTCCCATAATAGCCGGCACAGGATCTAATTCTACAGAAGAAGCCGTATCATTAACTAAACACGCTGAAAAAGCTGGTGCGGATGGTGCTTTAGTTGTTACACCATATTATAATAAACCCACTCAAGAAGGATTATATCAACATTATAAATCAATCAATGATAACTGTGGAATTCCAATTATAATTTATAATATTCCAAGCCGTTCAGTAATCGATATGAGCGTTGAAACAATGGCTAGATTATATGAACTAAAAAATATAGTTGGAGTTAAAGATGCAACAGGTGATCTAAATCGTGTTGATCAACAAAAAGAAAAAATGGGCAATGATTTCATTCAACTTACTGGAAACGATGATAATGCTTTTGAATTTAATAAACGTGGAGGCGTTGGAACAATTAGTGTTACAGCAAACGTAGCTCCTAAATTATGTTCTGAATTTCAAAAATTATCAAAATCTTCAAATGAGGATGATTTAAAAAAGGCTCAACAACTTGATAATATGTTGCAACCGTTGCATAAAAATTTATTTATAGAAAGCAATCCTTCACCAGTTAAGTATGCTGCTAAATTACTTGGTCTATGCGATGATACTGTAAGATTACCTTTGGTAAAAATAACTGAAAATACAAAAAAGGAAGTCGAGAAAGCATTGAAAGTAGCAAAACTTATTGATGAGTGATAAATCTACATCTGGCATCAAGATCATTACAATAAATCGAAAAGCATCTTTTAATTTTTTCTTTAAGGAAATCTTAGAAGCAGGAATTGTACTAAAAGGTTCTGAAATAAAATCTGTAAGAGATGGAAAAATAAATATTGCAGAGTCATACGCAGTAGAAAAAGAAGGAGAAATTTTTTTAATTAATTCACATATACCCATATATAAACAAGCCAGTTATTCAAATCACAATCCTTACTCAGAAAGAAAATTATTATTTAACAAAAGGGAAATTAATAAACTAATTGGTAAAATGAACGAGGATGGTCTAACTTTAGTCCCAACTAAAATGTATTTTAAAAAAGGCAAAGCTAAAGTTGAAATAGCAGTTGCAAAGGGCAAAAAACAATACGATAAGCGACAAACCAAAAAAACTAAAGATTGGAACCGTGAAAAAGCGAGATATTTCAGACGCTCAAGTTAAAAATGTATATCTATCAATAGGTTCTAATTTAGGAAATAGAATACATTTTTTAGAAAAATCTAAATATTTATTGGAAACTCACGATATTAAAATTATCAAAACATCTAGTTATTATGAGACTGAGTCATGGCCAGATCCTAGTTTTCCAAAATTTATTAATGCTGTATTACTGATAAAAACAAAATTAAATCAATTTGAGCTGTTTAAAATAATTAAGTCTATAGAAAAAAAATTAGGCAGAAAAATAGCTCCTAAAAATCATCCAAGAAATTGTGATATTGATATATTAGATTTTAATGGAAAGATTACTAAATCAAATAAAAAATTTATCAATTTAGAGATCCCACATCCAAGAATGCATAATAGAAACTTTGTACTTATGCCACTGTTTGAAATATGCAAAAATTGGTCTCACCCAAAATTAAAAAAAAATATAGTAAAACTCTTAACTTCTTTAAAAAAAAATAATTTAAGAAGTATTAAAGTTATCTAAATAAGTGATATAATAAATTGATGCTAAATTCTGACGAATTAATAAATAAGGTTAAATCATACAATAAGTTTCTTAACCCAGAAACTCTAAGCAAAGCATATGATTTTGCAGTGAAAGTTCATAAAGATCAAAAACGACAATCAGGAGATCCCTACGTCATTCATCCTGTTGCTGTTGCAAATATTTTAACCGAACTTAAGTTGGATAGTGCAACGATAGCAACTGGTTTACTTCACGATACCATAGAAGATACTTATGCAACTTATAAAACTATAGAAGAACAATTTGGAAAAGAAGTTGCTGATTTAGTTGATGGAGTTACAAAAATTTCAGTTTTTGAAAACCAAGCTATTTCTAATTCAAAAGCTGAAAATTTTAGAAAACTCATCCTGGCAACTTCTAAAGATATTAGAGTCCTTCTTGTGAAACTTGCAGATCGTTTGCATAATATGCGAACTTTGAAGGCTATTGATAAAGAGGAAAAAAGAAAAAGAATTGCAAAAGAAACTATGGAAATTTATGCTCCTCTAGCTGATAGAATGGGAATGAATAGAATAAGAGATGAACTTGAAGATCTTTCTTTCGATATTTTAAATCCTGAAGCAAGAAAAATGATCAAAGATAGATTGGACACAATAAAAGATAATAATTTGATTAATTATAATTCAGTTCTTAGTGAATTTGAAAATCTATTAAATGAAAATAATATTCTTTTTAAAATTTATTCTAGAGAAAAAACACCTTTTTCTATTTGGAGAAAAATACAAAAAAAAAGAACCTCACTAGAGCAAATTACAGACATAATTGGTTTTAGAATAATTTTAGATAATGTTGAAAATTGTTACAAAACCTTAGGCGTAATTCATAATAAATGGAATTGCATACCTGGTAGATTTAAAGATTACATTTCATCTCCAAAAATAAATAATTATAAATCTCTTCATACAGCAGTGATCGGTCCAAATAAAAGACCTATTGAAATACAACTAAGAACACAACAAATGCATGAATTTGCGCAAAGAGGTATAGCTTCTCATTGGAAATATAAATCGTCAGAAAAGTTTAACTCTTTAACTTGGAAGGAATATGATTGGTTAGCAGATCTAGTAGAAATTATTGATAAAAATGAAAATCCTGAACATTATTTTGAGTATACAAAACTGCAAATGTTTCAAGAAAACGTTTTTTGCTTTACACCAAAAGGCTCAGTTATAAAATTACCCAAAGAAGCAAGTCCAATTGATTTTGCTTATGCTGTTCACACAAAAGTAGGTGATACTGCAATTGGATGTGAAATAAATGGAAAGGAAAGTCCTCTACAATCAATATTGCGAAATGGAGATGTTGTTAAAATATTAACATCAAAAAAAGATTCACCTTCTTTGCATTGGATAACAAGTGCTAAAACCGGTAAAGCTAGAGCTGCTATAAGAAGATACTGGCAATACAAAGAAGACAGCAAGCCTACTGAAAAAAAATATAACACTACACTTTGGATGTCTTTACCTGATAGACCTGGAATATTAGGTGACGTTACAACAATGATTGGAACGAATAATGTAAATATTTCGAGTGTTGAAATGGTGGAAAAGACTAAAAGAACCATTAATTTTAGATTCAACCTAATTATTCAAGATTTGAAAAACTTTACAAAACTTATTAGTGAGCTAAAACAGAAAGAATATAACTTCAAAATAATTAGACATAAAAACAAAAAATATGCTTTCTTTAAAAGATTCTTTAGCGGTTTTAAAAAAAACTAAGGCACTTTTAGAAGGACATTTTGTTTTATCTTCAGGTTTACATTCATCCCAGTATGTTCAGTGTGCTAAATTATTAAGTTATCCAAAAAAATCAGAAGAATTTTGTAAATCCTTAAGCACTAAAATAAAAAAAAAATTCAAAAAAATTGATATAATTTTGTCACCAGCTATGGGCGGTATTATAATAGGTTATATTGTTGGAAATTTATTGAATAAGGAAACAATATTTTGTGAGAGAGTTAATGGGAAATTTATTTTAAGAAGAGGTTTTTCAATTAAAAAAAATTCTAAAGTTTTGATAGTAGAAGACGTAATTACTACAGGTAAGTCAAGTTTAGAATGTGCTCGACTTGTAAAAAAATATAAATCAAAAGTAGTTGGATATGCGTGTTTGATTAATAGATCTAGTAAACCAAGTTTAAAAATTAAAGATAAAAATATTGTTTCGCAAATTAAATTAGAAATACCAACTTATAAAAAAAATGATTTACCAATTGAGTTAAAAAAAATTCCAATTACAAAACCTGGAAGTAGATATTTAAAATGAAATCTAGACTAGGCGTTAACGTAGACCATATTGCAACATTAAGAAACGCCAGAGGAGAAGGGCATCCTGATCCTATTTCATATGCAAGACAAGTTATGAATTTTGGTGCAAATTCTATTACTATTCATTTAAGAGAAGATCGTAGACATATTCGAGATGAAGACGTAGCTATATTTTCAAAAATTAAAAGAGTACCAATAAATTTAGAAATGGCTGCTAACAATGAAATGCTTAAAATTGCATTAAAATATAAACCTAATTTTGTTTGTATAGTTCCTGAAAAAAGGAATGAAATAACCACAGAAGGAGGTTTAAATATCACAAAAAATAAAAATATAATTAAAAAAGTAATTAGTAAATTAAATTCAAAAAAAATTAGAACAAGTCTTTTCATCAATCCAAATATTAAAGATGTTTTTGCATCAAAAGATTTAAATGCAAAATGTGTGGAACTTCATACAGGAAAATTTGCTTTAAAAGTTAAAAATAACAAAAATTATTTAGTCGAGTTCAAAAAAATAAAAAATTGTGCCACGTTAGCAAAAAAACTAGGAATGGAAGTTCATGCAGGTCATGGCCTAGATTATAAATCAACTAAAATTTTAAGAAAGATTAAATCTATAGAGGAATTTAATATTGGACATTTTATAATTGGAGAGGCCATTATGTTTGGTATGAAAAAAGTAATCACTAATTTTAAAAAAATATTAAACTAATGATAATTGGTAACGGTGTTGATATTATTGATAATAAAAGAATAGAAAAATCCCTAAAAATTAAAGGTTTTAAAAAAAGACTCTTTACATTGAATGAAATTAAACAATCAAAAAAATACAGAAACAAAACGAATTACTTTGCAAAAAGATTTGCTGCTAAAGAAGCTTTTGTTAAATCAATAGGCACAGGCTTTAGAAATAATATTAATTTTAATGATATTGAAATATACAATAATAAGAAAGGATCACCTAAAATAAAAATTTCACAGAAAATACAAGATATATTAAAAAAAAAATTTAAATTAAAGAATTACGACATACATCTTTCACTTTCAGATGAAAAAAACCACTCAATTGCATTTGTTATTTTGAATAAAAAAAAATGAAAAATTTCATAATTGATAATACTAAAACATTATTTTATGCATTAATAATTGCAGTATTTATAAGATCAATATTAATCCAGCCATTTTATATACCATCATCATCAATGGAAACTAACTTGCTTGTGGGTGACAGATTATTTGTTACAAAATTTTCTTACGGATATAGTAAACATTCATTTCCTTTTAGTCCTCCTATTTTTAAAGGACGTATATTAAATAAAAACCCTAAAAGAGGAGATGTTATAGTTTTTAAAACACCTGCTGATAATCGTACAGATTATATTAAAAGATTGATTGGTTTACCAGGTGATACAATACAATTTATTGATGGTGATTTATATATAAATTCTAATCAAGTATTAAAATCAATTAAAAGCAAAAATGATAAGTTATATTGTGGATCATCCCAAATTGATGTCAATATATTTGAAGAAAAACTTCCAAATGGAAAAAGTTATTTAGCTGCATATAGAACCGATATAACTTTTTCTAATTCAGATAAATACATTGTTCCTGAAAATCACTTTTTTTTCTTAGGTGACAATAGGGATTGTTCTAAAGACAGTAGATTTCTATCTGAAGTTGGTTATGTTAATCAAAATAATTTAGTTGGAAAAGCACAAATTTTATTTTTTTCATCTAATCCAAGGAAAGGAAGTATCTTTAACATTTTCAAATGGAATGAAATAGTTCGTTTTGAAAGATTTTTTAATAAAATAATTTAAATAAATGAAGTTAAACAAACTACAAAAGAAAATAGGTATTAGCTTTAAAGATGATAAACTATTGATACGAGCCTTAACACACAAAAGTTTTGATACAAAAAATAATTATGAAAAACTAGAATTTTTAGGTGATAGAGTTTTAGGGTTTGTTATATCAAAGAAACTTTTAGAGTTATATCCAAATGAAAAAGTAGGTATGATTGACAAAAAACTTGCAAATTTAGTTAATAAAAATAAATGTTTTGAAATTGGCAAGGAATTAGAATTGGATAATTATATTTTAACAGGAAACACAGAAAAGACAAAAAAAGTCAATATTGAAAAAAAAATTATATCTGATTGTTGTGAGTCTTTGATAGGAGCAATTTATATAGATAGAGGTTTTGAGGTTTCGTCAAAATTTATATTAAATTATTGGAAAAATTATTTAAATTTATCAGATATTACTGTAATCGATTCCAAAACAAGATTACAAGAATATTCATTAAAGAAATTCAAAGCATTGCCAATATATAAACTTATTTCTAATACAGGGCCAAGACATAAACCAAATTTTAAAATTAGTGTAAAAATTAAGGATAGCAAAACAGTTATCGCTGATGGTAGTTCAAAAAAAAATGCAGAACAAGCCGCAGCTATGAAACTTTTAGAAACTATTAAAATATAATGAATTGGCAAGATAAAGGTTACTTACTTTCAAAAAATAAATATAATGAAAATTCTGTAATATCTGAATTTTATACTGAAGATCACGGAAAAATTTCAGGAATTATTTTTGGAGGAACTTCAAAAAAAATAAAAAACTACCTATTCGAGGGTAATAAATTGCATATAAATTATAATTCAAAATCTCAATCAAAAATTGGTTCTTTAAAAGTTGAAATTGATGAATTTAAAACTCCTTACTTTTTAGAAGATAAGCAAAAACTCCTTTGTATAATTTATACAATGAATTTGATTAAAATTTTAACAGTAGAGAACGAAAAAAGTAGAGAGATTTATTACTTAATTGATAATTATTTTGAGATATTAAAAGATGATGAGTGGCTTTCAAAGTTTGTAAATTGGGAGTTAAACTTTTATAAATTAATTGGATATGACTTAGACTTTAATGATTATGTAGAAAAAGTTTCTGAAGGTAATAAAATTAATTATAAATTAAAAAATTCTGGCAAAATCATTCCAAATTTTTTAGTAAATAAAGATGAAGAAGATATAAGCTTTGAAGATACTTATGATGCTTTAAAAATTGTAGGAGATTTTTTAGATAAAACAATAGTTAAACCGAACAATCTTAATTTTCCCAAAACAAGATTTAATTTTCAAAATTCTTTAAAATTGATCTAGTTTTATTTGATCAGCAAAATAGGTTATAATTGCACTTGCTCCAGCTCTTTTAAAGGAAACTAGACTTTCATATATCGATTTTTTATCTAATATACTCTTTGAAATTGCATTTTGTATGAGGCTATATTCTCCTGATACTTGGTATGCAATAACTGGAATTTTAAAATTATTCTTAACTTCCCTAATTATATCAAGATAAGGCATCCCTGGTTTTACTATAATCATGTCTGCACCTTCTTTTATATCTAATGCAACTTCTCTTAATGATTCATAATTATTTTTAAAATCCATTTGATAAGTTTTTTTGTCTCCTTTTAAGAGACTTCTTGATCCAACAGCATTTCTGAATGGGCCATAAAAACTTGATGCATACTTAACAGCATATGATATAATTTGAACATCTTTTAGATTATTTTTATCTAAAGCTTTACGAATTTTTAAAACTCTACCATCCATCATATCTGAGGGTGCAATCACATCGCAACCCATTTTTGCCTGCAATATTGATTGTTTAATCAAGATTTCTAATGTTTCATCATTTAGAATTTCATTTTTTTTAATTATTCCATCATGACCATGTGATGTATATGGATCTAATGCAACATCACACATTATTCCAATTTCGTTCTTATAATTTTTTTTGATGAATTTTATTGCTTGGCAAACTAAATTATTTTCATTTAATGCTTCATTTCCATATTCATCTCTTTTTCTTGGATTTGTATAAGGGAATAAAGCTACCATTGGTATTCCCAATTTTAGTGCTTTATCAACTACACTTTTTAATTTATCAATAGAATACCTAAAAACATTTGGCATTGAATTAATTGGAACTTTTTTTGCTTTTCCTTCAGTAAGAAAAATAGGTAAAATAAAATCATTGTAAGATAGATCATTATCTTGAACTAATCTTCTAGACCAACTGAATTTTCTTGGTCTTCTCAATCTTAAATTAGGATAGCTACCTGTGATAATCATTATCAATTAATTTTTTTGATGCGACAATAGTAATATTTAATATAATAGTCTATAAGATAGTAGAGCAGCGATGTCACAATTATACAATGATTTTCAAAAACAAGACGTAAAATTTGATATCATAAAATTAAAACAAGCTTGCGATGAAGTATTAAAAATAAAAGGTTTTGATACAAGTCTTGGAATACCTCACTTCGCTGGTATACCTTTAAATCAAATTCCAGGTGATCCAGATTCTGTTAAAGGAAATAATGTAAGAGGCATTTATTGGACTAAGCCAGATAGTACAGGTGTTGAGGTACAGAGGGAAAGTAAAATTGATGAACATAAATATACAGAATTTGTTGACGATTTTAAAAATACTTATTTCAAAGAAGTTTATGATCAATTAACAAAAAAGTATAAATTAGGTAGGATGAGACTTCTTCTTAAAGAGCCAAGATCAACATTGAGCTGGCATAGAGATCCTGAGCCAAGGCTTCATATACCTATATACACAAATCCCGGAGCAATAATGGTCGTTGATAATGTTGCAAAACATATGCCAGCAGATGGCTCTGTTTGGATTACTAATAATACTAAATATCACAATGCATTTAATGGGGGTGAAGAAAATAGAGTTCACCTTGTTGCTTGTGTTTTAAATTACAAATTTAATTAAATTGAAAATAATTTTTATTGCTTCAGATCATGGTGGATTTAATTTAAAAAAGAATATTTTAAAATACTTTAATAAAAATTATCCAATAAAAGATCTGGGACCAAAACAAAATAAGAAGCCCGTTGATTACCCTGATTTTGCTCATAAACTTTGTAAACAAGTTGCGAAAAATAAGAATCATGTAGGAATACTTGTTTGTGGTTCAGGAGTAGGAATGTCTATTGCTGCAAACAAAAATAAGGGAATACGCGCAGCTTTATGCTATTCAGTAAAAAATGCCAAATTATCGCGATTGCATAATGATGCAAATGTTATAACATTAGGAGAAAGGCTTATTAAAAAAACAGTTGCCTTAAAATGTGTTGAGAGCTTTCTAAAAACTGAGTTTGAAGGCGGTAGACATATAAAAAGAATTAAAAAAATATAGGTAAATAAATGTCTAGTGAAAAAAAATATTTAAATACTCAATATGAAAATTTTTTTGAAAAAAAATTGTTTGAAGCTGATCCAGAAATATTTGATGCAGTAAATAAAGAATTAATCAGACAACAAAATCATATCGAATTAATCGCATCAGAAAACATTGTTTCACAGGCTGTTTTAGAGGCACAAGGTTCAGTACTAACAAATAAGTATGCTGAAGGTTACCCAGGTAAAAGATATTATAACGGCTGTGAACATGTTGATGTTGCTGAGTCACTTGCTAACGATAGATTAAAAAAACTCTTCAATTGTAAATTTGCGAATTCACAACCTCATTCTGGTGCGCAAGCTAACGGAGCAGTGTTTTTAGCATTATTAAAGCCAGGTGATACTTTTATGGGAATGAGTTTAAATTCTGGTGGCCATATTACTCATGGTCTTAAAATTGCAATGTCAGGCAAATGGTTTAATGCAATAAGCTACGATGTAGATAAAACCTCTGAATTAATCGACTATGATGAAGTTGAAAGATTAGCAATTGAAAATAAACCTAAACTTATAATTGCTGGAGGTAGTGCATACTCTAGGATAATTGATTTTAAAAGATTTAGAGAAATTGCTGATAAGGTTGGAGCATTCTTTATGGTAGATATGGCTCACTTTTCAGGACTTGTTGCTGGTAAAGGTTATCCAAATCCTGTTGATCATGCTCATGTCGTTACATCTACAACTCATAAGGTTTTTAGAAGTGCCAGAGGTGGAATTATTTTAACAAATCACGAAGATATTTATAAAAAAATTAATACAGCAGTATTTCCAGGTTATCAGGGTGGTCCTCTAATGCATATAATAGCAGCAAAAGCTGTTGGATTTAAAGAAGCATTAGATCCTTCTTTCAAAGAATATATATCTAATGTTTTAGCTAATGCAAAAATTCTTGCAGAAACCTTAAAAACAAATGGTTTTAAGATTTATTCTGGAGGAACGGACACTCATTTAATGTTGGTAGATTTAAGACCTTTTGGAGTAAAAGGTAATGCTGCAGCTGAAAGTTTATCAAGAGCTAACATAACATGTAATAAAAATGGAATTCCTTTCGATACAGAAAGTCCAATGGTAACTTCTGGAATAAGGCTAGGATCTCAGGCCGCAACTACTAGAGGTTTTGGTTTAAATGAATTTAAAATTGTTGGTGAATTAATTACTAAAGTAATTAAAGGTTTGTCATCAAACCCTGACGATAATAAAAAAATAGAAGACGAAGTAAGAAAAGAAGTTGTTGATTTATGTTCAAATTTCCCAATTTATAAAAATTTGGGATAATGAATTATGATTTGTCCTATATGTAAAAAAGGGGAAACTTCAGTTGTAGACTCCAGACCCACCGAAGACGGAACAGCTATTAGAAGAAGAAGATTGTGTATTTGTGGACAAAGATTTACTACTTTTGAAAGAGTTCAATTCAGAGAATTAACTGTAGTAAAGAAAAACGGTAGAAAATCTACTTTTGATAGAGAAAAATTATCAAAATCAATATATGTAGCTCTCAAAAAAAGACCAATAGATACTGAGACAGCAGAGAAATTTATATCTAAAATATCTAGGTCTTTAGAGGAACTAGGTCAGAGTGAAATTTCTTCGAACACAATCGGTACAATGGTAATGGAAGGATTAAAAGAATTGGACCCAGTAGCTTATGTAAGATTTGCATCAGTATATAGAAATTTTAGGGAAGAAAAAGACTTCGTTCAATTTGTTGATAAAATCGATGTCTTTAAGAAAAGATAAATCATCAGAAAAAAATAAAGCATTCATGAGATTGGCACTAGAACTTGCCAATCAAAATAAAGGACTAACAGGACTAAATCCATCGGTTGGATGTGTAGTAACACACAAAGATGAAATCATTTCTTACGGAAAGACAGATATTAACGGTAGACCTCATGCTGAGGTAGTAGCCTTAAAAAATAATAAAATAAATTTCAAAAATTCAAATATGTATGTAACTTTAGAACCCTGTATTCATTATGGAAAAACTCCCCCTTGCACAAACATTATTATAAAAAAAAAGATTAAATTAGTTAATTATTCGATTGAAGATTTTGATAAACGAACAGCAAAAAAAACAAAAAAAGTTTTAAAAAAAAATAATATTTTGGCTAAAATTGGTTTGATTAAAAATGAGGTAAATCATTTTTACAAAGATTATAAATTCTCAAAATTTAATGATATTCCATACGTTACTGGAAAATTAGCTGTTTCTAAAAATAATAAAATTTATTTATTTAAAAAAAAAATTACAAATGAACATTCTCATAAAGTATCTCATTTATTAAGATATCGAAATCAAGCAATTTTAACATCTTATAAAACTATTAACTCTGACAATCCTAATTTAGATTGTAGAATTCAAGGTTTAGAAAAGTTTTCACCAGTAAAATTTATTATTGATAAAGATTTGAAGACTAAAATAAATTCCAAAGTGTTAAAACCTAACTCAAATAAAACTTATATTTTTCATAATAAAAAAGATAAAAATATTATTAATAAATTTAAAAATAAAAATGCAAAACTTATTTTTATGAAAATAGAAAATAATAGTTTTGATTTAAATGCCATTTTAAAAAAAATATATTCATTAGGTTATGCGAATTTATTACTTGAGTCGGGTCCAAATCTTTTAAAATCTTTTTTAAACAACAATTTAATAAATGATTTCTATTTATTCAAAGCCGATAATAAAATTAATTCAAAAAATTCAGTTGCTTTGAATTCTTTTATTGATTTATTGTCTAAAAAATTTAAAAAAAGATCACAAATTAATACTTTTTTAGATAAAGAAAAACTTTTTAGGTATCAGTAAATGTTTAATGGAATAATTTTTAATAAAGGTAAAATTACAAATATTACCAAAAGAGCTAAAGGAATAAACGTCTTTATCAAGTCAAAATTAAAATTAACTAATAAGCAATTAGGAATATCTATTTCCTGTGATGGTGTCTGCTTAACACTAATATCATATAAAAAAGGTATATCTGAATTTTATTTATCAAATGAAACTATTAGAAAATCAAAATTTAAGAAATCTAATGTTGGTGATTATGTTAATTTAGAACTACCTTTAAAGTATGGACAAAATATTTCAGGTCATATTTGTCAAGGCCATGTTGATACAGTAAGCAAAGTTACAAATTTAACTAATGTAGATAAATCTACAATTTACGAATTTAGTATTGATAAAAAATTTTATAAATTTTTAGTTGAGAAAGCATCAATCTTGATAAATGGTGTATCTTTGACCATAGCCAAGATAAAGAAGAATAAATTTGAAATTTGGGTAATTCCACATACACTAAAGCTTACAAATTTAGCAAACATTAAAAAAAATGATTTAGTTAATATTGAAATTGATATTTTGTCTAAATATGTAAAAAAATTTATTAATGATAAAAAATAAATTTAGCCCAATAGAAAAGATTATTTCTATCTCAAAAAAAGGAGGAATGTATATTCTTGTTGACGATGAAAATCGAGAAAACGAGGGGGATTTAGTATTTAATGCCAGTGATGTTAATTCTAAAAAAATTAACTTTATGGCGAAAAACGGCAGAGGTTTAATTTGTCTAACACTAAACAAAAATCAAGCAAATAAACTTGGGCTAACATTTATGGCTCCTATTAATCAATCGAGAAATCAAACAGCCTTTACCATTTCCATAGAGGCCAAGAAGGGTATAACTACTGGTATTTCAGCTAAAGACCGATCACGAACCATTAAAGTTGCTACAAAAAAAAATGTATTAAAAAAAGAAATAGTTTCTCCTGGTCACGTATTTCCAATTATTTCTCGAGATGGAGGAGTGTTAGTTAGAGCCGGTCACACAGAAGCATCTGTTGACATAGCTAGACTTGGCAACAAAATTCCAGCTGCTGTAATATGTGAGATTATGAATGAAGATGGTTCAATGGCAAAGGGAGATGACTTATTAAAATTTGCAAGTAAACATAAACTTCATATTGCAAAAATTGAAGACTTAATTTCATATAGATTAAGAAAAGAAAATCTTATTAAATTAAAAAAAACATCTACAATTAATTTAAATAATCAAAAATTCAAAATTTATGTTTTTGAGAACTCAATTGATGGTTCTGAACATTTTGCATTAGTTAAGGGTAAAGTTAATAAAAGTAAATCACCAAGAGTTAGAGTTATTTCATCTAATGTGGTTCAAAATTATCTAACTAATCAAAAACTTCCTAACTCATTTGAAAAAACTTTAAAATATTTTAAAAAATACAGTAATTGTGTTATGATTTTTATAAGAGATCCAAATTTAAAATCTGTTACTCAAACACTAAAAGAATTCAAAGATAAAAAGCCTAAAACTAAGGAAAAGGATCAATTAATAAAAAGTTATGGTATTGGTGCTCAAATAATTAAATCTTTAAAAATAAAGAAAATGATATTAGTTACTAGAACTTTAAAAAAGGTTGTTGGGTTAGATGGTTATGGTATCAAGATTATTAAACAAGAAATAATAAAATGAAAAATAAAGTATTAATTATACAAGCAAACTACTATAAAGATATTTCAACTGCTCTTCTTAAAAGTGCTAAGAATGAATTAAAAAATTTTGCAAAGATCAATATAGTCTCTGTTCCAGGTGTATTTGAGATACCCGTAGTTATTTCCAAAAATTTAAAAAAATATGATGGTTTTGTAGCTCTTGGATGTGTAATTAAAGGTCAAACTCCTCATTTCGACTTTATATCTAAATCAACGACTGATGCTATTATGAATATATCTGTAGAGTCCAAAAAACCTGTTGGCAATGGAATAATTACTTGTTTAAATAAAAATCAAGCTAAAGCACGTGGCAAAAAGGGTAGAGAGGCAGCCAACGCAGTAAAAACAATATTATCTTTATAGAATGCCACTTCATTTTAGTAAAAAAAATAACCCTAGAGTTATTATAATACAGAAGCTTTACAGTAAATATTATAACAATGAAGTAGAATTAAATTTTCCAAAACATCGTTTCAAAAAATTTATAAAAGACGTAGTTAATGGTACAATTGAAAGAGATGATATAATTCACGAAGAAATTACAAATCATTTAAATGATGATTTAAAAATATCAAACCTAGATAAAGTTTTTCAAGTAATAATTAAAAGCGCAATTTTCGAATTAATGTATAAACCAAAAATATCTTCAAAAATAATTATTAAAGAATATCTTAATGCTTCTAATTTCTTTATTGATTTATCACAAACAAAATATTTGAATGCTTTGCTTGATAAAATTTCAAAGAAATTAAGAAACTAATGAATGAAGAATTCTTAATAAATAGTTATTTAAAAGAATTAACTAAAAATAATCCATCTTCGCTTGATTTAAATGATGATGTTTTTTTTGATAAAACTAAAAAATTAGTTATTTCTGTTGATACTTATAATGAGGGTATACACTTTTTAAATTTTAATAAACCAGATCTTGTTGTAAGAAAAATAATAAGATCATCTATATCAGACATTTATGCTAAAGGAGTAAAACCAAATTATTTCTTTTTAGCTGGCTCTGGTAACAAAAAATATTTTACAAAAAAAAATATGTCATTAATTAACAAATCTTTGTCCAATGAACAAAATAGATTTAATATAAAATTATCAGGTGGTGATACTACATCCTCAAAAAATCTAAGTTTTACTATTATGTCTTTAGGATATTCAAATAAAATTGTTTATAGAAACAAAGCTAAAAATGGAGATGATATTTATGTAACAGGAAATATAGGTGATAGTTATATTGGATTAAAAGCTTTACAAAACAAAATCAAATTAAATTCAAATCAAAAAAAATATTTTATTGATAAATATTATTCACCTAATCTACCTATAAAGTTTAGTTTACATCTTTTTAAAATTGCAAACTGCTCTATGGATGTATCAGATGGATTGGTAATTGATATGAATAAATTAATAAATAAACAAAAACTTGGCTATATAATCGATATAGATAAGATCCCTATATCAAATCATTTAAAAAATTTAATTAAACACAAAAAACTGTATAAATTAGATTATTTATTTAATGGTGATGATTATCAAATTTTATTTACAGCTTCGAAGTCAAAGAGAAAATATATAAAAACTTTATCCTCTAAAATGAATCAAAAAGTTTCTATTATTGGGCAAATTAATACTAAATCAAAAAGTTACCTATTAGATAATAGGAGAATTCCAATAAAATACCTCAAATACCAAGGTTATTCTCATATATTCTAAGAAGTTAAATATTGCCTTTTATAATCTTTTTTGTAATGTCCGCATTTTAAAAAATAACTAAAACACTTATTTAAGGAATTATATGTCTGTTGATACCATTTTATTATACACAATTTTCGCTGGAATATTATCCATTGTATATGGATTTGTAACAGGATCTTCAATTTTGAATGCAAGTGCAGGAAATGCAAAGATGCAAGAAATTGCTTCTGCTATTCAAATAGGGGCAAAAGCTTATTTAAACAGGCAATACAAAACAATAGCTATAGTTGGTGTTGTTGTTTTAGTTATTATTAGTTTTGCATTTTCATTATTAGTTGGAATTGGATATTTAATTGGTGCTACATTATCAGGTATAGCTGGTTACGTTGGAATGTTAGTTTCTGTGCAAGCAAATGTACGTACTGCAGAGGCATCAAGAAAAGGTTTATCTCAAGGTCTCTCAATAGCTTTTAAATCTGGAGCAATTACAGGAATGTTGGTTGCAGGTTTAGCTTTGTTAGCAATTGCAGTTTATTACTATATATTGTTATCAGCCGGTGTTGATGAAAGAGAGATTGTAAATGCACTAGTTGCGTTAGGCTTTGGCGCTTCATTGATATCTATTTTTGCGAGATTAGGTGGTGGAATTTTTACAAAAGGTGCTGATGTTGGTGCAGATTTAGTAGGAAAAGTAGAAGCTGGTATTCCAGAAGACGATCCTAGAAATCCTGCTGTTATAGCAGATAACGTTGGAGATAATGTTGGAGATTGTGCAGGTATGGCAGCTGATCTTTTTGAAACATATGCTGTTACGATTGTTGCAACTATGGTTCTTTCATCAATTTTCTTTGTGTCAGATTTAAATATGATGGTTTACCCATTAAGTATTGGTGCAGCTTGTATCTTAACATCTATAGTAGGTACTTTCTTTGTAAAACTTGGACAATCAAAAAATATAATGAATGCTCTATATAAGGGATTTGTTGCAACAGCTATTTTATCTTTAATTATTTTATATCCCATAACAGACTATGTTATTGGATTAGATACTAACTATTCAGTTAATGGAGTTTCTTTCAACGGCATGAGCTTATATTATTGTGGAGTTATAGGACTAATTATCACTGGTTTATTGATATGGATTACTGAGTATTATACTGGAACAGATTATAGACCAGTTAAAAGTGTTGCTGAATCATCTACCACAGGTCATGGAACTAACGTAATTCAAGGTTTGGCAATATCAATGGAAGCAACTGCAATTCCAGCTATAATAATAGTTGCTGGTATTTTATTAACAAATTCTATTGCTGGTTTATTTGGTATTGCTATTGCTGTAACAACGATGCTTGCATTAGCTGGTATGGTTGTAGCACTTGATGCATACGGACCTGTTACAGATAATGCAGGTGGTATCGCTGAAATGTCAAATCTTCCAAAAAATGTAAGAAAAACTACAGATGCCTTAGATGCTGTTGGGAATACAACTAAAGCAGTTACAAAGGGTTATGCTATAGGTTCTACTGGTTTAGGAGCATTAGTTTTATTTGCTGCTTACACTGAAGATATTAAACATTTTTCAAAAGAAGCAGGTTCAAAATTAGAGGGTATAGTTGTAACATTTGATTTATCAAATCCTTTTGTTGTGGTTGGTTTACTAATAGGAGGAATGTTACCATATCTTTTTGGATCCATGGGTATGCAAGCCGTGGGAAGAGCTGGAGGCGCAGTTGTAATAGAAGTCAGAAGGCAATTTAAAAAAATACCAGGAATTATGAAAAGAAAATCTAAACCTGATTATGGAAAATTAGTCGATTTACTAACTAAAGCGGCTATTAAAGAGATGGTTATCCCATCACTATTACCGGTTCTGTCGCCTATAGTTTTATATATGATAATCTTACCTATTGGTGGTCAGGTAGCAGCCTTATCTTCTGTAGGAGCAATGTTATTAGGAGTAATTATTACAGGATTGTTTGTTGCTGTATCGATGACTGCCGGTGGAGGTGCTTGGGATAATGCAAAAAAATATATAGAGGACGGAAAATTTGGTGGAAAGGGATCGGAAGCTCACAAAGCTGCTGTAACAGGAGATACAGTTGGAGATCCTTATAAGGATACCGCAGGACCAGCAGTTAATCCTATGATTAAAATTACAAATATTGTTGCTTTACTGCTATTAGCTGTTATTGCGGGATAAAGTTATTTTTTACTTCTAGTAGGTGCATTAATTTTTTCTCTTAACGAGCTAAATACATCATACATAAGGTTTTTGTTTTCAAAGTCCTTAGTTGTTTGGGTATTCAAATATTTTATGTCATTCATATTTTCTAAGTTTAAAAGTTTCTTTTCTATTAATATTCCTGATTTACTAAGTTCAACAATCAATACATTATTTTTTTTAATTTTCTGTGCACCAAATTTAAATAAAGATTGATTAGTTTTTTCTCTTTCAATGTAAAACCATTTTAAATTGTTAAAGTCACTTTTTAAATAGGGGGGACCTATAATATTTATAATATCATTTTTGTTTGTTTTATTAACTTCTAGCTCATTAAATTTTACATCTAATGATTTCATGCCGTGGTAATTTGATACTTTATTTCCTGAGCAGTTAGATATAAAAATAAAAATTATTACAATTAAATACTTTATGACTGACATATACCTTAAGGTTTACAATAATTTAATTAAACTCACCAGAAATAAAAGTCTATATAATACTAATAAAGAAGACTCCTTTTATGATAGAATGATTATATTTTTTCTTCATTTAAGTTTTTTACTCAAAGAATATAAAAATATAGAGTCTAAAGATAACTTACAAAAATTTTTTGATTATAGTGTTAGGCAAATTGAACTTTCTATAAGGGAAATTGGCTATGGTGACGCTACTATTAATAAAAAAATGAAAGATTACATAAATTTACTTTTTTCAATTATTGATAATATTAATGAATGGGAATTAAAGGATTATAAGTATAAAAAAGAAATATTAAAAAATTATATATATGATGATAATAATCATGAAAATTATGTTGATTATTTCGACAAATATAGGGAATTTTTAACAAAAAACTCTTTCAATAATCTCTCAAAAGATATAATAACCCTTTAAAATTAAATTTATGGCTGTACCTAAAAGAAAAACAACTAAATCCAGAGCTGGTAAAAGAAGATCTCATAATGGAATCAATGATAAAAATATTATTGAGGATAAGAAGTCTGGAGAATATCGACTTTCTCATCATATGGATTTGAAAACTGGTTACTATAAAGGTAGACAAGTACTAGACCCTAAAGAGTAAAATTAATTATGGATAAACCAATTAACATTGCAGTAGATGCAATGGGTGGTGAAAATTCTCCGCAAAAAGTCATTAAAGGAATAGAAATACATCATTCAAAATCAATTAATACTTTTTATAATATTTTTGGAAATCAAAATATTATAGAACCAATTATTTCAAATACGAAAATTCCAAAAAAATGTTTTAAAATTACACACACTGAAAAATTAATTAAAGATAGTGATAGTCCATTATCTGCTGCAAAAAAAGGTAAGGATACTAGTATGTGGTTATCTATTGAAAGTCTTAAAAATGAAGAGTCAGATGTAATAGTTTCTGCTGGAAATACTGGAGCTTTATTTGTAATTGCAAAACTTAATTTAAAAATGATTGAAAAAATTGAAAAGCCTGCATTATCTGCACTATGGCCCAATAAAATTGGAATGAATGTGGTTTTAGACTTAGGAGCAAATATTGAATGTAATGAAAAAAATTTAGTAGATTTTAGTTTGATGGGAGCAGCACTTCATAAAGCTTTATTTGAAAATGAAACATCTAAAGTTGCTTTATTAAATATAGGATCAGAGGAAGTTAAGGGTAATAATATAATTAAAAATACTTATCAAATACTTAATGATAAAAAAAATTTACTATTTGATTTTAAAGGATACATAGAAGGAAATAATATAATGGATGGTGATGTGAATGTTATAGTTACTGATGGGTTTACAGGAAATATAGCATTAAAAACTGCAGAAGGTACTGCTAATTTTATTACATCTGAGTTAAAACAAGCACTTAATTCAAATTTAATTGGCAAAATTTCATCTCTTTTAAATATTAAAAACTTAAAAAAATTTAAAAAAAAATTAGATCCAAGATTATATAATGGCGCCATATTATTAGGACTAGATAAACCTGTAATTAAAAGCCATGGTTCAACAGATGAAATTGGATTTGCCAATTCTTTAAAAGTTTGTGAAAAAATTATAAAAGGTAAACTAATTGATAAAATAAAAAAAAATATAATTTAAATGAGAGTTAATCTTACAAAAAAGGATATAATTAATACATTATACATGCAGTTAGGATTTTCAAAAAAAGTCTGTGAAAACTTACTTGATGATGTTTTTCAAATATTACTAAATGAATTGATTAAAAATAAAAAAGTTAAAATTGCCAAATTTGGAACATTTATTTTAAGGTTTAAAAAAAGTAGAGAAGGGCGCAATCCAAAAACTATGGAAAAAAAAATTATTTCAGAAAGAAATGTTATTTTATTTAAACCCTCAAATGAATTAAAAAATTTTATTAATATAGATGACTGAAAATAACAAAACATACAAAACTATAGGTGAAGTTGCAAAAATGTTAAACTTAATTAATAAAAAGACAGGAAAAATATCAACACATACAATTAGATTTTGGGAAAAGGAATTTAAACAAATTAAACCTTATATTTTTTCAGGTAGAAGAAGATACTATGATAATAAATCAATTAGGATACTTAAAAAAATACAATATCTTTTAAAAACAAAGGGGATGACTATAAAGGGTGTAAAAATGCAACTTAAGGATAATAATTCAGAACTTGACCTTGAAAATAATAAAACTATAAACAAGAAAATTATAAAATTAAAATTAAATAAAATATCTAATATAATAAAAAATATAAAAAACTATGGCTAAAAAAACACATGTTAAAGTAAGATTAGTTCCTGAGGCAAAGCCAGATAGCCCTTTTTTCTATTATGTAAAAAAACCAGCTGGTGGTGAGAAAGCAAAGGTTAAATTAAAAGCTAAAAAATATAATCCAGCAACAAGAAAGCATGAAGTTTTTGTTGAAAAGAAACTGCCACCTCACAGTAAATAGTTATTTCTTTTTAAAATTTCTTTTTTCAAAATCAATATAAGACATAATCATATTTTTCCAAATTCTATTTGTTATCTTCGGATCAATTTTATTTTTAATCGATTTTATTTTAATATTTTTAAGAATTAATGAAATTCTTTTTTTATCTACAATCTCATGTTTATATGTTTTTAGTTTTAGGACTTCTTTTACTATATTTGTTCTTATCTTGATTAATTTAATTAGTTTATTGTCAAGAAGATCTAATTTTTTTCTTAGTATATTTAATTTTTTTCTTTTATCAGGCGACATTTGATCAATTGGAATTATAAACAAATAATATATTTAAACAATTATGTATACCGAAATTGATAAAAAATACAGAATATACATATCTAATTGGTTATTATTTATGTTTTTTTTGATCATAGCAATGATAGTTGTTGGAGGCTTAACACGACTAACAGATTCTGGATTATCAATTACAGAATGGGAATTTTTCAAAGGTTTTTTTCCACCTCTTACTGATGATGCTTGGTTGGCATATTTCGAATCTTACAAGAAAATACCTGAATTTAAACTTCAAAATTACTCAATGACTTTAAGTGAATTCAAGGTAATTTTTTGGTGGGAGTGGGCACACAGATTTTTTGGACGTGTAATTGGTTTAGCATTTTTAATACCTTTAATTTTTTTTTCTATCAAAATAGGTATTAAAAAACTTTATAATTTTTATTTTATATTTTTTTTGATTTGTTTTCAGGGACTTTTAGGTTGGTACATGGTCCAGAGTGGCCTAGTGAATAATATAGATGTAAGTCATTTTAGGTTGTCAGTTCATCTTTTATTTGCATTTATCATTTTATCGTTAATCTATTGGAATTATTTAAGTTTAGTAAATTTAAATAAAATAGATAAAAAAATTAATAATTATATACCTGAATTCTTTTTAATATTAATTTTCTTACAAATAATTATTGGTGCATTCGTTTCGGGTATGGATGCAGGAAAAATATATAATACATGGCCATTAATGGGTAATTCTTATTTTCCAGATGATAATAAATTTATGAATTTATTTAAGTTATCTGCTTTTAGTGATCCATCACTAGTTCAATATTTACATCGAAATTTAGCTTATTTAATATTCATTATATTCATTGTGATTTCATACATAACATATCGGAATAAAATTTTTTATTTATTCAGAGCTGTATCTATTTTAGGTTTAATTATTTTATTACAAATTATATTGGGAATTCTTACAATTATGTCTGGTGCTAGTATTTTAACAGCATCTTTGCACCAGTTTAGCTCAATATTATTGATTACCTCAACATTGTATTTTTTATACAAGAATAGATTTAGTTGATTATTTTTTTTCAATCACAAATAGTTCATTGTTAAAATATAGTCCTTTATTTTTATTGACTATATCTTTTACAACTTTTTGGTAATATTTTTTTCTTTCAGCATTCATTATTTGCTCATCTGATATTTGGTTAACATATACTGCGGCATTCCATGCCGAAAATATTAATGATGTAGCTATACCTCCACTAATTTCATTCGGTAGTGCTCTTAAAATATATTTTATAGTTTGTTTTTTATTAAATTTTAATTTTTTCAAAATTTCATTATCAGTATTATTTTTTATATATTTAATTATTGATCCGTATAGTGAAGGAAATGGTTTTTCTTTTGGCCAGATTTTCTTTATAATTTTGTTTCCAGGATCATTACCACATGCATGAACTACTACCAGTTTGCCTTTGCTATCCAATGATTTTATCATTGGATCTAAAACATATTTAACTTTTTTTTCTGCAGATATTCTTGATCTATATGGTTGAGAGGCAATTATTAAGTCATAACTATTTTTTCCATTATTTTTTTTTGGAATAACATTCTTTAAGGAAAATTCTTGATCTTTTCTATAAATTACAATTACAGATGGCTCCTTGTATGTAGGATTTCCATTTCTCGGATTTCTCTCAATTTGCCATTTTTTATTTAGAAATTCTTGATTTAATCTTCTTAATTGATTTGAAAAATCGAGCGAAGAATTTCCTTTAAGTTTAACTATCTTCCAATTCATTTTTTTTTGTTTATTTTTGTCATTCGATTTAAGTGCTGTAGACTCTGCATAATTTAGATTTGAAATAACAAATACTGTATTTTTATGTTCGACGAACCGATCTGGAAGTTTTTCAAGTCCTAATCTTACATCTTCCATACTTATCTCTTTTGTGCTTACTAATAGAGGAATATGGGGCATTTTCTGATGACATTGTCTCATCACACTCATCAATAATGATCCATCACCCATACCTGCATCAAATATTTTTAATGCTGGAAATTTAGGTTTTAATTTTTGTACAATAGGTTTTAACGCATCAGCAATCTTATTTTTTTCATTAGTTGTTGTAACAAAAAGCAAATATTTTTGCCTATTATCAAAAAATCTAAAATTCTTTTTCATAAGTGCTAAAATATAATTATTTATTTGATGGATAATTAGTTGTTATGAATTTTTTCAAAACATTTAATACTCGATCAGCTTCCTCTAATAACATCATATGTCCACAATTATCTATTATATCTATTTGACTTCCTTCAATTAAGTTAGCTAGTTTTTTTCCTTCTTTAACTGGGCACATCTTATCGTCAGTAGCAAGTATAGAAAGGGTAGGTATTTTTATTTGTTTTGCAGCTTCAAAACCATTTTTGTAATTATCACATGCTCTAAAATCTACACCGAGGGTATTTTTTATTGTTCTTGTCTTAGCTAACATCGAACCGGTATTAATATGATATAAACCAGGCACAGGGTGACCACCAAAGTGTCCAGCTGGTCCATGAGCCCAGTCCATCATCAATTCAACCGCTTTAGGATCATTATTTTCTGCCAAAGATAATAATTCAGGGTTCATTGGAATTGCACCAGCACCACCCATTAAACTTAATGTTTTAATTTTATCAGGATTCCTTGCTGTACACTCAATCGTAACCAAACATCCTTGTGAGTGACCAACCAACGAAGCTTCTTTATATCCAACTGCATCAATTACATCACTTACCCAATCTGCCATGTCTTCAATTGATTTTAAACTTTCACCTCCTGATAATCCGTGACCAGGCATATCTAAAGCTAAAACACTATATCCATGGAATGCAAAGTATCTTGTTTGCAAAACCCATGTCATATGAGTTAGTCCACTACCATGCACAAATATTATTAATGGCTTATTTTTATCGAAAGGTCTACCTCCCGTAGAAGCATAAACCTCGTTATTATTTACCTGAAACTTCATTGATTGGATACGAGTCTAGGTTTCCTAGCAGCTCTAAATCCATTTTCAAAGTCATTTTTAATATCATCTATATCTTCAATACCAACTGATAATCTGATCATATCATGAGATAAACCTGCAAATTTTAATGTAGCTTCGTCCATTTGAGAATGTGTAGCGGATGCTGGATGAATCACCAATGTACGTGTATCCCCAACATTTGCTAAATGAGAAGCGAGTTTAACATTATTAATAAATGCTTCACCAGCAGCTTTGCCACCTTTGATACCAAAAGCTATCATTGATCCTTTTCCATTTGGTAATAATTTGTTTGCTAAATCATGATCAGGATGATCTGGTACACTTGGGTGAGAAACCCAAGCAACACTTTCGTGACCCAATAAAAATTCGACCATTTTTTCAGCATTCTCACAATGCTTTTTCATTCTGACAGAAAGTGTCTCTATACCTTGTAACACATTCCATGCATTTTGAGGGCTTAGACAAGGACCAAAATCTCTCATACCTTCTGCTCTTGCTTTCATTGTAAATGCTGTTGGTCCAAATTCTTCAGCAAAAGATAATCCATGATAACCTTCATATGGCTGAGTCATTGTTGGAAATTTATCATTTTGCATCCAGTCAAACTTACCACCTTCAACTATTATACCGGCCATTGAAGATCCATGTCCTGCCATCCATTTAGTAAGTGAATGAACTACAATATCAGCACCGTGTTCTATAGGTTTGCATAAATAAGGCGTTTGATAAGTTGCATCTACCATTAAAGGAATACCTGCGTCGTGAGCTATTTTAGCAATCTCAGGCATATTCATTATTTCATTTCCTGGATTACCAACAAGTTCTCCAAAAATACCTTTTGTATTTTTTTGAATTGCTTTTTTAAATCCTTCTGTATCTCTTGGTTTTACAAAAGTTGTTTTAATTCCAAATTTTGGAAGAGTTAATCTAAATAAATTTACAGTTCCTCCATAAAGCTGGGATGATACAACTAAATGGTCTCCTGCTTCACAAAGAGTCATTACTGCAAGAAATATTGCACTCATACCAGACGATGTAGCAAGTGCAGCTGTTCCACCTTCTAACGAAGCAACTCTTTCTTCTAAAACGGCAACTGTTGGATTTGATATCCTACTATAAATATGTCCACCTCTTTCTAAATTAAATAATGCTGCCGCATGATCTACATCGTCAAATATATATGAAGTTGTTTGGTATATTGGTACTTGTCTTGAACCAGCATTTTTATGAGGCTGATAACCTGCGTGTAAACTAAGGGTATCAAATTTATATGTTTTAGGATCCATTCCTTTTTTATCTGACATTTAATTGCTCCTGTTTAAATTTTAAGATCTATTATAAACAAATATTATTGCTTATTTATAGTCTATATTTATAGCCTATTTATTAGTTAAAACTATCAAAAATGACTTAAGTTCTAACTGTATATCGTTTGACAATATATCGATTTATAAGTATTAATCCCGCAATTATGACTAAATTTCTTAAAAAAGATGACCTTAATAGTAAATGGTTTGAAATTGACGCAACTGGAGCTGTAGTTGGAAGACTAGCAACTGTTGTATCAAAAATTCTTAGAGGAAAAAATAAAGCAACATTTACTCCTCATATGGATAGTGGAGATTTTGTTGTTGTTAAAAACGTAGATCAATTAAAATTTACAGGAAATAAGTTTTCAAATAAAAAATATTATAGACACACAGGCCATCCCGGTGGAATTAAAGAAACAACACCTGAAATATTACAATCTTCAAAACCAGGTGAAGTTTTAAAAATGGCAGTCAAAAGAATGTTACCAGGTGGTCCTTTAGCTAAAAAACAACTAACTAAACTTAAGGTTTATTCAGGATCGGATCATCCTCATTCAGCACAAAACCCTGAAGTGATAGAAATTGGAAAACTTAATTCAAAAAATATTGTAAGAAATTAAAATGGAAACAAATCAATCTACATCTTCAAAACTAAAATTGGATTTTAAAGATGCAAAATATGCAACAGGCAGAAGAAAGACTTCAATTGCAAAAGTTTGGTTAAAAAAGGGGACTGGTAAAATTTATGTTAATGGTAAAAATTTAGATGATTATTTCACAAGAGCTACTCATAAAATGCAAATACTAAGACCTTTTGAAATTATCAATCAATCTACAGAATACGATGTTAGATCCCAAGTTGTTGGTGGTGGACACACAGGTCAAGCAGGAGCATTAGTACATGGTATATCAAGAGCATTATTACAATTTGATGAAAATCTAAAACCAACACTTAGAAAAGAAAAACTTACCACGAGAGATTCTAGATCAGTTGAGAGAAAAAAACCTGGTCGTGCAAAAGCTAGAAGAAGTTATCAATTCTCTAAAAGATAATATCATTTTATTAAACAACTGTTATATTACAATATGTCTAAGATTAATGCATTAGTTGCTGGAGCTACCGGATACATAGGTATTCAATTGGTCAAATTATTAACTAAACATAAAAGAGTTAAAATTAAATATCTTTGTGGTGATACCTCCGTAGGTAAAAAAATTAGCTCTTATGATAAATACTTTAATAAATATAAACTACCAAATATTGTTAAATTTAATAAAGAGTTATTAAAAAACGTTGATGTTATATTTACTGCATTACCTAATGGAGAGGCTCAAAAAATTTCTAAAAATTTACTAAATAAAAATATTTTAATTGATTTAGCGGCAGATTTTAGACTTAAATCAGCCAGTGATTATTTGAAATGGTATAAAATCAAACATAATGCTCCTAAATTAATAAAAAAAAGTATTTATTCTTTACCTGAGTTAAATAATAAAAATATCAAGAAATATAAGATAATTTCTTGTCCAGGCTGTTATCCAACATCAATTTTATTACCCCTAGTACCGTTAATTAAAAAAAATATTGTTAAATCAAACAATATCATAATTGATTCTAAATCTGGTTATTCAGGCGCAGGCAGAAATATTCATAAAAAATATAACAACAAATTTTTAAATGAGACATTGAGTGCTTATGGTTTAGCTTTTCACAGACACAATTCAGAAATTGATCAGGAACTAAAAATAAAAACTGGCAAAAAGGTAAAATTTCAATTTACACCTCATCTTTCACCAATGTTTAGAGGAATATTAACTACTATGTATTTAGATCTAAAAAGAAATGATTCTCTTGAAAAAATTTATTCTTTTTTAAAAAAAAATTACAAAAATAATAAATTTATTAAAATTTTGAAACCAAATACTTTTTTAGGAACTAATGAAGTAATAAACACAAATAACTGTCATATTTCTGTGTGCGAGAGCAAATATAAGAATAAAATTATTATATTGTCAGCAATAGATAATTTGATTAAGGGTGGTAGTGGACAAGCTGTTCAAAATATGAATATTTTATTTGGATATAAGTCTGAGGAAGGATTAAATTAATGAGAATACTGATAATTTTATTAATTTTTTTATTTATAAATAATTGTTCTAATCAAAACTTTGGTTCTTTTTTAAAGAAAAAAAATGATGATATGGTTGAAAAACCAAATTTAGATATAGATAAAAATATTTCTTTCGAGGATTTTAAAAATATAATTATTAATTATGGAAAAAATAGTAGTTTTCCAAGTTTAGATGATTGATATGACTAAAAAGCTTAATATAGCAATTGTTGGATTAGGGCAGATTGGTAATTATCTCTATAATGAATTAAATTCAAAAAAAAAGGATATTCTAAAAAAAACTGGAAAAATTATCTCTGTTTCTGCAATCTCAGCTAAAAATATTAATAAAAAAAGAAAATTTAGAATTAATAAGAAAATATTTTTTAAAGATCCCTTTAAAATTTTTAAAAATAATAAAATTGATATTTTAATTGAAGCCATTGGTCAATCTGATGGTATATCAAAAAAAATTGTAGAATTTGCACTTAAGAATAAAATTCATGTTGTAACTCCTAATAAGGCATTAATTTCTAAACACGGTAATAATCTTTCTAAACTTGCTGAAAAAAATAAAGTTAATTTAGAATTTGAAGCGTCAGTAGGAGGTGGAATCCCCGTATTAAGAACTATTAAAGAAGGGCTAGCAACTAATAAGATAAGTAAAGTATATGGAATATTAAATGGCACTTGTAATTATATATTATCTGAAATGGAAGAGACTAAATCTGGTTTTTCAACCGTATTAAAAAAAGCTCAACTATTAGGTTATGCTGAACCTGGTAATCCAAAATTAGATTTAAATGGTTACGATGCTTTAGCTAAAGTTAAAATTCTTTCTGCTTTGGCATTTAATAATAAAGTATCAAATTCAAAATGTTTAATGGAGGGTATTGAAAATATAGAATACAAGGATTTAGAAATTGCAAATCAATTAAATTATAAAATTAAATTATTGGGAATAACAGAAATTGTTAATAATAAATTATTTGAAAGAGTTCATCCGTGTTTAATTAAAAAAAATACTTATATCGCTAATGTTAATGGAGTTATGAATGCTGTTATAATAGAAGGTAATCCAGTAGGGGAGAGCGTTTTACAAGGAGAAGGTGCTGGACCTGGCCCTACTTCATCTGCTTTGATGTCTGATCTTTTGTCTATTTTAAGAGGGAATATAAAATATCCTTTTGGTATTTCAGACAATAAAAGAAAATCTTCATCAATTTATAATACTGATAATTATTCCAATGCTTTGTATGTTAGGCTTGAAGTTAAAGATAAACCCGGTGTTCTATCTGAAATCACTAAAAAATTTGCTAAACATAAGATTTCTGTACAAAGATTAATACAAATACCAAATAATAAAAATAAAACTGCATCTATTGTAATTATTACCCACAAATCCTTGGAAAAAGATTATCAGAAATGTATTAAATCTTTTAAATCAAATAAAAATATTATTAAAAACCCTATATTATTAAGACTTTTTTAATGGAACTTTATTTAAAGCTCTTTGAAGTTCTATTTCCTGTATTTTTTATTGTTGGAATTGGTTTTTTATTAGGAAAAAAAAATCCAAATTTCGATACTTCTTTTATTACATCTTATGCTGGAAATTTTGGAACTCCAGCTTTAGTAATCTTCTCACTTACATCTACAGGTGTTAGTTTTGACGTATTTGCAGAATATTTTATTTACGCATTAATATTACTTTCATCATTTGCTTTAATTGGTGTTGTTTTTTTAATTCTTATGAAAAAAGATTACATTAGAGAATTGCCTACTTTTTTTTTACCTAATACAGGTAATATGGGTATACCAATATGTCTTTTTGCTTATGGTAAATTGGGAATGGGTGTAGCTGCAGCTATATCATCTTTGGTAATACTCTTACATTTTACTGCCAATATATTTCTTGCAAAACGAAAATTTGATTTTTCTATAATCGCGAAAAGTCCTTCCTTTTATACAATTATTTTGACTGTTATCTTTTTATACTACGGCAAAGAGATGCCAGTTTTTGTGATTAATACAACAATGCTTTTATCTTATGCCATGATTGTTATGATTTTAATGTCTTTAGGTATTGCCTTAACTCAAATGAAAGTATTTTCTTTGAAAGACTCAATTATAACTTCTATAGGTAGAGTAATTCTTGGTCCAATTGTAGGTTTTTTTATTATAAAATTCTTTAACTTATCGGGTTTTGCAGCTGGAGTTTTACTAATTCAATCCTCTATGCCTAGTGCAATATTATGTTATTTGATTGCTTCAATGTATTCACCAAAAAAAAATGTAGATAATATTTCCAGCACAATTGTTGTTTCTACTCTAATGTCATTGGTTACAGTGCCAATTACAGTATTTATCGCCCTTAAATATTTTGCTTAAATGAAAGCAATATTATTAAATTTATCCGCATGGATGGTTCTGCCCTTTATGGATGCAATTGCAAAATATTTATCTTCAGATTTATCTTTTTTTCAAATAACATGGGCTAGATATTTTTTTACAGTTGTATTCATAACTTTTTTTATGTTTTTATTTTTTAGGAAACAAATGAAGTTTTCTCAAAATATCAAATTACAAATAATTAGAGGTTTGTCTTTATTTTTTGCAAATATATGTTTTTTTTACTCCATTTCTATAATCTCAATGGCAAAAGCGTTAACATTGGCGTTCGTTGCTCCATTGGTCACAACTGCTCTTTCTCCATTTTTACTTAACGAAAAAGTTGGTTATAGACGGTGGACTGCTGTATTAGTAGGTTTTATTGGTATTTTAGTTGTCATTAGACCTGGAATTATAGAGATTAATCTTGCTAGTATAGCAGCTGTTGGAACAGGTTGTTTTTACGGCTTTTATCTAATAATAACTCGAAAATTACACTCAACAGATAGTCCTTTACTCACATTGTTAATTACGGGCTTAGTAGGGGCCATTATCGCATCTTTTTTTGTTCCTATTGTTTGGACTAATCCTACTCCAATTCAATGGTCTTGGATGGCTCTAATGGGCATATTCGCCTGTTTGGGCCATATATTAATTATTTTGTCTCTTCGTTACGCTGATGCTTCAAAATTAGCTCCATTTGGTTATTTCGAGATAATTACTAATCTTATTTTAGGTTATTATGTGTTTTCGGATTTTCCTGATAAATATACTTTTATTGGCCTTTTCATAATCATATCATCAGGGTTATATGTTTTTAAAAGAGAA
>CACJWS010000006.1 GCA_902596975.1 uncultured Pelagibacteraceae bacterium | reverse complement strand
TCCGTATAACTTGCAACTAGATTTTTAAGTTCAGGGTATTTCCCAAAGAAGTTATCTCTAACATATAAACCGCCTTTTGCTTTAAAGGCTTGGTATTCTCCATCAACTGCTTCGTTCATTCTTTTTACAAGTAAACCTGATTTATCATTTGCGAGTAAAGGATCCCAATATGATCCCCAAATGACTTTTATTACATTCCATCCAGCTCCTCTAAAAATTCCTTCTAATTCTTGAATAATTTTACCATTGCCTCTTACTGGACCATCTAACCTTTGTAGGTTGCAGTTCACAACATAAATCAAGTTATCTAACTTTTCTCTTGCTGCTAAACCAATAGATCCTAGAGCTTCTGGCTCGTCTATTTCGCCATCTCCTAAGAAAGACCAAACTTTTCTATTCTCATCTTTTATTAATTTTCTATTAATAAGATATTTCATAAATCTTGCCTGATAGGTTGCCATCATTGGTCCAAGACCCATGGAAACAGTTGGAAACTGCCAAAACTTAGGCATCAACCATGGATGAGGATAAGATGACAAACCTCCTGGGTAAACTTCTTGTCTGAATCTATCTAATTGCTTCTCGTCAAGTCTTCCTTCCAAAAAAGCTCTAGCGTAAATACCTGGCGCGGAATGTCCTTGGAAATAAATTAAATCTCCACCAAATTTATTGCTTTTAGCTCTCCAAAAATGATTCATTCCTATATCATAAAGAGTTGCTGCTGAAGCAAATGTCCCAATATGACCTCCTAATGAAGGATCTCTCATGTTTGCTCTGACAACCATCACTGCTGAATTCCATCGAATTAGTGCTCTGATTTTTCTTTCGATATTTTGATCGCCTGGAGATTTTATCTCTTCATCTGCTGGTATAGTGTTTATGTATGGTGTATTTTGGGTGTAAGGAATATTTGATCCCTCTTTATATGCCTGATCAATTAATTGTTTAATTAAAAAATGAGCTCTCTCAGGTCCTTCGGAATGTACTACTGCAGACAAAGATTCTAACCATTCTTTTGTCTCTTGAGGATCAATATCATTGTTATTTTCAACTATTTCTAATCTTTCATTATGTTCTTCTACTTGTGTATTTTCTACTTTGATCTCTTTATGTACACTCGTATCTAATTCAGAATTATTATATCCATTAGAATTTTCCGCTTCGGCAATTATTTTTTCCGTTGCAGGTGGTATCTTTTCAATAGTTTCTTGTTTTTGCTGAGTTCCATTCTCAGAGGATAATGTTAGTATCAAATCTCCTTTAGAAACTTTATCACCAATCTTTATGTTAATACTATCTACAACTCCCTCAAAAGTAGATGGTACTTCAACACTTGATTTATCACTTTCTAAAGTTATTACAGGGTCATTTTTAAAGATTTTGTCTCCTTCTTTTACAAGAATTTCTATGATTTCTACTTCTTCAAAATCTCCAATATCTGGAACTAGTAATTTTTCACTCATTTCGCTATTTGTATATATATATATATTATTTACTTTTAATAGATGTATATTTTTGACCATTATTAAAATTTAGTAAAATTAATAATAAATGTTAAAAGAATAGATTAAATTTAGCGCCTGTAGCTCAATTGGATAGAGCGCTTGGCTACGGACCAGGAGGTTCTGGGTTCGACTCCTAGCAGGCGCACCAAAAAGAAGGAAAAATGAAAATATCTTTGCAAAAATCTGTAATTTATTTTTTCGTAATAGTGTTAATAATATTATTTTTAATAACTTTAATAATTTAATGAAAAAATTTAAACAAATTAGCGTTAAAAAAGGTTTCATGAGACACAATGGTGGTTTGCTACTAAGAGATATCACAAAAACCAAATATGAATTTAAAACTAAAATAAAAAAAAACCATCTTAACAGAGCTGGCATAACTCATGGTGGGTATATAGCATCGATCATAGATACTGGGTGTGGATCTGGAGCCCATAGAATTTCGGGTAATCAGCCTTGTGTAACTATAACACTCAATATTAACTTTATCGGACCTTCAACTATTGGTGATGAAATTTTTGGATATGTAAAAATTAAAAAAAAAACAAAAAGCATGGTTTTTTTAGAGTGCTATTTAGAATGTAAAGGTAAAATAATTGCATCTGCTACAGGTATTTGGAAAATACTTCAACGTAAGTTACCCCATGCAGGTCTAAGCTAAATTCTTCTTCTTATATTTAAATAACCAAAGATTGATAAAAAAATAAGAGCGATAGGATAAATAATTTCTTTTTTTGGTCTATTCTGATTTTCAATTTTAAATTCATTAATAATATCTCCCATATCTAAACCAGATTTTTTTGCAATTCCATTCCATTTTAAAGTATCAATTATGGTTTTATTGTCTTCTACAACTAAGCTCATTCCATAATCATTTAAACTGAAATTTTCATCAAAACTATTTTTTTCAATTACAAATAATTTATATCTTTCACCGTACTCTGTAAGTCTAGTAATTTTAATTCTTATCTCTTTATTATAATCAAACTGTTTTTTGTTTATTTCTTCAATACTTAAATAGTTATATTTTGGGTAAAATTTATTTAGAATAAATTCTGGAGATAATAATGATATTGAAATTATTAAAAAAATAACAATCTCATACCATCTCAATTTATTTATAAACCATCCCTGAGTAGCAGAAGTAAATACTAAAATCCCAATCAATGAGGTTGCTATGACCATTAAGCCATGCCATATGCTTTCAATACCAATTAATAATAACTCACTGTTAAATAAGAATACAATAGGAAGTATTCCAGTTCTCAGACTATACCAAAATGCCTGGGCTCCTGTTCTTAATGGGTCTCCACCAGAAATAGCAGCAGCTGCGTAAGATGCTAAGCCAACTGGAGGTGTTACGTCTGCCATTAGGCCAAAATAGAACACGAATAAATGAACCGCAATTAAAGGAAAAATAAATCCTGATGCATTTCCAACATCCACAAGAACAGTTGCCATTAGAGATGCTACAACAACGTAGTTTGCCGTAGTTGGTAAACCCATACCCAATAGTAAACACAAAATAATAGTTAAAAATAAGAGAATAATAACATTATCTTTTGCAATCGACTCGATTACAATTATTAAATTAGTACTCAAACCTGTAGATCCAACTGCTCCAACTATAATGCCTGCTGTTGCAATTGCTATTCCGACACTAACCATATTCAAAGCACCCTTTTCAAAACCAACAACAGTTTGGTTGTACCAATAAATTAAGGCATTCTTAAAGTTCTTTTCTTTAAAAATTTTATTTAAAAGATTAACTATAATTAAAGTTATTGTTGCAAAAAAAATAGAGTAAGAAGCTGTAAGCCTCATATAAACTAGTAAATATATAAGAACAAATATTGGAACTAAAAAATGTATTCCTTCAAAAAATGTTTTTTTCAATTTTGGAATATCGTTTTCATTCATACCTTTTAAATTTAATTTAAGCGCTTCAAGGTGAGATATATAAAATAGCGCAATGTAAGAAATTATAGCTGGTAAAAAAGCATGTTTGACAATTTCAAAATATGTAACACCGATAAAACTTGCCATCACAAAAGCTGCTGCTCCCATAACAGGAGGCATTATTTGACCATTAACTGATGAAGATACTTCAATTGCACCCGCTTTTTCTTTGGAAAAACCAGTCTTTTTCATAATTGGAATTGTAAATGTTCCAGTTGTAACTGTATTAGCGATTGATGATCCAGAGATTAATCCTGTCATACCAGATCCAAGAATAGCTGCTTTGGCAGGACCACCTCGCATTTTTCCAACCATTGCAAAAGCTAAATCTAAAAAATATTTACCCCCTCCAGCAGTTTCTAAAAGTGCTCCAAAAAGTACAAAGAGAAATATGAAATCTACAGAAACACCTATCGGAATTCCGAAAATAGCTTCTTGATCAAACCATTGAAAACCAACCAACCTTTTTAATGATAATCCACCATGAGAAATTATGTCTGGTGCATATTGCCCAAAATAAGAAAATAACAAAAAACAAACTGCAATAACAACTAATGGGACACCTATTACTCTGCGTGTAGCCTCTAGAAGAATTAATATTCCAATTATTCCAAGTATTAACTCAATTGGAATAGTAAAATTACCGGTAAGATTTATTTTAAGTAATATTCCACCCCTATCTACTAATTGATCATAAAAAACATAAATATATAAACAACATATTGCACCTGTTATTGCAATTAATATATCTATAAAATTTACTTTTTTACCCCTTGCATATGGAAATATTAAAAAAGCTAGTAAAAGTGCAAAGCCAAGATGAATTGCTCTAGCTGGTAAACCTTTAAACATTCCAAAATTTAACCAAAATGGAAATGGAGAAGCATACCAAAGCTGAAATAAAGACCAGGTTATTGCAATAATAGCAACTAACTTTAAATGAAAACCTGTTAGGTTTCTTGTAGGAGAAAGATCTTCTTTAATCTTATTTTCAATTTTTTTATCTATGTCTGCTGACATTCAGCTTAATATATAAAAAAAAAGGCCCAATAGATATATTGGGCCTAAATTTTTTATATAGATTTAATTACATTAAACCAGCTTCTTTATAATATTTAACAGCTCCAGGATGAAGTGGTGCTGATAAACCATCAGCTATCATATTTTTTTTCTCCAAAGGAGCGAAAGCTGGATGTTGTTTTCTAAAATCATCAAAATTTTCAAAAACAGCTTTTGTAACCTGATAAACTAAATCCTCAGAAACATCCATACTTGTTACTACAGTAGCTTTAACACCAAATGTAGTTACATCTTTTTTCTGTTTAGTATAAGTACCTTTTGGAATTGTTGCAGATGCATAATAATCAGCTCCACTAATAATTCCATCAATTACATCTCCTGTTAAATTGATCGGCATTGCTTTAGCCGCACATGTTGCCGCTTGTTCCATTGCCCCATTTGGAAAACCTACTGAATATCCAAATGCATCAATTTTACCATCGCATAGAGCTTTTACTTGCTCTGAAGATGTTAGCTCAGTAACTGATTTAAAGAAGCTGTTGTCAACTCCCATAGCTTTCATTAATTCTTCCATAGTTCCTCTTTGACCAGAACCTGGATTTCCAATGTTTACTACTTTCCCTTTGAGACCCATAAAATCTTTGACTTTTGCTTTTTTTCTAGCCCAGATTTGAAATGGCTCATTATGTACTGAGAAAACAGCTCTTAAATTTTTGAATTGTTTCCCTTCCCATTTGCTTGATCCATTGTAAGCATGATATTGCCAGTCGGATTGTGCTACACCAAATTGAAACTCGCCATCTTTTATTTGTCCGATGTTATAATTTGAGCCTCCAGTTGAAGGAGCGGTACATCTGTAAGCTTTATCTTTCATGCCTTTTTTTCTACCATGTTCGGCACTAATTGCTGATTTGTGTAACATTTTACAAATAGCGTTTCCTGTCTGAAAATAAACTCCAGTTGGTCCTCCTGTGCCTATTGTAAAAAACTCTGCTGATTTTGCTATTGATCCGAATGAAAATATAGCAGCAAAAATAATCAGAGAGCTTGATATTGTTGATAATATTTTTTTCATATACCCTCTCTAAAGTTTTAAAATCGAATCTAACTATTTATTACTACGAGTGTCTAGTAAATTCAGTTAATATAAGTATTGTTAATTAAGGAATTTTTTAACTGATTATTATTTTTCAACCCAAGATTTTAATTTATTTACTCCTTCTACAACCTTAGGGGCGTACAATTTTATTAGCTCATCATTAATATCAGTTTTTTCATTAATATTTTTCATAAATGTATCGCCGTCAAAATCTGTAAAACTTAGACGAACAATCATCCTTTTTTCATCAAATCCAAAGTCACTTCCTGGAAGTAATGCAATATTTAAATTAGTTAAAATTTCATCACACATGATTGAAGAATTATTAAATGTCTTGTTTAAAATTTCAGGCATCAAATAAAAGCCACCCATGGGTTTGTTCATAATAATATTATTAGATTTTAAATTTCTATATACGTATTCTCCAACAGCTTTAAGAATTTTTTTTGATTTTAAAATATATTCATCATGGTTAGCATTAAAAGCAGATATTGCAGCAAACTGTATTGGTGAACTTACGGCGGAAAATGTTTCACTTGCTAAAACTTTCATAGATTTAAGTAATTCAATTTTTTTCTTTGGTATTATAAAGTACCCAAGTCTCCATCCTCCAGCGCCACACCATTTACTAAGTCCGTTACTTATTACGACATTATCAGGGCAGTGTTCGAAAATAGAAATATAATTTTCATCAAATGTTAACTCAGAATAAATTTCATCTGATAAAACTAAAATATTATATTTTTTTACTATTAAAGAAATTTCTTTTAAATTTTCACATACTTGTCCTGATGGATTATTTGGAGAATTAAGAAATAAAAGATATTTTTTATCTGGTTTTTTCAAAATAATTTTTTCTATTTCTTGAGCTTTAGGAAACCAATTATTTTCAGCAGATGTTTGTATCCAATTATAGTTATTTTTAGCTATTATTGATTGTGGCTTGTAAGATACCCAACTTGGAGCTGGCAATAAAACTTCGCCTTCAAATGATAAATGCATCAAGAACATAAGCTCTTTGGTACCAGGACCTATTATGACTTGATCTGAGTCAAAATTATAATTTTTCTTTTTTGACTCATATTTTGCGATTGAACCTCTTAATTTATCTAATCCTTGGATAGGTAAATAACTTTTTTGATGTGCATTTTTTTTTAATTCTTCAACAATAGTAATTGGAACTGGAAATGGTGATTGTCCAAATCCAAACTTAATAATATTTTTTCCTTCAATTTCAATAGCTTTTGATTTTTCATTTATTTTTAGAGTTGCTGATAAACTTAAGTTTTTGATTGTATCTTTGATCATTACGATTTTAATTCAATAAGATTTTTATATTCATTTAAAGCAGATGGATTGGATAATGCTTCAATATTATTTATTTTGTTGCCGTCTATTATATTTTTAACAGCTACCTCTACAATTTTACCATTCTTAGTTCTGGGAATATCATTTACTGCAATTATTTTAGCGGGTACATGTCTTGGGGAAGCCTCATATCTAATTGTTGTTTTTAATTTCGAAATTAATTTTTCATCTAATCTATTATTTTTTGATAATATTACAAAAAGTATTATTCTTACATCATTATCCCAAGATTGACCTACTACGATAGACTCTTTTACTTCTTTAAATTTTTCTACAACAGAATAAATTTCAGCTGTGCCAAGTCTAACACCGCCTGGGTTTAATGTTGCATCAGATCTTCCATAAATAATATAAGACCCATTATTCTTTCTCTCGGCATAATCTCCATGATGCCAAATATTTTTAAATTTTGAAAAATAAGCTTTTTTATATTTAACTTTTCCAGGATCATTCCAAAATTTTAAAGGCATTGATGGAAAAGGGTTTCTGCAAACTAATTCTCCTTTTTTATTTAAAATTGATTTACCTTTTTCAGAAAACACTGCTGTATCCATGCCAAGACCATTGTTTTGTATTTCGCCAATGTTTACAGATGAATAAATGTTTCCATTTACAAAACAGGAGACAATATCTGTACCTCCAGAAATAGATGCTAAATGAACATTTTTTTTTATATTTCTGTATACAAATTCAAAACCATCTTTAGAAAGTGGAGATCCTGTAGAACAAATCGTTTTTAAAACCTTGAGTTTTATTTTTTCTTTTACCTTAACATTCTGTTTAATAAGTTGATCAATATATTTCGCACTTATACCAAATAGAGTAACTTTCTCCTTATTTGCAATTTTTAACAATAACTCTGGAGATTTATGCATAGGAAAACCATCAAATAGCAATATTGATGCTTTAGATGCTAGGGCTGTAACAAGCCAATTCCACATCATCCATCCACAAGTTGTAAAGTAAAATACATTATCATTTGGTTTTATATTACAATGTAATTGATGCTCTTTCAGATGTTGCAATAAAACACCACCAGATCTATGGCAAATACATTTTGGTTTACCTGTAGTGCCGCTTGAGTATAAAATTGCTAATTCGTGGTCAAAATCAAATTTTTTTAATTTATTTCTGCTTATTTCAAGTTTTTTAATCTCAGTGAAATTATAAATTTTTATATTTTTGATTTTGTTAAATTTTCTTAATTTTTTTCCAGGGTAATTTAAAATTAATACTGATTTTATACTTTTTATTTTTTTTAATATTTTTGGTAATCTCTCAATAATATTTATTTCCTTTCCGTTATAATAATATTTATCAGTAATAACTAGTAATTTAGGTTTAATTTGGGAAAAACGTTCGATAACGCCAGGTACACCAAAATCAGGTGAGCACGAGCTCCAGATTGATCCTATAGCGCTGGCACCTAAAAAACACTCAACTGTTTCTATCTGATTTGGAGTATATGCTGCTATCCTATCCTTTTCAGAAATATTTATTTTTTTGTAAAATGTAATTATTTTTTTTACATCTATATTAAGTTCTTTCCAGGATTTTTGCTCTCTGTAACCATTTTCACTAACAAATGTGATAGCTTTTTGATTGGAATTTTTAGCTAAAAGATTTTCTGCAAAATTTAATTTTGAATTAACAAAAAACTTACTATTAATAAGGTCCTTTGTTAGTTTAAATTTATCAGTTTTTGCTCCAATTATTTCAAAATAGTTCCAAATAGAATTCCAAAAATCTTTTGGATTTTTTACACTCCAGTTTTGTAACTTTTTATATTTTCCAGAAAAATTGTATTTATAATTCTTTGAAACAAACTTCTCGTATTTAAATAAATTCGAATTCTTTATAAGTTCTCTTGACGGTTCCCAAAGTTTTTTAGGCATTAAAAATTTATATTTATATTGTTAAATTTATGCTAACCTTAGATGATAAAAATTGAAAATGAGAACTTTTTCCTATCTGATTCGGACTAGTTTTAGTCTATTTTTGTTCTTTTTGAGTAACAAAATATAGTAGGCCAAAAAAAGATCATACTAAAAGTTGATATGTCAAGAAATAAGATCACAGCAGTCCTTGGACCTACAAATACTGGTAAAACTTTTTTAGCTATAGAAACTATGCTTTCATTCGACACAGGAATGATAGGATTTCCACTAAGACTTCTAGCAAGAGAAGTTTACGACAAAATAATACAAAAAGTAGATGCTTCCAAGGTAGCTCTTATTACAGGGGAAGAAAAAATTATACCACTTAATGCTAAGTATTTTTTATGTACTGTAGAATCAATGCCCGTAGATAAGGTTTTAGATTTCGTAGGTATTGATGAAATTCAAATGTGTTCTGATCATGAGCGAGGTCATATTTTTACAGATAGATTATTAAATCTGAGAGGTGAAAAATTAACAATGTTAATGGGTTCAAACACTATTAAAAATATTATTCAAAAGCTTGATGAAGATGTTGAATTTATAAACAAACAAAGATTATCAAAGCTATCATTTGGAGGACATAAAAAAATTTCAAGAATTGAGAGAAAAAGTGCAATAATAGCTTTTTCAACAGAAGAAGTTTATGCGATAGCAGAACTATTAAGAAGACAAAAAGGTGGTGCAGCAATTGTGATGGGATCTCTAAGTCCCAAAACTAGAAATGCTCAAGTAAATTTATATCAATCAGGGGACGTCGATTATCTAGTTGCTACCGATGCTATTGGAATGGGAATAAATATGGATTTAGATCATGTTTACTTCTCAAACTTAAAAAAATTTGATGGAAAAAAAATAAGAAGACTAAAAATATCAGAAATTGGACAAATTTCAGGAAGAGCTGGTCGATATTTAAATGATGGGAGTTTTGGTATTACGGGAGAATGTAGTGAAATTAACCCAGAAGAGATTGAATTTTTAGAAAATCACAATTTTCCAGAAATACAAAATATATTTTGGAGAAATTCCAACTTAAAATTCAATAATAAAGAAAATCTATTGAAATCATTAGAAGAAAAACCTGATAAAGATTGGTTAAGAAGAGTTGGGGAATGTGAAGATGAGAAAGTTTTAAAATATTTTTTAAAAGAAAATAATAGCTCTATAGAAAATAATTCAAATATTTTAAAAACTCTTTGGGAATGCTGTCAAATACCTGATTTTGTCAAGAAAACTTATGGTCATCATTTGGAAGTTGTTGGCAAGGTATTTAATTTTTTAATAAGGGAAGAAAAAAAAGTACCGAATTATTATATGAAAAAACAGCTTTCTATGCTTGATAAACTTGAAGGAAATGTAGACTCGATTTCAAATAGAATATCTAATGTTAGAACTTGGTCATATGTTTCAAACAAATCTAATTGGGTTGAGAACCAGGATTATTGGATTGAAAGAACTAAAAACTTAGAAGATAAATTATCTGATAGACTTCACGACGAATTAACAAAAACTTTTATTGATAAAAGAGCCAGCGTTTTAGCAAAAGGCTTAAAACAAGATATTGAATTAAAAACTGAGATTATTGAGAAAGAAAAAGTATTAATTAATGGTCAATATATTGGAATTTTAAAAGGTTTAAAGTTACAACTAGATTTAAAAGTAGATGCCTTAGATGCAGATATTAAATCATTAAAAAAAGCTGCTAGGCAGAATGTAGGTCCAGAAATAATTAATAGAATACATCAAATAATAGATACTGGACTTATAGTGTTAAAAGATGATTTTAAAATTTATTGGAGAAATGATCCTATAGCGAAACTAATACCTGGATCTGATTACCTTAATCCAAAAATAGATTTAATAATTGATGAAATGATTGAAAATAATGAAAGAAATAATTTAAACGATTATCTAAATGAATGGATAATAAAAAAAATTGAAACTGAACTAAATAGCTTAATTGAGTTAAAAAATATTAAGGAGGAAAACCCTGAACTTAGAGCTTTAGCTTACAGACTTTACGAAAATAATGGTGTTATAAAAAGATCAAATATCAATGAGTACTTAAAAAAAATTAATCAAGATGATAGGAAAAAATTAAGAAAACTGGGGGTTAAGTTTGGAAGATACCATATATTTCTATTTAAGTTGTTCAAACCAAATACAGTGTCTTTAAGAATATTATTATGGAAAAATTATAATAATGAATATTTAAATTTATCACCGCCAACTTTTGGATTAAACTTTTTAAATAATATGAAATCTGCAAATAAAGATTTTATGTTACTTTGTGGCTTTGAAAAGTTTGATGATATATACGTTAGAATAGATATACTTGAAAGATTATTCTTATTAATATTTAATTCAGAAAAAGATTACAAAAAAGAAATAAAAGTTATACCTGAAATGTTAAACTTACTGGGCTGTTCAAGGGAAAATTTTAATAAGCTTCTAAAAAAAATGAATTATAAAATTTATGAGAAAGAAAATGAGTTCTATATAAAGTATATTCCATTAAAAAAGAAAACTTTTAAAAAACATGACAAAAAGGACTATTCTAATAATCCTTTCAGTGTATTAAATGAATTAAACCTGAAATAATGTTTAGCTTATTTAAAAAAGAAAAAGAGAATAAATACGATGAGAGTCATTTATCTTTAATTAGTGTTGCTGCTCTTCTTATTCACTCAGCTAAAATAGATCAAAATTTTACTGAAAAAGAGAAAGATATAATTAAAAAAGCATTAATTGAAATGGGTGCTGATGAAAATAACTTAGATGAGATTATAAAAGATGCAGAAATAAAAGAACAAGATTCAAATCAAATTTTAGAATTTACTAGAGAAGTAAAAAATAAAAATATTGATGAAAAAATGATAGTTATAGAAGCATTATGGAATATTATTTATTCGGATGAAGATGCGGATATTTATGAAACGAATCTTATGAGGCGATTGTCAGGCTTATTGTATCTTGATCCAAAAATAGTTGGAGATATAAAAGAAAAAATTAAATCAAAACAATGACATATTTGGTCAATGACAAATGTATTAAGTGTAAACATACAACATGTGTAGATGTGTGTCCTGTTGATTGTTTTTATGAAGGCAAAAATATGCTTGTAATTAAACCTGATGAGTGTATAGATTGTGGCGTTTGTGAACCTGAGTGTCCAATAGACGCTATAGTTTCAGACACTGTTGCAGGTAGCGAGAAATGGCTAGAAGTTAATAAAAAGTATTCAGAGATATGGCCAAATATTTCTGAAGCAAAAGATCCAATGCCGGATCATGAGAAATATAAAAATGAAGAAAATAAGTTTGATAAGTACTTTAAAGAAAACATTTAAAAATAAGAAAGTAAGTAAAAAAAAAAATGTTAAATCTTTAGTTAGAGATAAAAAGTCAAAAACATTATCTAAAACAAAAAAAGCAAAAAAAGTAATTAAGATAAAAAAAGTTAAGAGCAAAACAAAATTAAATAGTCCAATTAAATCAAAACAATTAAAAATTGATAAAAAAAAAATCACAGAACCCAGCGAAAATTTACACAGAATCTCTAAAAATAATGAGCAAAAACCTGAAATAAAAAAAGTAAAAAAACAGGATACAGAGAAGAAAGAATATAAAGTAAAAGACTACGTTGTTTATCCAAAACATGGAGTTGGTCAAATAACTGAATTTAAAAAGATGAGCATTGGAGGAATAGAAATTGAAACCTATATTTTAAAATTTGAAAAGGATAAGGCAAATGGAATGGTTCCAGTAAATAAACAGTCTCATTTAAGGCCATTGGCCACAATTAACCAAGTGAATAAATGTATCAGTATTTTAAAAAGCAAACCAAAAATTAAGAGAAGTATGTGGAGTAGGAGAGCGCAAGAATATGAGGCTAAGATATCATCTGGTAAAATTTACGAACTTGCAGAAGTTGTAAGAGATTTGAATAAAGGTGATGATCTAATGGTTGATCAATCTTATAGCGAGAGACAGCTATTTGAAAAAGCTTACGAGAGAATACTTACTGAATTTCAAATAGTTTTAAATATTAGTTTGGAAGATACACAAAAAAAACTTGATAAAGCTTTAAAAAGAAATCTCGAAAAACAAATTCAAAAAATAGAGAGCAAGGAGCCACAAGAAAACGTTACAGGAGAAGTAGCGCAGTAAAAAAAAACGCTCCTCACGCAAGCGCCATGAGAAGCGTTTGTTAAAAAGAATACTAATCTATTTTCTTCTTTTCTTTTTAGCTTTTTTCTTAGCTTTTTTCTTAGTTTTCTTTTTAGCAGCTTTTTTTCTTCTTTTAGCCATCTTTAGCTCCCTTTTTTTAATTACGAATCTTTTTGATTCGTTTAATTACCTTTTTGTAATTTTTTTGAATAGTTATGTCAATTACATTATTTTTTGTATTTTTTTAATTTTTTTTTTAAAAAATAAAAAATTAATAATTAAAAAAAGTTAAGTAAAATAGGGATTATTAAACAAATTATTTCAATTACTTATAAAGATTTTCAAAATTATTTTTGTATTTGTTTATAATTTTGTATCTTTTTAATTTTAATGTTGGAGTTAGCATTCCATTTTCAATTGAAAATTTTTCATTTATTAAAAAAAACTTTTTAATATTTTCTATCTTTGAAAGATTATTATTTAAATTATTTATCGCATTATCAATTTCTTCATTTGTAATATTAATAAATTCATCGTTTAAAACTAATAGAGCTACTAAATATGGTTTATTATCTCCATACACTACTGCTTGATCAATAAATTCTAAATTTACTAATTCATTTTCAATTTTTAGTGGAGAAATGTTATCTCCTCCAGGAGTAATGAGAATATCTTTTTTTCTATCAGTAATTTTTAAAAAATTATTTTCCAATTCTCCTATATCTCCTGTATGAAGCCAACCATCTTTTAAGACTTTCTCCGTCTCTTCTTTATTATTCCAATAGCCCAACATTACATTTTCACCTTTTACTAAAATTTCACCATCCTCAGCTATTTTAACTAAATTTCCTTTAAATGGTGGGCCTACAGTATCTATTCTAATATCATCTATTGGATTACAGCTTACCACTGGAGAAGTTTCCGTTAAGCCATAACCTTGCAAAGTTGGCAAACCAATAGCATTCAGAAAATATCCAACTTCTTTATCTAAGGCACCACCCCCAGAAACGAATGTTTTAAGAGATCCACCAAATTGTGATTTTATTTTTTTTCTTACCAATTTTTCTAGAATACTATCTTGTATTTTTTCAAAAATAGTTAAATTTTCTTTTTTTATTTTTTTTAGACCTAGTTCTAACATTTTATAGATTAATTTTTTTTTCAATCCTGTAGCTTTTTTAAAACTTGTATTAATTTTTTGATAAAGATTTTGATAAAATCTTGGTACAGCCGTCATAATTTCTGGCGAACAATCACCCATATTTTTAACTAATTTATCAATGCTCTCTGCATAAAAAATTCTGGCTGCTACAGTAATTTGTACAAATTGAACAGTGTGTTCGTAAGAATGTGAAAGTGGAAGCCATGTAAGGAACCTGGGTTGATCTTTTGATAATAATGGTTTTAGAATATCTATTGCACCCTCACAATTATTTAAGATCCCACCATGACTTAAAATTACCCCTTTAGGATTTCCCTGAGTACCTGACGTATAAATTATGCATGATGGATCTTTTCTTAAAGCTGAAGATTTATGACTTAAAGAATTTTTTATATTACTATTTTGGATTAAATCTTCAAAATTTATATATTCAGTTTCCGCATTATCTAATTTTTCAAACGAAAATATTTTTTTTATAAATTTTTTGTCGTAAATTACGTTTTTTAGCTTATTGAATTGCTCGTTATTTGAAACAAAAATTATACTTGGAGTACAATCATTAAGAATGTACTCATAATCTTTTTCTGCATAAGTTGTATATGCTGGTACAGTTATTCCATCAGATAACATAATTGCTAAATCTGTTATAAACCACTCGGGTCTATTTTCAGAAACCAAAAAACATCTATCTCCTTTTGATATTAACTTTCTTATTTCATTAGAAACTAAATTGATAAAATCATATGTATCCTGCCAAGAATAATTTTTTCTTTTACCACCTAAATTTGACAATAATATTTTATCTTTATTAATTTGTTTATTAAATTGATCAAAAAATAAATCGGTTAAATTATTAATTTGTTTTAAGTTCATATATTTTCTGGTGGGCAAAGAGAGAATCGAACTCTCACAGTATTGCTACTATTGGATTTTGAGTCCAACGCGTCTACCAGTTCCGCCATTCGCCCATTTATTTTTAGTTTCATAGAATATAAATAATAGTATTAAAACACTATTTATATTAAAAGAAAATATGTTTAAGGAACTATTTGATAAAACAATTAAACTTGCAGGACATAAAAATTCTAAAAAAATTTTAGGATTTATATCTTTTATTGAAAGTTTCATATTTCCTATTCCTCCGGATGTTCTTATTATTCCAATGACTATTGCCGACAGAAAAAGATGGATTAAAATAGCAATCATTGCTACAACAGGATCAGTTTTAGGAGCATGTTTAGGATATTTCATAGGATATGTTTTTTTCAATGAAATTGGTATTAAGATTTTTGAGCTTTACGGTGTAGATAATTCTTCATTTTTAAAAGATAAAATTTCATCAGATGGAGGTGTTTTTGCATGGGCAACCTTGTTAGCTATTGCAGGTTTTACACCTATACCATTTAAATTGCTCACAATTACTAGTGGGTTCGTTCAATTTAATATTATTTATTTTATAATTGTCTCCTTAATAACAAGGGGATCTAGATTTTTTATTATAGCTTTTTTGGTTGGAAATTTTGGTCCAGCTATGAAAACAATAATTGAAAAAAAACTGCTTAAAGTTTCAATTATAATCTCAATTGTATTAATAGTTTTTGCTTTTTTTATTTATAAATTTTTACAAAACTTTATGAACTAAAATGAATTTTATTTTTAAAAGAAAAAATATTTATTTATTAATATTTTTATACTCATTTATTGCATTACTATCTGCAATCTATATTGAAAAAGTTCTTGGGTATATGCCATGTAAATTATGTATTTATCAAAGAATTCCTTTTTTAGTAGCGATCTTCATTTGTTTTTTGGGATATAACTATTTTAAATCTGACAGAATATTAATTGTTTTAATCATTACATTCACACTAAGTACTGCTCTTGCAGGATATCATTTTGGTATAGAAAATGGAATTTTTGATGAATATGCTGGTTGTACAAACACAAATATAGATATCACAAATAAAGAAAAAATAATCGAAAGTCTAGAAATGGTTAAAAATTGTAAAGATGTAGAGTTCACTATTTTAGGCATCTCTTTATCTGGATTGAATTTTTTAACATCTTTACTAATTGTGTTATTTTCGTTAAGAGCTCTTGTTTATGAAAAAAACTAACAAAAGAAAATTGGAAGAATTTATTAGAGTTGATCACGCTGGAGAAAGAGGCGCAATTAAAATTTATGAAGGTCAACTTTTGGCTCTTAAAACGTTCAAAAAAGATCCTGAACTATTAAAATTAGTAGAGGAAATGAGAGAGCATGAACAGGAACATAGCGATTTTTTTGAAAATGAAATTAGAGAAAGAAAAATAAAACCAACTAAATTTTTACCACTATGGGATTTATTAGGAGTAGGTTTAGGTTTCGGTTCAACAATATTAGGAAAAAAGGCAGCAATGCTGTGCACAGCCTCTGTTGAGGAAGTAATTGATAAACATTACCAAAGTCAAATAGATCAATTACAAGATGATGAGAAAAAACTTAGAGAAAAAATTAAAAAATTTAGAGCTGATGAATTGGAACATAAAGATATTGCATATGAGCACGGCGCAACAAAAAAAGGATTATATTCAGTAATTGATAAAATTATTAAAACTGGTTCAAAAATTGCTATAAATATCTCTGAAAAAATTTAACTAGGATCTAATTCCACATCCCAATATAAATAATCCATCCAACTGCTGTGTAGAAAATTAGGAGGAAAATTCTTCCCATTTCTATGAAGATCCTCTGTTGTTGGTTGAAAAGGCCATTGATTTAACTTCATTCCAGAATTTTTTAGCAATCTTCCACCTTTTCTTACATTACATGCTGAGCAAGCAGTAACAACGTTTTCCCAATCAGTTTTCCCGCCTTTTGATCTTGGAAGAAGATGGTCAAAAGTTAGTTCATCATTACTTCCACAATATTGACAACTAAACTTATCTCTTAGAAAAACATTAAATCTTGTGAAGTTTGGATTTGAACGAGGCTTTATAAAAGATTTTAATGCAATAACACTTGGTAACTGCATAGAGAATGATGGGCTTCTTATCATTCTATCATAATGACTTACAATTGAGACTCTATCTAAAAATACAGATTTAATAGCGTCTTGCCATGACCATAATGATAAAGGATAATAACTTAATGGTCTATAATCTGCGTTAAGAACTAGAGCTGGACACTTTTCGAGTGAAAGGTTTTCATTAATCATCAGAGTCATAATTATTTAATATATTATATATTATTATTAATCAATGTAACAAAAAAGTTAATTCTCTTTAAATATCAAAATTATCTTTGATAAATTTTAATGCATTACTTGAAGCTTCAACCGGTATATGATGGTCGCAGTCTTTGATCATTAAAGTTTCTATACTAATATTATTGCGTGTAAAAAAATCTTTTGCCTCTAATAAATTATAGGGTGGAACTATTTCATCTTTTTCACCATGAATTAATAAAGTTTTTGTTTTAGAAATTAATCTTAAACTAAGATCCTCTTTATCTATAATCTTTCCAGAAAATCCAACAATACAATTATAAGGATCTTTAGAAGTTAGGCCCAAGTTTATTGACATCATGCAACCCTGACTAAATCCAGATAAACATATCTTTGAATTTTCCAAATTATATTCTGCTTTAACTTCTTCAATATATTTTCTTAATTTATCTTCAGCTTTTTTTACTTCATTTAAAATATAATTTTTATCATTTATTTCTAAATCAAACCATTGATAACCAATTGGATTAATTTTACATGGTTCATGTCCATTCGGACATAAGAATACTGTATTAGTTAAAAACCTTTTCCAATTCAAAGTTAACATACTTATATCTTTTCCATCTCCACCGTATCCATGAAGTAAAATTACTGCATTTTTGATGTCAGACCCATTTTCAGGTTTTATAATTGTTGATTCAAGGCAAAATGTCATAGATAAGTAATTATGTTTTTTTATTTTAAAAAGAAACTAAAATCAAAGTATGATTTCTGAAATATTTGTTAAAATTACAGCTATTGTTTTGCTTGCAGCTGTAGCTGTAGTCTTAATTCTTGGAATTAGAACTCTTTTTAAAGGAGATGGAGATAAAAAAACATCTAACAAATTAATGCAGCTTAGAGTTTTACTACAATTTGTTGCTATAATTGTGCTTGTAGCATTAGCTTACTTTTATAAGAATTAATTTAATTCATTTAACCAATTTAAAAATTCATCACTGTTAAAATCTATTGAGCCAACAATTCTTGCAAACTCATAACCATATTTGTCAATGAATAGTGTTGTAGGTAGTCCTCTTAATTTTAAATTTTTTGCAATTCCAGCACCATCACCGACAAAAACTTGTAATTCATCTATTTGCAGGTCATCAAAAAACCTCTTAGATGTACTAATATTCTCTCCACCGATATTTATTGGGATAATCATTATTTTTTTTTCACCCTTAAGTTTTTGAAGGTTGTTTAGTGATGGCATTTCCTCTCTACATGGGGCACACCATGTTGCCCAAAAATTCAAAATAATTAATTCAGACTTAAAATCTTTCAAATTAACTTTATTTCCAGCCTCATTTAAAAAGTCAAAAAACTTAATTTTTTGTTTTTCCTCATAAATTATTAGATTTTTTATATCTGGTGCTTCTATTGAATATGAAGAGCTAAATGATATGAAGTAAAGAAATATTATTTTAATGGATATAAATATAAATTTCATAGATTTGTAATTGAATAACATGAGTAAAAATAAAAACAATAAACCAATTTGGGGTACAAGAATTAAGAAATATGCCTCAACTTTATTTAAAAAAGTTGGTGGTTCATTACCAGTAGATAAAAGACTATTTAAAGAAGATATTGAAGGATCAATTGCTCATGTCGAAATGCTTCACAAACAGAAAATTATAAATTTCAGAATAAAGAATAAAATAATCTGGGGATTAAAAAGAATTAAAAATGAAATTGTAAAAAAAAAGTTCAATTTTGATTATGATTTAGAGGATATTCATATGAATATAGAAAACAGATTATTTGAACTGATTGGTGATGATGCTGGATATGTTCATACTGCTAGATCTAGAAATGATCAGGTAATTACCGACCTTAAATTATGGTTAAAAGAAGCAACAAAAAAAATGATAATTTTATTAGATAATACAAATTCAAATATTCTAAATCTTGCACAAAAAAATATCAGAACAATTATGCCAGGATTTACACATTTAAAAAATGCACAACCACTATCTTTAGCACATTATCTACTAGCATATGTTGAAATGTTTAAGAGAGATAAAAAAAAATTTAAGAATAATTTAGAATTTTTAGATGAAAATCCTTTAGGTGTAGGGGCTTTATCTGGCACCTCTTTTAAAATTGACAGAAATTATACCACAAAAAAACTTAAATTTAAAAAACCAACAAACAATTCTGTAGATACTGTATCTGATAGAGATTTTGTTTTAGACTTTTTATATTCTTCTCTAGCTTGTTCTCTACATATCTCTAGAATTGCTGAAGAACTTATAATCTGGAATTCTGATGGATTTAACTTGATAACTTTAAATGATAAATTAGTAACCGGTTCGTCTATAATGCCACAAAAAAAGAATCCTGATCCATTGGAATATTTGAGAGGCAAAACTGGAATATTTATTGGAAATATCAATTCTATGATTTCAATATTAAAGGGCTTACCCTTATCATATTTTAAAGATTTACAGGATGACAAAGAAATTGTTTTTAAAACAAATGATCAATTAAAAATATCGCTATCATTATTGAATGATGTATTAAAAAATTTAATAATAAATAAAAAAAGTATGCTATCCCTTGCGGAAAAAGGATTTACTACAGCTACAGATTTATCTGATTACATTGTAAGAGAACTTGGATATCCATTTAGAAAGGCATACATACAAACTGCAAAAATAATTAATCTAGCTGAAAAAAAAAACAAAAAACTTCACGAACTAGAATTGAAAGAAATAAATCAAATTGAGCCAAAACTTACATTAAATGTTTATAAAATACTAAATCTAGAAAATTCAATTAATTCAAAAAAATCTTATGGCGGAACTTCTTTTGAGAACGTTAAGAAAATGATAAAAAAAGTAAAAAATGAGTAAAAAAATTTTAATTATTATACTTTGTTTATATTTTGTAGTTGCTTGTGGACGTAAAGGTGATCCAGAATATAAATCTGAATTAACTAAGAATATTCAAAAAGTATTATGAGATATATAAATAATAAATTTTTTATTGAAGGAAAAAATATTGAGAGTCTAACAAAAAAATTTAATACGCCTCTTTACTGCTACTCTTATAAAAATTTAAGAGAAAATATAGGGAATTTTAAAAAAGCTTTTAAGGAAATTAAACCTTTAATTTGTTTTTCTGTAAAATCTAATTCAAATATTTCACTATTAAAAGAAATAAAAAAACTTGGCCTTGGAGCAGATGTAGTTTCAAAGGGTGAATTATATGCATCGCTTAAAGCTGGTATTGATAAAAATAAGATAGTTTTCTCTGGAGTTGGTAAAACAAGAAATGAAATTGAGTACGCAATTAAGCAAAAAATATTATTAATAAATTCTGAGTCATTGAGTGAAGTTTTGGCGATTGAAGCAGCTGCAAAAAAACTAAATAAAGTTGTTGATATAGGACTAAGATTAAATCCAGATACAGATGCTGAAACATTGAAACAAATTTCAACTGGTAAAAGTGAAAATAAATTTGGTGTAGATAAAAAGACTTTTGTAAAAATTATTAATTTGATGAAACAATCAAAATTTATAAATATTAAATGCTTAAGCGTTCATATCGGTAGTCAAATCTTAAACCACAAACCCTACGAAAAAATGCTAAATGTCCTTGATAAACTTTTAAAAAATTTAGATTATAAATTTGAGATCATTGATTTAGGTGGTGGGATGGGGATAAACTATGATAATAAAAAAAAAAAACTTAATTATACAAAATATAAAAAATCAATAATTAAATTTAAAAATAAATACAATTGTAAAATAATTTTTGAACCTGGAAGATCTATAATTGGAAATGTTGGTATACTTGCATCTAAAGTAATTTATTTAAAACATAACAAAACAAAAATATTCGTTATATTGGATGCAGCAATGAATGATTTAATAAGACCAGCTTTGTACAATGCAAAACATAGGATAATTCCATCCCTAAGAAATATGTCACGATCAAAAAAAATATTAGAATTTGTAGGCCCAGTATGTGAAACAACTGATAAATTTTTAACAGAAAGGAAATTTCAGAATATAAAAGAAAATGATATTATGATTATTTGCGATACAGGTGCCTATGGTTATTCATTATCATCTAATTATAATCTTAGATTAAGGCCTGCTGAAATTTTGATTAAAGGAAATAAAGTAAAGATTATAAGAAAAAGACAAAAAATAACAGATATTATCTAACTTAAAACTTATAATGAGAAATATCCTCTTTAAAAGTATATTTTTTTCTGGGTTAATTTTAATATGTATTATTTTTCTTCCATCTTTATTACTGCCAAAGAAAATCACTCTTTTTGGAGGTAAACTTTTTGGATACTGGTCCTCATTCTGTTTAAAAATTTTTTACTCAACTAGCATAGTAATAAAAGGTAAAGAAAACATAATTAATAACGAAAATTTCTTTATAGCATGTTCTCATCAATCGATGTTTGAAACTTTTTTTTTACAAACAATATTTAATTCACCAATTTTTATTCTTAAAAAAGAATTATTAAATATTCCGATATTTGGTTGGTATTTAAGAAAGATAGATTCTATTTCTGTAAATAGAAATAAAGTTTCTAAAGAAAACCTTAATTTTACTGAAAAAATTAAAGAAGTTATGGAAAAAACAAAAAGACCTGTAATAATTTTTCCACAAGCTACTCGAGTTCTACCAGATGAAATTATTCCTTTTAAAAAGGGAGTTGGAAGAATTTACAGAGAATTAAATGTAAAATGTCAACCCGTCGCTATTGACTCTGGAAGAGTATGGCCAAAATCTGGAAAGATGAAGCCCAATAAAACGATCACTATTTCTATTTTAAAACCAATTAATACAGGTATCGAAGAAACAGAATTTGTAAAATTATTGCAAAAAGAAATTTATTCCGAGCTTGGTCTTGCTAACTAACCTTTCATAGGCATTACAACATAAATACTGTCAAAGTCTGCAGGATCTTTTATTAACGCAGGAGATCCAGTATCTTTCAAATATATTTCAATATTATCACCATTTAGTTGGGATGCTATATCAAGCAAATATCTAGAGTTAAAACTTATATCTAAATCTGTCTCAAATTTTACAGATAGGCTTTCTTTACCATCACCACTGTTAGTGTTATTGACAGATAAATCTAAATTATCTTTAGTCAAATTAAATTTTACACCATCTTTTTTATCTAGAGAAACTGATGCTACTCTATCAACCGAGTTTAAAAAAGATTTTAAATCAATTTCTAATTTTTTTTGATTCTCTCTAGGGATAACTTGAATATAATTAGGGAATTTTCCATCGATTAATTTTGATATCAAAATACTATTATTAAGTTCAAATTTAATTTTGGATTTAATATTTGAGACTTTAACCTCGCCATCATAATCTTCTAGAAGAGAACATAATTGAAAAATAGTTTTTTTCGGAAGTATTATTGGTTCAAATTCAATTTTGTTTTTTAGTCTTATTTTTGAGATAGACATTCTATGACTATCTGTTGCAGCTGCAGTTAAAAAATTTTTATCATCTGTTTGGGTCTGATGGAAAAAAATACCACTAAGATAATGCCTTGTTTCATCATTCGAAATCGAAAATTTACATTTATTTAAAAGTTTTAATAAATCTTTTGAATTTATAGTAAATTCATTTTCATTGAAATTTTCATCTGTAATTGGAAATTCAGATGCATTAATTGAATTTAAATTGAATAGAGATTGATTTGATTCTAATTGTAATTTACTTTCACCAGAGTTTTCAAAATTTATCTGACTACCAGAGGGTATTTTTCTTACAATATCAAACATAATTGATGAAGAGGTGGTTGTTTTGCCTTCATCAAAAATTTTAATATTTGAAATTTCATTTACAAATATTAAATCTAAATCTGTTGCTGTAATTTTTAACTTTGAATTTGCTGCCTCTATCAAAATATTTGAAAGTATAGGTAAAGTGCTTCTTTTTTCTATTACACCCTGACAGTAACCTAAAGATTTTTGCAAATCCTGTTGATTAACACTAAATTTCATTTTCTTGCTTGTATAATATTTTATTCTTTAGGCTATCAATGCTTAAATTTAATTCATTATCGTCTTTTCTTAATTTTTCAATTGTTTTAACTGAATGAATAACAGTTGTGTGATCTCTATTAGCAAATGATCGACCTATCTCTGGTAAAGATTTAGATGTCAGCATTTTTGCTAAATAAATAGCAGTTTGTCTTGGTCTTACAAGGTATCTTGACCTTCTTGGTGACAACATTTCGTTTTTACTTATTTTAAAATATTTACAGACTATTGTTTGAATATTGTCTATATCAACTTTATTTTCTGTTAAATTTAATAGATCTTTTAATATTACTTTTACCTCTGACATTGAAGGTGTTTTTCCGTAAATTCTTGAGAAAGATACTATTCTATTAAATGCACCTACAAGTTCTCTGATACTAGTGTTAACTTCAGTGCTAATAAATTTTATGATCTCGTCACTGATTTTAATATTATTTGGATCATGAATTCCAAGATCTTCATTTTTGGATTTTATTATATTGTATCTTAATTCAAAATCAGCATTTTGAATATCAACTACTAGTCCTCCTGAAAATCTAGATTTAATTCTCTCTTGTATTCTAGTTAATTTGTTTGGTGGTCTATCTGCTGATACTATAATTTGTGATCCTTTCTCTAGCAAAACATTAAATGTGTGGAAAAACTCTTCTTGCATAGCTTCTTTTCCATTCATAAATTGAATATCATCAATCAAAAATATGTCAGTATTTCTAAAATACTCTTTAAACTTTACCATATCATTAGATTTTATGGATTTTACAAATTGATACATAAATCTTTCGGCTGAAATAAACATTACTTTATTTTTTTCTTTCAAACTTAATCCAATTGCATTTAATAAATGTGTCTTACCCATTCCAACTCCACCATAAATATATAGAGGATTATAATGAGCTATTTGTTCTGAGACTTTTTTTGCAGCTTCAAAAGCTAGTTTATTACTTTTCCCTAGCAAGAAATTCTCAAAGTTTTTATTTGGATCAATTCGATTATATTGAAGATATGAATCTTTAATAAATGAAACCTTTTCATTATCAGATGAATTATTTGGTTTTATTTCATCGTTATTTTTGTTCTTTATATTCTCGTTAATTACAAATTCTATTCTGGAAATATCTTTTTTATATGATTTAATTATTTGTAATATTTGATCTAAATATCTTGAGGTTATCCAGTCTCTGATAAATCTTGTCGAAACGGATAATAAAACATAATTTTTAAACTCATCAACTAAGTCAATTTTTTTTAACCAACTATCATAAATCTCAGAACCAAACTTATTTTTCATTTCATTTTGTAATAATTTCCAATCAATCCTATTAATATTGTCTGATTTAATGTTAGTGAGATTATTTTTCATGAGAGTCTGTTAAACTCCTATTCATAATTCAATGCAATAAATTTATTTTTATTCTCAAAAAAAAATAAAATTTACAATTGTATAAATTAATAATTGAATCTCTTTTTACGGACTTAAAATTAGTAATCTTAAATTTACTTTTTTTTATTTTTTTTTATCTTGGGACTAAAAGATTAAAAGATTCTTTTTTTAATTGAAAAAATAATCTCTAGGGTTGTAATTTCTTTAAGTAAACTAAAAGTTGTTATAAGGAATTTATTTTTTTTGTTATTCTAGAAATATTTCTTGACGCGTTTTGCTTTTTTATCAACCCTGTCTTTGCTATTTTCATCAATTCAGAGTTTAATTTTGGCAAGAAAGCTAATGCTTCTTTTTTGTCCTTTTTATCAAGAATTAAATTCATTTTTTTTATTGCAGATCTAAACTTGCTTTTTCTAGACTTATTTACCGTTGTTTGACGTGATATACGTCTTATTCGTTTAATAGCTGATTTAGTGTTTGCCATAAGCGCGATTGTATATAACGAGAAATTTATACGGTCAATATAATAATTTTTTATTTTTGACAAATATTACAAAAAAATGTTGATCTATTAGTGATAAATTTTTTTTTTATTGTCCCTTTGCATCCTGGTGAAAGACAACTCTTATTTTCTCTGTTGTATACTTTAAAGTTATCTTGAAAAGATCCATTTTTACCAACTATATTTTTAAAATCTCTAATACTAGAGCCTCCTTTTTTTATCGCTAAATTTAAAATTTTTCTTGAATATTTAATAATATTAATACAATCGTTTTCACTTAAAGATTTTGCTTTTTTTTTTGGATTTATTTTAGAGCTGAATAAAATTTCACTTGCATAAATATTCCCCAAACCTGAAACAAACTTTTGATCTAAGAGAAAGTTTTTTATATTCTTTTTCTTTTTATAAAAATATTTTTTTAAGTAGTTGAGATTAAATTTTGAAGAAAAAGGCTCAGGACCATAGTTATTTATAAAATTTTCTAAATTATTCTTATTTTCAAATAATTTGAAATAACCAAATCTTCTGGGATCATTATATATAATTTTTATGTTATCAAATTCCAAAAACACATGGTTATGTTTTTTTGGCAAATAAGGGCTATGATAAAAACTTGCATTTGTTTTTTGATTTAAAATATTTTTTCTTAAGAGATGTATAGTGCCAGACATTCCAAGATGAATTAAGCAAAATTTTTCATCATTTAAAACTAGTATGATATATTTTGAAAACCTATTAACTTTTTTTATTGATTTTGATTGAAGTCTTGTTTCAAAACCTTTTTTTATTTTGTACCTCAAATTCCTATTCTTTATACTTACTTTTTTTATTTTTTTTCCTGTTATTGTTCTACTTAGTGACTCTTTAACAACTTCTACTTCTGGCAATTCTGGCATTTATTATTATATTAATTAAAATTATTTATTTTATGCAACAATATCTCCAAAATAAAAAAGGTCTAGTCCAAGGTGTGTTTGATAAAGTTTATGATAAATACGACATCATGAATGATTTGATGTCACTTGGGGTTCATAGAATCTGGAAAAGAAATTTAATAAATTGGATGAACCCAGGTAAAAACAAAATTCTAGCAGATGTTGCATGTGGCACAGGTGATATAGCAAAACTTTTTATCGATAATAGTTCAAATAAAAATATAGAATTATTTTGTATTGATCCCAATGAAGGAATGATGAAAAAGGGAAAAAATAGACTATCAAATTACAAAAATATCAAGTGGATTAAGGGGACGGCAGAGAAGTTGCCTTTAAAATCTAATTCGTGTGATTATTACACAATCAGTTTTGGTTTAAGAAATACAAAAAATATTAATAAATCCTTAAGTGAAGCATACAGAGTTTTAAAGTCAGGAGGTAGATTTTTTTGTTTAGAATTTTCAAAAATTCAAAATTTAAACTTAGATTTAGTCTATAAAAGATACTCTAAATTAATTCCAGAAATAGGCAAATTTGTGGTTGGTGAAAAAGAGCCTTATGAATATCTAATAAAAAGTATCCAAGAATTTGTTAATCAAGAGGAATTAAAGGGTTTAATGGAGAAAAATAATTTTATTAAATGTCAGTATAGAAACTATTCTGGTGGAATAGTAGCTATTCATTCAGGTTGGAAAATATGATTAAAAAATTATACATACTTTTTAAGCTTGGAAGGAAATTAGCAAAATCTGATGCGTTAAATATATTCACAAAGTTTCATAATCCTCCAATTGGAATAAAAATTTTATTCTATTTGTTGTCTTTATCGTTTTCAAAAAAAGATAATTCTTTTGTAAATGAAACTGAAGGTGAAAGATTATCAAACTCCTTGCAATCTATGGGCACAACATTCATCAAATTAGGTCAATTTCTAGCAACTAGACCAGATATAATTGGAGAAAAGTTATCAAAGCAACTAGAGAGTTTACAAGATCGTTTGCCTCCCTTTGAATTATCTAAAGCTAAAGAAATAATCAAAAAAGATCTAGGAGAAGATAATTTTAATTCAATTATAAATCTATCTGAACCAGTGGCAGCAGCATCTATAGCTCAAGTTCATAAAGCGCAAATAAATGATAATGGCACAATTAAAGATGTGGCTATAAAAATTTTACGACCAAATATAAAAAAAATATTCAACGAAGAAATTGATGCTTTGATGCTTTTTGCTTTTTTAACTGAGTCAATTATCAAAAAGACAAAAAGACTTAAATTAGTTGAAGTTGTTTATTTGCTAAAAGAAATAACCAATTTAGAAATGGATTTAAGATTTGAAGCCGCTGCAGCCAATGAGTATTCTGAAAACACTAAGAATGACAGTGGATTTCTAGTTCCTAGAATTTATTGGAATTTTACAAGTGAAAATGTAATGACTTTAGACTGGGTTGAAGGTGTCTCTATAAGAGAAACAGAAGAGTTAGAAAAAAGAAATATAGATACCAAAAAAATTGCATCAGATATTATTCAACATTTTCTAAGACATGCTGTTAGAGATGGTTTTTTTCATGCAGATATGCATCAAGGTAACATTTTTATAAACAATAGTGGTCAAATAGTTCCTATCGATTTTGGTATAATGGGAAGGCTCGATGATTTGAGTAAAAAATTCCTTGCTGAGATTTTATATGGATTTATTAAACGAGATTATAAAAAAGTGGCTGAAGTTCATTTAGCTGCAGGTTTAGTTCCAAAAGAAGTGCCTGTTGATGATCTCGCCCAAGCACTAAGATCAATAGGAGAGCCAATATTTGGTCAGTCAATTAAAGATATATCTGGCGGTAAACTACTCAAACAACTTTTTGACGTGACAGAAAAATTTAATATGCAAACTCAACCACAGTTGCTCATGCTACAGAAAACCATGGTAGTAGTTGAAGGTGTTGCAAGAAGATTAAATCCAGAGACAAACATTTGGGAAACGTCAAGACCTGTTCTTGAAAAATGGCTTAAAGAAACAAAAGATCCTATAACAACATTAAATGAAACTCTAAAAAATTCTGCAGAAGTTATAAAAAGATTACCAGAAATGCCGCAAATAATGGATAAAGCAAACCAAGCATTAACATTTCTTGCAAGTGGACAAATTCCACAAAATACTAATACGTATAATGATCTAAATACAAAAAAAAATGAAATGGTAGCTTTCAGAAATCAATCAATCATTGGTTTATTATTACTTGTAATTTTAGGATTAGTAGTATTTTAATCTCGACGATGAATTATTTTGAGAATAAAAAAATACTGTTAATTATATGTGGTGGAATTTCTGCTTACAAAAGTCTTGAGTTAATAAGATTATTTAAGAAAAATGGTGCTCGTGTAAAAACTATATTAACAAAAAATGCAAAAGAATTTGTAACTCCACTATCTGTTTCGTCTCTTTCCCAAGAAAAAGTTTATGACGATATATTTAGTGCAGAGAACGAAGCTGAGATGGACCACATATCTTTATCAAGATGGGCTGATGCAGTATTAGTTGCACCAATTACAGCTAATACCATATCTAAAGTAGCTTCAGGAAATGCAGAAGATTTGGCGTCTACTGTTTTATTAGCCTCTAACAAACAAATATTTTTAGCACCGGCAATGAATGTAAGAATGTGGGAGCATCCTTCTACTAAAGAAAACATATTAAAATTAAAAAGCTTTAGATACAAAATTATTGGGCCAGAGATAGGAGATATGGCATGTGGTGAATACGGTGAAGGAAAAATGACAGAGCCAAATGAAATAGTCAATACGCTTAAAAATTATTTTTCTAATTTAGATGAAAATAAAAAATTAAAAGCTTTAGTTACTGCCGGACCAACTAATGAATATATTGATCCTGTAAGATTTATTACAAATAAATCTAGTGGCAAACAAGGATATGAAATAGCCAAATGTCTTAGAGACAATGGATTTGATACGACACTTATTTCTGGAAAGACAAGCATTAAACCTTTGGATGGTGTTAATTTTGTAAGTGTTGAAACATCTGAAGAGATGTTCAAAGAAAGTTTAAATAATCTACCAACAGATGTAGCTATTTTTTCTGCAGCTGTTTCTGATTTTAAAGTGAAAAATTATAAAAGTACAAAGATTAAAAAGAATGAAGAATTTAACTTGGAGCTAGAAAATAATATCGATATTTTAAAACATATATCTAATCATAATTCATTAAGACCAAAAATAACAATTGGTTTTGCAGCAGAAACAAACAATGTTTTAGTAAATGCAAAGAAGAAGTTGAATGAAAAAAATTGTGACTGGGTAATTGCAAATGATGTCTCAGATCAAACCATAGGATTCGAGTCCGATTTTAATAAAGTTTCTATATTTTACAAAGATAAACCTGAAGAAAATTTTGAAAAGATGAGTAAATCATTGGTTGCTGAAGAAATAGTCAAAAGAGTGATTCAACAGATTAATTAACTTAATGGTTAAAGTCTTAATTAAAAAATTAGACAAAAAAGTTAAACTGCCAGAATATAAAACAACAGGTTCATCTGGACTAGATTTGACTGCATTCATTGAAAAGAAAATAGTAATTAAACCAGGCGAAAACGCTTTAGTGCCAACTGGTATATCTATTGCAATACCTGAGGATACCGAAGTTCAGATCAGGCCGCGATCAGGTTTAGCAGCTAAAAATAATATAAGTGTATTAAATACTCCTGGAACAATTGATAGTGACTATAGAGGAGAAATAAAAGTAATTTTATTTAATCATGGAGATAAAGACTTTACAGTAAATAACGATGATAGGATTGCACAAATGATATTGATGCCAATTCTAAAATTAGATTTTGAAACTGTAGAAACTTTGCCTGAGACAATTAGAGGTTCGGGTGGATTTGGATCAACAGGTAAGTGAAAAATTCATTATCAAAACAAAAGATTGAGAGATACTCTAGACAAATAATACTTAAGGATATTGGTATATTAGGACAAAAGAAAATAATTAATTCAAAAGTTTTAATTGTAGGAATTGGTGGATTAGGTAGTCCAGTTGCAGATTTGTTGGCTAGATGCGGAGTAGGGTATATAGGTGCTATTGATCACGATAAAGTAGATATTTCAAATCTTCAAAGACAAATCTTATATACTCCAAAAGATGTTGGAAAATTTAAGGTTGATATCTTTAAAAAAAGAATAAAATTAATTAATAAAGATGTAAAAGTTAAAATTTTAAAAGAAAAAGCTTCTAAAAAAAATTTAAATAAGATTGTTAAAGATTTCGATATTATTGTAGATGGAACAGATAATTTTAAAACTAAATTTTTAATAAATAAATTTTCATTAAAATATAAAAAAAAATTAATAGTTGGTGCTATTAGCAAATTTGATGGACATATTTTTTCATTCGATTTTAATAATAAATCAAGTCCATGTTTGAAGTGTTTTTACCAGTCAGAACCTTCTGATGAAGTTTTAAATTGTGAAAGTGAAGGAATATTAGGAACTACATCAAATATAATTGGGAGTATGCAAGCAAATGAAGTTTTAAAAAATATAATTTCATCAGATAAAAGTCTTCACTCGTCAATTCTGGTTGTTAATCTGAAAAAACTTGAATTTAGAAAGATAAAATTTAATAAAAAAAAAGGTTGTTTGTGCAATTAATCTTCAAGATTTTAATCATAATATTTTTTACCTCGAATGCTATTTCTGAAGATAATGAAAAATTTTTAATGCTTAAAAATGATAAGGTAAACGTAAGATATGGCCCAAGTTTTGATTATCCAATAAAGTATATTTACAAGAAAATAAACTTGCCAGTAAAAGTGATTGATAAAAAAGAAAATTTTAGAAGAATAATTGATAATAAAAAAAATGGTGGGTGGATACATATATCTCAATTGAAGCAATCAAAATCCTTTATAACTGTATCAGATAAAATTTTATTCAAAAAACCAACTAAATTTTCTAAACCCTTGGCTAAAATAGAAACTGGAAGATTATTGATAGTAAAAAAATGTGCGAGAGATTGGTGTTTAGTAGAAACAAAAAGTTTTAAAGGGTGGGTTGACGAAAAAAATCTTTGGGGAAAAATCAACTAACTCTTCAAGTTATATATATACTAACTAATTATTTTTGTTGGACACAAACGTCTTTGATAACTGGAGCATTCGCACAATCAACACATTTAGTCTTTTGAACTATGCAACCATCATCAAGGACTTCAACATCAACTATTTTATCACACTTGGAACAAGTTGAAGAAATTGTTAATCCACATTTTTTACAATTATAATTTTCTATTTGCATATTTTAAAAATTAAATATGAAAAAATTATTTTCAACAAATATCCTTGCGAATAATTATTATTTACACATTTTTTTTGCGAATAATTATTATTACTATAAATTATCCTTATTAAATTTTTCCTAAAGACTTATTGATAATGATTATTATTTACTTTTTGATCTACTTGCCCACCACTTATCTAAAATGAAATACCAAATAGAATTGGCAATTGGTTCTACAATTGCATCGGTCAAAGCTATCATAAAAGATACATCAGCAACTAACATCAAAACTGTTATAGCAATTGCAAAATGACCAACTGTATAAACAATTGTTCTTAAAATAGAGCCTCTGTTATTGGAATAAATCTGACCGGCAGCTTTAAAAATACCGTTGGTAACTTCCATTATTCTTTAAACGGGCTTTCAAGAACACAAGCAACTAAGTGAACTCTAGCCTGTTCTCCTCCATTAAAAAAGTTATGATACTTTGTATTGTTAGTAATCCATACATGTCCATCTGCTGGCAAATGTTTTGCAACATTTTCAATGACCATTGAACAACCTGCATTAGTTACTATCGGAATATGCAATCTACACTCTGGATCTTTGTGCCAGCTTAGTGTTGATCTTGGCTCTTTTAATAAAAGCCTTACCCTTCCTAGTTTAAATTTTTTACTAAGAATTTCATAAACCTCTTTAAAATAAGTTTTCTCGAACTCTGGTAGCAACTGAGTATATTTCGATTCATCAATATCAATATCTCTTGAGACTTCTTTGCCTGTCTCATCTGCAATAGTCCAATATCTACCTCTGATATTGTTCCCTTCTATAGAGTCTTTGTTATTTGGAATTTGATTTAGCGGAATTGCACCAAAATGAGTAACACCTGGCGAATTAAATTTCTTTTTCTCTAAAATTAGATTTAAGTCATTTCGCAATCTATTAATATCAAACTTAATTTCAGGAACTTTATAAAAGTCTTCGAACGATAGTGATGTCATTTTTCTGTTTTCCTTAATACTAGTTTAATCTTAAATCAAATCTATCTGCATTCATCACTTTGACCCATGCAGATACAAAGTCTTTAACAAATTTGTCAGATGAGTCTTTGCAGGCATAGACTTCAGCTAATGCTCTTAATTGGGAATTTGATCCAAAAATAAGGTCAACTCTTGAACCTTTCCACTTAGTTTTTTTAGACTTTCTATCTTTACCAACAAAATATTGTTCAGATTTGTCAGTTTCTTTCCAAGTGGTACTCATATCGAGAAGATTTACAAAATAATCTGTTGATAGAGTTCCAGGTTTTTTTGTGAAAACTCCATTTTTAGAATTATCATAGTTTGTATCTAAAACTCTCATTCCTCCTACAAGAACTGTCATTTCTGGTGCCGTTAAACCCATTAATTGTGCCTTATCAATTAATTTTTCCTCAGCTGAAACATGAGATTTACCTTTTTTCATGTAGTTTCTAAAACCATCCGCTTGCGGCTCAAGTAATCCAAATGAATTTACATCTGTTTGGTCTTGTCTTGCATCTCCTCTTCCTGGAGTAAATGGAACCTGAATTTTATGACCAGCTTTTTTTGCTGCCATTTCTATTCCTACATTTCCACCTAATACTATAAGATCCGCCATTGAGACTGATTTTTTATTTGTATCAAATTTTTTCTTAATTTTTTGTAAAGCTTTAATAACCTTTGATAGTTTTTTTGGGTTATTGACTCTCCAACTTCTTTGAGGTTCAAGCATAATTCTTGCACCATTTGCTCCACCTCTTTTATCAGATCCTCTATATGTTGAAGCAGAAGCCCAAGCAGTAGACACTAAATCAGATACAGAGATTTTTGATTTTGAAAGCTTTGATTTTAAATCTCTAATATCTTTTGATTTAAGTTTATATTTTGGTTTATCTATAGGATCTTGCCAAATTAATTGTTCTTTTGGTACTTCGCTACCCAAATAACATGCTCTTGGTCCCATGTCTCTATGAGTAAGCTTAAACCAAGCTCTTGCAAATGCATCAGCAAATTCATCTGGATTTTGATAAAAATGTTTTGAAATTGGTCCATAACTTTTATCCATTCTCAAAGATAAATCAGTTGTTTGCATCATTGGAGGATGCATTTTGTTTTTATCATGAGCATCAGGCACCATTTTTATTCTCTGACCATTCTTTTTTGGAGTCCATTGAAATGCTCCAGCAGGTCCTTTAGTCAATTCCCATTCATGGTTAAATAAACAATCGAAGTAACCCATATCCCATTGTGTTGGTGTTTGTGTCCATGCTCCCTCAATACCACTACTTATTGCGTGTACACCTTTTCCTGATTTGTAATTACTATTCCAACCAGTTGCTTGATCTTGAATTCTTGATGCTTCTGGATCAGGTCCTTTATGTGATTCAGGTGCAGCACCATGAGATTTTCCAAAGGTGTGACCCCCTGCAACTAATGCAACTGTTTCATAATCATTCATTGCCATTCGTCCAAATGTTTCTCTAATATCGTGAGCAGCTTTCAATGGGTCTGGATTAAAATCTGGACCTTGTGGATTTACATAAATTAATCCCATGTGAGAAGCCCCCAATGGTTGTTCAAGATCTCTTTTTCCGCTGTATCTCTTAACACCTAACATTTCTTTTTCTGAACCCCAGTAAATATCATCTTCTGGTTCCCAGATATCAGTTCTTCCCGCTCCAAAACCGAATGTTTTAAAGCCCATTGACTCTAATGCTACATTTCCAACTAATATAAATAAATCTGCCCAAGAAATTCTTTTTCCATATTTCTGTTTTATTGGCCACAAAAGTAATCTAGCTTTATCTAAATTAACATTATCAGGCCAAGCATTTAATGGTGCAAACCTTTGATTACCTGTTCCAGCTCCCCCTCTACCATCACCTGTTCTGTATGTACCTGCTGCGTGCCATGCTAATCTAATAAATAAAGGACCATAATGACCGTAATCTGCTGGCCACCAATCTTGTGAGTCTGTCATTAATTTGTTTAAATCTTTTTTGAGTGCTTTGTAGTTCAGTTTTTTAAATTCTTTAGAATAATTAAATTTTTTCTCCATTGGATTTGATAAATTCGAGTGCTGACTTAAAATTTTCAAATTCAAACTATTTGGCCAAAAATCTCTATTTGTTTGTCCTCTTCCAGCACTAAATTTTGCTGGTGTACCTGCGCCTGTAAACGGGCACTTACTTAATTCTGTTGATTTAAATGTTTTACTCTTATGAAATTCCGCACTCATTATTATTTATCTCCTTTAGTATTAATAATTATTCTATTTCCTTTTTTATAATTATTCTAAAGAAGATTGTCAATAAGTCAGAATATTTATGATGTAATTTTGAAAACTTAGTCTTCTAATTTAACTAAAACTTCAACTGATTTAATTTTTTTTCCAGGTATAGATTTTTGAATTTCTATTGGTCCTACATCCTCATTTTTAAGATCAATAAGCTTTTCCTCTTTAACATCGAAAAAGTGGTGATGATCTGTGACATTTGTATCAAAATAAGTTTGATTAGCATTAATAGGTATTTCTTTTAAATATCCTTTTTTATGAAATGCATGAACTGTATTGTAAACAGTTGCTAAAGAAACTTTCTCTCCAGTTTTATCTTTTATCAAATTGAATAAGTCGTTTATTGTGAAATGGAAAGTTTTATCTCTATTAAATAAAACCTCGCATATATTTATTCTTTGTTTAGTTGGTCTTAAGTTAGAGTTTCTTAGTTTTTCAATAAATTCTTGTTTACTAGTCATTAGCAATTTAAAACTATTCTAAACTATTTGTATATTATAATGTACCTAAATCAAGTAATAAGATTACAAAATTATGAAAAAAAGTTCCTTTAATTACGACGAACTAATTGATTGCGCTAATGGTAAGTTATTTGGTCCAGGCAATGCAAAATTACCTTCTCCACCAATGCTAATGTTTGATAGAATTACAGAAATAACTGAGAGTGAGGGTTTTTATAAAAAAGGTTCAATGAAAGCCGAACTTGATATTAAGGATAATTTGTGGTTCTTTGATTGTCATTTTAGAGAAGATCCAGTTATGCCAGGTTGTCTTGGTTTAGATGCTATGTGGCAGCTAGTTGGCTTTTTTCTTGGTTGGCTTGGAAATCCAGGAAGAGGTAGAGCATTAGGTGTTAGCACTGTAAAATTCACTGGGGAAGTTCTTAAAAATGTCAAAATGGCAACATATGAAATAGATATGAAAAGAATTCTTGTTAAAGGAGAAACAACTGTAGGTCTTGCGAATGGAATATTGCTTGCTGATGGAAAAAAGATTTATAGTGCAGAAAATCTTAAGGTAGGATTATTTAAATAATGAAAAGAGTAGTTGTAACAGGACTTGGTGTAGTTTCATGTTTAGGAAATAATCAAGATGAGGTTTATCAATCATTAGTTAATACAAAATCAGGAATAACATTTTCTGAGGAATACAAAGAGCATAATTTAAAAAGCCATGTTCATGGTAAACCTAATATCAAATTAGAAGATTATATTGATAGAAAAGTTATTAGGTTTATGGGTGCTGGATCAGCATATAATTATGTTGCAATGAGTGAAGCAGTTAAAGACTCTGGATTAGAAGAAAATGAGGTTAGTAATATTTCAACAGGTATGGTCATGGGATCGGGAGGACCATCAATTGAAAATGTGATTTTAGCATCAGATAAAACTAGAGAAAAAAATCCAAAAAAAATGGGTCCATTTATAGTTCCAAGAACTATGGCAAGTACTGCTTCTGCCACTCTAGCAGTTCCATTTAAAATAAAAGGCACTAATTACACAATAAGTTCTGCATGCGCGACGAGCGGTCATTGTATTGGTAACGCAATGGAACTTATTCAATTAGGAAAACAAGATATTATTTTTGCAGGTGGTAGTGATGAGGTTCACTTTGCTATGACTGCAATGTTTGATGCCATGACTGCACTATCATCAAAATATAACAATACCCCTGAAAAAGCTTCAAGACCATATGATAAAACAAGAGATGGTTTTGTGATTGCTGGTGGTGGTGGAGTCCTTGTTTTAGAAGAATACGAACATGCCAAAGCAAGAGGTGCTAAAATATACGCAGAATTAACTGGATATGGAGCAACATCAGATGGCTATGATATGGTTGCACCATCTGGTGAGGGAGCAGTGAGATGTATGAAAATGGCTCTAGCAACTTCAAAAAATAAAATTGACTACATTAATACCCACGGGACATCAACACCTGTAGGAGATATTACAGAATTAAAAGCAGTTGGTGAGGCTTTCCCAGACTATAAACCTAAGATAAGTTCTACTAAATCTTTGTCAGGTCATTCATTAGGTGCAACTTCAGTTCACGAAGCAATTTATAGTTTGATAATGATGAAGAACAATTTTATTTCAGCTTCAGCAAATATTTCAGAAATGGATGACGAAGCAAAAAACTATCCGATTGTTACACAAGTTGAAAAAGACGTAAATTTAAATGCAATAATGTCTAACAGCTTTGGTTTTGGTGGAACTAATGCAACGTTAGTGTTTGAGAAAGTTTAGATCTATGAGTTTAATGAGGGGAAAAAAAGGTCTTATCATGGGCGTTGCTAATGAGAGGTCAATTGCATGGGGTATATCGCAAAAACTAGCAGAGGCTGGAGCAGAGTTAGCTTTTACATATTTAGGTGATGCTTTAAAAAAAAGAGTTGTTCCACTTGCGGAAAAATTAAATTCAAATGTAACATTTAGCTGTGATGTAGAAAAAAAAGAGGAAGTTATAAAACTTTTTGAAGACGTAAAAAGTCAATGGGGAGAAATTGATTTTATTGTGCATGCAATTGCATTTTCAGATAAGTCCGAGTTATCAGGAGAATATTTAAATACAACTAGAGAAAACTTTTTAAGAAGTATGTTAATATCTTGTTTTTCATTTACTGAAGTTGCTAGAGAGGCATCTAAAATAATGAAGCAAGGTGGCAGTATGATTACTTTGAGTTATGAAGCAAATAAAGCCATACCTAATTATAATGTAATGGGAGTATGTAAAGCTGCACTAGAGTCTAGTGTTAAATATCTAGCAAGGGATCTGGGAGCAAAGAATATTAGAGTTAATGCAATAAGTGCGGGTCCAATCAAAACACTAGCTGCATCTGCCATTGGCGATGCTAAATTTCTTTACAAGTGGAATGCTGATCATTCGTTCTTAAAAAGAAATGTTGATAATCTTGATGTTGGAAATTCAGCATTATATCTTTTAAGCGATATGGCAGGTGGTGTTACTGGAGAAATTCATTATGTGGATGCTGGTTACAATAAAGTTGGAATGCCAGATCCTAAGAACATTACCTGAAACTTAGTTAAATTTAGTTAAATTATGATGGAACAAATTAGTATTTATCTAACAACTATTATATTGGGAATTATGCTCTTCTTTTCTTTTGTTGTGGCGCCTGTAACTTTCACTGCATTAGATGAGGAAAATGCTAGAAAATTTATAAGAAAAATATTTCCTTATTACTACACTGTTAATTTAGCTATTAGTATTTTAGTTTTAATTTGCTTTATAATACTAAAAATTTTTTCCTTAGATTTTTATTTAATTTTAAGTATTGCGGTATTATTTGCTGTATCAAATTTTGTACTAATGCCACTGATAAATAAGTTCAGAGATGAAAAGCAGGATAAAAAATTTAAACAATCACACTTTGTTTCTGTGGTAATAAATTTTGTGCAAATGATTTTGTTGGTAATTGTCTTAATTTAAAAAGAATTAGTAATACCTAAGCCAACAGCAATAAAAATACCTAACCAAATTAAACCTTTAATAAAAAAAAAAGCAAAACTACCAAGAAATAAATATCTTCCATATTTATTTTTCTGTAGTTCTAACTTAAAGTTTTTTAAAAGCTTCATTCTATTGTAATTTATTATAATTATTTTTTACTTGATCTTTTCCCACTCTTTCATGCCACCAGTGATATTTTTGACATTTTTAACCCCCATATCCTTCATAGTTTTGGTTGCTAATGTTCCTTGTCCACCAACACCACAAAAAACCACATATTCTTTATCAGGATTATTTTTAAACATATCTTTTTCAAGAGGACTTCCTTCTGCTAAATAAAATTCTAACAAACCTCTATCTAAGTGAATTGCATTACCGATCGTGCCTTTTGAAAAGCTCTCTTTATCCCTAACATCGATAAATTGAACATTTGGGTCATTTAGCTTTTCTTTTGCATTACTAGCGCTGATATTTTCAATTTTATTGCTTACGCTCATTAAATCATCAAATTTTTTCATATTTCTCCTATAAATTTATATTGCAGCTTGTTTAATTGATAACTTAACTTTTCCTCTATCAAAGCCTATTACTTTAACTTTAACTTCATCACCTTCTTTTACTACATCAGTTACTTTGCCGACTCTTTTATCAGCAAGCTCTGATATGTGAACAAGACCATCTTGTTTTCCTAGGAAATTAACAAACGCACCAAACTCCATAATTTTCATTACTTTTCCATTGTAAATTTTATTGAGTTCAGCTTTAGCAGTTAAGTCTTTAATCATTTGCATAGCTTTGTTTCTTGATTCCTCATCTGGAGCAGCTACTGTTACTTCACCTTCATCATTGATGTCAACTTTGGCACCAGATACCTCGACTATTTCTCTTATAGTTGCTCCACCTTTTCCAATAACTGTCGCAATATCTTTTTTATCTACAGTAATTTTTTCCATCTTAGGAGTATGTTTTCCAACATCTTCCCTTGATTTAGATAAAGCTTTATTCATTTCACCTAGAATATGAATTCTTCCATCTTTTGCCTGTTTTAAGGCTTGCTCCATAATTTCAAATGTTATTCCTGTGATTTTAATGTCCATTTGAAGAGATGTTATTCCATCTTTAGTTCCAGCAACTTTAAAGTCCATATCACCTAGGTGATCTTCATCTCCAAGAATATCTGAAAGAACGCTGAAGTCGTCTCCTTCTTTAATTAATCCCATTGCAATACCAGCGACTGGTTCTTTAATTGGTACACCTGCATCCATCAATGCTAAAGATGAACCACAAACAGTTGCCATTGATGACGAACCATTTGACTCGGTTATCTCTGATACAATTCTAAATGTATATGGAAAACTTTCCTTTGAAGGCAAAGATGAATTTATTGCTCTCCAAGCTAATTTTCCATGTCCAATTTCTCTTCTACCAGTACCTATTCTACCAGTTTCTCCTACAGAGAAAGGTGGAAAATTATAATGAAGCATAAATCTCTCTTTTTGTAGACCCTCCAAACTTTCTATTTTTTGTTCATCATCAGATGTTCCGAGTGTAGTTGTAACTATTGCTTGTGTTTCTCCTCGAGTAAACAAGGCAGAGCCATGTACTCTTGGAAGAATTCCAACTTCACACATAATTGGTCTAACATCTGCAAGACCTCTACCATCAATTCTATTTTTATTTTTAAGAATATCTGTTCTTACGATTCTTTTTTCTAAATTTTTAAGTTCAGAACTTACATCAAGATCTGTATAATTTTCATTTTCTTCATAAAGTTTTTTTGCTTTATCAGTTATCTCAGAAATTAAATTTGATCTTTCCTGTTTATCTTTTATTGAAAATGCTTTTTTAAGTTCCTCAGTAAATTCGCTTTCCAATTTATTTTTTACTTCTGAAAGATCTTTTTTCTCTAATACCCAACCAGGTTTTTTGCATTCTTTGGCTAGATCCTCGATCATCTCGATTACAGGAACAAATCCTTCGTGACCGTACTTAACAGCATTTAACATTTCCTCTTCAGTTAAACCACTTGCTTCAGACTCAACCATTAAAACCGCGTCTTTTGTTCCAGCCACCACAAGATCTAATTTAGAATCTTTAAGTTGTGCTTTGGTAGGGTTAAGAACGTATTCTCCTTTAATAAAGCCAACTCTAGACGCACCTACTGGGCCTAAAAATGGCATTCCTGAAATTGCTAATGCAGCTGATGAAGCAATTATTGATAAAATATCTGCTTCGTTCTCTTTGTCATAAGATATCACAGTTGGTAGTACCTGAACTTCGTTTTTAAATTCTTCTGGGAATAATGGTCTAATAGGTCTATCAATTAATCTTGAAATTAATGTTTCACTATCAGTTGGTCTTGCTTCTCTTTTGAAATATCCACCTGGAATTTTACCAGCTGCATAATATTTTTCTTGATAATTTACTGACAAAGGAAAGTAATCCATATCTGGATTGACTTTTTTGGCTCCAACTGCTGTTGCTAAAACTACTGTTTCTCCGCACTGAGCTATAATTGCACCATCTGCTTGTCTTGCTATTTTACCTGTTTCTAAACTAATTTTTTTTCCTGCTATTTCTATTTCTTTCTTTACAACTTTAAACATTTACTTCCTTAAATTTAATTTTGATATTACTTCTTTATAAGACTCCATTTTATTTTTCTTTAAATAGTCTAATAATTTTTTTCTTCTATTTACTGCTCTTAAAAGTCCAACAGATGAGTGTTTATCTTTTTTGAACTGTTTAATATGTTTAGACAAGTTCTCAATTTTGTCTGTTAATTGAGCAACTTGAACCTCTGAAGAACCTGTATCCTTATCATGAATTGAGAGTTCTTTTACTTTGTTTGTCATTTTTTTTCCTTATTTATTTGTTTGTTTTATTAAATTTTCAATTTTTTCTGCGTACTCGAAAGAATCATCTTTAACAAAAAATAGCTTTGGTAAAAATTTCATTACTATCTTTTTTGACAAGACTTTTCTTATTACAAATGAAAATTCTTTTAATTTAGCAACAACCTCTTCAGCGTCTTTTCCGCCTAAAGGCATTACAAAAACTTTTGCTGTCTTTAAATCTGGAGACATTCTTACTTCGGTAACTGTTATTTCTTTGGTAGATAAGTTTGGCAATTTTGCTTCATCTCTTATAAATAACATTCCTAATGCTTGTTTTATCATTTCACCAACTCTTAGTTGCCTTTGGGTAACTGGTTTCCCTAAACTAGTCATTATATTGTTCTCTCTGTTATTGTAGAATTATATACTTCAATTACGTCATTTTTCTGGAAATCAACAAAATCTTTTAGTGTTATTCCACATTCTAAACCAGCAGATACTTGTTTCGTTTGGTTTTTTTCCCTGAATATAGAACCTATTTTTCCATTAAAAATTATAGCACCATCTCTGATTACTCTTGCACTAGAGTCTTGAGTAATTTCTCCATCTGTTACTTTTGATCCTGCAACCTTGCCGACTTTTGAAACTTTAAATATTTCCAATATCTCTGCAGTTCCAATGATCTTTTCATCTACTTCTGGTGTTAATAGACCAGACATTTTATTTTTTATAAAATCTAAAACTTCATAAATAATATTAAAATTAGAGATTGAAATTTTTTCTTGTTCAGCTCTTTTTTTAGCTTCCTTGCTAGGTTTTACATTAAAGGCTATAATTACAGCATTAGACGCTTTTGCTAATGTTACATCAGTTTCTGTAACCATTCCAATATCTGATAAAAGTATTTTTGGCTTCACCTCATCATGTTTAATTTGATTTATAGCATTTTTTATAGCTTCTGAGGAACCATGAACATCTGATTTTATAATAATATTTAATTCCTCAGATGATGTATCTTTAAAAGCAGAGTCTTGGGTAACAAAGGATAACAGATTTTTGCTCTCTTTTGACTCTTGTATTCTGCCATCAGATAAAGATTTTGCTTCTTTTTCAGTTTTTAGAACGATAAAGTCATCTCCTGATTTTGCCGCTCCATTAATTCCTAGTATCTCAATTGGTGTTGAAGGTTCAGCTATATCAATTTGTTTCCCCTGATCATTTATTATGGCTCTAACTTTTCCCCACTTTAAACCGCTAACAAAATAATCACCCTTTTTTAAAGTTCCTGCAGTAATAATGATATTTGCAATTGGTCCTCTTCCTACATCAATTTTAGACTCCAATACTATGCCCTTTGCATCAGTATCAAAATCAGTTTTTAGGTCTAATATCTCTGCTTGCAAAATAACACTTTCAACTAATTTATCTAAATTTTGTTTTGTTTTAGTCGATATTTCTACCATCAATGTATCTCCTGATAAATCTTCAGCTATTAACTCATATTCTAAAAGTTGATTTTTAATTTTTTGAGGATCAGCTTCAGGAAGGTCACATTTATTTATTGCAACAACAATTGGTACTCTTGCAGCTTTTGCATGTTTTATTGACTCTATTGTTTGAGGTTTTACTCCATCATCAGCAGCTACTACGAGAATTACAATATCAGTTAACTTTGAACCTCTTGCCCGCATTTCGGTGAAAGCTGCATGACCAGGAGTATCGATAAAAGTTATTTTATTTTTTTCATGTGTTATCTGATATGCACCGATATGTTGCGTAATACCTCCAAATTCACCAGAAACAACATTAGCTTTTCTTAAAGTATCTAAAACAGATGTCTTACCATGATCTACATGACCCATAACCGTTACGATTGGAGCTCTACTTTTTAGATTTTGGGTTTTTATTTCTTTAATTTTTTCTAAGATTTCCTCTGCTTTTTGCTCTTTCACTGGGTTATGTCCAAATTCTTTAACTAAATACTCTGCTGTATCTGAGTCTATTGTATGATTAATTGTTACTGTTACTCCCATACCCATCAAATGTTTTATTATACTGCTAGACTGCTCGGCCATTCTATTCGCCAGTTCTCTTATGGTAATCACCTCGGGTATATTAATATCCCTTTTAACTGGTTTAAAATTCTCTTTTGTTTCCTCTTTGTTTAGTAATCTGTTTTCTTTTTGCTTTGCTCTTTTTAAAGAAGCAAGACTTCTTGATCTCGTACCAATATCATCTCCACTTAAGGCTCTAGATACTGTAAGCTTTAATTCTCTTCTTTTGCCTTCCGATTTAGAAGATTTATTTTCTTTTTGAGAATTTTCACCTTTTAATCTTCTTGTAGCTCTTTGTTCTGCCAATTTCCTTTTTTCGAAATCAGATGTTATTGGAGATGAAGGTTTATGAAAACTTATTTTTTTTGAAAATGTACTTTGTGATTTACTTTCCGCTGACTTTGCACCCCTAGAAAAATTTGGCTTACCTCCGAACCTTGGAGATCTTTTTTCAATTACAACTGTATTTTTTGATTGAGATTTTGCTTGTTCAATACTATTAATTGTTTTCTTGGACGCTCCAGAAATTGATAACTTTAGTTTTTTCTTTTCCATTTTTCATCTCTCAATCTTGATACACAATGTCTCTTGCTGACATAATCAAATCATCAGCTTCTTTTTTTGAAAGAGCAAAATCTTCTAAATACCCTTTAATTCTTACTCTTTCACCTTTGACAACATCATATCCACCTGTCAATTCATCAGATGCCAAATCTGCAAAATCGTTTAGTGTTAATATTTTCTGTTCACCTAATGTTACAAGCATTCCAGGTGTCAAACCTTTGTGATTAATTAAATCATTCTCTAGCCCTAAGTCTTTAATTCTTTTAGAGATTTCCTCTTGGTCTTTTTCATAAAATTCTTTAGCTCTTTCAATTAATTCTTTAGCAGTCTCCTCTTCAATGCCTTCTATTTTCATTAAAGCTTCAGGATTACTATCTTTAATGTCGTCTATTGATGAAAATCCTTCTGCGACTAGTAATTGTCCTAACGTTTCATCTAGTTCTAAATTTTTTACAAAATTATCTGTTTTCTCTTTAAATTCAATTTGTCTTCTTTCCGAATCTTCTTGATCAGTCATAATGTTAATTTCGTAATTCATTAATTTAGTTGCCAATCTAACATTTTGGCCCCTTCTTCCAATTGCTTTGCTCAAATTCTCCTCGGTTAAAATAACATCTAGCTTTCTTCCCTGTTCATCTACATTAACTCTTTGTACCTCTGCTGGAGAAAGTGCATTTGCTACTACAACTGCTGGGTCTTCTGACCAGTTAACTATATCGATTTTTTCACCTTGAAGTTCGTTTACAACTGCCTGCACTCTACTCCCCCTCATACCTACACACGCTCCCACTGGATCTAAAGATGTATCAATTGCTCTCACACATATTTTAGCTCTGCTACCTGGATCTCTTGAGGATGATTTAATCTCAATAAGTCCATCATATATTTCTGGAACCTCTTGAATGAAAAGTTTTTCCATGAATTTAGGATGTGCTCGAGAAAGAAAAATTTGTTGTCCTCTTGGTTCTCTTCTTACGTCTAAGCAATATGCTTTTACTCTGTCTCCTGCCTTTATATTTTCTCTTGGGATCATTTCATTTTTTTGAATAATTGCTTCAGTTCTTCCAAGATCAACAATAACGTTTCCGAATTCTAATCTTTTAACTATACCGCTTAAGATAGTATCAATTTTGTCTTTAAAATCGTTATATTGTCTCTCTCTTTCTGCTTCCCTAACGTTGAAACTAATTACTTGTTTTGCAGTTTGAGCTGCTATTCTGCCAAAATCAAAAGATGGCAAAGGTTGAAGTACCTCGTCCCCAATTTGCTTTCCCTCATTACTTCCGTTAAGTTTAATAGCATCATTAAGGGTTATTTCTAAGTTTGAATTTTCAGGTTTTTCTACAATTACTAATTTTCTAAATATTCCAATTTCACCATTTTCTCTGTCAATTTCAACTTTGATTTCATTTTCAGATCCAAACTTGGATTTAGCTGCTTTTGCAATACCGTTTTCCATTGATCCAATAATTAACTCTTTATCAATAGATTTTTCTAATGCTACTGCTTCTGCTATTCTTATTAATTCTAATTTATCTGCTCTTCTATTTAACATTTAAAAGTCCTAAAAAAAAATGGGCCGAAGCCCATTTTGAAATTTCAATAATGTTTCTGAAATATATTTATTTTTTTTTAATATTCAACTTTATTTACTTACTAAATATGTCTGATTTATCAGTCTTTTCCCATGAAAATGAGCCGTTATCATCAGGAATCCTTCCAAAGTGTCCGTAAGCTGCTGTTTTTTCATAAATAGGTTTATTTAATCCAAGCATTTCTCTTATACCCCTAGGGCTTAAGTCAAAATTTTCGTGAATAAGTTTTTCTACATGCATATTTTTTTCATTGTCGTTATCAAACAAATCAACATAAATAGATAAAGGTTTTGATACACCAATTGCATATGCTAGTTGAATTAAGCATCTGTCAGCAATTTTAGATGCAACAATGTTTTTTGCTAAATATCTAGATGCATAAGCAGCGGATCTGTCAACTTTTGTTGGGTCTTTGCCTGAAAATGCTCCTCCACCATGAGGGGCAGCTCCACCATAAGTATCTACAATTATTTTTCTTCCTGTTAAACCACTATCTCCGTCAGGACCACCAATAACAAAATTTCCAGTAGGGTTTACATAAATTTCTTTTTCATCTAATGAGTTCAACAATTCCCTTGGTATTGATCTCTCAATGTAAGGTTTAACTAGTTCTCTAACTTGTGTTTGATTTACATCAGCTGAATGTTGAGTTGATATTACCACTGATTTTACTGATGATGGTTTTCCATCTTTATATTCAATTGTAATTTGGCTCTTTGAGTCTGGCTCTATATTTTTTAATTTTCCAGATTTTCTGTCTTCCGCCATAAGTCTTAATATTTTATGAGAATAATGTATTGGCGCTGGCATCAATACCTCAGTTTCATTGCATGCATAACCAAACATAATTCCTTGGTCACCCGCACCTTCATCTTTATTTCCAGAGGAGTCTACACCCATAGCTATATCGGCAGATTGAGAATGCAAATGACTTTCAATTGATGTTGCTTCTTTCCAAGTAAATCCATCTTGATCATAACCAATATCTTTTATGCAGTGTCTTACTTTTTCTATTAAATCCTCTTTTTTAATTTCAGGACCTCTTACTTCACCAGCTAGGACAACTTTGTTTGTTGTTGTTAAAGTTTCACAAGCAACTCTCGATTGAGGTTCAGCGCCCAAATAAGTATCTACAACCATATCTGAAATTCGATCACATACTTTGTCTGGATGACCTTCGGATACAGATTCGCTAGTAAATAAGTAATTTTTTTTCATTTATTCTCCCTAATTTTTAAAATCACAGTGAAAATAATATAAATTAGAACAAAATAAAAGAAGATCTTATTTCCATATTTAGCAAAGTAGGTTTTATTAACACGTTTAATCTTTCTAACATCAAAGTACCCTTTCTGACTAATTTGTTTAACAATTTGGCCTTTGGGATTAACAAAAGCAGATACTCCATTGTTTGTTGATCTAATTACGTTTTTACCTTCCTCAATTGATCTGAATATTGAGTGAGATAAATGTTGAACGGGTCCAATAGATTTGCCAAACCACCCATCCTCAGAAATATTTAATATAAAATCGTAATATTTTTTATTTTGATTAATTTTTCCAGAATATATGATTTCATAACAAATAAGTGGGATAAATTTTAATTTATCAATATTCAAAATTTCCCTCTTATTATCAGCTGAAAATGATTGATATCCTTGAGTTATTTTTTTTAAACCTATTCTATTGAATAAATTTTCAAAAGGTAAAAATTCTCCAAATGGAACTAGTTTATTCTTGTTGTATTTATACAATAATTCAGACTCGTTATTTAATACTACTAAGGAATTGTAAATTTTATTTTGGTTCATACTATTGATGCCCAATATGACCTTATGATTAATATTATAATTTTCTTTGAAGATATCTTTAAAAAATTTTAGATCTTTAGAATAAATACTACTGATTATTCCCTCAGGAAAAATAAATATTTTTTTTTCATCTTTATTTGGATCACTTAAAGTAATTAATTCATAAATATTTTTTTCCGTTTCTTGATTTGTTAAAAATCTTTCAATTGGTATATTTGGAGAGATAACCCGAATAATGGAACTTAAATTTTTGTGATTTTTTTTTTCAAAATTTTTAATAACCAGACTTCCATATAAAAAATTGATTACTACTAAAATTAAACTAAGACTAAAAATTAAAAACTTAGTTAAACTTTTATATTTAAAAAAAAATATTACTGGTAATAAAAATACAGTTATTGATAATAAATTTAATGAATAAGTACCCACATAAGATAAAATTTGTAAAAAGGGTAAATTATTTGAAAGACTGAAAACTACTAAATTCCATGGAAAGCCCCCAAAAATAAAACTTCTTACAAACTCAATTCCACCAAAAATAATTGAAAAGATTAAAATTGATGAGAATTTATTTTTTAAATTAAAAAAATTGCATAGAAAAGTAACTAAACCATAAAATATTCCCAAAAATAGAGGAATTAATATTAATGCAAATGGAATAAAAAATTTAAAATTTACATCAAATTTCATAGAATTTATAATCCAATAAAGGTTAGAAATAAAATAACCAAATCCAAAGACCCAACCAGCAAAAAATGAAATAATTTTTCTATCTACATAATTAACTAATATGTAAAGTAATGCTGGAAGTGTTAAAAAATTAATAAAAACTAAATTATAAGGGGGTAAACTAAATGATGTAAGTATTCCTAAAAGAAAGCAAATTAAAATAAGGTGCGCTTTATTTTCTAGAAAAGAGTTCAATTTATTTTATTCAATTTATTAAATATTAAATTTTCTTTTTTCTTCATTAAATAGTAATCTTTATTTTTTTTATGATCATGTCCTAGGAGATGTAAATAACCGTGTATCCACATTTTATCTAATTCATGATCAAAACTGGATGATTTTGATCTTCTATTAATTATTTCAAAAGAAATTGCTATATCTCCTAAATATAATTTATTTTTTAATTTAATTTTTAAAGGAAAAGAAAGCACATCTGTTGAGACATTTTTATTTCTAAACTTTGAATTTAAATCTTTCATTTTTTTATTGTTAGTCAGCATCACAGTAAATTCTTGGTTTTTATTTTTAAAAGAGCTCAATTTAGATAATTTATTTAATTTTTTTTTAAAATAAGTTTCTGGTTTTTTTAATTTTTTTTCCCAAATTTTTTTGTCTAGAACTATGTTGGCTTTAATCATTAATCTGAATTTTTATCAGAATAAGCCTTGACTATCTTAGAAACTAGAGGGTGTCTTACTACATCAGTATGATCAAAATCTACTACTGATATCTCCTTTAAATGACCAAGTAATTTTTTTGATCTATTTAAACCTGAAATTTTTTTATTAGGTAAGTCTATTTGGGATGGATCACCGTTAATAACTATTTTGGAATTTTCACCAATTCTTGTTAAGAACATTTTTATTTGAGTATCAGTGGCATTTTGTGCTTCATCAAGTATTGCAAAAGAATTTTTTAGGGTTCTTCCTCGCATAAAAGCTAGAGGTGCAATTTCAATATCTCCAACTTCTATTTTTTTTTGAATTTTTTCAAAATCTAATAGGTCATATAATGAGTCATAAAGAGGTCTTAAATAAGGATCAACTTTTTCTCTCATATCACCTGGTAAAAAACCTAACCTCTCTCCTGCTTCTACTGCTGGTCTAGATAAAATGATGCGCTCTATTTTTTTATCCAATAACATTGTTAAAGCAACTGCTACAGCTAAAAAAGTTTTACCAGTTCCTGCTGGTCCTGCAGAAATAACAATATCTGACTCTTTTAATGCTCTTATATAATTTTTTTGTTTTTCTGATCTAGGTATTACAAATTTTTTTGGAGTTTTTATTATATATTCAATATTTCCACTTTTATTTGTAACTTTTTCATCAATCATAAATTTATTTACTGATGACTCTATATCCTTTTTTTCTAATGTTCCATTATTTAAAAATTGATCTACAAGAAATTGAATTGCATTCTTTATTATTTCATTTTTTTCTGGAGTATTTTTTAATAAAATTGAGTTTCCTCTAGAGTAAATACTAGTATTTGTAATTTTTTCTAATTCTTTTAAGTTATTATTAAATTCCCCTAAAACACCTAAAAGTAATTCATTACTTTGAAATACAATACTTAAGGCATTATTTTCTGAATATACGTATTTTAAATCAGGATTAATTTTTGATTTTGCAAAATTTTTCAATTTATGCTGCTTTCATTTCATCTGTTACTTTACCAAATAAAGAATTTTGATTACTTTTTTCGATATTAACTTTAATTAATTTGCCAATATGACTTTCATTACCATCAAAAATTACTGAATTTAAAAATTTATTTCTTCCAAAAAATTTATTTTGGTTTTTAAGTTTATTTTCTACAAGCACCTCTAAAGTTTTTCCTTCCAAAGATTTATTCAATTCTATTTGGTTGCTAAATAATTTTTCTTGAATAGTTATCAGCCTGTTTTTAAGTTTATCTTCATCAGTAATCTTTAATTCTGCAGCCTTTGTTCCTGGCCTTGGACTAAATATAAAAGAGAATGAATTTATAAATTTAATTTTATTGACTAAATTTATGGTTTCTTTAAAGTCATTTTCTGTTTCTCCTGGGTATCCAATAATAAAGTCACTAGAAAATTTTATGTCAGGATTAATTTTGATTAATTTTTCATAAATATTTAAATAATAATTTACAGTATGCTTTCTGTTCATCATTTTTAATATTTTGTCAGAACCACTTTGAATTGGTAAATGAACAAAAGGCATTAGTTTTTTTGAATTTTTGTAACATTCAATAAGATCATCTGTCATGTCTCTTGGATGGGATGTGGTATATCTAATTCTACTTATTTCGGTATACTTGCTAAGTGTATTAATAAGATCTGACAGTCGGTACTCTCTGGATCCATCTATATATGAATATGCATTTACATTTTGACCAAGAAAAGTTATTTCTCTAGATCCATTCTTTATCAATCTCTCAGCTTCATCCATAATGCTTTTGAATGATCTAGAATATTCTGGCCCTCTAGTATAAGGAACAACACAAAAGTGACAGAACTTATCACATCCCTCTTGAATTGTTAAAAAAGATGAGACATTGGTATTATTATTTTTTATATTATCGAAGTACCTAAACTTTGAAACTGAATCAAATTCGGTTTCTTCAACTTTATTTTTTTCTTCAAAACTTTTTAAAAGATTATTTATTTTTTGATAAGATTGAGGACCTACGACTAAATCTATATATTTCTCTCTATTAAGCATCTCTGTATTTTCAGCTTGTGCAACACAACCTGCAACAACCATGATTGGTTTTTTTTTATCTTTATATAATTTTTTAACTCTTCCAATCTCATGATAAACTTTATCCTTGGCCTTGTCTCGAATATGACAAGTATTCAAAATATAACAGTCGGCATCATCTTGGTTCTCTGTTTTATCATATCCTATTGCTTTGACAGCATCGTATATCCTGTTAGAATCGTATTCATTCATTTGACAACCAAATGTCTTTATAAAAACCTTTTTATGCATGAATTATTTTTTTTTGATTCCGTACAATTCTAATTTATGATCAACTAACTTATAACCATATTTATCAGCAATTTTTTTTTGTAACTCTTCGATCTCTTCATCAACAAATTCTATAATTTCTCCTGTTTTAATATCAATTAAATGATTATGATCATCATTTAATTCATATCTAGCCTTACCAGACTTAAAATCGTGTTTTGTTAAAATGCCTGCTTCTTCAAAAAGTTTAACTGTTCTATATACTGTAGCAATACTAATTTTAGAATCTATTTGAGAAACTCTATTATATAACTCATCAACGTCAGGATGGTCAGATTCTCCATATGTTTTTTTCGACTCGGATATAACTCTTGCGATTATCCTTCTTTGATCGGTAAGCTTAACTCCGTTTTTTTGGCATTTTTCTTCAATAGTTTCTAACATATTATATTTTAACTCGAGTAAAGGGGTTTAATCAATTTAATATTTGTAAAATTTTTCTTATCAATTTTTACTAATTGATCTAAGCTTTTATCAATCAAATGTTCACTCAAAAATCCATATAAATCAATATTTTTTGCAAAAGCAATACCTTTAGCAATTGCTATTGAATTTCTAATACTTGAGATTTTGCCAGGACCTTGGTTTACAAATATTTCACTTATTTTATCTAAATTTGAATTATGTTCTTTAAGAAAATTTAAAATTAATGTCATTATTTTGTCAAAGTTTTCCCTACTGTTTATATGAGCGGTAGTATAAGATTCTATGTTAGTTATGAGAGAAAATAAAATTTTATCATCTGCAGCGTTAATAACTAAAGTATTCATTTTTTTTATTATTTTTTTAAACGTTAAAGCTGATGTAGTAAATAAAAAATATTTCAAAGATGAAAAGGGTGTTTTAGCTGTTATGTATCATAGATTTGAAGAAAATAAGTATCCATCAACAAATATAAAATTAGATATATTTAAAAAACATATTAATTTAATAAAAGACAGTAATCTAAATTTTTATAATCCTATTGAATTTTCGAAAAATTTTAAAGAGGTTAAGAAACAAAAAAAAATTTTATTAACTATTGATGATGCGTTTACATCGTTCTATAAAAATGCTTGGCCAATTTTAAAAGATGAAAAAATTCCTTTTATTTTATTCGTCTCAACAGAGGCAGTTGGAAAAAAAGGATATATGAGTTGGAACCAAATAAAAGAAGTGGAAAAAGAGAATTTTGCTTACATTGGTAATCATTCTCACTCACATGATTATTTAACTAAATTTACTTTTCAAAAGTTTGTAGAAGATATTGAAAAATCAATTAAAATTTTTAATAATAAATTAGGCTATAATCCAATTTTTTTTTCATATCCCTTTGGTGAGTATAATTTGGAGCAGAAAAATTATATTTCAAAAAACTTTAAATTTGCATTTGGTCAACATTCTGGTGTTATTGACTTAAACAAAGATAGATATGAACTACCAAGATTCCCGATAAACGAAAAATACGGAGAAATAAAAAGATTTAATGAGGTAATATCTTATTTGCCACTTCAGTATAGAATTATTAAACCAGAAAACAAATTTATGAATGAAGGAGAAAACCCGCCTAAAATGACAATAGAATTTTTTAAAGATCAAAAAAATTTAGAAAATATTAATTGCTTTTCAAATGAAGGTTCAAAATGGAGAAAAACAAAAATTGTCTTAATTGACAATATACTAAATGTTAATTTTGCAGAAAAATTTGTCGAAAGAAGAGGCAGAATTAACTGTTCTTTGAAAGATGAAAGTGGGTGGAGATTTTCAGGTTTCCAATTTGTTCAGAATTAAATTAATTTTTTAGTCTTATTACTTGTAGGCATTACATTTACATCATCAAAATCTGTAAGAGAATTTTGCTTTATAATTTGTTTTAACACATTAATGTATTGTTGCCCTGTCTCCGCGTATTTATCTAAATAATTTACCAGCCTTAAACTGTCTAATTTTTCATCATTATCTCTTTGAATTGCTCTTTCCTTTCTAAATTCAATATAGCTGCTATGAGTATTTAAATTTCGCTGATATGCTCTTACTGATGCTTTAAGAACTGCAAACTTTGCAACTTTGTGTTTTGCATCTTTATCTACACCCGCTGGTCGAATTCCGTCACCATTCCAAGTCCATTGTCCAAATAATGCATTACCCTCTTGTGCAAATCTAGATGTCCCCCATCCAGTTTCTTTAGCAGCTTGAGCAAGTGCTAAAGAGACGGGTATTTCATCCATTCTAACTTTCAGAGAATAAAAATCACCATCTTTTAAACCATATTGTTTAAATTTTTCTTTTAACCAATTCTTTTCCTTTTGCGTGTTGATATTCTTAGCCAATATTCTAAATAATTCTTTTCTATCAAGTCGAATTTTAGCATTCTCTTCTACAATTAGTGGTAAAACTATTTGAATAAATAGTCTCTTTCTCTTTTTTGAACTCTCAATACTTTTAATCTCTTTTGGAAGATGATCAATTTTATTACCTATATTTACCAACTTAGTCTCTCTAACTCTTTCAAGATTATAATTTGTATCTTTAAATAATTGCTCAATAGTTCTTGCATCAAATCTTATTGAGTTCTGTCCCTCATCATCTGTACTGAAAAAATCAATATCAGCAAATATATTTTTTAAACTCAGATTTTTTGTTTTGGTTTCTGTCTGCCCATCAAGAATTTTTTTTCTTTTTTCTAACTCTTGGTCAAAATTTACACCAGCATTTGAGATTACAGATTTTTTGAAATTTAAATTTTTATCTAAAAAAATTTTTACAGTTGGCAAGGTAAAAAATGAAAAGATTACTAGCAGACTTATTCCAGAAAATCTTAATATATTATTTTTCTTTTTAATCTGCTTAATATTTTTATTTTTTGTACGTCTAACCATTAATTTCAATATAATAATTATTAATTAATTATACAGCTAAAACTTCTTTAACTTCAGGAATATAATGACAAAGCAAGTTTTCCACACCCTTTTTTAAAGTAAGAGTTGAAGACGGACATCCTGAGCAGCTACCTTTTAATAGAACTTTAACTTTTCCATTCTTGAATTCTTGGAATTTTATATCTCCACCATCTCTTGCAACTGCAGGTCTGATTTTAGTATCTAAAATACTTATAATTTTTTTTTCAATTTCTGAATAATTTTTGTTTTGCTCTTCTTTATTTATTTTATCGATAATATATTTATTACCATTTGCGTAATGCTCATTGACATAAGATATAACAATATGCTGAATATCCTCCCATTTTTTATTCTCTTCTTTATTTATAGAAAAGAAATCTTCCCCTAAAAATACTCCAGTTACTCCATTTATCTGTAATAAGTTCTTTATCAATAAATTATTTGTATCATCTTGATTTAAAACTTCTAAAGGACCATTATTAGATACCTTTCTGCCTGGTAGAAACTTTAACGAATTTGGGTTTGGTGTATTTTCAGTTTGTATAAACATGTGTTTTATATAATGTTTATTTCAAAATAATAAATGATTAAAAACCAACTATTTCTTTTATCTTTTTAACTTTTTTAGATGAAATATCCTGTGCTTTTGCAGCACCATCCTCTAAAATTTGATCTATATAATTTTTATCTGACAACAATTTTTGTATTTCTTCTGATATAGGTGACAGTTTCGTCACAATTATATCAGATAGTTTATTTTTTAGATCAGAAAAATTCTTTCCCTCAAATTCGTTTAATGTATCAGTAATATTTTGATTACTTAAGCTAGAATAAATACCCATCAAATTTTCTGCTTCAGGTCTGTCCTTAAGTCCTTCTTCATTTCCAGGCAAAGTATCATTATCTGTTTTTGCTTTTTTTATTTTATTAATAATTTGGTCCTCGGAATCTGTTAAATTGATCCTGCTTCCTTCAGCAATATCTGACTTACTCATTTTTTTTGTGCCATCTTTCAAACTCATTATTCTTGAAAAATTTTTTTGTATGAGAGGCTCAGGAGGCCTTAAGAAATCTGGACATTTATATTCATTATTAAACTTTTGGGCTATATCTCTACAGAGTTCTAGATGCTGTTTTTGATCATCTCCAACTGGTACATGAGTAGCGTCATATAAAAGAATATCAGAGGCCATTAGAATTGGGTAAATATACAAACCTACACTAGCTTTTTCCTTATCTTTTCCAGCTTTCTCTTTGAATTGTGTCATTCTATTTAGCCAACCCATTCTAGCAATACATCCTAAAATCCAAGAACCTTCAGAATGTGCGGGAACTAAAGATTGATTGAATATTATACTATTTTTTGGATCAATACCGCTTGCAATAAATGCTGCTGCTGTCTCTCTAATATTATTTTTTAACTCTGTTGGATCTTGCATTACTGTAATCGCATGGAGATCGACAACACAAAAAATGCAGCTGTTATCTTTATTATTTTGTAAATCTACAAAATTCTTTATTGCACCTATATAATTACCAAGATGTAAATTTCCCGTTGGTTGAACTCCTGAAAAAATTTTTTTGGACATAATTTAATAGTTTAATTTAATATCAGATATTTTAAAGGCCTTAATGAGTATTGAAATTAACAAATAAAAAGCAAAAGTTAAAATAACTAATAATATAATTGCTAAAAATTTATAAGTATTTGTAAATATAAAATAATTACTAAAATAATTTATTAATATTTTAAATAATCCCAAACAAATTAAATTTACAATAAATATTTTAAATAGCTGTATAAAAAACGAATCGTTGAAATTAAAGTAATTTTTATTTAGGACAAATACCATCAGTAAGAATCCATTCAACCAAGATGAAATGCTTGTTGCTATAGGAATTATAATAAACCCTAGTTTGCTGAATAAAGATACACTAATAACAATATTTAATATTACAGAAATCAATGAAAAGTAAAAAGGTGTTTTAGTATCATTTCTCGCAAATATAAAACTTGAAAATATTTTTATCATCGAGAATGCAGGTAGACCTAATGCAAAATAAAATAATGCATTGGCTGAATTTTTAACACTTTCTTCGTTAAAAGATCCATATCCAAAAAGTGCAGAAACAATTTCTTCAGAGGCAAAAATTAATGCAAGTGTAGCAGGAAGACTTAAAAATAAACTCAACTCCAGAGACTTATTTTGTAAAATTTCTAATTTTATTTTATTTTTACTCTTAACATACCTACTTAAGTTGGGCAGTATAATTATACCAATTACAATTCCTGCTATCGCTAAGTTTATCTGATAAATTCTATCTGCGTAATACAAATATGAGACTGCACTTGCTTGGAAAGAGGCAATTATAGTCCCAACTAAAATATTTATTTGGGTAACCCCAGATGAAAATATACTCGGTAAAAGTCTACTAAAAAAAAATTTTATTTTTTTATCTATTTTGAAATTAAAGTTAAAATTAGGATAAAAATATTTTCTAGTAAAAATAATTAAAAATATAAACTGTATAATTCCCGCAAAAGTTACAGCATAACTTAGATAGTAAACTAATTCTGTATCATTTTTTATAACAAGGAAACAAATTATTAATATTACATTTAAATAAAGAGGAGCAGCGGCAGCGGCTGCAAATTTGTTATGAGAATTTAAAATTGCTGAAAAAAAAGATGCTATACTTATAAAAAATAAAAATGGAAAAGTAATTCTGGTTAAATCAACAGCTAATTTGAACTTTTCATCTAAATCTGAGAAGCCTGGAGCGATCAATTTTATAAAGCTTGGCATAAAAATCTCCACTAGTATAGTTAGACTTAAAAGTGCTAAGACCAATAAATTAAATACTGAGTTTGCAAATTTCTGAGCTTTTTTTTTACTAGACAAAAGTTCTGATGTGTAAGATGGAACAAATGCTGCATTAAAGGTACCTTCTGCAAATAATCTTCTAAAGGTATTTGGTATTCTAAATGCTACGAAGAATGCATCGGCAATTGGTCCCGAACCAAGATAAATAGCTATAAAAAAGTCTCTAATGTATCCTAAAATTCTGCTTAGAATAACGAACAGACTAAATGTGCCTGTTGACTTAATTAAATTCATAAATCATATTAGTAGCTTAATCCTTTTGTATATCTAAAGCAAAAATGAAAAAAAACAAAATTGAGCATTATTCTGATAAAGAAGCTTTAGATTTTCATACTAATGATAAATCTGGCAAAATAGAGATCATTTCATCTAAGCCTGTAACTACAAAAAGAGACTTAGCCCTAGCTTATTCTCCTGGTGTTGCGGCTCCTGTGAAAGCAATAGCAGAGAATCCTGAGTTAGCATATGAATATACTACTAAAGGGAACCTGGTTGCAGTAATTAGTAATGGATCAGCAATATTAGGGCTAGGAAATTTGGGTGCAATAGCATCAAAACCGGTGATGGAAGGAAAAGCAGTTCTTTTTAAAAGATTTGCAGATATTGACTCGATAGATTTAGAAATAGACACAGAAGATACAAAAGAAATAATTAATTCAATAAAACATATCGCAAAAAGTTTTGGTGGTATAAATCTTGAAGACATTGCGGCTCCAAACTGTTTTATAATCGAAGAAGAATTAAAAAAAATTCTAGATATTCCTGTATTTCATGATGATCAACATGGGACGGCAATCATAACAACAGCTGCTTTAATTAATGCTGTAGATATTGCAAAAAAGAACTTAAAAAAAATTAAAATAGTAATTAACGGTGCAGGCGCTGCAGCTATGGCATGTGCAAAGTTGTTTAGAAGCACAGGTATTCCAAAAAATAATATCAAAATGTTGGACACAAAAGGCGTAATAAATAAAAAGAGAAAAGATATTAACACTTGGAAGAAAGAATTTGCAGTAGAAACAAATGATAAAAATTTAGATGATGCGATGAAAAATGCAGACGTATTTTTAGGCTTATCTGCTGCAGGTGTTGTAAAAAAAAGTATGGTTAGAAAAATGGCAAAAAATCCAATTATATTTGCCTGCGCAAATCCAGATCCAGAGATAAGACCAGAAGATATAGAGGAAGTGAGAGATGATGCGATTATAGCAACAGGTAGATCAGATTATCCAAATCAGGTTAATAATTTAATTGGTTTTCCTTATATATTTAGAGGAGCGCTGGATGTTAGAGCTAAAACTATAAATGAAGAAATGAAGGTTGCTGCAGCTAATGCTATTGCTTCACTTGCAAGAGAGTTTGTGCCTGATGAAGTTGCAGCTGCAATGGGTGGTGAAAGGCCAAATTACGGGAAAGAATATATTATCCCCTCAACCTTTGACCCAAGATTAATAAGCGTAATACCAGTAGCAGTGGCAAAAGCTGCTATGAAGTCTGGGGTAGCTAGAAAAAAAATTGAAAATTTCGATCAATATTCTGAACAGCTAAAACAAAGGCTTGATCCATCTGTAACAATTATGCAGGGAATAAATAACCAAATTAAGAAAACAAATAAAAAAGTTGTCTTCGCAGATGGTGAAGATGAAAATACTTTAAAGGCTGCAATAGCTTTTAAAAATAGTGGATTAGGTACACCTATATTAGTTGCTAAAGAAAAAGTGGTTAAAGAAAAACTTAAAGAGATTGGTTACGGAGAAAACTTTGATATTCAAATTGTGAACTCTACTTTGAGCGACAAACGAAAAAAATATGTGAATTATTTATTTAAAAAACTGCAAAGAAAAGAGGGGTTACTTGAAAGAGATTGTGATAAGATGGTTAGAAATGACAGAGTTATATGGGGTTCTTGCATGGTTGCATGTGGTGATGCAGATGCAATGGTTACTGGAAATTCGAGAAGGTATGGACAATCTCTAGATAAAGTAAAAAAAGTCGTAGATGCTAGACCGGGAGAAATTATGTTTGGTTTGAACATGATTGTAAATAAAGGAAAAACAGTATTTATTGCAGATACAAGTGTTCACGAATATCCAACATCTGAACAACTTTCTGAAATAGCTATTTCTGCATCTAGAGTTGCAAAATTATTTGGATTTGAACCAAAAGTCGCTTTTCTTTCACACTCAACATTCGGCCAACCAATTACAGCAAGAACTAAACATATAAGAGATGCAGTAGAAATTTTAAGAAATAAAAAGGTTAAATTTAAGTTTGATGGAGATATGCAGCCTGATGTTGCCTTAAGTGATGAATATAAAGACCTTTATCCATTCTCTGAGATTGTTGGTAATGCAAATATATTAATTATGCCTGGACAACATAGTGCTGCTATAAGTTATAAAATAATGAAAACTTTAGGTGACGCAAAAGTTATTGGACCACTATTGATTGGTTTAGGTCAAGCAATTGAAATAGCTCCATTGAGATCATCAACTTCTGACATATTAAATTTAGCATCTGTTGCAGCATATTCGGCAGGAGTGATTAATTACAAAAAGCCAAATTAGTTTTTTATTACTCTCAAGTCCTCAACTAAAAAAATGCTTGTAACTACATCTTCTACATCAAGAACTTTCTTAGCTTCGTTTATAACTTCAGCTCTTTCTTCTTCATTCTGCGAAATACCATAAACATAAATAATTTTTTTATATGTATCGATATCATAATTTGCGGACTTTATTTTTTTATTAGCAATCATTGCTGTTCTTAATTGGGAGGTTATAAGTACATCTTTAGCTGTTTGTTTAAAATTAAATTTTTCTTTAATTTTTAAATCATTTTTAACTGATCTTGCGCCTTTTATTTCCCAACCTAGTTTTGTAATTTTTAATTTTTCTTCCACCGTATTTACTTTACCTGTTATAAAAATTCTTCCATCTAAAACTTTGGTTTTTACATTTAGTAAATAACCTTTATCCATTAATATCAATTTTGCTCTTAAATTTTTTTGCATTAATGAGTCATCTATTTGTGTTCCAATAGTTCTTGGATCCATTGCAATCGAAACACCTGTGCCTAAAACACCAGTTGAAGAATAACCAACACATCCTGAAATTAAAATAAAGGTTACAATTAATATTAAGTTTCTATATTTCATTTTTTTTCTTCAAACAAAAATTATAAATAATTTTTTTTGATATATTATTTTCGTTACTAATTTTTGATGTTACATCTTTAATTGACATTTTTTTTAAAAGTTTGATGATTTTTTTTTTAACAGATTCTTCAATTACTTGTAACCTGTTTTGTAAATTTAAATTTTCTGATATTACTACAGTCATCTCACCTTTTTCAGATATGTTTATATTATTGAGGTTTTTAACCTTGTCTCTAATATATTCTTCATGCAATTTAGTCATTTCTCTAGTAATTAAAATATCTCTATCATTAAAATATTTTTTGATTTGAGTTCTTATTTTTTTTATTTTTTTAGGTGAAATAAAAAAAACAATTGAATAATTTAAATTAGAAATTTTTTTAAAAAGTTGATCAATTTGCAACTTTTTGTCAGGCAAAAAACCACAAAAAAAGAAGTTGTTTGAAAAACCACTTACAGAAACAGCTGCTGTAGCAGCAGAAGATCCTGGAACTGGAAATATATTAATTTTATTCTTGATGCATTCATTTATCAAAATTCCTCCTGGATCTGAAATTGTTGGAGTACCTGCATCTGAGATTATAGAAATTATTTTGTTTTCTTTTAATAAATTTAAAACATTTTTAATGTTTTTTTTTTCATTAAATTTGTGATTAGACAATAGTTTTGTATTTATATTGAACCTAGATAATAGTTTACTTGAAACTCTTGTATCTTCTGACAAAATCATGTCTGATTTATTAAGAATGTATATAGCTCTTAAAGTAATATCACCCAGGTTTCCTATAGGCGTAGAAACACAATATAGCCCAGGTTTTAAATTATCATTTAATTCAAAATTATACATTTAAAGACGATGAGAAAATTATATATCACAGTTTTAAAAGTTTTTCTTATAATCGTTTTCTCACAACTTAAAGCAATTTCAGATGAGAAAATTAAAATAGGTTTAATTGTACCTTTATCAGGCGAATATTCATATATTGGTAAATCAATTCTTAAATCTACAAGAATGGCTTTAAATAAAATTAATGATGACAGAATCACAGTAATACCTAAAGATACAAAAGCAAACCCAATAGATGCATTAAAAGTCTCAAATGAGCTTTACAATAATGATGTAAAAATAATTATTGGACCGGTATTCAATGAGAGTAATAAATACTTAGATGAACTAGATGAAGTAACATTCTTATCTTTTACAAACAAAATTAGAAATAATCCAAAAAATGTAATTTCTGCTGGAGTAAATGCAATATCACAGATAAATACAATTAAAAAATATTTAAATGAAAATAATTTAACAAATACAATATTTTTAATACCTGAAACAGAGTATAAAAGAGAAATTGAAGAGGCAATTGAGAAAACTAATTTAATATTAAAAGAAAAATTTATTTATAGCAAAGACCCAACATTACTAACAAAGCAAATAGAAGATTTAACAAGGTATCAACAAAGAAAACAAAATTTAGAAAACGAAATTAAAAGAATAGAAAATTCAAATACTTTTAATAAAAAAAAAAAAATAGATGAATTAAAAAAAAAAGATACTTTAGGTTTCATTAATTTTGATTCAGTAATTATTGCTGATTTTGGTGAAAGTCTAAAAAGTGTTACCACATCATTATTATATACAGATGTCTCATCAGAAAGAATAAAATACATTACATTGAATCAATGGTTTGATGGAAGTCTTTTAAAGGAAACTTCATTGCATCCAATATATTTTCCGTCAATAAATAAAGATAATTTTGAAATATTTCAAAAAGAATACATTCGAAACTTCAAAAATACTCCAAATCAAATTTCTTTTTTAAGTTATGACCTAATAGGGTTGGTATATTATTTATTAATAAATAATGATTTTAAAACTAATGAAAATTTATTTATCAAGCAAAATAAGTTTAAAGGGAAAATAGGAATTTTTGAAATTAATAAAAAAACAATCACGCATCAATTAAACTTTTATGAAATACAAAATAAAAGTTTTAAAGAAATTTTTTAATTTTTTTAAAAGCTTTTGCTCGGTGATCGCTTTTAAATTTTAACTTTTGACTCATTTGACCGAATGTTAATCTTTTATTTTCAGGAATAAAAATTGGATCATAACCAAAACCTTTATTACCAACTTTTTTTTTAGAAATTCTGCCACTAATAATCCCTAAAGATTGGATTGGTTTTTTTTTTAATCCATAAATAGTTAATGCACAAATAAATCTCGCTTTAATCTTTTTTGACTTCCAATTTTTATCTACCTTCGATAACTTTTGATATACTTTGGATATTGCCAAATTGAAATCTCCCCTTTTTCCACCCCATCTTGCTGAATAAATACCTGGTTGATTATTTAATAAGTCAATTTCAATTCCAGAATCATCCGCGATACAAATTTTTTTAGTTTTTTTTGAAAAATGCTTTGCTTTAATTAAAGAATTTTTTAGAAAAGTATGTCCATTTTCTTTGGGGCTTTTTAAACCATAGTCTTTTGGAGAAGTAATAATGTAATATTTGGGCAGTAAATCTTTAATTTCTTTTATTTTTCCTTCATTATTTGACCCTACTACGATTTCTTTAATTTTTTTTTTTAACATCTAGAATTTCATGAATTTCTTACCATATAGACTCTAATGGAAAAAGAAGAATCACAAAATAAAGAAAATGAAAATTTAAAAGACGAAAACTCAGAGCTAAGCAAAGATAAACAGGCCTCAGAGGAAACCGAAAAAAAAGAAGAAGAGGAACAACTTTCTCCCGAAGATGAAATAGCAAGTCTTAAAGATAAAGTTGCTAGAACATTTGCTGAAATGGAAAATCAAAGAAGAAGATTTGAAAAAGAAAAAAACGAAGCTTTTGAATATGGTGGGTTTTCATTTGCGAGGGAAACTCTTAATCTCCTAGATAATTTAGAAAGATCAAAACAAACACTCGAAAGTGATGAAACTATAAAAGATAAAGACACACTAAAAAAACTGATAGAACATATTAATGTTATTAATAAAGATATGATTTCTATTTTCAAAAAAAACAATATTGAGCCAATTAAAGCAATTAACGAAAAACTGGATCCAAATTTACATCAGGCCATGATGGAAGTTGAAGATGATACAAAAGATCAAGGGACAATAGTTCAAGAAATTCAAAAAGGTTTTATGATGAAGGATAGGTTGCTAAGACCATCGTTAGTAGCTGTATCTAAAAAAAAAGTTGAAAAGGAACAAAATAACCAAAAAGACAAGGAAATTGAGGAAAAAGAGGCAAAAAATTAATTATTTATTATGGTTGTAGTTGTAAAATTAGCACTTATATGAAGATCAATTAGGGTAAATTATGAGTAAAGTTATAGGAATAGATTTAGGAACAACAAATTCTTGTGTAGCAGTTATGGAGGGAACACAAGCAAAGGTTTTAGAGAATGCTGAAGGAGCAAGAACTACACCATCAGTTGTAGCATTTACAGATGAAGGTGAAAAATTAATAGGTCAACCAGCAAAAAGACAAGCTGTTACAAATCCTGAAAATACAATATTTGCAGTTAAAAGATTAATAGGAAGAAATTTTGATGATCCAACAGTTAAAAAAGATGTAGAAACTGCACCTTTTAAAATAGTTAATTCTGATAAAGGCGATGCATGGATTGAGGCAAAAGGCCAAAAATATTCACCATCACAAATATCAGCTTTCACACTTCAAAAAATGAAAGAGACTGCAGAAAAATATTTAGGTTCTGAGGTGAAACAAGCAGTTATAACCGTTCCAGCATACTTTAATGATGCCCAGAGACAAGCTACTAAAGATGCAGGTAAAATAGCTGGCCTTGAAGTTTTAAGAATTATAAATGAGCCAACAGCAGCATCTCTAGCTTATGGTTTAGATAAGAAAGCTAATAAAAAAATAGCAGTGTACGATCTAGGTGGTGGGACATTTGATGTTTCAATTCTAGAGTTGGGTGATGGCGTATTCGAGGTAAAATCGACTAATGGTGATACATTTTTAGGTGGAGAGGATTTTGATAATGCTATTGTAGATTATTTGCTTTCAGAGTTTAAAAAAGAAAACGGTATTGATTTAAAATCAGATAAATTGGCTTTGCAAAGATTAAAAGAAGCTGCAGAAAAAGCAAAAATAGAATTATCATCTGCAACACAAACTGAAATAAATCTTCCATTTATAACTGCTGATAAAACTGGGCCAAAACATATTAACTTGAAAATGACTAGAGCTAAATTAGAGGCATTAGTTGAAGATCTGATTTCAAGAACAATTCCACCATGCAAAACTGCCCTGAAAGACGCGGGCCTATCTGCAAGCGAAGTAGATGAAATAGTTCTAGTTGGTGGTATGACTAGAATGCCAAAAGTTATAGAAGAGGTAAAAAATTTCTTTGGGAAAGATCCTAATAAATCTGTAAATCCTGATGAAGTTGTTGCTATGGGTGCTGCGATTCAAGCGGGTGTGTTACAAGGTGATGTAAAAGATGTGTTGCTTTTGGATGTAACTCCTTTATCTTTAGGAATAGAAACATTAGGTGGTGTATCTACTAAATTAATTGATAAAAAATACAACAATTCCAACAAAAAAAAGCCAAGTATTTTCAACCGCTGAGGACAATCAACCTGCTGTATCAATCAGAGTTCTTCAGGGTGAAAGAGAAATGGCATCAGATAACAAAGTTTTAGGAAATTTTGAATTAGTTGGCATAGCTCCAGCACCAAGGGGTGTTCCACAAATCGAGGTAACATTTGATATTGATGCAAATGGTATAGTTAATGTATCAGCTAAAGACAAAGGAACTGGTAAAGAACAAAAAATCCAAATTCAAGCATCTGGAGGATTAAGCGATGAAGAAATTAATCAAATGGTAAAAGATGCAGAGTCTAACAAAGAAGAAGATAAGAAGAAAAGAGAAGCTGTAGATGCAAGAAACCAAGCGGATACATTAATACACTCAACTGAAAAAAATTTAAAAGAACACGGTAGTAAAGTTTCCGATGCTGATAAAAAAGCTATAGAAGACGCATCAGCAAATCTAAGAAATGCCCTTAAAGGAACTGATGTTGAAGAAATTAAAAAGAAAACACAAGATTTAGTTCAGGCATCTATGAAATTAGGTGAAGCAATCTATAAATCACAACAAGGTGCAAAACCTGAAGATGCTCCAAAAGACGCAAAGAAAGAAGATACAAAAGACGATAACGTTGTTGATGCAGATTTTGAAGAAGTAAAAGACGAGAATAAAGAAAAAAAGCGCCTAACAAAACAACTGTTTGTCTATAACATGTTATGGCAAAAAGAGATTACTACGAAGTTTTAGGTGTAAATAAAAGTGCTTCAGCAGATCAAATAAAATCAGCTTACAGAAAACTTGCTGTAAAATATCACCCAGATAAAAATAAGGGTGATAAAGGTGCTGAAGAAAAATTTAAAGAAGCATCTGAAGCATATCATGTACTATCCAATTCAGAGAGAAAACAAAATTATGATAATTTTGGTCACGCAGCTTTTGAAAATGGAGGTGGTGGAAGAGGTGGATTCGGAAATTTTGATTTTTCAAATCATTTCTCTGATATTTTTGAAGACTTTTTTGGAGAGGGTTTTGGTGGAGGTCGTAGATCTAGAAGATCAAATAATAGAGGGTCGGATTTAAGATATGATTTATCAATATCTTTGGAAGAGGCCTTTTCTGGAAAGAAACAAGATATAAAATTTTCTACGTCTGAAAAATGTGATACTTGTAGTGGGTCGGGTTCAAAACCTGGTCATCAAGCTGGAGTATGTTCGATGTGTGGTGGTCATGGTCAAGTAAGATCAAGCCAAGGTTTTTTTACAGTCCAACAAACATGTCCTCAATGCGCAGGTGCAGGAGAGGAAATCACTCATCCTTGCTCTAGTTGTAATGGGCAAGGTAAAAAACAAGCTTCAAAAAGATTATCTGTTACTATTCCAAAAGGTGTGGATGATGGGACCAGAATTAGACTTTCAGGAAAAGGAGAGGCTGGATCAAGGGGCAGTAGTAGTGGTGATTTGTACTTATTCATAAATGTTCATTCTCATGACTTATTTAAAAGATCCGACGAAAACTTATTTTTTGAGTGTCCAATTTCTATTGCTGATGCTGCTCTTGGAACATCTATTGAAATTCCAACAATTGACGGAGGAAAAGCTAAAATTAAAATTCCAGCAGGAACTCAAAGCGGTAAACAATTTAGATTAAAAGGAAAAGGAATGCCTTATATGAGAGGGAATGACTATGGAGACCTTTA